>NZ_JBXALD010000003.1:0-679091 GCF_058799075.1 Cupriavidus sp. GW822-FHT06G04 | reverse complement strand
ACCTCCCACGGCGTGGTTTCCAGGATGCGGCGCGTCAGGTGGTGGCCGATGAAGCCGTTGACGCCAAGAATCAGGACCTTTTTCATCGGTTTTCCTCTGTGGACTGTGCGGAGATGATGTTCTGGAACTCGGTGGCGGACACCGGGCTGGCGTGTTCGGCGCTGCTGCCTTCGAGCAGTTGCAGCACGCGCAGCACGCCGCCGTCGCCGCAGATGGCGACGATGCGACCGTCCACGACGTGCAGCCCGCGCGGCAGGCCTGCGGGCGCCGCAGCGCTGTCAAGCCGCCGCGCTTGCGCGACGATAAAACGGCGTCCGCCAAGCTCGGTGAACGCGCCCGGGTAGGGCGGAGCCACTGCGCGGACGAGATTGTAGACCGCGGAGGCGGGCTGGTTGAAATCGATTCGGCCATCCTCGGGCTTGCGCCCGGAAAAATAGCTGCCGTCTGCCAGCCGGTTCGGCCGCCTGGGCGTCTGGCCGGCCATCATGGCCGGCAGCGCGCGCCACAGCGTTTGTTCGGCGGCTACCGTCACTTTCTCGAAGACCTGCCCGGCCGTGTCGTCGGGCAGGATCGGCACCGAAGTCTGGTCGACGATATAGCCGGCGTCGGGCTTGGCTTCCATCGCGTGCAGCGTGGCGCCGGTTTCGGTCTCGCCATGCAGCACCGCCCAGTTCACCGGCACGCGGCCGCGGTATTTCGGCAGCAGTGAGCCGTGCATGTTGAACGCGCCGGACGGTGCGATCGCCAGCACTTCGGCCGGGATCATGGCGCGATAGTAGAACGAAAAAATGACGTCGGGCCGCGCGGCGCGCACGGCGTCGGCCAGGGCCGGATCGGTCGGGTCTTCGCCGTACAGGAACGACAGGTTCAGTTCCGCCGCCGTATCGGCCACGCGCGCGAACCATATGTTTTCGTCGGCACGGTCGCGGTGCGTGATGACCAACGCCACGTCGACGCCGCGCGCGTGCAGCACGCGCAGGCAGCGGTCGCCGACATTGTGATAGGCAAAGACTACGGCGCGCACGATGCCTCCGACGCGACTTCCTGGCGCGGGTCGCGCGGGTTGTGCTCGAGCACGGCCTGGATACGGTAGCGCGGGCGGTCGCGCACTTCCTGGTAGATGCGGCCGATGTATTCGCCCAGCAAGCCGATGCCGAACAGCATGATGCCCATCAGGAAGAAGTTGAAGGCGAACAGCGTGAACACGCCTTGCACTTCCGAGCCGAGCAGGAAGCGACGGATCAGCAGGATCACGAACAGGCCCGCCGACGAGATCGACAACACCGTGCCGATGGCCGAGAACCATTGCAGCGGCACGATCGAGAAACCGGTGACCAGGTCGAAGTTCAGGCGGATTAGCTGGTACAGCGAATACTTCGATTCGCCTGCGTGGCGCTGCTCGTGGCCGACTTCGATTTCCACGGGGTTCGACGAGAACGTATACGCCAGCGCTGGAATGAACGTGTTCACCTCGCGGCACGCGTTGATCGTGTCGATGACATTGCGGTCATAAGCGCGCAGCATGCAGCCCTGATCGGTCATCTTGATCTTGGTGATTTTCTCGCGCAGACGGTTCATCGCGCGCGACGCATAGCGCCGGAACGCGGTGTCATTGCGCTGACGGCGAATCGTGCCCACGTAGTCGTGGCCCTTGCGCATTTCTGCCACCAGGCGCGGAATTTCTTCCGGCGGGTTCTGCAGGTCCGCGTCAAGCGTGATGACGATGCGGCCGCGCGTGTGTTCGAAGCCGGCAAGGATTGCCATGTGCTGGCCGAAATTGCCGTTGAACAGGATCACCCGGGTCACGTCCGGGCGCTTGTGGAACTGCGCGGCCAGCAGCTGCGGCGAACGGTCGACGCTGCCATCGTTGACGAAGATGACCTCGTACGATTCACCCATCGCGTCGAGCGCCGGGTAGACGCGGTCGAACAGCGCCTGCAGTCCGCCTTCCTCGTTGTAGACGGGAATGACGACCGAGACCTCGACCGGGCTTAGTGAGAGAGACGTTTGCATGTTTGGCTGAGTGTTTCGCAAACCCGCGCCACATCGGCGGCCTGCATGGCAGGAAAGAGCGGCAGCGTGACGATGCCGCGGCCGATGCGTTCGGCATGCGGCAGCATGCCTTCGCGCCAGCCAAGGGAGCGGAAATAGGTAAACAGGTGAATCGGCGGATAATGCACGCCCGTGCCCACGCCACGTTCGCGCATAGCTTCCATTACATGCTTGCGCGCCTCGGCCGCACCGCCCTGCAGGCGATCGACCGGCAGCACCACCTGGAACATGTGCCAGTTGGTCGTTGCCGCGGACGGATCCCGCGGCAGCGGCAGTTCGATGCCGAGTTCGGCCAGGCCGGCGTCGGCCGCGCAACGGAAATATTCCTCGGCCAGTTGGGCGCGGCGCGTCGTGATGGCGTCGAGCTGCTGCAACTGCGCCAGCCCGATGGCCGCGTTCACATCGGTCAGGTTGAACTTGCCGCCCGGCTCCTCGACATCCATGCCGTCCATGCCGGTGCGGATCACGCCTTGCAGCCGCAGGCGCTCGGCACGCTGCGCCTCTTCGGGCGTGTTCATGACCAGGCAGCCGCCTTCGACGGTCGTGATGTTCTTGTTGGCCTGGAAGCTGAAGCTGACCAGATCGCCCAGCGCGCCGATGCGCTGTCCGCGCCAGCGCGAATCGATCGCCTGCGCCGCATCCTCGATCACGCGAAGGCCGTGGCGCCGGGCGATCGCGTACAGCCGGTCCATATCGACCGGCAGGCCCGACAGGTACACGGGAATGATGGCGCGCGTGCGCGGCGTGATGGCCGCCTCGACGGCGTCGAGGTCGATGTTGCGGGTGCGTGGGTCGATATCGACAAACACCGGGCGCGCGCCGACGGTCAGCACCACGTTGGCCGTTGCCACCCAGGTGATCGGCGTGGTGATGACTTCGTCGCCGGGACCGATATCGGCAATGCGCAACGCGATTTCCATCGTTGCGGAGCCGTTCGAAAACGTGCGCACCGGCCGGCCGCCGAACAGTTCAGACAACGCGGCTTCGAAAGCCTGCACCTTCGGGCCGGACGTGATCCAGCCCGATGCCAGCACCTTGCCGACCTCGGCAATCGTGGCGTCATCGATATTGGGGCGTACGAACGGCAGGAAATCCTGCGAGGCGGAAGCAGTCATGTTCGATCAGGAACGGGCAATCAGGAAGACGCCAGCCAGTATCAGCACGATGCCGGCCATGCGCAAGGGACCGATCATCTCGCCGAACAGCCAGTAGGCGGCCAGCGCGTTGACCACATAGCCCAGCGAAAGCATCGGATAGGCAATCGACACGTCCACGCGCGACAGGCCGATGATCCATACGCCAACACTGACCACATACAGCGTGAGACCGCCGATCACGGGCCACTGCGTGAGCACGCGCAAGGCCGTGGAAAACAGCGTGGCGCGGTCGATGGTAATCGCGCCCACGGCATTGACGCCGGCCTTGAGCAGCAGCTGGGCGCAGGCGTTCAGCAGCACGCCGGTAAAGATGAATGCGAAAGTCGAAAGCGTCATGGGGCGGTTCGGGGCTGCTGGGCCGGCGCGGCCGCCGGCACGGGGAAATTGCTGGCGACCACGCGGCGGATGTCGCGCGCCACCACGTACACAGGCACGCCGCGGGCGGCCAGGTCGTCATAGGTTTCCGGCGACATGATACCGAGCGCGGGCTTGCCGTCGGTCCATTTGGCGATGAAACCGTCCATGGTCGGAATCCATTTGCCCGGCTCCTGCGTGGTGCCGAATTCCAGCTCGTCCGGATGGGCCACCATCGTCAGCGTGCGGCCCAGGTAAAACGGCAGCGTGTGATCGAGCACACCCACGCCGTAGATCGGCATGTCGTCCTTGAGCACTGCCTTGATGGCCGGCACGAGATCGATGCCGGAAGCGCGGCGGCCCATGACCTCGTGGCCCATCAGGCCGATCGTGCAGGTCAGGAACATCGCCAGCGAAAACGCCGCGATGCTGGGCAGCAGGCCGCGCGTGCGCAGCAGGCGGCGCGCCAGCAGCATGCCGGCCAACAGTACCGCAAACGCTACCCCAATATAGACCGCGAATGCGCGGAACACTTCATTGGGATTGGTGGGACGCGACAGCGTGGCCACCACCGGCGCGGCAGCCAGCCCGACCACCGCCAGCACCAGCAGCGCGTTGATCTGGCGGTTCCAGGAACGGTCGTTGATCTGGTCGAGCGCCACGCCTGCCAGGATGGCCAGCGCGGGAAACACCGGCACGATATAGCCGGGCAGCTTCGAGCCGGACAAGCTGAAGAACACAAAGATTGCGGCAAACCAGATCAGGCACAGCAGGGCGGGCTGGAACGGCTTGCCGCCGACACCGCGCGCCGCGCCCGCACGCTCGCGCACCACGTCCCACATGCGCGGGGTGAGGCCCAGCCAGGGCAGCAGGCCGGCCAGCAGCAGCGGCACGAAATACCAGATCGATCCCTTGCGCGCGTGCACCGTGGAGGTGTAGCGATCCCAGTGCTCGTGGATAAAGAAGAATTGCGGGAATTCGGGATTGCGCGAGGAAATCAGCCAGAACCAAGGGACCGTCACCACCAGCATCGCAACCATGCCGCTGGGCAGGTGCAAGCGGCGCCACAGGCCCAGATCGCGCGTGACCAGCGTATAGACCACCAGCACCAGGCCGGGCAGGGCGATGCCGACCAGGCCCTTGGTCAGGATGGCGACGCCCATGGCGGCCCAGCAGGCCAACATCCACGCGCGCCGGGCGGCCGGCGAGGTGTCCGGGTGCTGGGCGAGCAGCATGAACGCCAGCACGCAGGCCAGGGCGCCAGACAATGTCATGTCCAGCGAATTGAAATGGCCGGCCACGCTCCACATCGGCATGGCCAGCATTGCCAGACCGGTCAGCAGGCCCACGCGGCAGCCGAACCAGCGCGCCGCCGCCAGCATCGTGACGGCGAGCCCGGCAATGCCCGACAGCGCCACGCACAGCCGTGCCTGCCAGTCGCCCACTCCGAACAGCTCGTAGGCGATGGTGGTCACCCACAGGTGGAACGGCGGCTTCTCAAAGTATTTCAGTGCGTTATAGCGGATGGTGACCCAATCGCCAGTCACGAACATCTCGCGGGAGATCTCGGCGTAGCGGCCCTCGTCCGGACGCAGCAGGTGGCGGGCATCGAGCGTGCCGAACCAGACCAGAAGCACTGCGACAACTACCAGAGCGATCATGCCGACAGGCAGCCCGGCATGGCGCGAGGGCGAGGAACTACGCATATCTCTCCTGAAATGGCCGGGATACCGGAGGCGGGTTGTGCGGCTTGCGTTGTGGCGAACACCCCACAACGCGGCAAGCCCGGAATCGGTGGACAAACTGTGCGCCCGAAGCCGTTGCGAAGACCGCGCGCGCCGCCCGTTTTACCGCGCTGCGCCGCTGCCGCCAGGGCCGGCAAGGGTCCGCGGGCGCGCAATGTTAGCACGAGCGACTTGTCCGCCCTGCGGTTTGGGTGCTTCCGGCCCGTCCCGGCCAGGGAAGGGGTCATTTGCGCGCCATCGTTTTCGCGTGAATACTGGCGCCATTCCGAGTTGCCGCTGGCCCGATCCGACGGCGCCTTGGCCATGGGGACGGGGAATCGCGATGAAATCGGTGCTGTTGGCGTTATTGCTGATGGGTGGGGTGAACGTGGCGTGCGCCCAGGCTTCCGCCGCCGCGGCGGATCCGGCGGCGGCGCCCGTATCGGGCATGACGCCGCCGATGCCCAATGGCGCCGCGCTGTGCGACGCGCCGTGGTTCCGCTCCGGCTCGCGCGTGCAGATGGAGGGGGACGGATCGATGCCGATGTCGATCACCATGACGCTGCGCGAGGTGATGCGCACGGCGCGCGGCTGCAGCGCCCAGCTCGAGGTGCGTTCGAAATCGGCGCTGTCGGCGCTGATGGGCCCGCCCGTAGTGATGGATCAGGTCCACGAGATCAATATCGACCGCAGCGCGGCCACGGCCCGCACGCGCATCGACAGCCGCAACGCCGTGATCAACGCTCGCGCGCGTTACGCGCGCATGTTCGGCGAGGCGTCGTTTACGGGCAGCGGCGTCTTCAACTATGCGGGCACGGAAATCCGCGAGGGCGCCATGCTCGACGGCGAGACGTTTCAGTCCAGCGTCGCGCTCAAGATCTACCCACTGGGCCAGGACGAGGTGGTCGGCACGATGCAGGCGCTGCATGCGTCGATCATCGTCAGCGCGCGCCATGTGGGCCGCAGGCAGATGATCAATACGGTGATGGGGCGCAAGGAATGCATGCCGATCACTTACGAGAAGCGCACATCGCTAGGCCCGCTGATGATCGGCGACGAACTGCTGCAGCTCGAGCCGAGCGTGCTCCATGTGACCGACTGGTACTGTCCCGCCGAGGCGTTCGTGCTGCGCACGGAGATCCGCCAGAACAACGAGGTCCAGCGCATCGACGTGACGGCGCTGGAACTGGACGTCAAGGACGACAACCGGTAAGGCGCCGGGACGCCCCAAAGCAATGAGCCCTTCGCTAGGAAGGGCTCATCGTTTTTTCAAGCTGCGCGAAGCTGCGGGTCAGTTGGCCGGCGTGGCTTTCTTAGTGGCCTTCTTGTTTGTCGACTTCTTCGGCGCGGCCGATTGATCGACCAGGTCGGCGCGCGTGCTCTTGTTCGCGCCTTGCGAGTAGGTGTCGAACTTGTCGCCGGCCTTGGCGCCCTGGCTGTAGGTATCGAACTTCTCGCCCGACTTGGCGCCTTGCGAATACGGATCGAACGACTTCTTGTCCTGCGCAACGGCGGCCACCGAAGCGGTGGCAAGACCCAGCGCAATGGCGGTGGCGATGAACTTGTTCATGAAATTTCTCCTCGGTTGCCGCCTTCGGCGGTTCGCGTTATTCCGGTTCTACCGGCCGGTAAAACCGCGCTGGGCCAGTGTGGACAAGGCGTGGCGGGCCGTCAACTCAGGGCTTTTCCGGGGGCGTTGCGCCGGAAATGCTTACTCCGTCACAACGTCCGAGGGGTGTTTCCAGGCCTGCAGGACTTCAGCGGAAGGCGGCAGCGCCAGGTTGGTGCCGCGCGCGCCGATGCCTTGCTGGAACCAGCGCTTCTGCAGTGCCGCGGCATCCGCGCTGGCAAACGTCTTGGCCAGCGTCTGATCGACCAAATGCTTCCACTCGGGATCGGCCTTGGACATCATCAGGGCGTTCTGTTCGACCGAAAGTGCCGGCCCGACGATCACGTATTGCGAGGGGTCCTTGGACTTGGCGCGCAGTCCGGCCAGCAGGACGTCGTCCATCACGAAGGCCTGGGCGCGGCCGGTTTCCAGCAGCAGGAACGATTCGCCGTGGTCCTTGGCGTAGACGTCGCGGAATCCGTATTCGCTCTTGAGGCGGCGCACGTGGCGATCGCCGGTCGATCCGGCGCTGGTCACCACGGTCTTGCCCCGCAGGTCGTCAAACGACTTGATGCCCGAATCGGCGCGCACCAGCATGCGCACGGTGGACACATAGTGCGACACGCTGAAGGCCACCTGTTTCTGACGTTCGAGCGTATTGGTGTTGGGCGCGCAGTCGAGGTCGACCAGTCCGTTGACGACGGCCGGCACGCGATTCTGCGGCGTCAGCGGCAGCCAGCGCACCTTGAGGTCCTTCAACCCCAGCTTGTGCTTGGCGGCGTCGGCCACGCGCAGGCACAGATCCACGGCATAGCCGGCCGGCTGCCCCTTGTCGTCGCCAAATGAAAACGGCAGCGCCGATTCGCGGTAGCCAAGCGTGATGGTGCCGGTTTCGCGGATCTTGTCGAGCACGGGGCTTTGGGCGTGGGCGGCCGGCGCCAGGACGGCCGTGAGTGCCACGGCGGCGGCGATGCGTTGAACGGAACGGTGGAGCGAGCGGAAGAATACAGGCGACGACATGGGCGGGGTCAGGCTAGCAAAGACGCAAGGGTATACCCGGCCCCTGACAGGGCGAAGTATTTGTTTCTTATTAGCTAATTCCCAAATGTGGGGCGCAGGCGGCCCCGCCGGGCGCACATGTATCGGCGCTTACAAAGGTTACGCACCATCCACATTCCCACGCGCACTGTTCCGGGTACAATGCGGGCCATTTTGTATCTTTCCTATAACAAATGAGCCCCCGTCCTTCCCGTCTGGCATGTATCGATGCCCTGAAGGCGGTCAGCTCACAGCTGATCGTGCTGCACCACCTGGCCTTCTACGGCCCCATGTCCGATGCCGCCCACGCTCTGGCGCCCGGACTGATCGGCTGGCTGGCCGATTACGCGCGCATCGCGGTGCAGGTGTTTCTGGTGATTAGCGGATTCCTGGCGGCGCGCAGCCTGGCGCCGGCCGGCCACCTGACCACGCCGCGGCCGCTGGCGACCGTATGGCGGCGCTATCAGAAACTGGTGGTGCCTTATGCCGCGGCAATCGTGATCGCCATCGTCGGGGCGGCCGTCGCCCGAACCTGGATGCACCACGATTCGATCCCCGCGGCGCCTCAGCTCGCGCAATTTGTCGCGCATATCCTGCTGCTGCACAACATTCTCGATGTCGATGCGCTATCGGCCGGCGTCTGGTATATCGCCATCGATCTGCAACTGTTCGCGCTGCTGGTTTTCACGCTGTGGCTTGGCCGCGCCGTATCGCGCAACGCGCTGGCGCTCGGCGTGCCGTTGGTGGCGGCGCTGGCCGGGTTGTCCCTGTTCTGGTTCAACCGCGATGCCAGCTGGGACATCTGGGCCGTCTATTTCTTTGGCGCCTATGGCATGGGAGTGCTGGCCTTCTGGGCGTCCAATCCCGAGCGTTCGCCGATGTCGCTGATCGTATTGGCGGCGATGGGCGCGGCCGCGCTGGTGGTCGATTTCCGCCTGCGGATCGCCGTGGCGCTGGCTACCGCGCTGCTGCTGGCCGTCTCGCGCCGCGGCGGCAGGCTGGAGCACTGGCCCGGCGGCCGGCTCACCGCGTATTTCGGCAAGATCTCCTATTCGGTATTCCTGGTGCATTTTCCGGTCTGCTTGATGGTCAACGCCGTGGTGACGCACGTTGCGCCCGGCAAGCCGATGGCCAATGCGGTGGGCATGGTGCTGGCGTGGATCGCCAGCAATGTCGCTGGCGCGGCGTTCCATCGCCATGTTGAAGCGGGCAATCCGCTGCGCAGGCTGGTTGACTGGCTGACGGCCGATCTGCCGTCCCGTGCGCGTGGGCGCATCGGGGAACGCGTGGGCGGCTGACCGTTATCCGCGCAGTGACGCCTGAAATACAAACGGCACGTTCTCACCGAGCGTGCCGTTTTTGTTTTGGCGAGCGAAGAAAACGAAATTGCGCACCGCGCTTCAGGCGAACGTGGGCCGCAGCTCGCGCAGCGTGTCCGGATCGGAAATGATGCGGTCCCAGATCACTTGCGACCCCACCTCGGGAGGTTGCTTTTCCAGGTCCTGGTCGCCCGAAACGACGCAGCGCACGCGCGGTTGCTCGCCCTGCATGACCATCGCGCAGGCCTTGGGCAGCGGCGATGCGGTTTCAGCGGGACCGGCAAAGGCGGTGGCGGGGACGACGACCACCGCAGACATGAACAACAGGGCGCGGACGACAACGGTGGCGGGCAGCTTCTTCACGATCAACTCCAGGGGCGACGTGAGCCGGTACGGCTCGATGCCCTGAAGTATTGAAATTGCCCGACCCTTGCGGAATAGCCGCGACCCTAAAACTCCAGCCCGCGCACGGAGGCGTGCGCATGCACCGACATGTATCGTTTGCGCCCCCGATCAGCGATGTGTCGACATCTGTTGCGCACATGCACGGTGCGTACGGGATGCCACTAACCGTAACAACCCCACTTGGGCGTTGGCATGAGTGTTGCCTAGTATGGATTCATAAACCTGACCATTTGGTCAGGTTCCAGTACCGGCACGATGCCGGGAGACGAGGCTGCCATGTCCGACCATATCGTCCTGACCTCACACGCGCGCCGCGACAAGCCGGCCGAACCCATCCACTGGGGCGCGCCCACGGCGGCCGAACGCGGACCTGTGATCGCCAGCCTGACCGATCCGGTACAGCGCAACGTCATCGGCACGCACGCCGGCGCCTATGCGATCTATCGCGCGCTGGCAGTGGCGTCGGGCAGCCTGCAACGCGCGCACCGGCCGGACCTCACCGACACCGCGCCGGCCGAGACCATCGGGCCGCATGATCAGTGGGGCGACCCGGACAAGATCGTATCGCTCGATCCCTGGGGGCATCTGGTTTCCAGCGTGTTTGCCGATCGCATCGCCGCGGGCTTCGACATTCGCCCGACCATCGCCATCACGCGCGCGCATATCAACATGCCGGAACTGATCGCGGCCATCGCGGCGGGCCGTCTGAAACCGGACGGCGAAATTCTCTACGCCAACGGCGATGTGCGCGTGACCAAGGCCGCGATCGATCCGGTCTGGTATCTGCCCGGCATCGCCCGGCGCTTCAACATCAAGGAAAGCGTCCTGCGGCGCAGCCTGTTCGAGCAGACCGGCGGAATGTTTCCGGAACTGGTCACGCGACCGGACCTCAAGGTGTTCCTGCCGCCGATCGGCGGTATGACGCTGTACTTCTTTGGCGATGTCGCCAAGCTCGGCCAGCCCGACACCAAGGTGGCATGCCGCGTGCACGACGAATGCAATGGCTCGGACGTGTTCGGTTCCGATATCTGTACATGCAGGCCTTATCTCGCGCATGGCATCGAGGTGTGTATCGAGATGGCGCAGCAGGGCGGCGTAGGCCTGGTGGTCTATAACCGGAAGGAAGGCCGTGCGCTGGGCGAAGTCACAAAGTTCCTGGTCTACAACGCGCGCAAGCGGCAGGTGGGCGGCGATCGCGCCGAAACCTATTTCGCGCGGACCGAATGCGTGGCGGGCGTGCAGGACATGCGGTTCCAGGAACTGATGCCCGATGTATTCCACTGGCTCGGCATCCGGCGCATCGATCGTTGGGCCTCGATGAGCAATATGAAACATGGCGCGCTGACCGCGCAGGGCATCGAAGTGGTCGAGCAGGTGGCGATCCCCGAGGCGCTGATTCCGGCCGATGCGCGCGTGGAAATCGATGCGAAGGTGGCGGCGGGTTACTTCACCAGCTATTCGCCGCCTGACGCCAACGAACTCGCCCTGGCAAAGGGCAGGGGGTTGAACGAATGAACGAGTATCCCGCAGGGGAAGCGTCCGGTTCCGGCACGGGCAGCGGCTGGCACAGCCCGGTTCCCGCCGATCATCCCGCGTCCGCGCTGCTCAGTGGCGAAGCGGTGCGCACCCATTGCAAGGCGGTGACCGAGTATGTTGCGGCGGGCGAGTCGGACCTGTTCACATGGCATGCGGATCGCGTCCACGCGATTGCCGACTATGTCGCCGCGACGATCCGCCGCCGCTATCCCGATCTGCAGGTTCCCTACCACAGCCGCTGGCGCCATTTCGAAAGCGGCGGGCCGGGACAGGACGCGATCAATCGCTGGCAGATCCTGTGCGAGCGCGCGGGCATGTCGGGCGCCGAGCATTGCACCGAACGCGCGCGCATCGGTATCGATCTTGTGATTCCAAGCGTGTTGCTCGATGCCGGCGCGGGACCCGACTGGCGCTACCGCGATCCCGCCAGCGACATGATGCTGACGCGTTCGGAAGGGCTCGGCGTGGCCAGCTTCGATCTGTTCGCCAGGGGCGGTTTTTCTGCGGAGCCCGGCGATCCGCTGCGCGCCGACGCCGAACGCCTGGCGCGTATCGACGCATCGACGATTGCCACGGCGTTCCAGGTGGCGCAGCACAATCCGCTGGTTGGCCTGGAAGGGCGCGCGGGGCTGTTGCGACGCCTCGGCGAGGTGATGCAGGCCACGCCCGCGGTGTTCGGCACGCCGGCGCGGCTGGGCAATCTGTTCGACTATCTGGCCGCTCACGCCCAGGACGGCCGCATCGAAGCCGGTTTCGTGCTGCGCACGTTGCTGGTGGCGCTGGGCCCGGTGTGGCCGGGCAGAGTGCAGCTCGACGGGATTTCGCTGGGCGACTGCTGGCGTCACCAGGCTGCGCCGGACGGGCTGGTGCCGTTCCACAAGCTCACCCAATGGCTCACCTATTCGCTGCTGGAGCCGCTCGAGGACGGCGGCTTGGTCGTGGTGGGGCTGGACGCGCTCACAGGCCTGCCGGAGTACCGCAATGGCGGGCTGCTCTACGACTTCGAACTGACCGTGCCGCGCGATAGCGAATTCGCCCATCGCACGCACACGGTGGACGAGCCCGAGATTGTCGAATGGCGTGCGCTGACCGTGACGGGGCTCGATCTCGTGGCCGATGGCGTGCGGCAGGCGCTGGGTTTGTCGGCCGATGAATTCCCGCTGGCGCGCGTGCTGGAAGGCGGCACCTGGGCCGCCGGGCGACGTATCGCCGCGCAACGCCGCCCGCCCGGCGGGCCGCCGCCCTTTGCAATCCAGAGCGACGGCACCGTGTTCTGACGCCTTTTATCGCGCAACGCTACGTAATGCGCCGCGCAGGACGCGGCGCCGAACGTGGCAACCACAGTAGTCGCCAACGCAAACGCAGTGTCAGTCAGCCAATGCGAGGCGGGCGAGGGCCCGCTGCGTCCGGCCCATGCAAACGCCTGAAACCAAGGAGCGCATCATGAACGACATGTCCGCCGCGGCCCAACCCGTCGCGCAGGCTTTTGCCGAAACCGGGGCTGCATCGCCAGCGTTAATGGTGGTCAACCATCCGCTGGTACAGCACAAGGTCACCCTGGTGCGCAGCGAGGACACCACCACCGACAACTTTCGCCGCCTGGTGCGCGAAATCAGCCAATTGCTGACATACGAGGCCACGCGCGATCTGGCCATGGAAACCGTGGCGATCAAGACGCCGATCGCGCCGATGCAATCGCCAGTGCTGTCGGGCAAGAAGCTGTGCCTGGTGTCGATCCTGCGCGCAGGCAATGGCTTTCTCGACGGCATGCTCGACCTGTTGCCAGCCGCGCGCGTCGGGCATATCGGCCTGTATCGCGACCCCGAAACGCTGGAACCGATCGAGTATTACTTCAAGATGCCCGAGGACATCCAGGAACGCTTTGTAATCGTGGTCGATCCGATGCTGGCCACCGGCAACTCGGCCATTGCTGCGATCAACCGCCTCAAGGAGGCGGGCGTGACCACCATGAAATACGTCTGCCTGATCGCCTCGCGCCCCGGTCTGCACGCGTTGCAATCGGCGCATCCGGACGTCGCCATCGTGACCGCGGCGATCGATGACGAATTGAACGAGCACGGCTACATCGTGCCCGGTCTGGGCGACGCCGGCGACCGGCTGTATGGCACCAAATGATGGCCGCGCAGGCATGCGCGCCCCTGGCGCGCGAATCGGCCGGGCGTATTCGCCAGGAGAACGAGGCGCTGATCCTGCGCGCGGCGGAACATGTCTTCGCCCGCGCGGGATTTGCCGGCGCCACCATGGCGGACATCGCCACGCGCGCGGGCGTGCCGAAATCGAATCTGCATTACTACTTTCGTACCAAGCAGGCGCTGTATCGCGCCGTGCTGGCGCATACGCTGCAGCTGTGGCTATCAGAGACGGACATCATCAGCGCCGAGCACGATCCACGTCTCGCACTGGAACAGTACATCCGCGCCAAGATGCGGCTTTCTGCCAGTCACCCCGACGCGTCGCGCGTGTTCGCCAATGAACTGCTGCACGGCGCACCGGAAATCGGCGGCGTACTGCGTCAGGTGCTGCACGAGCTGATCGAGCGAAAGGCCATGGTGATCCGCGCATGGATCGACGACGGCCATATGGCGCCCGTCGATCCCTACCACCTGTTTTTCACGATCTGGGCATCGACCCAGACCTATGCCGATTTCGAAGCGCAAGTCTGTGCCGTATTGGGCGTGAGCCAGCTCGATGCGGAGGACTTCGAGCGCGCCACGGAGCATCTGGTGACGCTGATGCTGCGCGGCTGCGGGCTGCGCGAGGAAAGCCGCGGTGCGGCTGGCGCGCCATAGCCGCAAGGCATTGCCACGAATATCGCTGTCAAATCACGCGCTACGCGCGCGCACAACGTAGAAAAGGGGAGTGAATTCATGCACAACGGAAGCGATCGCCGCAACTGGATGAAGGCCGCCGCAGCCGCCGCGGCGCTGGCCGCTATCGGTTTGTCGCCAGCGGCCTACGGCCAGTCGAAGATCAAGGTGGCCGCGGTCTACACGGTGCCCGTGGAGCAGCAGTGGGTGTCGCGCATCCACAAGGCGCTCAACGAGGCCAAGTCGCGTGGCGAGATCGACTACGTGTTTTCTGAAAGCGTGTCGAATGCCGATTACGAACGCGTGATGCGTCAGTATGCGGAACAGGGCTCGGCGCTGATCGTTGGTGAATCGTTCGCGGTGGAAGGCGCGGCGCGCAAGGTGGCAAAGGACTATCCGAAGACCGCTTTCCTGATGGGATCGTCGGGCAAGCCGCAGGCGCCCAACTTCTCGGTGTTCGACAACTACATCCAGGAGCCGTCGTACCTGACTGGCATGATCGCGGGCGGCATGACCAAGACCAACCATATCGGCATGGTCGGCGGCTACGCGATTCCGGAAGTCAATCGCCTGATGCATGCGTTCATGGAAGGCGCACGCGAGGTCAATCCGAAGGTGAAGTTCACGGTCAGCTTTATCGGCTCGTGGTTCGATCCGCCCAAGGCCAAGGAGGCCGCGTTCGCGATGATCGACAAGGGCGCCGATGTGCTCTACGCCGAGCGCTTTGGCGTGTCCGACGCCGCTAAGGAGCGCGGCAAGCTGGCCATCGGCAACGTGATCAACACGCAGCCGCAGTATCCAACCACGGTGGTGGCCTCCGCGTTGTGGAACATGGAGCCGACCATCGCCGCCGCACTCTCCAAGGTGAAGTCGGGGCAGTTCAAGAACGAGGATTACGGCCAGTACTCGCTCATGAAATACAAGGGCGCGGAGCTTGCCCCGCTGGGCACGTTCGAGGGCAAGGTGCCTGCCGACGTGATGGCCAAGGTCAAGGCCAAGGAACGCGCGATTCTCGATGGCAAGACCACTATCAAGGTGGTGGAAACCGAGCCGAAATCGACGCCGTGACGGCGACGTTGTGACAGGTGCCATGACCGACGCGGATCCGCATGGCGGCGTTGTGCGCTGACAGATCCGCGTTGCGCTGGCCAGGCGCCCCGTCCCTTGCCGGACGGGGCCTGCTTCTTGCTGACTTCTGATTGATCGATGCCCCTCGATGGTTCGCCGGTTCTCCGGCTTTCGCATATCACCAAGCGGTTTGGGTCGCTGGTGGCCAACGACGACATTTCGCTGGAGCTGTATCGCGGCGAAGTGCTGGCCCTGCTCGGCGAAAATGGCGCCGGCAAGAGCACGCTGGTGAATATCCTGTTTGGTCACTACGTCGCGGACGGCGGCGCAGTGGAAGTGGATGGCGCCGTGCTGCCGCCAGGCAATCCACGCGCCGCGCTGGCTGCGGGCGTGGGCATGGTGCACCAGCATTTCGCGCTGGCCGACAACCTTTCCGTGCTCGACAACATCGTGATCGGCACCGAGCCGCTATGGCGCTGGCGTCAGCAGCGCGCCAGGGCGCGGGCGCGCATCGATGATCTCGCCCAGCGCTTCGGGCTGGCGGTGTCGCCGCAGGCGCGCGTGGGATCGCTCTCGGTGGGCGAACGGCAGCGCGTGGAAATCATCAAGGCGCTGTATCGCGGCGCGCGCATCCTGATTCTCGATGAACCGACCGCCGTGCTGACGCCGCAGGAGGCGGACAGCCTGTTTGCCACGCTGCGGCAGCTCATCGCGGAAGGACTTTCGGTGGTGTTCATCAGCCACAAGCTCGACGAGGTATTACGCGTGTCGCACCGCGTGGCGGTGCTGCGCGCCGGCAAGCTGGTGGCCGAGCGCATGGCGGCCGGCACGCACAAGGCTGAGCTGGCGGAACTGATGGTGGGTCGCAACGTCGAGATGCCGACCCGCGAGGCAAGCACGGCCACGCGCGATGTGGTGGTGTCGCTGGAGCGCGCAAGCGTGCCGGCCGCGCAAGGGCGGGCTGGTTTGCATGCGGTCTCGCTCGAGATTCACGCCGGGGAAATTCTCGGCATTGCGGGCGTGTCGGGCAATGGTCAGGTCGCGCTCGCCGCGCTGCTCAGTGGCGCCGTCGCGGCGACGGCAGGGCGCGTCCGTGTCGATGGCAAACAATTGCCGGCCGTGCCGCATCGCTGGATCCGCAGCGGCGTGGCGCGGATTCCGGAGGATCGTCATGCGGAAGGCGCGGTGGGCGATCTTGTGATTTGGGAAAACGCCATCGCCGAGCAACTCGACAATCCAGTCTTCGTGCGGACCGGCGTTATCCGCAGCGGCGCGGCACGGCGCTTTGCAAACGATCTGGTGGCGCGATTCGACGTACGCGGCGGCGGTATCGATACGCCAACGCGTGCGCTGTCCGGTGGCAACATGCAAAAGCTGATCCTGGGCCGCGCTCTGTCCGTGCGCGGCACCGGCGCACCGCGCCTCGTGGTGGCCAGCCAGCCGACGTGGGGACTCGACATCGGTGCGGTGGCCTATGTGCATCGCCAGTTGCTGGAAGCGGCGGCGGCCGGCGCGGCAGTGTTGCTGATTTCAGAGGATCTGGACGAATTGATGGCGCTATCCGATCGCATCGCGGTGATGCACGCCGGCCATCTCACGGCCGCGCAACCGACGTCGCACTGGACGCTGGGAACGCTGGGACTGGCCATGGCGGGCGCCGATAGCGCGCGCGACGTCAGCGACGCTGAGGTGGTCCATGCGGCTTGAAGCACGCACCGGCACATCGCGTGCCGCGCTGGTGATGGCGCCGGTTGGCGCGATCGTAGTGACACTGCTGATCTGCGCGCTGCTGGTGGCCTGTGCTGGCGCGCCGGTCGGCAAGGCCTACCTGTTGTTGCTCGAAGGTGGATTCGGATCGCGCTTTGCATGGTCCGAGACACTCACGCGCGCCACGCCGCTGATCCTCACGGGCCTTGCCGTTGCCGTGGCGTTTCGCACGCGGCTGTTCAATATCGGTGCGGAAGGCCAGCTGTATCTGGGCGCGCTGGCGGCGGTGGCCGTGGGCGGACAAGTCGATGGCGCCGCCGCACCGTGGGCCGCGTCGCTGCCCACCGGCGTGCTGTTCGGGCTGATGGTGGCCGCCGGGATGCTGGCCGGTGCGCTGTTGCTGCTGGTGCCGGCGGTGCTCAAGATGCGCTTTGGCGTCGACGAGGTGGTCACCACGCTGCTGCTGAACTTCATCGTGCTGCTCGGCGTATCGACGATGCTCGATGGCCCGATGAAGGACCCGCTGGCGATGGGATGGCCGCAGTCGGTCGCGCTGGTTCCCGAACTGGAACTCGCGCGCCTGATGGAACGCTCGCGCGTACATAGTGGGCTGCTTATCGCGGTGGCGCTGGCGGCCGCGATCTGGGCGATCAATCGCTTCACGGTATTCGGCCTGCGGATGCGCGCAGTGGGCGCCAATGCGCGCGCCGCGGCGTTTGCGGGGATGCCGGTGGCGCGCGTCACGCTGCTCGCCGCTGCGCTGTCCGGCGCGCTGGCCGGACTGGCCGGCGTGGTCGAGGTGGCGGGCCGTACCGGCTACCTGACGCTCGATATGTCGCCCGGGTATGGCTATACCGGCGTGGTGATCGCCATGCTTGCCGGCCTGCATCCGCTTGGCGTGGTGGCCGCGGCGGTGTTCGTGGCGGGCATCCTGGTGGGCGCCGATGGCATGAGCCGCGCGGTCGGCGTGCCCAACACGATCGCCGATGTGATCGTGGCCGTGGCGTTGCTGGCAATGCTGGTGGCGACGATGCTGACCCGTTATCGCGTGCGATTCGATCGCGCCGGAAAGGCTGCGTGATGGAACTGTTCGATATTCTGGCGGGCGCGCCGTTCTGGATTGCCGTGCTGCGCGTGGCAACGCCGCTGATTTTCGGCACGCTCGGCGTGTTGCTGTGCGAACGCGCGGGCGTATTGAATCTTGGCATCGAGGGCATCATGGTGGCCGGCGCGTTTTGCGGCTGGCTGGCCGTCTACCACGGGCTGCCGCTGTGGGGCGGCGTGGCGGCGGCGGCCGGGGCCGGTCTGGCGTTTGGTCTGCTGCATGGCTGGCTCACGGTGTCGATGGCACTGTCGCAGCACGTGGCGGGACTTGGCGTGACGATGCTGGCGACGAGCCTGTCCTATTACGCGTATCGCCTGGGCTTTGCGCAGGTATCGACACCGCCAACCATCACGCCTTTCGCACCGATGACGTGGTGGGCCGATGTGCCGCTGATCGGCACGGTGATGGCGGCGGAAACAGCGCTGACGCTGCTCGCGCTGGTGATGACGCCGGTGATTGCGTGGCTGCTGTATCGCACGCCATTGGGACTCGCCTTGCGCATGGTCGGCGAGAATCCCGCGGCGGCTGAAGGGCAGGGCATTCGTGTGACGGCGGTGCGCATCGGCGCGATCATGGCCGGTTCGGCACTGATGGCGATCGGCGGCGCCTTCCTGACGCTGTCGGCTTTCAATGCGTTCTTTTTCAATATGATCAACGGGCGCGGCTGGATCTGCGTGGCGTTGGTGGTGTTCGCGTCATGGCGGCCCGGGCGCGCGCTGCTCGGCGCGCTGCTGTTCGCGGCGTTCGACGCGCTGCAACTGCGGCTGCAGCAAGGCGGGGCCACACTGCCGGGGCTGCCGGCGCTGCCGTATCAGGTGTACCTGATGTTGCCGTATATCCTCTCGATCCTGGCGCTGGTGCTGGTCGCGCGTCGAGCGGCCTACCCGCAAGCCCTGATGAAGCCGTATCGCAAAGGCGAGCGCTGATCATTCCTACGGAACCAAATTTCATGCTCGATACCATCCTGCGTCACTGCAACCTACCCGACGGCCGTAACGATGTCGACATCGGCATCGCGGACGGCAAGATCGCGGCCGTGGCCACTTCATTGCAGGCCAGCGCCGCCGAGGAAATCGACGCGGCCGGCCAACTGGTTTCGCCGCCGTTCGTCGACGCGCACTTTCATATGGATTCCACGCTGTCCTTCGGCTTGCCGCGTGTGAATCAATCGGGCACGTTGCTGGAGGGCATTGCGCTGTGGGGCGAACTCAAGCCGCTGCTGACGCAGGACGCGATCGTCGAGCGCGCGCTGGCGTATTGCGACTGGGCTGTTGCCAAGGGGCTGCTGGCGATCCGCTCGCATGTCGATGTGTGCGATCCCCGCTTGCTGGCCACCGAAGCGCTGCTGCACGTGCGCGAGCGTGTGAAGCCCTATCTCGATCTGCAACTGGTCGCGTTTCCGCAGGACGGCGTGCTGCGCAGCGCCGGTGCGCTGGAAAACCTGCGTCGCGCGCTCGATATGGGCGTCGATGTGGTCGGCGGCATTCCGCATTTCGAGCGCACCATGGCCGACGGCGCGGCGTCAGTCAGGCTGCTGTGCGAAGAGGCTGCCAGCCGCGGCTTGCGCGTGGACATGCACTGCGACGAAAGCGACGATCCGATGTCGCGTCATATCGAAACGCTGGCGAGCGAATCGGTGCGGCTGGGCCTGCAGGGCAGGGTTACGGGGTCGCACCTGACGTCGATGCATTCAATGGACAACTACTACGTGTCGAAGCTGCTGCCGTTGATGCGCGAGGCCGGCGTGGCGGCGATCGCCAATCCGCTGATCAACATCACGCTGCAGGGCCGCCACGACACCTACCCGAAGCGGCGCGGCATGACCCGCGTGCCGGAAATGCTGGCGGCCGGCATTCCCGTCGCATTCGGCCACGACTGCGTGATGGACCCCTGGTACAGCCTGGGCTCCGGCGACATGCTGGAAGTGGCCCACATGGGGCTGCACGTAGCCCAGATGACGGGACAGGACGCCATGCGCGCCTGCTTCCGCGCCGTCACCGAAACGCCGGCGGCCATTCTGGGGCTCGACGGCTACGGCGTGGCGCCCGGCTGCCGCGCCGACCTGGTGCTGCTGCAGGCGCGCGACCCGGTCGAGGCGATTCGCCTGCGCGCCACGCGGCTGCTGGTGATGCGAGCCGGCAAGGTGGTGGCCCGCACGGCGCCCGCCACGGCGACGCTGTCGCTGGAAGGTCGGCCGGCACATGTCGACTTCCGGCTACACCGGCCGTGACCGCGTCGACGGAAATTTTTCGATTTCTGTCGGCAGGGTGTTGACACCAGGCAACTGCCTCAGCATAATCACGTTCTTCGCATCGCCGCAGCAATGCAGCGAGACGAAGCCCAGATGGCGGAATTGGTAGACGCACTAGGTTCAGGTCCTAGCGGTGGCAACACTGTGGAGGTTCGAGTCCTCTTCTGGGCACCAATTCGAAAGCCCTGCTCATCGAGCAGGGCTTTTTCATTTCTGGCCCGGAAAGGGAAGTCCCTGCGGACTTCCCGTGGGGACTCGAAAGGATTGCGCCTGCTGGCGCAATCCCGGGGTCGCGCATGGGTGACCGAGTCCTCTTCTGGGCACCACAATTCAGAAAGCCCTGCTCATCGAGCAGGGCTTTTTCATTTCCGGCCCGGAAAGGGAAGTCCCTGCGGACTTCCCGCGAGGACTCGAAAGGATTGCGCCTGCTGGCGCAATCCCGGGGTCGCGCACGGGTGACCGAGTCCTCTTCTGGGCACCACAATTCAGAAAGCCCTGCTCATCGAGCAGGGCTTTTTCATTTCCTGGCCTCGAAAGGATTGCGCCTGCAAGCGCAATCTTGGGGTCGCGCGGCTCGCGTCCCCATGCGCGACCGACTCGTCCGACATCCGTCTCTCTCGTACGATCACTCGTCCATTTGGCTTGCGTGGGGTCCCACATTCGCGGCTAACGATTGAACGGCCATTGACCTATGCTCAAGCTGATCGGGCATGGTTCGCAAAACGCCCGACAAGGATGGTCGCCATGTCCGTTCTGCTGACTTTCGCGAGAGAGAGGCGTGTCGGGTTGCGATATGTTGCCGCGCATTCCCCGTATCGTCCTGGACTGCCGCTGTGCCTGCTGTTGGCGATGCTGGCGTGCGCGGTGGCGCAGGCCGAAGAGAGCGTAGGCGTGCCGCCGTTCGTCGCGCCGCCAATGCTTGTCGATCCGCCGCCTGCCGATCCCGCGCCCGTTGCGGTTGGTGCCGCTGCCGCCAAACCGGCAACGCCCGACGCCATGGCGCCGCCGCGCATGGTGATCGTCGATGACGATCCCGACCTGCCGATTCCCGTTCACGCATCGCACAGCGCGCCTTTGCCAGCCAGCGGCGACGCCGATCACGTCGCTGTCAATCTGGCCTCGATCGATCGTGTGGTGGAGCGCTTCAGCAGCGCACCGCGTCCGCCACTCCACGTCGACGATGCATCGACGGCAACGCGCTTCGTCGACGGCAATGCGCGCAGCATGGCGTTGTCGCTCGACGCGCCGTTATCGCGCGGCGGCAATGGCCTGACGTTGCAATCGCGCGTGGAGATGGCTTACCGGCCCGGCGTGTCGCCTACATCGGGCAACTGGGATGCGCCGCCCGGCGAAGCCACCGCAACCGGTCTCGCCGTGCGCCTGTACGGATCGAAGCCAACGCGGCTCAACGGTGTCTATCCGTTTGTCGAAGCCGACTGGTGGCAGGACAACCGCGCAAAGGTCATCAACATCAACGGCACCCGTATCGATACGGATCTGCTGCGCGGGCTGTTCTCGTTCAACATCGGCGCGCACAGCAATTCGATTACCGGGCTCAAGCTGTGGGTCAAGGCGCGCGGCGGACGAAATCCCGGCGGCACGCTTGGCGCTCGCTATCGTTGGTAAGAAGGGACGTGCCGTGACGTGCCCGGCGCGCGCGATCTCATACGTGTCTGAAAAGTCCCTTCAAAAAACGCTTGCGCGAAATGCAAATTGCGATACAATTCGGGCCTCGCGTGCGGCTGTAGCTCAGTTGGATAGAGTACTTGGCTACGAACCAAGGGGTCGTGGGTTCGAATCCTGCCAGCCGCGCCACCTATGCAGTGACAAAGGGCTTCCGTAAAAGGAAGCCCTTTTTCTTTGGCTTTTTCCCCTCTTTCCCCGGCTGGTTTCATTGGATTTGCGGCGCGCCTGCCGCTTTGCGCATTGCTGGCAGATTTGCCGGATGTGAATTGTGCGCCGCGCCGACGCAGTGGCACGCCGCAGCCGCATTCGATGAAGCGCAGTCTCCATCGCTTGCCAGTGGGCCTCCCAGTGTTCGTTTCCCCCCGAAAGCGAGTACTGGAATCATTGACAGTGCTCGTGTCGCGGCACATCATTCGACCCTACAGATGCGCCTCCGGAGCTACACGCGCCCCAATACGCTGGCCGGAAGGTTGCCATTCCTAAGGGAAACGGGGTCATGAATCGATCGATATGCCAACTGGCAAGCGTGGTCGCGCTTGCCGCTTTTCTTTCCGCCTGCTCGTCCACGCCCGCGCCGATGGCCAATATGCCCGCCGCGGAGCAGCCTCCATCGGACCAGGCAATGAAGACACTCTCGGCCGAGGTATTTACCTACGGCTATCCGCTGGTGCTGATGGACGTCACGCGTGAAGTGATGACGGCCAACGTGCCCGTCAATACGTTCTCCCACAAGCGCGCTTTCCCCGATGCGTCGTTCACCGACGTGGTCAGCCCCAATGCCGACACGCTTTATTCGATAGCTTGGCTCGATCTGTCGAAGGAACCGCTCGTGATGTCGGTGCCCGATACGGCCGGCCGCTATTACGTGATGCAGTTGCTCGATGCGTGGACCAACGTGTTTGCGGCGCCAGGCAAACGCACCACCGGCACACGGCGCGGCGCGTACGCGATTGTCGGTCCCGGCTGGGAAGGGACGCTGCCCAAGGGCGTCAAGGAAATCCGTTCGCCGACCAACATGGTGTGGGTGATCGGCCGGATCCAGACCAACGGCAAGCAGGATTACGCCAACGTGCATCGCCTGCAGGACCAGTTCAAGCTGGTGCCGCTGTCGGCATGGCGCCGCGGCGTGCGTAGCGTCCAGGCGGCCGCGCCGCGGGCCACGTTGATCGATACCGAGACGCCACCGGTGGAACAGGTGGCCGCCATGGATGCGCAGGCCTTCTTCAGCCGTCTTGCCGCGTTGCTGCAGACCAATCCTCCGCCGCCGGAAAACGCGGAAATGGTCGACAGGATGCTGCGCATGGGCATCAAGTCGGGCGAGCCCTTCAAGACCACGGTGCTGGAGCCGTCGACGGCCCGCGCGGTGCAGGAGGGCGCCACCGCCGCGCTGGCGGGCATCGCCGCGGCGGGCCGCAAGAGCGAGGCCGGCGCCACCGGCTGGCGCGTGCGGCGCGACACCGGTGTCTATGGCGTCGACTACGGCCGTCGCGCCACCGTCGCGATGTTCGGCCTCGGCGCGAACTTGCCCGAAGATGCGCTGTATCCGACTGCGCGCGCCGATGCCAGCGGGCGTCCGTTCGATGGCGGCAGCCGCTATGTCCTGCACTTCGAGAAAGGCCAACTGCCGCCCGTGAAGGCGTTCTGGTCGCTGACGATGTACAACGACAAGCAGGCGTTCGTTGCCAACGAGCTGCAGCGTTATGCAATCGGCAGCCGCGATCGCCTGCGTTACAACCGCGACGGCTCGCTCGATATCTACATCCAGTACGAGCGCCCCGCCGCGGCGCGTGTCGCCAACTGGCTGCCGGCGCCACCCGATGCGTTCAACCTGATGCTGCGCGCGTACTGGCCCGACCAGACCATGCTCGACGGCAAATGGATGCCGCCTCCGGTGCAGCGCGTGAACTGATCGCCTGATCGCACGCGCCGCTCGGCGGCACGGCTCAAACGAAAAGCCCTTCCCGATCGGGAAGGGCTTTGTGCATCTGGCGCCTGTGAACGTCCCCGGCCGCCTGCCGCCCTGTGGGAGGCATGGTGGTAAGCGGCAGAGCAGCCTCAGAACTTGAACTTCACACCGGCATAGAACGCGCGGCCCACGCCGGGATAGAACACCGACGTGTTGGCGGTGCGCGCATCGGCCACGGTGCTGAAGTCGCTGACGTAACGCTTGTCCGCCAGGTTGCGCGCGTCGAGAAACAGCGTGACGCCGCGCTCGAATTCATAGCTCGCTTCGATGCCGAACAGCACATACGCGGGCACCTTCAAGGTGTTGGCGTAATCGACATAGGCGCCCGTCGGCACCCAGTCGATGGTGCCCGCCACGCGCAGCCGGCTGTTGCGGCTGTAGGCGAGCGTGGTGCGCAGTACGTGCGTCGGCACGCCGGCGATGCGGTTGTTGCCATAGACGGGATCGTTGTCGAAGCGGAAATCGCTGTAGTTCCACAACTGCGACACCGTGATCTTGTCGCCCTTGCCGATCACGTCGCGCACGATGTCGGCGCTGGCGCCAAGCTCCACACCCTGCAGCACGGTCTTGTTGGCGTTGAACGTGGCGGCGGGGACGTCGGGGCTGACGGTGTATTGCAGCAGCTGGTCGCGCAGCAGCGACCGATATGCCGTGACGTCCCACGCAAACCGGTCGGTGCGTCCGCGCGTGCCCAGCTCCAGCGTCCAGCCATGCTGCGCCGCCAGCGGCACGAAGCGCTGGGTAGTGCCGATGGTCTGGCTCAGGTCGGTGAAGTCCGGCACATCGGCGCTGCGCGTGATGTCGATAAAGGCCTGCACATCCTGCTTCGGTTCCCACAGCACGCCAAACTTGGGATTGACGCCGCTGAAGGTGGCGGCGTCGGACTTGGCGATCGGATTGGCCGGCAGGCCGCCGTAATCGACATATTCGCGGCGGTTGCGGTATGCCTTGGCGCCCGCCATCAGCGCCACCGTGGGCAGCACATAGAGCCGGTCTTCGAGATAGGCCTCGTAGTTGTAGGCGTCCTGCTTGGCATTGAGCGTCTGCGCGCCGCGATCCCCGTTCACGTTGACGTACTGACGCGCCTGGTTGTTGCCGCCAAAGAAACGCGCGCCCGCGATCAACTGGTTGCGCATGCCGCCCAGCGAGAAATTGCCGGTGTAGCGCGGCGCAAAGCCGTAGGTCCAGCTGTCCTGATCGATGACCTGGAAGATCGGGTGATACAGGCTCTTGTGGATGCCCCAGGTTGTGAAATCGATCTGGCCGTTATCGAGCTTGATGCTGGTGACGTTGGCCACGCGCTCGGTGCGCGTGTTGCGCGCCTGATCGCCCGCCAGTGCGCTGGCCGACGCCATGCGTGGGTTGTTCAGTGCGTCGTTGAGCGAAAGCGTACCCGGCAGCAGCTGATCGACAATATAGGCGCCGAAGTAGAAGCGCGTTTCCACGGTGGGACTGAAGCGGTAGCCGACGTTGGCGTTCAACTGCTCGTATTGGCCGCGCTCGTGATTGCGCCAGCCTTCCGAATGACTGACCGTGGCATTGACCAGGAAATCCCATTGGCCGATCTGGCGCGACACCTGTCCACTGCCGCGCACCGTACCGAAGCTGCCGCCGTCGATACGCACCATGTTCTTCGCATCGGCAGTCAATGCGGTGGGCGTGGTGAAATTCAGCGCGCCGCCCAGCGTGGTGCTGCCATACGCGAGTCCATTGCCGCCTTTGTAGACCTCGGCCGCCGACAACGCCAGCGGGTCGATCTGGTAGAAATCGCCGCTGCCATCGGCAAAGTTGGTTGGCACGCCGTCCTGCAGGATTTCCAGCCCGCGCGTGTGATAGCCGCGCGCCACGCCCGAGCCGCGGATCGACAGGCGCAGTTCCTGGCCGTAGCGCTCCTGCACGTACACGCCCGGTGCGTCCTTGAGCACGTCGCGCAGATCGTTGGCGTAGGTGTTGGTATAGGTGGCCGCGTCGACGAATCCGACGGATCCGGCCGACTGGAACAGCGACTGCCGCTGCTGCGCCACGCCGGGCGCAGTCAGCGAACCTTCGGCCGCTGCAGTGGCGGTGACGGTGGGCAGGACGGGAGACGCGATCTGCGCGCCTTGCGCCAGTGCGGCGCCGGACAAGGCGGCAGCGGGCAGCACCGCGGCACGGCGCCATGAGGTGGTTCTTTTCATTGCTTGCGGTCGATGGCCGCGCCGACATGGGGCGCAGCGCGATCTTGTTGGTTTGGCTCGACCGCAAGGATACGGAGCGGGGCGCTGCGACACTATGTGTCACAGCGTCGCAGCGTGCGCTTTAGCGCATAAGCAAGGTTGTTTCGTGCACGGCGTTGCCGCACCCTGCCGTCAGACCGCCGCCTGTCCCGCGCAACCGGGACCGCACGCCGCGCCGTGCGTGTGGGCGCTGGCAGCAGGCCGTGCGGTCGGCGACGTGACCCGCTTCCAGTGGAGCGGCGCCTGGCCCGCCAGCCTGGCGCGCAACTGGCGCGCCGCACTGACCATGTTGGCCAGCGCCGCCTCGGTTTCGGGCCAGCCGCGCGTCTTCAGCCCGCAATCTGGATTGACCCACAAGCGCTCCGGCGGGATGACCTCGCACGCACGTTCCAAGAGCCGCGTGATGGCGTCCACACCCGGCACGCGCGGCGAGTGGATGTCGTAGACGCCCGGGCCGATCTCGTTGGGATAATCGAAATCGCCAAAGCCTTCCAGCAGTTCCATGGCAGAACGCGAGGTCTCGATCGTGATCACGTCGGCATCCATGGCGGCGATGGCCGGCAGGATGTCGTTGAACTCGGCGTAGCACATATGGGTGTGGATCTGCGTGTCGTCGGCCACGCCGGCTGCGGCCAGGCGGAACGCCTCGACCGCCCACTCCAGGTACTCGGCCCAGTCCGCGCGGCGCAGCGGCAGGCCTTCGCGCAGCGCCGGCTCGTCGATCTGGATGATGCGGATGCCCGCGCGCTCCAGATCGCACACTTCATCGCGAATCGCCAGCGCAAGCTGCCGGGTGGTGACCGAACGGGGCTGATCGTCGCGCACGAACGACCACTGCAGCATCGTCACCGGGCCGGTCAGCATGCCCTTGACTGGCTTGTCGGTCAGCGACTGCGCGTAGCGAGCGGTCTCCACGGTCATCGGCTCCGGGCGATATACGTCGCCGAAGATCACCGGCGGCTTCACGCAGCGCGAGCCGTAGCTCTGCACCCAGCCGTTCTCGGTGAATGCATAGCCGCACAGCTGTTCACCGAAATATTCGACCATGTCGTTGCGCTCGGCCTCGCCATGCACCAGCACGTCCAGGCCCAGCGCTTCCTGCTTGCGCACCGCGAATTCGATCTCGGCGCGCATCCGTTCCAGATAATCGAGCGCGCCGATGTCCCCCCGCTTGAATGCCGCACGGGTCTGGCGGATCGCCGGCGTTTGCGGAAAAGATCCGATCGTGGTGGTGGGCAGCGGCGGCAGCGCCAGCGCGGCGCGCTGACGTTCGATGCGCGTCTCGAACGGGCTGTGGCGATCGGCCATGTCCGCGGTCAGCGCGGCCAGGCGGTTCTGCACCTGAAGATTCACTACGCGCCGCGACGTGCGCCGCGAGGCCTGCGCGGCGTCGGACGCGGCCAGTTGCTGCGCCACCGCGGCTTCGCCCTGATCGAGCGCCACGGCCAGCGTATGCAGCTCGTCGAGTTTTTCCGTGGCGAATGCGAGCCACGATTTCAGTTCCGGATCGAGCCGCGTTTCGGCATCGAGCGATACGGGGACATGCAGTAGCGAGCACGATGGCGCCAGCCACAGCCGATCGCCCAGCGCGGCGTGCAGCGGCCGCACGGTGTCCAGCACGCGGCGCAGATCGGCGCGCCAGATATTGCGGCCGTCGATCACGCCGGCCGACAGCACCGCGTGCGCGGGCAGTATCTGGAGCCAATCCGCAAGCTGCTGGGGCGCACGCACCAGATCGATATGAAAACCGTGCACCGGCAGCGCGGCGGCGCGCTTGGCATGGGGCGCGGCGGTATCGAAATAGGTGGCCAGCAGCAGCTTCACGCCGGAATCCGCCAGCGCCGCATAAGCGTGGTCGAAGGCGTCGAGCCACGGCGCGGGCAGGTCGAGGCACAGCGCGGGCTCGTCGATCTGCACCCACTCGATCCCGCGTGCCTGCAGTTGCGACAGGATGCGCCGATAGGCGGCAATCACGCGGGGCAGCAGCGCAAGCCGGTCGAAACCCGCGACATGCGATTTGGACAGCCACAGGTAGGTGACCGGGCCGACCAGTGCCGGACGGGCGGCGAGGCCCTGCGCCAGCGCTTCGTCGATCTCATCGAAGAACCACGTCGGGCCGCCTTCGAACGTGCTGTCGGCATCGAGTTCGGGGACGATGTAGTGATAGTTCGTATCGAACCACTTGGTCATTTCCATGGCCGGTTGCGCGGTATTGCCTCGGGCCAGTTCGTAGTACTGGGGCAGGGTCAGCGCAGCGGCGTCGAACCCGAAGCGCTTTGGCAGCGCGCCGAGCAGCGCGGTAAGCCCGAGCATGTGGTCGTACCAGGCAAAGTCGCCAGCCGCCACGCTGGCCAGGCCGGCGTCGGCCTGGAGCTGCCAGTGCTTGCGGCGCAGCGCGGCGCCCGTGTCGCGCAGTGCCGCTTCCGACGTTTCACCGCGCCAAAAGGCTTCCTGCGCGAATTTCAGTTCCCGGCGTGCGCCGATGCGCGGAAAACCAAGGATGTGTGTGCGTGCCATGGGGGCGCTCCGTTAAAGGCTGATGTGGCGCACAGTGTGGAATCGCGGCTAGAATGAATCAAGCGACAAGTTTTAAACAATGTATGAATTTCATTCAACTCACCACGGCAGGTCACGATGATTGAAGTCCGGCACTTCCGTTCGTTGGTGGCGATTGCCGATTCGGGCAAGCTGGCCACGGCCGCCGAACGCGTGCACGTGAGCCAGTCGGCGCTATCGCATCAGATCAAGGCCATCGAGGCCCATTACGGCATGCCGTTGTTCGACCGCACGCGCCAGGGCCTGCGTTTCACGGCGGCGGGCGAGCGCCTGCTAGCGCTGGCGCGCGACACATTGGCCGCCATCAGTGCCGCCGAACGCGACCTGCTGCGCCTGCAAAGCGATACCCGAGGCGAGCTGCGCGTGGTGCTGGAATGCCATACCTGCTTCGACTGGCTGATGCCGGTGATGGACGAATTCCGGCGGCGCTGGCCCGAAGTGGAGATCGATCTGGTGGCGGGCTTTCATGCCGATCCGCTGGCGTTGCTGACCCAGGGCAAGGCCGACATGGTGATCGGATCCAGGCCGCCGACCAAACGCGGTCTGCGCGTGGCGCCGCTGTTCCGCTTCGAGATCCTGGCGGTGATCGCCAACGAACACCGGCTGCGCAACAAGCGCCGCATCGAAGCGGTCGATCTGGCGGGCGAGACGCTGATTACCTACCCAGTGCCGACGCAGCGCATCGACCTGATTCGCGAGGTGCTGGAGCCGGCCGGCATCCACCTGGAGCGACGCACGGCGGAGCTGACCGTGGCCGTGCTGCAACTGGTGGCCAGCCGCCGCGGCGTGGCTGCGCTGCCGAACTGGGGCGTCAAGAACTACGTCGACCACGATTACGTGTTGGCCAAGCGTATCGGCACCAAGGGGCTGTGGAGCGAGCTGTATGCGACGGTGCCGGCGCCGATTGCGGATCGCCCCTACGTGGACGATTTCGTTGCCATCGTGCGCGACATCTGCGCGGCCGATCTGGACGGCATCGAGCTGTTAAGCGACGCGTAGGTGCGTCAGGCCACCAGTACCAGCGTGTCGGCGTTGGGTGCGTCGTCGGCCGGCGCGTCTTCCGAGAATTCCGCATCGACGATCGTGACGTCGACGCCCTGCGCCACACGACGCACGAACAGTTGCAGCAGATCCGCCAATGCGGCTTCGCAGCGCAGATGGACCGCGTTGGCCCGTTCGGCGTCGAAACGCAGTTGCAGCAGTGTCAGGCCGGTGCGGCGCGCGTTGGCCAGCACCCATTCCAGGCTGCCGAAGACATCGGCGCGGTCGAGCTGAAGGGCGAGTTGGAGCGATGGCAGCGACATGACACGGGTCCGGAGAATGTGGAGGAGCGAAGCAAAAGCGGTCAGGCAAATGTACCAGCGCCGCCGCGAAATGGGCTTCTGAAGTTTCTTCGAAACTTGTCTAAATGGAGAAGAATTATCCGAGATGGTTTAGATTATCGGTAAATTCTTTTTACCGATCCCATTTCTGTCGTGACAACCATCCCCAAACTCGATGACATCGACCGCCGCATCCTGCGCGAGCTGCGCCGCGACGGGCGCATTTCCAACGCCCGGCTGGCCGAACGTGTCGGGCTGTCGGCCACGCCATGCTGGAATCGCGTGAAAGCACTGGAAGACGCCGGCGTGATCAGCGGCTACGCCGCGCTGCTGAACCAGAAGGCGCTGGGATTGCCCGATACCGTGCTGATCGAGGTCACGCTCGACCGCCATGACGACGACATGCTGCATCGGTTTGGCGAAGCGCTGGCGCAACTGCCCGAGGTGCTGGAAGCCCATCTGCTGACGGGCGAGTATGACTATCTGATCAAGGTGGCCGTGGCCGGCACCGAAGGCTACGAGGAATTTCTGCGGCACAAGCTGTACAAGCTGCCGGGCCTGCGCCACAGCCATTCCACCTTCGTGCTGCGCACGCTCAAGCGCGAACCGTCGGTCGAGCCCTGAGCGCTGCAAGCGCACGCGGAAGGCGCGCGCCGCTCAGCGCACGCCCGATCCGCCCAAGCGGCCGAGGCGGCCCAGGCGCGGCGCGAGCGCCGTGGTTACCACGCCCAGCGCAATCAGCGCGAGCCCGGCGGAGAGATCGGCCGAAATGCGCTCGTGCCAGACCATCGCCGACAACACCAGCCCGATCACCGGCACCCCGAGCATTGCGATGGACGTGGCGGCCGGCGGCAGCGACTGCGTGACATTGAGCACGACAATGAACGTCAGCGCCGTGGCCAGCGGCCCGGTATAGGCGATAGCCGGCCAGATGGCGGCCATGGCCGAGACGTCCGGCGCGCCGTCGCGCAGGCAGGCCAGCACCACCAGCGGCGCCGTTGCCACCGCGCATTCCCACGGAATCATGTCCGCGCCGAGCCGCACGTGACGATTCGCACGCAGTTGAATGATGCTGATCGACCACGCCAGCGAGGCGCCGAGCAGCATGGTCAGGCCCATCACGGCATGCAGTTGCCAGCCGCCCAGCGCCGGCGCGACGATCACGCCGATGCCGGCGTAACTGAAGGCGGTGGCCAGCCATTGCCAGCGCGACGGGCGTTCTCCCAGCACCAGCGACGACATCGGAATCACCCAGATCGCCGTGGCGTAGGCCACCACCGAGGCACGCCCAGGCGGCACATACTGCAGCGCCCACAGCGCCAGCGCGGTGAAGGCTGCCATCTGCAACAGGCCGACGCCCGCCACCAATGGCCACTCCGCGCGCGTGGGCCAGCGCACGCGCCGCATCGCGCCCAGCACCACGAAGCTGATGATTGCCGCCGAGCCAAAGCGCAGCGCCGCGAACCACAGCGGACTGACGTGCGACAGGCCGAATTTCATCACCGGCCAGTTGCCGCCCCAGATCAGTACGGCGCCGATCAACGGCAGAAACGACTTGAGGCTGTTTGCGGCGGGGGTGGCGGCAGAGGCGGGGGCGGACATGGCGCGAGGGGCTTTTCAGGCCGTTTCGAGACGGGTTTCGATAGGGAAAGTCTACGATTCATTGCGCCGCAGCATTGTCCGGATCACACTGTGCGGATGGGCTTATTCAGCATAGAATGCCGCTTATTCAATTATTGAAAGCGGAATATGCTGGACATCGACCTCGACGCCACCGATATCCGGATCCTTCACGAATTGCAGCGGGACGGCAGCCTGACCAATGTGGAGTTGGCCAGCCGCATCAATCTGTCTGCCTCGCCGTGTCTGGCGCGGGTGAAGCGCCTTGAAAAAATCGGCGTGATCTCGCGCCGCGTGACGCTGCTCGACGCGCGGCGGCTGGGTTTGAAGGTGGTGGTGTTCATTTCGGTGTCGCTGGACAAGCAGCGCCGCGAAACGCTGGACACGTTCGAGCGCAAGATCGCGGCCCTGCCGCAGGTGATGGAGTGCTATCTGATGTCCGGCGACGCCGATTACCTGCTGCGCGTGGTGGTGCCGGACGTGGAGGCGCTGGAGCGGCTGATCATCGATCAAATCACGCGCATTCCCGGCGTGGCCAGCATCCGCTCCAGCTTTGCCCTGAAGCAGGTGCTGTACAGCACGGCCTTGCCGCTGGGATAGCCGGGCGCCATCGTTGTGGATTGGCGCCCGGTGTTACAACTGCAGCCGGGCGCAAACCGCGGCGCGCAGCGCAGGCAGCAGTTCCGCTTCGAACCACGGATACTGGCGCATCCACAGCACGACGCGCCACGACGGGTGCGGTAGTGGGAACACGTTGGGGCCGTATCGACGGAAATCGGCGACGATGTCGGTCATCGACGCCTTCGCCGAACCGCCCGGCACGCGCCGCGGCACATAACCCGCCAGCGCATGGCTGCCCACCAGCAGCGTCAGCCGATCTTCGGGCAGGCAGGCCAGCACCCGTTCATGCCACAGCGGCGCGCATTCGCGCCGGGGCGGCAGATCGCCGCTTTTGCCCTTGCCCGGATAGCAGAAGCCCATCGGCACGATCGCCACGCGCGCAGCGTCGTAAAACGTTGAATTGTCCAGCCCAGTCCATTCGCGCAGGCGGTCGCCGCTGGCATCGTCGAACGGCACGCCGCTAGCATGCACGCGCGACCCGGGCGCCTGACCGACGATCAGGATGCGGGACGTGGCGCTGAACTGCAGAACGGGGCGCGGCCCGGCCGGCAGGGCGTCGGCACAGCGGGTACAGGCGGAAATATCGCGCTGGAGCGATTGGACGACACCCTTTGCGCGGTGGGGGAACTGCATGGCAATCGAGCGAAATTTGCGGCGTGTGCGTATATTACCGGGCTCGATGCATGACGACGCAAAGGACCCGACATGACCACGCAAACCGAAACCGCAATCCTGGCCGGCGGCTGCTTCTGGGGGATGCAGGACCTGCTGCGCCGCTACCCCGGCGTGCTGACCACGCGGGTGGGCTACACCGGCGGCGATGTGCCCAATGCCACCTATCGCAACCACGGCACGCATGCCGAGGCGATCGAAATCGTGTTCGATCCGACGAAGATCAGCTATCGGCAGATCCTGGAATTTTTCTTCCAGATCCACGACCCGACCACCCGGAATCGTCAGGGCAACGATGTCGGCACCAGCTACCGGTCGGCGATTTTTTACGTCGATGACGAGCAGAAGCAGGTGGCCGAGGACACCGTGGCCGACGTCGACGCATCAGGCTTGTGGCCGGGCAAGGTGGTCACCGAGATCGTCCAGGCCGGCCCTTTCTGGGAAGCCGAGCCCGAGCATCAGGATTACCTGGAACGCATCCCGCACGGCTACACCTGCCATTTCATCCGCCCGAACTGGAAGCTGCCGCAACGCGCCCGGTGAGGGCCCGTGGATGAGCCGATTCTGATTTTGCGGATTGTCGGTTGGCTGTCAGGAGAACTGTACATTTATACAGTATAGTGATGGCATTTCCGCGCGCGCAGGCGCGCTCCGAGGCGAGAAACCGCTTCGGGTTTCCTCTCCAACTCATTGATCCGAGGGAAAAATTGTCAGATTCCGGCACGATCCGCATCCGCGGCGCCCGTCAGCATAATCTCAAGAACGTCGACCTGGACCTGCACACCGGGCAGATGACCGTCGTGACGGGGCCGTCCGGCTCGGGCAAGTCCAGCCTGGTCTTCGACACTCTCTACGCGGAAGGCCAGCGCCGCTACGTGGAGACCTTCAGCGCCTACGCGCGCCAGTTCCTGGACCGGATGGACCGTCCCCAGGTTGACCGCGTCGACGGCGTGCCGCCGGCCATCGCCATCGACCAGACCAATCCGGTGCGCAGCTCGCGCTCCACGGTCGGCACGATGACCGAGCTCAACGACCACCTGAAGCTGCTGTACGCGCGCGCGTCGGAACTGTTCGACCGCCAGACCGCGCTGCCGGTGCGCCACGATTCGCCCGAGACGATCTATGCCGAGCTCCAGGCTCGCACGGCCCCCGGCCAGCCCTTCGCCGACGCCCGGCTGGTGGTGACGTTCCCGGTCGAGCTGCCGGAATCGGCCACCGACGAAGAGGTGGAACAGTGGCTGTCGGTGAGCGGCTATACGCGCGTGCATGGCCAGCGCGTAGTCGCGTCGGCCACCGGCAAGCGCCGTGTGCTGGACGTGGTGGCGGACCGATTCCGCATCGGCAATGTGGAAAAGGCGCGCGCCGTCGAAGCCATCGAGGCCTCGCTCAAGCGCGGCGGCGGGCGGGTCAGCGTCAGCGTGGTTACCGATGACGGCGACGGCCCGGTCTGGAAGTTCTCCACCGGCCTGCACAGTCCCGAAAGCGATATCCGCTATGCGGATCCGCAGCCGGCGCTGTTCTCGTTCAATTCCGCCTATGGCGCGTGCGAAACCTGCCGGGGCTTCGGCCGCGTGATCGGTGTCGATCTCGGCCTGGTGATTCCCGATGGACGCAAGTCGCTGCGCGACGGCGCCATCAAGCCGATGCAGACGCCGGCCTGGAAGGAATGCCAGGACGACCTGATGCGTTATGCGGCCAAGGCCGGCATTCCGCGCGACCTGGCGTGGAACCAGCTCAGCGAGGCTGAGCAGCACTGGGTGATCCATGGCTCGCCGGACTGGAACGGGCAGTGGAACAAGCAGTGGTACGGCGTGATGCGGTTTTTCAACTATCTGGAGTCGAAGGCCTACAAGATGCACATCCGCGTGCTGCTGTCGAAATATCGCAGCTACACGCCGTGCGAAACCTGTGGCGGCGCACGCCTGAAGACCGAATCGCTGCTCTGGCGCCTGGGCAGCAAGGACAACGCCGATGCGGTGCTGGCGCCCGCGCAGCGTTTTCTGCCGCGTGGCGTCGAGTGGTCCCGCGCCCAGCTGGAGTCGTTGCCGGGCCTGACCGTGCATGACCTGATGCTGATGCCGATTGCGCGCATCCGCCGTTTCTTCGACGACCTCACGCTGTCGAGCGCGCTGCTCGACGATGCGCTCAAGCTGCTGCTTGCCGAAGTGCGCACGCGTCTGAAGTACCTGTGCGACGTCGGCCTCGGCTATCTGACGCTGGACCGGCAGAGTCGCACGCTATCTGGCGGGGAGGTCCAGCGGATCAACCTGACCACCGCGCTGGGCACGTCGCTGGTCAACACGCTGTTCGTCCTGGACGAGCCCAGCATCGGCCTGCATCCGCGCGATCTGAACCGCATCGTCGAGGCCATGCACCGCCTGCGCGACGCGGGCAACACGCTGGTGGTGGTCGAGCACGATCCGTCGGTGATGCTGGCGGCAGACCGTCTGATCGACATGGGGCCCGGCCCCGGCGAGCGCGGCGGTTCGATCATCTTCGACGGCACGCCGGCGGCTATCCGCAAGGAAGCGACGCTGACCGGCGATTACCTGGGCGGTCGCCGCCGCGTGACCGACGCGACCGACTGGCAGTTGCGGCCCGTGGACGCCGCGACGCCGCGCTTGCGCCTGGAAGGCGCCACCGAGCATAACCTCAAGGATGTGACGGTAGACATCCCGCTGAACCGGCTGGTGTGCGTGACCGGCGTGTCGGGCTCGGGCAAGTCGACGCTGCTGCAGGACGTGCTGTATCCAGCCATGGCGCGCCATTTCGGCAAGGCTACCGAATCGCCGGGCGCGTACCGCGATCTGGTGGGCGCCGAGCAACTCGACGACGTCGTGTTCGTCGACCAGTCACCCATCGGCAAGACCGCGCGCTCGAATCCGGCCAGCTACGTGGGCGCGTTCGACGAAATCCGCAAGCTCTTCGCCAAGGCGCCGCTGGCGCTGCAGCGCGGCTACACGGCCGGCACCTTCAGCTTCAATTCCGGCGACGGGCGCTGCCCCACATGCGGCGGTTCCGGTTTCGAACACGTCGAGATGCAGTTTCTGTCCGACGTCTACCTGCGGTGTCCCGACTGCGATGGCACGCGCTATCGCGCCGAAGTGCTCGAAGTGAAGATCGAGCGCGCCGCGCGCGGCCAGCCGGCACGCGCGCTGAGCGTGGCCGATGTACTCGAACTGACGGTCAGCGAGGCTACCGCGCTGTTCGAGGGCGATGCGGGTGTGCTGCGCGTGCTGGCGCCGATCGCCGACGTGGGCCTCGAATACGTCAAGCTTGGCCAGCCCGTGCCGACGCTATCGGGCGGCGAGGCGCAGCGCCTGAAGCTGGCCGGCTTCCTGGCCGAAACCGCCGCGGCGCAACCGGCCAGGCAGCGCAAGGCCGTGATCCTGCCGCGGCGCCTGTTCATGTTCGACGAGCCGACCACCGGCCTGCACTTCGACGATATCGCCAAGCTGATGCGCGCGTTTGGCAAGCTCCTGGACGGCGGCCATTCGCTGATCGTGATCGAACACAACCTTGACGTGATCCGCGCGTCGGACTGGATCATCGACCTGGGGCCGGAAGGCGGCGATGCCGGCGGGCAACTGCTGTGCGTCGGGACGCCCGACGACGTCAAGCGCTGCGCCGATTCCCATACCGGTCACGCGCTGATCGCCTACGACCAAGCCGTGGGCGAGGCCGGCACATTGGCCGCGGAGCGCGCCGAACACGGTCTGCCGCTGCAGGCTGCGGTGCAGGCGGCGCGTGCGCGGCGCGCGGTGGAGGGCGAGGGCGTGGTGCGCATCGTCAATGCCCACGAACACAACCTCAAGGCGCTCAACGTCGATATTCCGCACGGCAAGTTCAACGTGATCACCGGCGTGTCCGGTTCCGGCAAGTCGACGCTCGCCTTCGACATCCTGTTCCACGAAGGGCAGCGCCGCTATCTGGAATCGCTGAACGCCTACGCGCGGTCGATCGTGCAACCGGCGGGCCGTCCCGAAGTCGATGCGGTCTATGGCATTCCACCGACTGTCGCCATCGAGCAGCGGCTGTCGCGCGGCGGTCGCAAGAGTACCGTGGCCACCACGTCGGAGGTCTGGCATTTCCTGCGGCTGCTTTATATGAAGCTTGGGATCCAGCACTGCGTGCATGACGGCGCGCCGGTCACCTCGCAAAGCCCGGCGTCGATCGCCGCGCAGTTGCTGCGCGATCATCGCGGCCAGCACGTGGGTTTGCTCGCGCCGCTGGTGGTCAACCGCAAGGGTGTCTACACGGACCTGGCGAAGTGGGCTCGGGCGCGCGGCAACACGCATCTGCGTGTGGACGGCGAATTCCTTCCCGTAGATCCGTGGCCGCGCCTCGATCGTTTTCGCGAGCACACGATCGAGCTGCCGGTGGGCGATATCGTTGTGTCCCCGGACAACGAAGCCGAGCTTCGCGCGCTGCTGGACCGCACGCTGGAACTGGGCAAGGGCGTCATGCACCTGCTGGCGCCGCTCGACGGCCTGCACGATGCGATGCAGGACGGCGAACGAACCGCGCACCTCGGTCAGACGAAGGTGTTCTCGACCAAGCGGGCGTGTCCGGTTTGTGGCACGAGCTATCCGGAACTCGATCCCCGGCTGTTCTCGTACAACAGCAAGCACGGCTGGTGCGGCACCTGCGTGGGCACGGGCCTGGCGCTGACGCGCGAACAGCGTGCGGCGTTCGACGACACCGTGGTGGGCGGCGATGACCGTGGCCGCGAGCAAAGCCTGCCGTCCGAGGAACAGGAACCCGAAGGCGTAGGCGACACACCGTGTCCCGACTGCGAAGGCACGCGCCTGAACCCGGTGGCGCGCGCTGTCACGTTCGATGCCCATGCGATTACCGACGTGGCGCAGTGGACCGTGTCCGACACGCGTCGCTGGGTGGACGGACTGCGCTTGAAAGGCCGCGATGCGGAAATCGCCCGCGACGTGGTGACCGAGATCGCTAGCCGTCTGCAGTTTCTTGAAGAAGTCGGGCTCGGCTACCTCAGCCTGGACCGCGCCGCGCCGAGCTTATCGGGCGGTGAAGCGCAGCGCATCCGGCTTGCCGCGCAGCTCGGCAGCAATCTGCAAGGCGTTTGCTATGTCCTGGACGAGCCGACCATCGGCCTGCATCCGCGTGACAATCAGATTCTGCTCGATGCGCTGCGCAAGCTGGGCGACAAGGGCAATACGCTGGTGGTGGTCGAGCACGACGAAGACACGATTCGTCGCGCCGATCACATCATCGACATCGGGCCCGGCGCCGGCAAGCGCGGCGGCCATCTGGTGGCGCAGGGCAATGTGGCCGCGCTGTCCGCCGCCGTGGATTCGACCACGGGCAAGTTCCTGGCCCGTCCGATGGTCCATCCGTTGCAGCCGCGCAGGCCGGTCAAACCCGCGCGTGCGGGCAAGGAAGCAGAACCGGCGCAGTGGCTGACCGTGCATGGCGCACATCTGCACAATCTGCGCGATGTCACGGCGCGTATTCCGTTAGGGCGTCTGGTGGCTATCACCGGGGTGTCGGGGTCGGGCAAGTCCACGCTGGCGCGTGATGTGCTGATGACCAACCTGCTCGATGCGGTCGGCCGGTCGGTGATGTCGTCTCCCGCCACGCGCCGGGCGCGTGCAGCGGCAGAGAAGGCAGGCAAGCCGACGGCGACCAGGGCGCTCGATGTCGAACACGCGTGGCATGGCTGCCAGGACATCACGGGATGGGAATCGATCGACCGTGTGCTGGAGGTGGACCAGACCCCGATCGGCAAGACGCCGCGCTCGTGTCCGGCCACGTACATCGGCGTCTGGGATGCCATTCGGAAGCTGTTTGCCGAAACACTGGAGGCCAAGGCGCGCGGATATAGCGCGTCGCGCTTCTCGTTCAACACCAGCGACGGTCGTTGCCCCGCTTGCGAAGGGCAAGGCGTGCGGACCATCGGCATGAGTTTCCTGCCCGACGTCAAGGTGCCGTGCGATGTCTGTCACGGGCAGCGTTTCAATCCGGAAACGCTGGCGGTCACGTGGCGCGGCAAGAATATCGGCGACGTGCTGACGATGGAAATCGACGAGGCCGTGGAGTTTTTCTCCGCCATCACGCAGATTTCGCATCCGCTGCAACTGATGAAGGACGTGGGCCTTGGTTACCTCACGCTGGGCCAGCCGTCGCCCACGCTGTCGGGCGGGGAGGCGCAGCGCATCAAGCTGGTGACGGAGTTATCGAAGGTGCGCGACGACATCACGCGGCGGGGCCAGAAGGCGCCGCACACGCTTTATGTGCTCGATGAACCGACGGTGGGGCTTCATATGGCCGACGTCGCACGGCTCATCCGCGTGCTGCATCGGCTGACCGACGGCGGCCACAGCGTGGTCGTGATCGAGCACGATCTCGACGTGATCGCCGAAGCGGACTGGATTCTCGATCTTGGTCCCGAAGGCGGCGCGCAGGGGGGGACGATCGTCGGTGCGGCCGATCCGGAGGCGTTGGCACGGGTCCCGGCCAGCCATACCGGCGCGGCGCTGGTGCCGGTGCTGGCGCGCACAGCACCGGATGCGGTGCGCGCGGCGGGCTGATCAGCGCGTCGCGGGCGGCTTCGTCTTGCGCGGCGGCCTTGGGCCTGCCAGGGCCGCCGCGCAGAAATCCACCAGTTCTTCAATGGGCGGATCGAGTCGCGCGCGCTTGCCGCGCTCGCGCACCCAATGCGCCATCGAGTACACCACGGTGTCCATGAACCAGATCATGCGCAGCTTCATGACATCGCGCGGCACATCGGGCAACAAGGTGTAGATATGCGCGCGCACACGGTACAGCGCGCTCATCGCGGTCTTGTCGACCAGCCCTGTGTTCAACAGCCCCGGGCTGAAGGTGGTCTGCGCCAGCACCTGCAAATAATTGATGCCCCAATCTGTGTGCAGCACGACGTCGACCAGCGGAAATATCGTGGCGTACACCACGCTGTGAATGTCGATCGGCTTGTCGCTTGCTTCGAGTTCATCGAGGCAGCGGTTGCGGATCCGGTTGACCTGATGCAGCCTCCTGTTCAGCAAATGACTGACCAGCGCTTCGCGCGAACCAAAGTGGTAGTGCAGGGCAGAGCGATTGCGCTGCCCGCTTTCCACCACGATCTGGCGTAGCGGCACCTGCTCCACACCCTGTTCGGCGAACAGGCGTTCGGCAATCTCCAGAATCCTCCGCGCCGTGTGGGTCAGCTCGCCGTCCGCCTCCGGGTCGTCGTCCCGGGTGCTGCCGCGGGTTTTGCCCATGGCGTTTGCTGACGGTTCGGCGGCAATCATGGCGCGCGCTTGCTTGAGCTTCATGGCGTGTCTTTGCCGGGCCTTGGGGGCTGTCGTTATCAGAATGAAAGCCTCGCAAGGATACGGAAAAATCCGATGTCCTACATCTGGTGTGCATCGGATTTCCTTCAGATTTTGCCCGTACCTCGGGAAAGTCCTAGGTAACTGAACGCGCGGATGTCGTTAGCCTGCGTCCATGCCGATTTAATACGAGAGATTAATTTGGCATGCATCGCGCGGTCGATGGAGGAAAGATCGCACTGCGGGCGCTGGTGGGAGACAACCGGCGCCATGGCCACCACACCAGAAGACGGAACCATCCAACATGAAGAAGACGCTGTTCGCCGCAATGGCTGGCGCGCTGCTGGCACCAGCCGCCTGGGCACAATCGTCCGTGACGCTCTACGGGGTAGTTACCACGAGCATCCAGTACGTCAACCACGTACAGAACACCAACAACGGAGTGCTGACGCCGGGCAGCGGCTCGGCGGTGTTCATGAACTCCTCGGGTATCGCACAGTCTCGGTTCGGCTTGCGCGGCGTGGAAGACCTCGGCGGCGGCCTCAAGAGCATCTTCGTGCTGGAAAACCAGTTCAATACCGATGATGGCAAGCTTGGCAACGGCGGTCTGCTGTTTGGACGCCAGGCCTTTGTCGGCCTGCAGAACGATTGGGGCAAGCTGACGTTCGGCCGTCAGTACACGTCGTCGTTCCTGACCATCGGCAGCTTCACACCGGTGGCCTATGCACCGGAATTCGAGCCCGTGGTGGGCATCGCCGGACCGAATTTCCGCGAAAACAACGTGGTGCAGTACCAGGGTACGTTCGGCCCGCTCACCGCCATCGCGCACTGGTCGTTCGGCGAGCGTTCCGGCACGTTCGCGGCCGGATCCGCCTACGGCGCTGGCGTCGCCTATGCGACAGGCCCGTTCGGGCTGGCTGCAGCCTATGACGAAGTCAAGACGCTCAACGCCGCGCAGGCGACCGGCGCATCGGGATCCAACGACTACGGCCGCGACATGCGCGCCACCGTTGCCGGCAGCTATCGCCTCGGGCCGGTCAAGATGGTGGCGGGCTTCCGCTGGGGCAACTCGGTGGCGCCGGCCACCGGCACGCCCACACTGCTGCCGCATCGCGACAACATGTACTGGGCCGGGGTGAACTGGGACGCCACGGCGGCGCTGCGCCTGACGCTGGCCTATTACTACGACGACATCAAGTCCGCGACGATCGGCGGCGTGCAGACCAATCCGAAGAATCCGCAGCAATACCTGGCAGTTGCGGATTACCAGTTCTCCAAGCGCACCGACGTGTTCTTTGCCGTGAACTATGCGCGCAACGCGTCGCTGAACTGGGACAACATCGCGTATCTGCCCAATGGGCAGTCGGTCGGCTATCTGCCGTCGACCTCGCAGGTTTACTACAAGACGCCCGATGCCAGCGGCCAGCTTGGCGTGTCGCTGGGCCTGCGCCACGTGTTCTGATTTCTGATCGAAGCGGGGTACCTGGTCCGAGAAACCGGAAGACAAGCGAGGCGCCGGCGCGGCACTCCACAACGCGCGCAGGCATTCTGGCGTCGCGGCCATCGCAGGCCGCGGCGCCTTTTCTTTTGCCGGTCTTTTGTCTGTCTCTGGTCGATTTCTTGCCGGGAAACCCGCAAGCAGTTACCAGCCGCCGCCCAACGCGCGGAACGTGGCCACAGCGGCGCGCGCGTTGTCGGCTACTACGCGCGCCTGCTGGTCGCGCGCGGTAAGCAGTTGGCGATCCTCGTCCAGTACTTCGTACAGGCTGACCGCGCCGCCCTTGTAGGCGTCCTCGGACGCATCGCGCGCGCGGCGGTGGGCGTCGACTTCGACGCGCAATTCGTCCGATTGCTGTTCCAGTTCGGTGAGCGTGACGATGGCGTTTTCGACGTCTTCGGTCGCGCGCAGCATCGACAGGCGATATTGCGCCAACGCCTCGGCATTGGCGCCGCGCGCCTGCTGGATTTCGGCGTCGACCCGGCCGAAGTCGAACAGGCGCCAGCGCAGACCGGCCGCGGCTGTCGGCTGGAACGCGCGCGCCGTGAATAGCTTGCCCGCGGACAGGCTTTCGAATCCAAGTAGCCCCGACAGCGACAGCTTTGGGTAGTACTCGGCCGTGGCAACCCCGATTCGCGCGTTACTGGCTGCGACACGGCGCTCGGCGGCCAGCACGTCGGGCCGGCGACGCAGCAGGTCGGCGGGGCCTTGCGCGGCCGAAATCGCCGGGACGATCTGCGTAGCCGGCCATTGCGCCAGTTCATTGGCATAGGTGCCGGGTTGGGCGCCCATCAGCACATCGAGTCGATTGAGCTGCGTCTGCAATTCGATCCGCAACGGCGGCACCGTGGTGCGAGCCTGCGCCACCAGCGCCTCGGCCTGTGCCACTTCGCGGCGGGCGGCAAGTCCGTCCTGCTGTCGCGTCCGCACCAGGTCCAGCAGCCGGTTGTTGGTGCGGATCTGGTCCTCGGCGATGGCGATGCGCCGTTGCGCACCGCGCACGCGGAAGTAGGCGTCGGCAGCCTCGGCGGCAATCGTCACGCGCACGCCCAGATGGTCGGCCTCGGCTGCCTGCGCCTCCGCGCTGGCGGCTTCGGCGCCACGCCGCAAACCACCAGCCAGATCGATTTCCCAGCTTGCGCCGACGCCGACGTCATAGACGGTGCGATTGCGGTCGTAGCCGGGAAATGCGCTTCCCAACTTGCCGAGCGGGCTTTCCACCGATTGGCGCTGCCGGGTGACGCTGCCGCCGACGTTGCCTTCGGGATACAACGCCGCGCCGGCCTCCTGCGCGGCCGCACGCGCCTGGGCAACGCGCGCCAGCGACGCCGCCAGATCGAGGTTCTGGTCCAGCGCGCGCTGCACGATGCGCGTCAGTTGCGGATCGTCGAATCCGGTCCACCACTGATCCAGCGCCGGTGCGGGAGCGTCGGTCTGGCGCGCGTGCAAGGTTTCGGCGTGCGGATAGGCGTCGGGCGTGGCAACCGTGGGTCTCTGGTAGTCGGGGCCGACCGCCGAGCAAGCGGCCAGCGCCACAGTGGCGAACAAGACGGAAAGGGGGCGTAGAACGGGGTGAAACGGCAGGGCGGGCATCGTCGATCAGGTTACTTGCATAACAATAGTTACACAACTATACTCACTTGCATTATGAAAGCAAGTCGAATCGACGCGGCCTCGCTGCATGTGAGGCTGGCTTGGCTCTGATTCGCGCCCTGTCTCTCCCGTCGCCCCACAAGGAACAGCCGTCATGTCCAGCAGCAGCACCGTCGCCGAGCGCGTCCCATCGGAATCTTCCCCCGCCACGCGTCCCGGCCTGGGCCGCAAACGTCTGGCATCTCTGATCGCCCTGGCGATCGTTGGCGGTGGCCTGATCACCTACGCGACGTACTGGTGGAACAACGGACGCTATTTGCAGGAGACCGACGACGCCTACGTGGGCGGCGACGTCACCGTGATCGGGTCGAAAGTGTCCGGCTATATCACTGAAGTGCTGGTGACCGACAACCAGGCCGTACGCGCCGGCGACGTGCTGGCGCGCATCGACGACCGCGACTACCGCGCGGTGCTGGCCAAGGCCGAAGGGGCGATTGCCGCGCAGCAGGCGTTGCTGGCCAACCTGGAGGCCACCCAGCGCCTGCAGGAAGCCGTGATCGGACAGGCGCGCGCCAGTGTGGCTGCCACCGATGCGGAAACCCGGCGCGCGCACGACGATCAAGTGCGCTACGCAAGCCTGGTCGCCAAGGAAGCGGTGTCGGTGCAGAGTTCGCAGAAGGCCGATGCCGACTACAAGCAGTCGCGCGCCAATGGCGACAAGGCGCAAGCCGCGCTGGTGGCGGCGCAGCGGCAGATCGACGTGATCGCCACACAGAAGCAACAGGCGCAGGCCGCGCTTGCGCAGGCCACCGCGGAGCGCGATCTGGCGCGGCTGAACGTTGGCTATACGGAATTGCGTGCGCCCGTGGACGGCACCATCGGTAACCGGCGCGCCCGCGTGGGCGCCTATGCGTCCAGTGGCGCGGCGTTGATGTCGATCGTGCCGGCCAGCGGCTTGTGGGTCGATGCCAATTTCAAGGAAAGCCAGCTCGCGCGCATGAATCCGGGCATGCGCGCGACGATCGTCGCCGATGTGATGCCGGGTCGCGAATTCCATGGTCGGGTCGAAAGCCTGGCGCCGGCCACCGGTGCGCAGTTCAGCGTCCTGCCGCCCGAGAATGCCACCGGCAACTTCACGAAGATCGTGCAGCGCGTGCCGGTGCGGATCGTGCTCGACGAAAAGGACGCGCGGCTCGGGCTGCTGCGGCCCGGCCTGTCGGTGACCGCTGAAGTCGACGGGCGCCCCGGCGCGGCAGCGCAGACCGCAACGGCGGCCAGTGGCGCAGGATCGGCGAATTCGTCGACATTGTCGACATTGTCGACGTTGCCCACTTCGGCGACATCCGCGACTCCGGCGATCTCCGCCGCACCGGCCAATAGCCGGCAGGCCGTCGCGCAGGTGACCAAATGAGCGCCGCGGGTACGGCCGCAGCCGCCGTGACGCCGGCCGCGCCGATTGCGCCAGTACCAGTAGGCCAGGGCGGATTGCTGACGCCGCCCGGCGAGCTGTCCACCGGCGCAAAGATTTTCGCCTTCGCCACAATGTGCGTGGGCATGTTCATCGCGCTGCTCGACATCCAGATCGTCTCGGCGTCGCTAAACGATATCGGCGGCGGGTTGTCGGCCGGGGCCGACGAGACGACGTGGGTGCAGACCGCGTATCTGATCGCTGAAATCGTCGTGATTCCACTGTCCGGCTGGCTGGCGCGCGTGATGTCCACGCGCTGGCTGTTCGCCGCGTCGGCCGCCGGGTTCACGATCACCAGCATGCTGTGCGGGCTGGCGTGGAATATCCAGAGCATGATCGCGTTCCGCGCCGCACAGGGCTTTCTGGGTGGATCGATGATCCCGATGGTGTTCACCACGGCGTTCGTGTTTTTTGCCGGGCCGCAGCGCGTGATTGCCGCGGCGACGGTCGGCGGCCTGTCGTCGCTGGCGCCAACGCTGGGCCCGACGGTGGGCGGCTGGATCACCGACAATTATTCGTGGCACTGGCTGTTCTTCATCAATCTTGTGCCGGGCCTGTTCGTCACGATTGCCGTGCCGCTGCTGGTCAAGATCGACAAGCCCAATCTGTCGCTGCTGCGTGGCGCCGACTATGTCGGCATGGTGTTGATGGCCGCGTTTCTCGGTTGCCTGGAATACACGCTGGAGGAAGGCCCGCGCTGGGACTGGTTCGGCGATCCGGTGATCCTGACCACCGCGTGGATTGCCGGGCTGTCCGGCGTGGCGTTCATCTGGCGCAGCCTCACGTACGCGCAGCCGGTGGTCGATCTGCGCGCCCTCACGCAGCGCAATTTTGCGCTGGGATGCCTGTTCTCGTTTATCACCGGCATCGGGATTTTTGCCACCGTTTACCTGACGCCGCTGTTTCTCGGTCGCGTGCGTGGCTTCAGCGCCTGGGAAATCGGACTCGCGGTGTTCTCGACCGGCCTGTTCCAGATCGCCTCGATTCCGATCTATGCCTACCTGGGCAATCGCGTGGACCTGCGCTGGCTCCTGATGTTCGGTCTGGCGTTGTTCGCGTTGTCGATGTGGCACTTCTCGCCGATCACGCACGATTGGGGTTGGCAGGAATTGCTGCTGCCGCAGGCCTTGCGCGGCGCGGGGCAGCAGTTTGCGGTGGCGCCCGTGGTCACGCTGACGCTGGGCAGCCTCGCGCCGGAGCGCCTCAAGCAGGCGTCCGGCCTGTTCAACCTGATGCGCAACCTGGGCGGTGCGATCGGCATCGCGGCTTGCGCCACGATCCTCAACGATCGGACCAACCAGCATTTTCTGCATCTGGCGGAACATCTGAATGCCGGCAACGAGGCGATGGGCGCACTGATCGACAACGTGACGCAGCAGTTCCTGGCGGCCGGCTACAGTGCCGTGGAGGCTCACGCGGCCGCGCTCAAGCGGCTGTCGCTGCTGGCACTGCGCGAGGCACAGACGCAGACCTTCAGCGATGCCTTCCTGGTCATCATGGTCTGCTTCCTCGCGGCGCTGGTGCTGGTGCCGCTGATGAAAAAGGTCGCGCCGCCCAAGGCGCCGTCGGCCGATGCGCATTGAAAGATGGGTATCATCGACGCTGAATTGAAAAGGGTCTGACGACATGCAACGCAAGACTTTCCGAAACCTGCAATGCCCCATCGCCCGCAGCCTCGAGCGCGTGGGCGAGTGGTGGAGCATTCTGATTCTGCGCGATGCGTTCTATGGCACGAAACGCTTCGACGAATTCCAGCGCAATCTCGATATTGCGCCGAATATGCTGACGCGCCGGCTCAACGGCCTGGTCCAGGAAGGGCTGCTGGAAAAACGGCAGTATTCGGAACGTCCGCCGCGCTACGAGTATGTGCTGACCGAATGCGGCCGCGATTTTCGTCCGGTGCTGCTGGCGCTGCTGGCATGGGGCAATCGCAATTTCGCGCCGGAAGGGCCCAGCGTGCAGATCGTCGACCGTGAAACCGGTGAGGTCGTCGAACCGCTTCTGGTCGACGCGCATAGCCGCGAGCCGCTGCAGATGGGCAAGCGCCACGTGATGCGCGCCGGGCCCGCCGCGGACGAGAGCACGCGCGCGCGGCTGTCGTCGGCGGCGTCGCATATGACCAATCCGAAGCCGACCGCGCAGACGGCCTGATCGCTTCGCGGCGCGGCTTGCCATTGGCTTGCCGCGCGTCCTACTCTGGCTTCTTTGGGCCCATTCCCTCGTCGCCCATTCCAAGGAGCCTGCCATGCCCGATTTCCGCTTGCCGCTGTCCGGCGACGTGAGCCAGTCGATCAATCCGTGGACATGGTTCGTACACGCCGTCGGCAACCAGTTTGGCGTGGTCAATATCAACCTTGGACGCAGCACCAATCCCGACATGGAGGCCCGCATCCTCGATGAAGTGGGGTCCTATGGCAACCAGTTGGGCAAGATCGGCGACGCGCTGGGTGTGCTGCTCGCGCATGTCGATCGCAGCAAGCTGAGCGAATCCGAAGCCTGCAAGATCAGTGAATTCGAGGCGCAACTGGCGGAAATCGCGCGCGTCAAGGCGAAGCGGGCGGCCATCGCCACCCGGCCCTGATCGCGCACATTCGCATCCTGTCCCACATCGCGCGACGCGCCGTCAGGTTGCTCTGAAAGCATTTCTGACATAGAGTCCATGCGATTGCACCCCGTCTTCCGGCGGTTTTCCGCCGACTCCGGATACGACCCGATGCCACGTTTTTCCTTGCTGTACTCCGCCGCCGCAGCCGTGCTGGCTACCGCGCTTGCCGGTTGCGCCAGCACGCCGCTGCCCCCTGCGCCGCCCCCGCAGCGCCTGCCGCCGGCCCCCGTCACCACGATCTCGCCGCCTGCCGCCGGCATCAGCCGCGCCCAACTCGAAGCCGCCGGCAATGCTTGCGAGAAGGTGGTCGCCAATGCGGTCAAGACTCGCTATCCGGAACCGGGAAGCGTGATGCTGATGCCCGACCGCGAACGCATTCTTCAGCACACCGCATCTCAAACGGCCGTTAGTGGCGAGGGCACTTTCGAACCCGATGCCAGCGCCTCGGCGATGTCCTTCCAATTCACCTGCGTGTACAACTTCCGCACCCAGCGTGTGGATGACGTGCAGATGAAGTACGGCGCCTACTGAACCACGCAGCACGCCTGCGGCCAAGCTGCCGATACATTCCGTAGCCGCCGCGCCGGGGGCACTTTCCCCGATGTTCGGCCCCGATCGCGTTCAGATCGATGGCGGAAGCGCGTGATTGCCAAGATGTCCGCCGCGCCATCCCGCCGTTGTGGGCAAACGGCTGCCAGCGCGCGTCCGCGTTTTGTCGTATTGTCTCGATCTGGCGATGATTGACGTTGCAACGAATGACGCCGCAACGATCGCGCCGCAGCCCCTCCGTTCCAGTCCGCCCCCGGATCGACATCGTGCAGAACAACGCCAGCCAGCCGCAACCGGCCAGTGGCCCGACCCCGTCGGCCACGCCATCGAGCATGCCCGACTCCCCGATGACCTCGCGCGAAAAGCGCGGCATGGCCGCCATCATGATTGCGGTGTCGCTGGCCACGCTCGATACCGCGATTGCCAATACGGCGCTGCCGAATATCGCCGCCGACCTGCACAGCACCCCGGCGGCCTCGGTTTGGATCATCAATGCCTATCAGCTGGCGATGGTGGCCACCTTGCTGCCTTTCGCGGCGCTGGGCGGCATCGTCGGGCACCGGCGCATCTATCTCGGCGGCGTGATGGTCTTCATCGTGTCGTCCGTGATCTGCGCGATGGCCTGGTCGCTGCCCTCGCTGGCGGCGGCGCGTGTGCTACAGGGCATTGGCGCGGCGGCGATCATGAGTGTCAATACCGCGTTGATCAGCGCGATCTTTCCGATACATCGGTTGGGACGCGGGCTCGGCTTCAACGCGCTGGTGGTAGGCGTGTCGTTTGCCGTGGGGCCCACCGTGGCGTCGATCATTCTGTCGTTCGGCACCTGGCCGTGGCTGTTTGCGGTGAATCTGCCGATCGGCCTGTTGGCGCTGTCCATCGGCTGGCATTCGCTGCCGCAGACCAAGCGCAGCGAACACGGTTTCGATCCGGTCGCGGCCATCCTGAATGTGATCACGTTTGCGGCGCTGATCTTCGCGCTCGGCGAAGGCGTGCAGCGCGAACCCGCGCAATACGTGGTGGCGGCCGTGGTGGTGTTCGCAATCGCGTTTGCATTGCTGCTGCGCCGCGAGCGCGGGCATCCGGCGCCGATGCTGCCGGTGGATTTGTTCAGGCGCCCGATGTTTGCGTTGTCGACCGTGACGGCAATCTGCTCGTTCGCCGCGCAGGGGCTGGCGTTTGTGTCGCTGCCGTTCTATTTCGAACATGTGCTGGGCCGCAATCCGGTCGAGACCGGTTTTCTGCTGACGCCGTGGTCGGCCGTGGTGGCGTTGATGGCGCCTATCGCCGGGCGGCTTTCGGACCGCTATCCGCCTGGGCTGCTGGGCGGTATCGGCCTTGCTGTGATGGCCGCCGGCATGGCGTCGTTGGCGATCATGCCGGCCGACGCCAGCGTGCTCAATATCGGCATCCGCATGGCCGTATGCGGCGCGGGCTTCGGGTTCTTCCAGTCGCCCAACCTGAAGGCACTGATGGCCAGCGCACCGCGCGAACGCGCTGGCGGCGCCAGCGGGGTGGTGGCGACGGCGCGGCTGCTGGGCCAGGCCACCGGGGCCGCACTCGTGGCGCTGTCGTTCGGCATTGCCGGCGCACATGGACCGACGTTGGCGCTGGCGCTGGGCGCGGGCTTTGCCGCCGCCGCGGCGGTGGCTAGCTGGCTGCGGTTGATTACGCCGCACAGCGCCGACAGTGCCGCGATGCAGGCCCTCGGCAAATAGTCGTGGCGCGCAAGAGCTGCGCGCAGGGTTTGTAGAATCTGCACGAAGCGCGTGGCGGCCAGGCCATATTCTCCCGCGTCGCCGTCCGGTACGAAACTTGCCCCGATATGCGTATCGGGGCCGCTGCGCCCCATCTCCACGGAGGCAAGGCAATGAAGCGATCAGACGACTATGGCCGTCGCCGTTGGCCCGATCAGCAGTACGGAGGCACGGAAGAAGGCTATGGCTATGTGCCTGGCGGCGACCGGGACTGGCGGCGACGCGACCTTTCTGCAGGCCGCTATGGCAACGGTCGCGAACGCGCGCCATACGATGCCCAGGACTTTTCCGACTCGCGCGGCTGGAACGGTCCGCGCCGCGACGACAGCGCATGGCGAGGCAATCCACGCCGAGGCGGACAGCGGCCGCGCGGGGCGCCGGTCTATTACCCGGGCCGCACCACGTATGACGACGACGCGCGCGACGAAAGCTCCCCACATAGCCACGGCTATGTCAGCGCATACAGCAGCGGCTACGAAGACGGCTATCAGGCCGGCACGCGCACTTCGCGTGAACCGATGCCGGGGCGCAATGATGTGCGCAGCCGCTGGCCTGGCACGGGTGCGAGCGATGCAGCCAGCGGTGCGCGCCGCCACGACGCCGCGTACGACAGCCGTTGGGGCGCCGAAGACGATTCACGCTACGGCCGCACCGGGTACGAAGACTATGGCGTGGAAGCGGGCCGCAATTTCCGCCAGCGCCCGCACATGAGCCGCTATGCGGCCACGGCAAGTTCAGCGGCCTATGGACGTGAGCGCCCGGCCGGACCGAAGAACTACACGCGCTCCGACGAGCGCGTGCGCGAAGAGGTGTGCGAGCGGCTGGCCCATGCGCCTGGCATCGATGTGAGCGACGTCACAGTCGCGGTTGCGGCCGGGGTGGTGACGCTGACCGGCAGCGTCGATAACCGTCGCATCAAATACGAGATCGAAGATATCGTCGACGATACCTATGGCGTGTCGGATGTGGTCAATCAGATCCATGTGCGTCCGTATGGCGTGCTGGCGTCCGAATAGCCCGCCCGCAACGGCATGCGCCAAGGGCGCGTGCTGACGAGCGCGCAAAGCGCCAGACCCCGGCCAAGGCCGGGGTTTTTCATCCGCGGCGGCAGCCCTAGAGGTCCTTGCCGCTTGGCGGATTCTCCATGCGCTTGTCGGTCTGGTCGGCGCGGTCCACCGGGGTGTCGGCGGGCAGTCCTTCGGCCGCGCGAATGACTTCGTCCGAAATTTCTTCCTCTGGAATTTCATCCTCGGGCGGTTGATGGCTTTCACGCTCCACGTTGCCCAGTTCGCGTTCGATGTCGGCGGCGTCGGGATCGAGGTTCGGGTCGAGCGTGCTGGGGATGCTCTCGGGATCGCTGGCGCCCGTATCGTCCCCGGGGGATGGCGTCGGACGCCCTATGGTCTTGCTCATCATGACTCCTTGAAGTGAGGGATACCGAAACAGAACGCGGCAAATTGCGTGCCAATCGCCGCCAGCGCGCGCCGTTGTCGCTGTGCTTCTCCTATCTGAGTTCGCGCGCGCCTATATTGGTCAGAAGGGGACCATCGGGAATTCCGCAAAACGCGCCGACGTGACCGCCCGCCAGCCTGGCCGCAAGGGCCGGACGGGTCTGGAACGCCAATTGCTGCCACATCACGGGCTTCGACGCCGACGTCGAGGGCCGTGCATCGTGCGAGGGAGATGGCGATGAATCTATCCGGCCTGCTGGTCACGCTGAGTCTGGCTGCATCCTCCGTAGCCGTATCGTCAACGCCCGTGGAAAAGCAGCTTCTTGGCATCAGTCCGCGCGATTTTGCTCAGCAGTTCAACGCGGTGGCGAACGAAGTAGGCGCCAAGCTCGCGCTTCCCGATTTTCACGCCAAGCCGGGCTGGCATCGCGGCAATACCAGCAAGGGCGTTTCCGTGCTGGTTCGCGGCGCACCGACCGGTTATGCGCTCAATGAGGTGATCGTCGTCTGCCGCACCGCCGAGCAATGCATGATGACCATCTGCACCGCGGCGCGCGCCATCGACGCGACGGTCGATTCCGACCTGCTGCAATACTTCGTGGCGGCGCGCATGGCTGCGCAGATTGGCGAAGTGGCGCTGGTGATGTCTGGTCTTGTGTATGTGGTGGTATCGGGGCCGCATGATGACTACGTCGCGCTGGTGATCCGGCCCTATCTCCCGCAGGAAGAACTCACCGCTCGCACGCAGGCGTCATTGCCGTCGCGGTCATCGTTGCTGCGCGGCGGCGTGGATATCGCACATGCCATGCGTGCCGCGGATCGCCCCATCGATAGCGCGAGGCGCCCCAGCGATTCCGTATAGCTGAGCGCAGGTGGTTGCAGCCAATCGATCGACAACGACCGCAGTCAGTGCACGGGCGGCGCGCTGCGTCGTTCGCCGGTGGCCGCGCTCCGTGCGGGATTGAATTCCATGGCACGCTGTTCGAGCAGGCGTTGGAGTTCGGTCGCGCCGCGATAGTAGTGGGCCAGCAGCAGACGGATGTCGGGGTCTTCCAGCGGCTCTCGCAGAAGTGCGCCATACGCGGCAGCGGCACGCGACGCCTGTTGTGCGGCGTGGCGCAGCAGGGACAACTCGTTGCTATCGGCGGGCGGCGCTGCGTGGACCGTGCGACGCTGGGCAATCGGTGTATCGGATTGGTCGATGGCGCCGGCACGCGCTGCCAGTTCGGTCGCGGCACATCGCTGGACATTGGCGCGATGCGCCAGCACTGCGCGAAACTGCGGATCCGATGCCGCGGCGCCTACCGCGGATAACGATTCCGCACATTGCATGGCAAGCCGGCTCAAGTGGGCCAGCGAGGCGTTCAACGCATCCATGTACGTCTCCTGTGTATGGCTTTACTGTAGGTGACGCACGCAGCCAGACTAAAACACCGATTTCGCGCGCGTGGTTACTTCGTTCAAGAAGCTCTGCGCATCCTTGGGACGACGCAGGTTCGCATTCGCGCGCACCACCATATCGCTGCGGATTGCGGACGGCTTCAGCCAGTCCAACCCCTAAGCAAAAATCGCGCCGCACGTCTGCCCTAATGGCAAGCCGTGCGGCGCGGGCCGCCGGTCTCAAGGCGCGATCGCGAGGACCGCGCCAGGGGAAAGGCGGATCGGCGGCAGTACCAGTCCCGGCTTTACTGCTTGGGCGCCGGGTCCGGCGAGTCGCCCTTCGGACCCGAAGGTGCGTCAGGCGTGGAGTAGGCCGGGGCGTTTTGTTCGCGGGGCTTCTTGGCGCGCGCGCCGGTGTTCTTGTGCTTCGTGGTCGTGTCCTTGTGCATGGTGCTGTCGCTGCTCATCGAAGAACTGCTGCCAGACATGCTGCTACCGGACATGCTGTTGCCGCGCGCGGTCGATGGACCCTCCGGCGCCGGCGGCGCACTCGGATTCGGCGCGTTTGGCGAAACTGGCGCCTGTTGAGCCATGACGGGTGCGCAAATCATGGTGCTCAGCGCAAGTGCGGTGGTAGCGAGAATTCGTTTCATCGTATATCTCCCAGAAGGTTGTGGCGGTGCTTTCACGATATGTGCCGCGTATGCGCGCCTCAGCGGGGCGATGCCTGAAAGGCATGTAGGACGTTGACTACAGCGGTGCCATCGCTCGCTTCCAGCCTGCGCGGACGTGTGCGGCGCTTGGCAGGATTTCGTTGGCAGATTTATATGGCGATGTAATTCGGGTGGTTGCACGCGGGCGTGGTTAAGGGCGCACGACTGCCATGACGCGCCCGATGCGCGCTGCGGGCCACGTGGATGCCGTTGTCCCGAAGCGGTACGGAATTTGCGTTCTCTCGTGTCCGTATGTGCTAACTGGAGACGCTCATGAATCAGGGAAACAGCAGGCCGGGCGATGAACGCTATGGCGCGTTCGGCGGCGACCGCGACGATCAGCGCGAAGGCCGGGATAGCCGCCGCACCGAACAGCAATCGGACCAATCATGGCAACGCCAGCAACAGGCCGACAGCGGCGGTTGGCTCGGGCATCGACAGCAGGGCGGCGGCAGCGACTGGCAGGGCCAGGGCAATATGCAGCAAGGCGGGTCCGGTGCCGATTGGCGCGGCGCTCGTCAGCAGGGGGGCAGCGCGTCCCAGTCGTCTTCGTCGGTGTCGGACAACGGCGGCGGTTATGGCGGATATGAAGGCCGCGCGCGCCGCTATGACGAAGGGTATGGCGAAGGCCGCTACGGCGAATACGGCGAAGGCCGTGGCGGTTCACGCGGCGACGCTGGGTCGCAGCGCCGGTCCGATCGGGAACGCTGGGGCGCATGGCATCAGGAAAACGGCGGCCGCGGCAGCGAGTGGACCAGCCAGCAAGGCAGTCAGCGCGACGAATGGGCGCAGGGTCGGCCGTCCTGGGACTCGCCCGCCAATCGCCCCGGTGGCAGCATGCAGGGCCGGCGCGGCGGGTGGGAGCGCGGCTCGCAGCAGCACAACCCCTGGGCCGAGGGTTCGCAGTCATCTTCGCAGGGCGCGCCCGACATGCGCACGCACTATCGCTCCGGCTACGGGGTGTCCGATTACGAACAGCCTGGTGGCGAAAGCTATCGGTCGCAACGCTCTGCGGCCGGCGACTGGCTGGACGAGCGCGAGCGTCGCGATCTTTGGGGCGGCGGCCGTCAGGGCATGGACGAACGCGCGTACGACCAGTTCACCGGCGCCAACGAACGCAGCAGCCTGAATCGCGGATACGGCGGCGCTGGCGGATCGGCGGCGGCGCGGCGGGCTCGCGCAGTGGGCCCGAAGGGCTACCAGCGATCCGATGAACGGATTCGCGAAGACCTCTGCGAACGGCTGGCGCTTAGTAGCCGGCTGGACGTGCGCGATGTCGAGGTCAACGTCAGTGGAGGCGTCGTGACCCTGAGCGGCACGGTGCGAGACCGCCAACAGAAATATCGCATCGAGGACATGGCCGATGAGGTGTTCGGCGTGAAGGACGTTCACAACCAGATCCGCGTAGCCCGGGACGATAGTGATAGTGCCGGCCGCCAACGTTACGGCAGCCAGGAGTTCGGCGGGCAGTCCGGAGCGTCGGGCGGTGCGGCCGCGAGCGGCACGAGTCGGGGCAGCACATCGGGCAGCAGCGCTGGTAGTACATCAGGCAGCACGTTGGGCAGCACTTTGGGCAGCACTTTGGGCAGCGCATCTTCCGCTGCCGGGAGCAGCGGCAGCGCCGGCGGCGGATTAGGCAGCGCAGGCTTCGGCAAGTCCGACCAATAGCCCGCAACGCCATTGATCGGTGGCGTCACAACTTGATTTACGGCTGCGGCGCCACCGAAGGCAACGTTGGAAGTCCGTTCATTCATACGAATAACAAGGAGATGTCCATGCCCTTTGCCTATGCCGGAACCCGCCGCCGACGCCAGCGAGATCGTCGTCGGGCGCACGATGAGTTGGACAAGAATGGATCGCAAGGTAGTGCCGAGACGGCGGGCAACGAAGGCCCGCGGGCCGACGCGGGCGCTCAGCCCGCAGCGGCGGCGCAGCGCGATTCGCGCGATGACGCGCGGGCTCCGCAAGGCGGCAAGGCAGCGAGCGCCGCAGGCGATTCGCCGGAGACCGATGATCGAGAACGATCGTAGCGGCAAGCAGGCCTCACAAACCGGCGATCAAGCAGCCCCTTTCAGGAGACGCACGATGCGAATGACATGGCAACACACGATGGCCGCGATGGCGGCGCTGGCGCTGGGCTCGGTGGCATGGGCGCAGACGCCTTCGCAGACACCCAAGGTGGACAATCGCGCGCCCGGCACGGCAGCCTCCGATGTGTCACCCGGCGCGCCGAGTACAGGCGTGCGCAAGGACGGCAGCCGTGTCCACGGCAGCGGCCCTGCGGTCAACCAGGGCGCTTCGGCGGCGCAGACTTACGACTATCCGGCGTCCGCGCCAAAGACGGCGCCCTCCAAACGTCCTTGAACCGATCGTGCCGTGCGCTATTCCGGCAGCACGGCAATCGCTTCGATTTCGAACAGCATCCCGTCCAGCGCCAGACGCGGCACGGGAATCAGCGTACACGCCGGCGCAGGCCAGTCGCCCAGCAGCGCTTGCCATGCGCGGCTGAAAATCGCCAGACGCTCCATTGAATGATCGACCACTAGCACGGTGACTTTGGCGATGTCAGGGATATCGGCGCCAGCCGCTTGCAGCGCAATGCGCAGGTTGGCAAGCGCCTGATTGACCTGCGCGACAAAGTCCGCGCGCAATCCGCCCGCCATGTCTTCGCCGCCCTGGCCCGCGGCAAACACGATGCGGACCGGCCGATGGGCCACCGCCACATGCGAATAGCCGTTCAGGCGCGGGTCGTAAAGATCGGGCGGATTGATGAATTCAAGATACGGCGCGCGGGGCGATTGCAGTTGCATGGCAAAGATCCTCGGTAAGAAGAGGCGCAGTATCAAACCTCAAGTGCACTTGAGGTCAATCATTCCTGCGCTACCATGCGGGGCATTACCAGACACAGTGGGAAGCCTCGATGACAAGCAAGCGCGCCGCGCCGGTCAACCCCGCTCGCAAACCGGCCGAAAACAACCAGGCGTCCACCGCGGACCACGGAAATGCCGCGCCCGCGCGCATCCTGCGGCCGCGCGATCCGCTAAGCATTGGCGAAGTAGTCGAGCGCAGCGGCGTGGCAGCGTCGGCGCTCCACTTCTATGAATCGAAAGGATTGATTTCCAGTTCACGCAGTGCCGGCAACCAGCGGCGCTATCCGCGCGCCATGCTGCGCCGGCTGGCCGTGATCCGCGTGGCGCAGCGCATGGGGTTGCCACTGGCGGTGATTGCCGATGCGTTTGCGCGGCTGCCTGCTGGGAAGGCCCCGACGGTGGCCGATTGGCGCCGTCTGTCCGCGGCATGGCGCGAGGACCTGGACGCCCGCATCCGCATGCTGACGATGCTGCGTGACCAGCTCGACGGCTGCATTGGCTGCGGATGCCTCTCGCTGAAAGCGTGTCCGTTGCGCAATCCGCAGGACATGCTGGCGGGAGAAGGGCCGGGCGCTCATCTGGACGAAGGCGCGTCCCGGCCGAAGAAGGGCAGGACGGCGTAGCGGCGAGGCTGCACCCGCCGCTACGTCAGATCGCTCAGTGGCCCGCGCTCAGTTGCCTGCAATAACGCGCGTGCGGATGAACGCATCGTCCTGCATCAGCGCCTCGGCCCAGCCTGCGGGCGGCACCAGGCTGATGTCGGTGATCGCATAGCCGATGTCGCCTTCGGTCTGAAGTTGCTGGGCGACGATATTGGCGCCGATTTCGGCCAGCGCCTGATTGAAGTGCGACAGCGTTCCGGGCCGGTTGTAATGGATATTGAGCACGCGCGCCGGCGCGGCCAGCGGCGCGGGCTGGATCTGCGGCAGGTTCACGGCGCCGACGGTCGCGCCGGTCTCCAGGAAGTTGGCCAGCTTGGTAGCCACTTCCACGCCGATGTTCTCCTGCGCCTCTTCGGTGCTGCCACCGACATGCGGCGTCAGGATGACGTTGGGCTTGCCCTGCAGCGGCGAGACGAACGGATCCGCATTGCTGCGCGGCTCTTCGGGAAACACGTCGATTGCGGCGCCGGCGAGGTGGCCGCTGTCCAGCAGCGCTGCCAGCGCGTCGATGTCCACCACGGTGCCGCGCGACGCATTGATCAGGATGCCGCCGCGCCGTATCGCGCCCAGCGCTTTCGCATCGAGCAGATTGCGCGTCTGGGGCGTGGCCGGCACGTGCAGTGTCACCACGTCGGCCTGCGCCAGCGCGTCCTCCAGCGCGTGCAACGGCACCGCGCCGCCGATCGACAGGCGCGGCCGGATGTCGTAGAACACCACGCGCATGCCCATCGACTCGGCCAGGATGCCAACCTGCGCGCCGATATTGCCGTAGCCGATCACGGCCATGGTCTTGCCGCGAATTTCGAACGAACCCTTGGCCGTCTTCAGCCACTGCCCCTGATGTGCGGCGCGGCTTTTTTCAGGAATCCGCCGCATCAGCATGATGGCCTGGCCAATCACCAGTTCTGCCACGGAGCGCGTGTTCGAAAACGGCGCGTTGAACACCGGGATGCCGGCATGGGCCGCCGCGCCGAGATCTACCTGCGAAGTCCCGATGCAGAAGCAGCCGACGCTCAGCAGGCGCTGTGCGTTGGCGAAGGCTTGCGCGGTCAGGTGCGTGGCAGAGCGGATGCCGAGCAGTTCGTGGTCGCGCACCGCGCCGAGCAGCGCGTCGCCGGCCAGGGCCTTGCCCTGCGTGGCGATATCGATATGGTGGCGATTCAGCAGTTGTTGCGCGCTGGCGTGGATGTTTTCGAGAAGGAGAGCGCTGGCCATGAGGGAGGAAAACGGCTGTCAGGAGGGTTGAGAAGGCAGATCAGGCGTCCTGTCCCGGACGCGCACGGTCACACCATATCACCGACGCTTAACCGTGCTGGCGACGTGGGCAAACCGCGGGCCGGCCGGCATATGGCGACAAACGCGCGGCGGCATCGGCCGAAGCATCCGACGCGGCATTCATCGAGGCCGCAGTTTTACCGATTGCAGAGGCTGTTTTTCGACCACGGCTCGCGCGCCGATGCCGCTAAATGATTCAACTCGCTTTTCCAGAAAACTAAATTCCATTCGGCGCGGAATCTGCGACGATGCTGGCTTCGCATCGCCCGCGGGCGATCCAGCCCCATGCTCCAACCCCCTGTTTTCGGGAGATATCGATGAAACGCGCCAGTACCGCCACCCTGACTGCGCTCGCTGCGGGAGCGCTGTTGGCGCCGATCGCCGGGCACGCCACCGAAGGTGCGCTCGGTCGCCCGGTAGCCGGTACCAGCGTGAGTGCGAACGCCGGCGTGGTGCCCGACCAGCCGGTCTGGATCGCCAACTTTCAGGAGATCTACCTGGACGGATCGATCGGCGGCAGCCGGCCGGTGCCGGTCGGGGGCCGCACGACCGCGGGTATCGACGGCAAGCTCTCGCTGACGCTGGCCACGATGATGAAAGTCTGGGATACCGGCCCGGGCGCGTGGAACTTTGCCTCGGCGTTTACGCTGCCATACATCTGGACCACCGCAAGGACCAATCTGGTGGTCACGGGCCCTGCCGGTGGCACTTTCTCACGCGGCAATTCGGACCGATCGTCCAACCTTTACGACCTGTATTTCAGCCCGATCATTGCCGGCTACCATTTTTCGAAGACCAGCCATATGTCGCTGAGCTTCAATATCTGGGCGCCGACCGGGCAATACGACAAGAATTCGCTTTCCAATCCGGGGCTGAACGTCTGGACTTTCGTGCCTCAGGTTGCGTTCACGCATCTGATGCCGGCGTACGGGCTCGAATTCAATGCGGTGGGCGCGTTGCAGTTCTACACGCGCAATAACGACACCAACTACCACAATGCCCCGCTGTTCACGCTCGACGTCATGGGCGTGAAGAAGTTTGGCCACCTGGGCGCCGGGATCGTCATGGGCACGGTACAGCAGTTGGGCGACGACAGCGGGCCCACCGCCGATCGTCTCAACGGCTTCCGCGGCCGCGACTTCAGCATCGGTCCGATCGTCACCTACGACACCAAGCTGGGACACCATCCGCTGTCGATGAGCCTGCGCTGGGTGCCGACCGTCGCCAGCAAGAACCGGCTGGACAGCACGGCAACCGTACAGGCCACCGCCACGCTCGTGTTCTGATCGCACCGGCCGGGCATATCGGCCCGCGCCGTTTTTCCCCCATCACACGACCCACGCCACCGGCGCCACACAGGCCCGGTGGCGTTTCTCATTGGTCTCCGGAAATCGCGTCTGAATGCTGGTTTGTCTTCCCGCGCGGGGGGAGAAAATCGCTGAGACGACGGCCGATTTCTGTCATTGATGAAACAACCAAAGTCACCAAGAAGTCACAAAAATCTCATTTCCTTGAAACGCGCTTCCCGCATGATCGCGCCCTCAAATTGCCTTGCCAGTGTGGCTGGACCGGGGGGCAGCGCCGAGACGTCGACGCTGACCCAAGGCCGAAGCTGCGCGCTGAAGGGTCAATAAAAATCATAAGGTTATCGGGGAAGTCTCATGCGTTACATCAAGTCCGCACTTGGCGGTGCAGCAGCCATGACGGTTGCACTCGCGTTCTACGGCTGCAACGGCAGCGACGACAATAGCAGCAACAGTGGAACAACCGCGCCACCGGCGAACCAGCCATCCACGCCAGCCACACCGGCCGCCGAAATCACCGGCAAATGGACCACCGGCGATCTGCACGTCCATACGATCGAGTCCGACGACGCCCAGGGCAAACTCGTCGATGTACTGGACCAGGCGCTGGTCAAGAACAACCTCGACTGGACCGCGATCTCCAATCACCTGCGGCCTTCCACGCGCGACCAGAACGGCACGAACATCGTGGGCGGCCCGCTGCCGTTCTCGCAGGCGATGGCCCAGTATGAAATCCCGGCGGTGCGCCAGTTGCAGGTCAATGGCAGCTATACCAGCAAGCTGATCTTCTCGGCCTTCGAATGGGATATGCCGACGCACGACCATATGAACGTCGGCATTTTCACGGGCTCGCCGCTGGCCACCGCGACTAAGGCGTCCAACCAGTTCGAGTACTACTTCACCAGCCGACCCGACACCCAGTTCGATCCGGTCGACGTTGCCAACTGGAATGCCACCGGTACGCGCGCCTCCAGCACGCATGCGGATGCCGTGAAGGCCGTGGCGTGGCTGCGCGACAACTATCCGGACACCAGCTACGCACTGATCAATCACCCGTCGCGCAACAACGGCAAATACACTGCGGCCGACTATCGCGAATTCAACGACACCGCACCGAACATCGTGTTTGGCGTGGAAGGCATGGTCGGCAACCAGATGGAACCCGATCGCGGCGGCTACGCCACCAGCTATATCGATGCCAACCTGAAGAACCGCGTGTATGGCGGGGTGGACTACGTGGTCGCGCAAGTTGGCGGCATCTGGGACGCACTGCTCGGCGACGGCCGCCGCTTCTGGAACGTGGGCGATTCCGACCATCACTTCAAGACCATCGGCGCCAACAGCAGCGGGTACTTCCCGGGTGAGTACGCCAAGACCTACGTCTGGATCGACAACAAGTACACCGGCATCAAGGGTGTGCTCGAAGGCGTGCGCTCGGGCAAGATGTTCTCGGTGTTTGGTGACCTGATCAACGCGCTCGATTTCAATCTCGCCAGCGGCAACGCCAAGGGCGAAATGGGCGGAGAACTGAAGGCGAAATCGGGCGATACGGTTACCGTGACGATCCGCTTCAAGAGTCCCGACCGCAACAACTACGAGTACCCGATCAATGGCGGCGTCAATGTCAACAAGCGTCCCGTGGTGGACCACATCGACCTGATCGCGGGCGATGTCACGCCGCGCGCGGCGGCGGGGACGCCGGGCTACAGCAAGGAAACCAACGATTCCACCAAGGTGATCGCCACGTTTACCGCGGCTGACTGGAAGCAGGACAAGGACGGCTACAACACCGTGACCTACACGTACAAGGCAACGAAGAACCAGTATTTCCGCCTGCGCGGCACCAATCTGGGCATGAATGTGCCGGGCGAGACGTCCAACGGCAATCCGCTGCCAGACCTGAGGACCACGGTGACGGAAGACCAGGCACGTTTCGACGCGATCAACGCGCGCAACTACAACGACCTCTGGTTCTATTCGAATCCGGTGTTCGTGACGGTCGGCTCCTAAGCTCCACCGCCGCGCCGCGTCACTGTCCCAACGTCTGATACCAGAACGGCAGCGCGGCGCCGGCCATCGCCAGCGCCAGCGGCGCCAGAGGTGCGAGCGCGGCGCAAAGGCGGCGCAGCCGGCTGGTGCGGGGCGATCGGGACGTCGCAGGGCGGACAGGCGGGCCAAGCGCTGGGCGAAGGGCTTGGCTTGAAGCTTGGCGAAGGGCGGGGCGGCTGGCGGGTGGTGGCATGGCGAGGTACGTTGTTTTGCATCCGTTTCAGGATTCTTGATGGCATGATGCGTACACCCACCTGAATGAGGCCTGAGCAATCCGTTCAGCCGCGGTTCAGGTTGCCGTGCGCACAATGCTGCCGATGACTTTTCCGCTCCTTCCTTTTACTGCCCGGACTACTGCCCGGACGCGCGGCGCGCTGCGCGCGCTGGTCCTGCTGGCGGCGTTGTGCGCAGTCGGCACCGCTGGCGTGTCGCATGCCGACACCGATGCCGACCGCGCCCGCGCCGCGCTGCGTTCCGGCGAAATCCTGCCGCTTTCGCGCATTCTCGATGCCGTTTCGCGCCAGTACGCCGGTGATGTCATCGACGTCAAGCTGGATCGCGACGACGGCATCTGGACTTACGAGGTCAAGCTGCTGCTGCCCACCAGCACCATCGCCAAGCTCGAATACGACGCGCGCGACGGCCGGCTGATAAAGGCCAAGGGCCACGACCTCGAACGCGCGCGCAAGCCCTAACGCCCATGCGGATCCTGCTAGTCGAGGACGAAGCCACGCTAGCGCAGCAGCTTGCCGTTGCGCTGCGCCAGGCGGGCTATGCGGTCGATCACGCGGCCGATGGCGTCGAGGCCGCACATCTGGGCGCCGAATATCCCTATGACACCGTAGTGCTCGACCTTGGCCTGCCGCGCCTGGACGGGCTGAGCGTGCTCAAGCGGTGGCGGCAGGCCGGCAACGACGTGCCGGTGCTGATCCTGACCGCGCGCGACGGCTGGGTCGAAAAGGTCGAGGGCATCGACGCCGGGGCCGACGATTACCTGACCAAGCCGTTCCGCACCGAGGAACTGCTGGCCCGCATCCGCGCGCTGATCCGGCGCTCGGCCGGCCGCACCTCGCCCACGCTGTCATGTGGCCCGGTGCTGCTGGCGCCCGGCACGGGACAGGTCAGCGTGCACGGCGCGCCCATCACGCTCACCGCGCATGAATTCAAGGTGCTCGATTACCTGATGCATCACCAGGGCGCGATCATTAGCAAGACCACCCTGACCGAGCACATCTACGCGCAGGATTTCGACCGCGACAGCAATACGATCGAAGTGTTCGTCGGCCGTCTGCGCAGGAAGCTCGGCGTCGATGTCATCGAAACCGTGCGCGGCCTCGGCTATCGCATGCGGCCGCCCGCCGAACCGGCCGCGCCCGCATGAAACGCACGTCGATTGCCCGCCGCCTGCTGCTGATCGCCACGCTGTGGAGCGTCGGTACGTTATGCACGACCGGCTGGCTGCTCGAAACACTGTTCGCGCGCCATGTCGACCGCACCTATGTCGCCGAGCTGGACCGCGAGCTGAACAGCATTGCCGCCGCGCTCGAATGGCGCAACGACGGCCAGCTCGAACTGACGCGCCAGCCAGCCGATCCGCGCTTCGATCTCCCGTATTCGGGCGCGTACTGGCAGGCGTCGTCGGGCGCCCAGACGCTGCGCTCGCGATCGCTTTGGGATGTCGACATTCCGGTGGCCATCGAGCGCCGTGTGCCGGAGGGCGGCGCGGACATTCGCATCGGACCCAAGGCGCAATCGCTGCTGGTGAAGACGCGCCGCCTGCAACTGGCCGGCGCGGACGCTTTCGTCGATATCGCCGTGGCTTTAGACCGCACCGAGCTGCGGCAGGCCAAGCGTTCGTTCCGGCATTTGCTGTGGCTGTCGCTTGGCGTACTGGGCGTGGGCATTCTCGGCGCGGTGTGGGCGCAGATTCGCTTCGGACTGTCGCCGCTGGGCCGCCTGCGCGCCGCCGTGGCCGGTTTTCATGCCGGCCGTGCGGCGGCGCTGTCGGGCGCGTGGCCGGTGGAGGTGCAGCCGCTGGTCGACGAGATCAACGCGCTGCTGCAGCGCAATCAGGAAGCGATCGACAGGTCGCGCCGGCAGGCGGCCGATCTGGCGCATGCGGTCAAGACGCCGCTGGCGATTCTGGCCAACAGCGCGCAGTCGTTGCCGGCCCCCGCAGCCCACGGCGTAATGCAGCAGGTCGATGCGATGCGCCGGCAGGTGGATCGGCATCTGGCGCGTGCACGCGCGGCGGGCGCGGGTGGAGCGGGGCGCGGCAGTGTGCCGGTGCGGCCCGTTGTGGACGAACTTGTGCGCGCGCTTAAACGTCTGCACGCTGCGCATCCGATCGACGTCCGCATCGACGGCGACGCCCATTTCGCGGGAGATCGCCAGGATCTTGTCGAAATGCTCGGCAATTTGCTCGACAACGCGTGGCAATGGGCGCGCGGCGCGATTGGCGTGACACTGGCGGAACGCGACGGGCAGGTTGAAATCCGCATCGAAGACGACGGGCCGGGCATGCCGGCGGCCGCCATGGCGCAAGCGGTGCAGCCGTTCGCGCGTCTCGACGAAACGGCGCAGGGCAGCGGCCTGGGCCTGGCCATCGTGCGCGATGTCAGCGCGCTGTATGGCGGCGCGCTCGATCTCGCGCAGTCGCCGATGGGCGGGCTAATGGTCAACCTGCGCTTTCCGGCCGCATCCCGATAGCTGGCACGCGGGCGATGCACTGACCCATGGCGGCGCGCGGAGTGGCAAGCGTTCCGCGTTCAACGTCCTACCGCCCGCATCATCGCTATACGTACTTGCCGGTGAGTCCGCCGTCGACTACCAGTTCCGTGCCGGTGACATAGGCCGCCGCATCGGACGCCAGAAACGCGCACGCATGCGCTACGTCCCACGCCGTGCCCATGCGTTGCAGCGGCACTTGCCGGCTGCGCGCGGCGCGCGCTTCATCGAGGCTGTCCGGGGAAAATTGCTTGGCCACGGTATGCGCAATGCGCGGCGTGTCGATCAGGCCGGGCACCACGCAATTGGCGCGGATGCCTTGCGCCGCGTACTGCTGCGCGATCATCCGCGTGAAGTGGATCACCGCTGCCTTGGTCACACAGTAGGACAGATGGGGGTATCCGAGATAGCGCAGCCCGGCCACCGACGAGATCGTGACGATCGCACCGCGTCCACGCTCGCACATCGCCGGCAGCACCTGGCGTGACGTGAGCAGCAGGCCGCGCACGTTGACGTCATGCGCGGCGTCGAAGTCCTTGATGTCGGTGTCAAGCGGGCCGCCTGTCTTGCCGATGCCGACGTTGTGGTGCAGCACATCGATGTCGCCGAAATGCTCGCGCGCCTGGGCGAACATGCGCTCGACATCGGCTTCGATCGCCACGTCGCCGACGAACGTTTGCGCGATACCGTTCTCGGCGCGTATCAGTGCGGTGGTCTGCGCGGCAGACGCCTCGTCGCGGTCGGCCACGCAGACGCGTGCGCCCAGCCGCGCATAGGTGACGCTCGCCGCGCGCCCGATGCTCCAGCCCGGCCCAGCCGATCCGCCGCCCGCCACAAACACGGTGCGGCCCGCCAGACTCAAGGGCAGCGCATTCACGATGCGTCCCCGTGCGGCGCGTGGCCGCCGCCACCCTGGCCCACATACGGAATCGCGTCTTCGACCACATCCCAGATATAGCGTCCCGACGGGCTTTGCTGCTCCTCGACGATGTGTGCGACCAGGCCGGCCGCGCGCGAAATCACGGCAAATCCGCGCATAACCGCGGTTGGCACGCCGATTTCGCCGAGCAGCGCGGCCACCGCACCGGTGGCATTGATCGTGATGGCGCGGCCAGCCACCTCGTCGACAGCGGCCGACAGACGCTTCAGCGCGCCGATATGCGCGCCCGCCAATTCGGCCTCCGCTTCGCCCAGTTCCAGCAGCTTGTAGGCGCGTGGATCGACCGGCTTGTGCAGATGGTGGCCGAAGCCGGGCACTGCGCTTTTTCGTTCCTTGAAGTGACGTGCGATGGCCAGCGCCTCGGCGTCGGGGTCCGGCGCGGCCAGGATGCGGTCCAGCAGCGTCGAGCAGTTTTCCATCGTGCCGACGAACGAGCTGCCCACCGCCAGCAGACCCGCCGACACCGCGCCCTGCAGGTTTTCCGGCGCGCTCATGTAGATCAGCCGCGTGGCAATGGCGCTCGGCGTCAGGCCGTGTTCCATCAGCACGATCAGCACTACATCGGTGATGCGCATGTCCACGGCGCGCGGCGTGCGGCCCAGGATCTGCAGCAGCATCACCTCGGTAAACGTCTTCTTGCCCATCAGGTCCTGCACGAGGTCGGCGTCGCGATAATGCAGGCTGGTCAGCGTATGCGTGCAGAGCCGGGTCACCGGCTTGTGGGTTTGGCTCATGAGGGTTCTCCCGATGTCAGTGCGGCCAGCGCTTGGTCACGCACGGTGTTCTTGAGTACTTTGCCGACCGTGGATCGCGGCAGGCTGTGGTGGAAATGAATCTGCTTGGGGGTTTGTACCGGGCCAAGCCTTTCGCGCACGAACGCGATCAGTTCGGCGGCACTGGCCTGGCTGCCCTCGCGCAGTTGCACGGCGGCGTGGACCGCTTCGCCCCACTTGTCGTCGGGCACGCCAAACACCGCGCATTCGTGCACCGCGGGATGCTGGCCCAGTGCGTTCTCGACGTCGATCGGATAGACGTTGAAGCCCCCGGTGATGACCACTTCGCGCAGGCGATCCTTCAGGTAAAGGTAGCCGCGCGCGTCGATCAGGCCCCGATCGCCCGTGTGCAGCCATCCATCGACGATGGTGGTCGCGGTCAGGTCAGGGCGCTGCCAGTAACCGGTCATGACCAGGTCTCCGCGCGCCACCACTTCGCCGACTTCGCCGGCCGGCAGGCGCCGGCCATCGGGCGCCATGATCGCGACTTCGCTAAACCAGGTGGTGCGACCCACCGAGGCGAGATTGCGCTCGTCCTCGAAATCCTCAGGCGCAATTACCGTCAGCAACTGCGGCGCTTCGGTCTGGCCGTAAGTGGTGGCCACCACGGGACCGAAGAAGGCGCGCGCCTGGCGGATCTTTTCCGGCGGCATTGGCGCGCCGCCGTAGATCAACCGGCGCAGCGCGGGGTAGTCTGCGCGCGATGTGCCGGGCAGCGCCATCAGCATGTAGATCAGCGTCGGCGGCATGAAGCACACCGTACCGGCGCGATCGCGGAAAGCGGTACGCACGGCCTCGGCGCCGGACCCTTCCATGATCACGTGACAGCCGCCTTGCGCGAGGATCGGCATCACGTAGGTGGACGTGCCGTGCGTGATCGGCGCGGCCATCACGTAGCGATCGGCCGCCGTGAAGCCCCATGCGTGGATCTGGTTGACGATGTTCGCCATCCACGCGCGATAGGGTTGCATCACCCCTTTTGGCGCGCCGGTAGTGCCGCCGGTGAACTTGATGGCCTGTGTGTCGTCGCGACCCAGATCGAGCGCGGGGCGCGCCGCCTCGGGGTGTGCGGCAATGGCTGCCGCCAGCGAATCGGCGCGCGTGGCTGGCGCATCCGTATAAAGCCACGCACCTGTGGCGCCTTCGAGCAACGGCGCGCAGCCGGAGTCGAGCACCACGATGCTCGGTTCGGTGGCATCGACGATGCGGCGCAATTCGGGCTGCGTGCTCTTCGGATTGAGCGGCACCCAGATCTTGCCGCTGGCCAGCACCGCCAGCAGCGCGACGATATGCTGCGCCGAATTGCCAGCGCAGATGCCGACGCGGCTTTGCGGCGCAGGGTCCAGCGCCAGAAAGTGCGCGGCCAGCGACGCTACCTGCGACGCCAGATCGCGATAGCGCAGTCTGCCGTCGGGCGCATCGATGGCAATGTTGTCGGGCCAGCGATCGGCGGCCCGCCAGAACAGATCGATCGGAAACATGAGACTCCTCGTTCGACGCCGGAGCGACGTTGAATGGACTTAGTTGACGCGCGCGCCCGACTGCTTCACCACGTCGTGCCAGCGCTTGAGTTCGGCAGCGATGAAAGCGCGCAACTGCTCGGGCGTGCCGGGTTCGGGCGTGGCCGCCAGATCGCGCATGCGCTCGCGCACGTCAGGCGCATTGAGCGCCTTGTTCAGCGCGGCATTGAGCTTGTCGACCACCGGCCGCGGCGTGCCCGCCGGCGCGGCAATGGCAAACCACGACTGCACGTCGAAGCCGGGAAATCCCGACTCGGCCACGGTCGGCACGTCGGGCAGCAACGGCATGCGCTGAGCGCTGGTCACGGCAATCGCACGCAGGCGGCCCGCCTTGATATGCGGCAGCGCCGATGGCGCGTTGTCGAACATCGATTGCACCTGGCCGCCCAGCAGATCGGTCACGGCGGGCGCGCTGCCCTTGTACGGCACGTGCAGCATGTTGGCGCTGCTGCGGCTGCGGAAGATCTCGCCGGACAGATGGATCGAAGAGCCGCTGCCCGACGATGCGAACGTCACGCCATTCCCAGATTCCTTGGCAAAGCGCACGTAATCGGCCACGGTCTTGACCGGCAGCTTGGGGTTGACCACCAGCACGTTGGGAATCCGCGCGATCATGCCGACCGGTTCGAAATCTTTGGCGGGGTCGTAGCCCAGCTTGTCGTACAGCGTGGCGTTGATGGTGTTGGCGATGGTGTAGACGTAGAGCGTATAGCCGTCCGGCACGGCCTTGGCGACCACTTCCGCGCCGACGTTGCTGTTGGCGCCGGCGCGGTTTTCCACCACCATCGGCTGCCCGAGCCCTTCGCCCATCCTGACGGCCACCAGCCGCGCCAGTACATCCGTGGCGCCGCCGGCCGCATAGCCCACCACGAGCCTCACCGGGCGCGAGGGATATGCGTCGGCGGCCAAAGCGGGCCGCATGCCGGCCGCCAGCACGCTGGCAACCACCAGCGGAAGCGCCAGCGGCAGGGCAAGGGGGGCGGCGATGGCACGGCTGAGCAGGCGCCGGCGCGCCGCATTCCATATGTTCATGATGGTTGTCTCCTGTTTTTGACGTGGCCGGATGCGTCCCGTCTTGTGGTCCTCCGCGCGGCGGTTTGCCGCCGTGGATCGTGCCGCTGCGGATCTGCGGCATACTGCGGACTGCGTTTCCGGCCTGAAAAATTCTTCCTCATGAGCGCTCGTGCTGCGAATCGAAACGTCCGCCTGGCGGACGATTCAAAACCCATCGCCGAAGACGGCACGCGCGCATTGCGGCGCGGACTGGACTTGCTCGACGCGATCCTGGCGGCTGGCCGCGATGGTCTGCGTGTCGTGGATCTATGCCGTGTGGCCGGTCTGGAGCGCCCGACCGTGTATCGGCTGCTGACCACGCTGATCGATTGCGGCTACGTGGCACGGCGCGGGCGGTTCCACTACACGGTGGGCGGCCGGCTCGCGGCATTGCCGCAGCGCGGTGAATCGACCGCACTGGCCGAACGGCTCAAGCCCGTGCTGGCGCGCGTGAGCCACGCATGCGGCGACGCGGCCTTCGGCGTGGTGCGCGATGGCGCGTTGTCGCGTTGCATCGCCCGCCAGGTGGGCACGCATCCGGTGCAGGTGCTGGTGATCCAGGTCGGCACGCGGCAGCCGCTCGGCGTAGGCGCCGCTGGGCTTGCGTTGCTGGCCGCGCTGCCCGATCCCACCGTGGCGGAAGTCATCGCCGCCAATGCCGATGTGCTGGGCCAGTACGGCGGCATGACGCCGGACCGCATGCGCATCCTGATCCGCGCCACGCGGGAACGCGGCTATTCGGTGATCGGCAACCATGCCACGCGCGGCGCGCTGGCCGTTGGCATGGCCGTGCACGATCGCGATGGCGAACCGGTGGCCGGCATCAGTGTGGCCACCACGCTGGCGCGCATGCCGCGCGAACGCCAGCAATTGCTGGCGCGGGTGATGCGCGAGGCAGTGCAGACGCTGCTGCCCAAAGGACTCTAGACGCTAGTCGGCCCGTGCAGCGCTGGTGCAGCAATCGCAAATCGCAGGATCTGACGTGACCAAATCCCTGAAGAGACATTCTCAAAACTCTTAATTCGGATTCGCATTGCAACGCGCTACTCTGCGCGCATGCCGGCTGGCCGGCGCTGCGGGGAGTCGTAGGGTGACCGAATTGGCCGATATCGTCACACCGTTGCCGCCATCCTGGTGGCCGCAAACGACTGCCTGGCTGGTGCTGGGCCTGTGCCTGCTGGCCATCCTGTGCGGCGTCGGCTGGCGTGCCTGGCGACGTTGGCGCGCCAATCGCTATCGCCGTCTGGCGCAGGCCGAACTGGCCCGCCTGCGCCCGGCCATGCAGGCGGACGCCGCGTCGCGCGCCGCCGCGTTGCTGTCGATGGCCGCGCTGCTCAAGCGCACTGTGCTGGCGGTCTGGCCGCGCGAAGCGGTGGCGGGCCTGTCGGGCCCGGCTTGGCGCGCATTTCTACTCGCGCACGCGGGAAGCGCCGCCGACGCGGTGCCGCCGTTGGCCACGCTGATCGAAGCCGAGTATCGCTGCGCACCTGCCGATGCGGCGGCGCTGGCGGGCTGGTCCGCGCAACAGGCCGACGCCGCCATGCAAGCCTGCCGGCGCTGGATCGCCGGACACCGTATCGTTGTTTCGGACGCAGGCCGCGCATGATCGCCTTTGCCTATCCCTGGCTGTTCGTGCTCCTGCCCTTGCCGCTGGCGGTCTGGCGCTGGCTGCCGACGTATCGCGAAACCAGCGCATCGGTACGCCTGCCGTTCTTTGGCGAAGTGGCCGATGCGGCGGGCCTGAAGCCGGCGGCCGGCGCGCATGTGCCGCATCGCAACCTCGTGCAGCATCTTTTGGCACCGTTGGCCTGGACTCTGGTGGTGGTGGCGCTGGCGCGCCCGCAATTCCTGGAGCCGCCGATCTACAAGACCGAGCCCGTGCGCGACCTGCTGCTGGCGCTCGATCTGTCGCAATCGATGGATACGCGCGACTTCAAAGATCCGGCCGGCGTGCTCGAAGCGCGCGTGCAGGCGGTGCGACAGGTCGTCGGCGATTTCGTGGCGCATCGGCCCGGCGATCGCATCGGATTGATCGTGTTTGGCGACGCGCCGTATCCACTGGCGCCGTTCACGCTGGACCACGCGCTGGTGCGCACGCTGATCGCTGACATGGTGCCGGGCATGGCCGGCGCCAGCACGTCGCTGGGCGATGCCATCGGGCTCGGCATCAAGCTGTTCGACAACAGCCATGCGCAGGAGAAGGTGCTGATCGTGCTGACCGACGGCAACGATACCGCCAGCCGCATGCCGCCCGCACAGGCCGCGGAAATCGCGCGATCGCGCGGCGTGGTAGTTCATACCGTCGGCATTGGCGACCCGTCCGCTACCGGCGAGCAGAAGGTCGATCTGGGCATGCTGCAGCGCATCGCCAGCACCACGCAAGGACGCTATTTCTTCGGCGCGGACCAGGCCGCGCTGTCATCGATCTATGCAACGCTCGACCGCGTGACGCCGCACCGCGAGAAGACCCTGAGCTGGCGCCCGCGCCGCGAACTGTTCATGTGGCCGCTGGGTGCTGCCGTGCTGTTGCTGCTGGCGTATCAGTTTGCGATGGCCGGCTATGCGCGCTGGAGCGCAGCGTCGTCGCTGCCCGCGCCGCGCCGGGATCCCGCGCCATGAGTCATTTGTTCGATGCCATCGCCCAGTTTCACTTCTTGCGGCCGTGGTGGCTGCTGGTGCTGATTGCCGCGGCATGGCTGCCTTGGGCCGTGCAGCGGCATGGCGATGTGCGGCGGCGCTGGCGCGGCACGATTGCGCCCCATCTGCTCGACGCGCTGGTGGTCGGCGAGCGCCGCCATCGCGCGGTGCGCCCCGTGCATTTGACCGCGCTGGCGCTGGCGCTCGCGGCGGTGGCGCTGGCCGGGCCGACATGGGAGCGCGAACGTCCGCCGTTTCTTGCCGACAAGGCGCCGCTGGCGATTGCGGTGGATTTGTCGCCGACCATGAACGCGATCGACGTCACGCCCACGCGGCTCGAGCGCGCCAAGCTCAAGATCAAGGCATTGCTGGCGCAGCGCGAGGGCGGCAAGACCGCGCTGTATGCCTATGCGGGCTCGGTGCACATGGTGTTGCCGCTGACCGACGACGCGGCGTTGCTGCAAACCTTTGTCGACGCGCTGCAGACGCGCATCATGCCGGTGCCGGGCAAGGACACCGCGCTGGCCGTGCAACGCATCGCCGAAGCGCTCGACCGCGAGCCCGTGCCGGGCACCATCCTGCTGATGACCGATGGCGTGGAGACCAGCGCGATCCAGGCGCTGCGCGGCAAACGCCAACGCACGCAGCTGGTGGTGCTAGCCATCGGCACGGCGAAAGGCGGACCGCTGCAGGGCGGCGATGGTTCGGCGCCAGGACTCGACGTCGCCGCGTTGCATGGCTTGCGCGACGCCGGCGTGCCCGTCGCCGAGATCACCGCGGCCAGCGACGACGACATCTCCTGGGTGCAGCGCCACGTGCAGTCGCACGTCGAAGCGGCGAGCTCGCCCGATACGCTGCGCTGGCACGATGCCGGCTGGCCGCTGACGATTCCGATCGCATGTCTGGCAGTGCTGTGGTTCCGCAAGGGCTGGACCATCCGCTGGGTGGCGGGCGTGGCGCTGGCGCTGTGTGTCGGCTGGGCGCCGGTCGAGACGCGCGCGCAAGCCGCGTCCGCCGATGCGCCTTCAGGTGCCGCCGCGCCAGCGCGGCAGTTCCGCGATCTGTGGCTGACGCGCGACCAGCAGGGGCGGCGCGCCTTTGAAAACGGCGACTACGCCGGTGCCGCCGCAATGTTTCAGGATCCGATGTGGCGCGGCGCGGCGCTCTATCGCGCGGGACAGTTCGCGCAGGCGGCGCGGGCCTTCGAGGCCATCGATTCGCCCGACGCGCAGTTCAATCTGGGCAACGCACTGGCGCAGCAGCAAAAGTACAAGGAGGCCGTGGCGCGCTACCAGCGCGTATTGCAGCTGCGTCCCGGCTGGCAGCCGGCAATGCGCAACCTTGCCGCCGTGCAGCAGCGACTGAAGCAGCAGGAGGCGCAGAAGAAGAACCAGCAAGGCGACGAAGAGCCGCCGGATCTCAAGCCGGACCAGATCGAATACGACGCCAGCAAGCCGCCTGCGCCGCCCGGCGACGACAAGCCGCGCATGGGGCTGGTGCAACAGAACGCCGAGATGTGGATGCGCGCGATACAGACCTCGCCTACCGATATGCTGGCGCGCAAGTTTGCGCTGCAACAGGGTAAGCCATGACGATGCGCTCGATTCTGCCGCTGGCGCTGTGCATGAGCGCCTGCGCCGCACAGGCAGTGCAGGCCGCAGCGCCCGCAAGCGCGCCGCAAGCCGCGGCGCCCGCGATTCGCGTCCACGTGGCAGGCCAACAGCCTGTGGTGGCGGGCCAGGCGGTGCAGGTACAGGTGACGATCCTCGCGCCGAATTTCTTTCTGTCGGCACCGGTATTTCCGACGCTACAGGTGCCCGGCGCGGTGATCACGATGCCCGACGAGCGCGGCGCCAATGCCACCGAAACTATTGGCGGCGTCAGCTACGCCGGTATCACCAAGACCTATGTGCTGACGCCGCAAACGGGTGGCGAGTTTGCGCTGCCGACGCCGACGATTCGCTTCACCTATGCCGGCGACGACGGCAAGCCGCGCGAGGGCAGCGTGGTGCTGCCGGCAACAACCGTGCGCGCGGCGGGGCAGACCGCTGCGGCGTCAGCGCCTGCCGCGGCAAGATCGACCTTGCCGGCGGTCCGCCTGTTCGTCCAGCAGCAGTTCGACCGGCCGGTCACCGGCAAGGATGCGACGCTGCATGCGGGCGATGCCGTGGTGCGTACCGTGACGATCTTTGCGCCGGGCGCGCAGGCCATGATGATCGAGCCGCCGCCCGTCTCGGCGCCGCGCGGCGTGCGGGTGTTCCGGGCCGAGCCGGTGCTGTCGGACGCGGCATCTGGCACAGGCGATGCGCCGGCCGGCAGCACAGGCGGGCGGCGCGTGGAAAACATCACTTACGTGTTTGAACGCAGCGGTCGTTACACGCTTCCGGCGATCTCGGTGCCCTGGTACGACGCGTCCACCGGCAGCCAACTGCATGCCGATGCGCCCGCCGTGACCGTGGAGGTGGGCCGCGCTGCATCGGGGCTCGGGCTCGCGCCGACGGGCGGCGCGCCGCTGCGCTGGCCGGACTGGATCGACGGGCGCTTGGCGCTTGGCTGCCTTGGCGTCCTTGCGGTGCTGGCGCTGGCCGCATGGGCCTGGACGCGGCGCACAGGAAGGGTGGGGCGGCCGTTGCGCCCAGCCCGCCGCAGCCGTCCGCACGATGGGTCCTGGCTGCCGCCGCTGAATCCCTGAAAGCCGCACCGTATTTGATCAAGACTAAACCACTAACATCAAATACCCAAAAGATTGCATTCCGTTTAACGCTGATCACTACCAATACTCTAGCGGACTGTCAGGCACATCAGGCAAGGAGCGTGGATGGGACAAGCGCGGCAACGCAGGACGGAAGCCTTGGCAACGCCCACACGGCCACGCCGCGCCTGGCTGGCCGCGTGGGTGCTCGGCATGGCTGCCGCAGGCGCGGGCGGCACGTGGTGGTACGCAACCCATGGCGGCGACGCGAGCCCCGGCGCCGCCGAAATCAAGCCCGGTGATGGCGTCAACGCGCCGCTGGGCATGGTCCACGTACCGGGCGGCGATTTCCTGATGGGCAGCGACCACAAGCTTGCGCAGGCCAATGAACGGCCCGCGCACAAGGTGCATGTGAATGGTTTCTGGATGGATCAGCACCACGTGACCAATGCCCAGTTCCGCAAGTTCGTGGCGGCCACCGGCTACGTCACTACCGCCGAGCGCGCGCCCGACTGGGAAACCATGAAGGTCCAACTGCCGCCGGGCACGCCGCGTCCACCAGACAGCGCGATGGTGGCCGGCGCGATGGTGTTCGTCGGCACCAACAGCCCCGTGCCGCTGCGCGAATACTGGCGTTGGTGGCGCTTTGTTCCCGGTGCGGACTGGAAGCATCCGAACGGCCCCGGCAGCTCGATCGACGGCAAGGACAACCATCCAGTGGTGCAGGTCTCGTACGAAGACGCCGAGGCTTACGCCAAGTGGGCCGGCAAACGCCTGCCCACCGAGGCGGAATGGGAGTTCGCGGCGCGCGGCGGCCTGGAACAGGCCACCTACACCTGGGGCGACAAGTTTGCCCCGGACGGCCGCCAGATGGCCAACGTGTGGCAGGGTCAGCAGGTGCAGCCGTTCCCCGTGGTCAGCGCCAAGGCCGGCGGCGCGGTGAGCACCAGCCCGGTCGGCACGTTTCCGGTCAACGGCTACGGGCTTGCCGATATGACGGGCAACGCGTGGCAGTGGGTGGCCGACTGGTATCGCGCCGACCAGTTTCGCCGTGAGGCCGTCTCCACGGCGGTGCTGCAAAACCCGGCGGGACCGCGCGATTCATGGGACCCGAGCGAACCGGGCGTCCCGGTGACGGCGCCCAAGCGCGTCACGCGCGGCGGCTCGTTCCTGTGCAACGAGGATTTCTGCCTGAGCTACCGCCCGAGCGCACGGCGTGGCACCGATCCCTATACCAGCATGTCGCACCTGGGCTTCCGCCTGGTGATGGACGACGCCCGCTGGGCCGACATGCGCAGGCAGGCCCCGCTGGCGATGCAAGCCGCTGGCGCCCGGCAGATCGAAAAATAAAACCATCAATAAAACCATTCCGATCCAGTCAGGAGGCGTACGCATGCCAGTTGCCGTGGCAGGAGGCTTGAAGCGTTTTCACCGGGCGATCTCCGCCGCGGTATTGGCCGCGGCGGTGCTTGCCGCGCTGGGCGGGTGCGCCGCACCGAACGCCACGGCGCCAACGGCCGCGTCGACATCGACAGCATCGACCGGCAACGCGACCGCCGCCTTGTCTTCGTGGCGCGACGGCCCGTCGCGCCAGACTATCGTGAATTTTGTCGATGCCGTGACGCGCGAGGGCTCTCCCGATTTCGTGCCGCCGGCCGAGCGCATTGCCGTGTTCGACAACGACGGCACCCTGTGGAGCGAACAGCCGCTGTACTTCCAGTTCTTCTTCCTGCTCGATCAGGTCCGCCAGGCCGCGCCGAAACATCCGGAATGGAACAACAATCCCGCGTTCAAGGCGCTGATGGCCAACGACATGAACGCGCTGATGCGCGAGGAAAAACACCTGCTGCCGTTGATTGCGGCCGGCAACAGCGGCATGACGGTGGACGAATACGACCGCACGATTCGCGCGTGGCTGGAAAGCGCGCGTCACCCGAAATTCAATCGCCCCTATACCGAGCTGGTCTACCAGCCCCAGCTGGAACTGCTCAAGTACCTGCGCGCCAACGGATTCAAGACCTACATCGTGTCCGGCGGCACCATCGAGTTCATGCGGCCGTGGGCCGAGCGCGTCTACGGCATTCCGCCCGAGCAGGTGATCGGCTCCACGCAGACCGTCACCTATGAGCTGCGCAATGGCCAGCCGGCGCTGGTGCGCGGCCCCAAGCTCGAATTCATCGACGATGGCCCCGGCAAGCCCGTGGGGATCTATCGCCAGATCGGCAGGCGCCCGATTCTGGCCGTCGGCAACTCCGACGGCGACCTGCAGATGCTGCAGTACACGGTGGCCGGCCCCGGCCAGCGGCTGGCAGTGCTGGTGCATCACGACGACGCCGAGCGCGAATTCGCCTACGACCGCCAGTCCAGGATCGGCAAGCTCGATCGCGCGCTCGATGAAGCGCTGGCGCGTGGCTGGACCGTGATCAGCATGAAGCAGGACTGGTTGCAGATCTATCCGTTCGCAAAACCTTGAGTGCACGACACTCTTCTCAACGGGAGGACAACATGACCGCCGTAAAGCGAACGCCCTCGACATTCGGGACGCGTATGACCAGGCTGGCTGCGACCACGGCGATCATTGCGATCATGGCCGTGGCCGGCTGCAAGAAGGCTGACGAAAACAAGCCGGCGCAGACACCCGCCGCCCAGGCACCCGTCGCGCCGCCGCCCGTGGCCAGCGCCCCGCCGGTGACGCCCGCACCAGTGGCGTCTGCACCCGTGGCGTCTGCACCCGATGCCAGCGCGGGCGCGTCGCCGGTTGCCGCGGCGCCGGCGCAGGGCGCGCCTGGCGGCAAGCCAAATATCCTGGTGATCTTCGGCGATGACGTCGGGCTGGCCAATGTCAGCGCGTTCGGCAATGGCGTGGTCGGTTACCGCACGCCGAATATCGACCGGATTGCCCGCGAGGGCATGATGATGACCGACTACTACGCCGAAAACAGCTGTACGGCGGGACGTTCCACCTTCATCACCGGGCAGTCGGTATTCCGCACGGGCCTGTCGAAGGTGGGCCTGCCGGGCGCACCGGTTGGCCTGCAGGATCGCGATGTCACGATCGCGCAGGCGCTGAAGCCGCTGGGCTACGCCACCGCGCAGTTCGGCAAGAACCACCTGGGCGATCAGGATCGCTTCCTGCCGACCAAGCACGGCTTCGACGAATTCTTCGGCAACCTCTATCACCTGAACGCCGAGGAAGAGCCCGAGCGGCCGTACTGGCCGAAGGACAACCCCGACTTCCTCAAGTTCTATAACCCGCGCGGCGTGATTCACAGCACCGCCGACGGCAAGATCGAGGACACCGGTCCGCTCAATCGCAAGCGCATGGAAACGATCGACGACGAAACCACGGGCGCCGCGATCAACTACATCCAGAAGCAGGCGCAGGGCAAGCAGCCGTTCTTCGTGTGGATGAACTTCACGCGCATGCATCTGTTCACGCACGTGCGTCCCGAATATCGCGGCAAGGCGGGGCTGGGCCTGGGCCATGAATATGCGGACGGCATGTGGGAAATGGACCAGAACGTGGGCAAGCTGCTCAAGGCGCTGGACGATGCCGGTATCACCAACAACACGCTGGTGGTCTTCACGACCGACAACGGTCCCAACTTCTTCACGTGGCCGGATGCAGCCAACACGCCGTTCCGCAGCGAGAAGGATTCGAATTGGGAAGGCGCCTTCCGTGTGCCCGCGATGGTGCGATGGCCGGGCAAAATCCAGCCGGGGACGGTAACCAACGGACTGATGTCGGGGCTCGACTGGTTCCCGACGCTGCTGGCGGCCGCGGGCGATGGCGATATCAAGGACCGGCTGCTCAAGGGCACGTCGCTGGGCGGCAAATCGGCCAAGCTGCATCTGGATGGCTACAACCAGCTGCCGCTGCTGACCGGGCAGACACAGCAGAGCGCACGCAACGAGTTCTACTACTTCAACGACGATGCGGAACTGGTGGCGATGCGCTATGACGTGCTGACACAGGGCGCCACGACACCGACCGCGTGGAAGATCGTGTTCTGCGAACAGCGACAGAATGGATCGTTCATGGTCTGGAAGGAACCGTTCACCTGTCTGCGCGCGCCGAAATACTTCAACCTGCGCATGGACCCGTATGAGCGCGCCGATACCGGGCCGACCAACCGCTACTTCGATCTTGAAACGCAGAACCCGTATCTGTTCATCGAAGGCAACCGCCGGGCGATCAACTTCCTGCAGACCTTCGTCGACTACCCGCCAAGCCAGTTGCCGGCCAGCTTCACGATCGACCAGGCCAGCGAAAAGATCAAGAAGCAGGTGGCAGACCAGATGCAGCGCGTGCAATCGCAAACGCAACAGAAGAAGTGACGTCGGCCAACCGCAAGCTGGGATCGGACGTGACAGACCACCGTGCCCGGCGCGTCCGTCCCGCGGCGGACCTGACGGCTAGCACGAGCCGCGGCCTCTGGCTGGCCGCGGTGTTGTTGTGCGCATCGGGCGCGGCCGGGCTGGTCTATCAGGTGCTGTGGATCAAGCAGTTGTCGCTGGTGGTCGGTGTCGACGTGCATGCGGTGTCGATCGGTGTCAGCGCTTTCTTCGCTGGCCTGGCCTTCGGCGGCTGGATGGTGGGGCGCCTTGCCGATCGCGTGTCGTCAGCGTGGCGTCTCTACCTTTGGCTCGAATGCGCCATCGCGGCGCTGGCGATCGGCGCGACGCTGGCGTTGGCCCATAGCGCCGCGCTGTTTGCATGGCTGGAAGCGCGCGCCGGTGTGGCCGCATGGATCCTGCCGATCCTGCTGGTGGGCGTGCCCGCGATGGCGATGGGCGGCACGTTGCCCGCGTTGATGCGCGCGATTCGCACCGATGGCGTGCAACTGGGAAAACACGGCGGTCAACTTTACGCGGCCAACACGGCAGGCGCCATCGCCGGCACGCTGGCCGCTGCTTTCGTACTGATTCCGTGGCTAGGCGTGACGGGCAGCGCCCTGGCGGCTGCCGCACTGAACGGTGTGGCCGCGCTTGGCGCTCGGCGCTTCGGCCGTCATGCTCCCGTCAACGTCGCCGCTGCGACAGCAGCCGCAGCATCGCTCGCGCGGCCCACTACACAACGGACGCTCGCGCTGTCGCTCTACGCGCTGGCCGGCGGCATCGCGCTTGGCTACGAGGTGGTGTGGTCGCAGGCGATCGTGCAGTTTCTGAGCACGCGCGCTTTTGCGTTCGCTGTGGTGTTGGCCACCTATCTGGCGGGCCTGATGATCGGCAGCCTGTGCGTGGCCCGGCGTGTCGATAGCGCACGCGATCCCTGGGCGATGTTCGCGTGGCTCGTAGCCGGTGCGGGCTGTGTGGCGCTGATCGAATTCGCGTGGCTCGGAGAATGGCTGCCCGCCGCGCAGGCGCTGGTGTCGCAACGGGTGCTTGGCGCCACGGGCAGCCTGCTGGTCGCTACGTGCGCCAGTTTTGCCGTGGCGGCGCTCTGCATCGTGCTGGTGCCGACGATATTACTGGGCGCGGCGTTCCCGTATGTCGTGAGGCTGTCGGTCGACGCCGCGCGCGTGGGTTCGGGAGTCGGCGCGGTGATCGCGTTGAACACGCTCGGCGGCATTGCGGGGTCGGTCGTGGCGGGATTCGTGCTCGTGCCGTCGATTGGTGTGGTGCACACGCTTGGCGTGCTGGCAGCGGCCAGCGGGCTGGTGGCGTTGCTGGCCATCGCGTTTGGCGATGGCGTGCGGCGGCGCGCGCGCTTTGCCATTCCATTGCTGGTGGTCGTCACGGTGATCGTCGCGGCGGCCACGCCCGCGGACCGTCTTGCCGCGTTGCTGGCCAAGACGCGCGGCGGATCGCTGGTGTTCTACGAGGAAAGCCGTGGTGCCACGGTGGCCGTGGTGCAGCAGGGCAAGGCGTCGCAACCGTTCCGGCGGCTGTATATCCAGGGCGTTTCGAATTCGGGCGACACCATGACGTCGCTGCGCTATATGCGGTTGCAGGCGCTGCTGCCGATGATCGTGCATGACGCGACGCCGCGCTCGGCGCTGGTGATCGGGCTCGGCACCGGCATTACGGCCGGCGCGCTGCTGCAGTATCCGGGCATGGAGCAGCGGGTGGTGGCCGAGCTGTTGCCGGCCGTGGTGCGCGCCGCGCCGAGCTTCCAGGGCAACTATGACGTCAGCCGTGACGCGCGCGTCGATATCCGGTTGCGCGACGGCCGGCGCGAGCTGCTGCAGAGCGCGCAGCGCTACGACCTGATCACGCTTGAGCCGCCGCCGCCGTCGGCCAGCGGCGTTGTCAATCTCTACTCGCGCGAGTTCTATCAACTGGCGGCCGCGCGGCTGCAGCAGCACGGCATCGTGGCGCAATGGCTGCCGTTGCCGACGCAGAATCGTGACGACACGCGCTCGCTGGTGCGCAGTTTTCTCGACGTGTTTCCGCATGCCTCGCTCTGGACCACCGAGCTGCATGAAATGCTGCTGGTCGGCTCGATGCAGCCGCTGACTCTCGACGCGCTGCGCATTGCATCGAGATTTGCCGACGCGAAGGTGTCGGCGGCGCTGCAGGCGGTAGGCATTGCCTCGCCTGCAGCCTTGCTGGCCACGTACGTCACAGACCGCGCGGGGCTGGATTGGTTTGCCGGCGATGCCGCCGCCGTTACCGACGATCGCCCGCGCATCGAGTACACGGGTTGGGTGCGCCGACAGGAATTTCCGCAGGTATTGCAGGAACTGCTCGACATGTCGTCGGACCCGCCGTTGTCCGGCGCTGATGACGCGCTATATCGGCAGATACGCGCCGAGCGCGCCACGCTCTACAGGTTCTACGCGGCGGGGCTCGACGCCTATCGCGGCGACCGCGAGCAATGGCTGCGCGACATCACCGCCGTGATGCAGGCCGCGCCAGACAATCCTTATTACAACTGGTTTACCGGGGGCCGACCGGCTCATTGACTAGGAGGCACGCCATGAGCGCGCGCGACGACATCCTGGCGCTGCAGGCGCGTATGGGCGAGTCGATCGTCGGGCAGGAACGGATGATCGAGCGGCTATTGCTCGGGCTGCTGGCGAACGGCCATCTGCTGGTGGAGGGGCTGCCCGGCCTGGCAAAGACGCGCGCCATCAAGAGCCTGGCGCGGCATCTGGATGCGCGCCTGTCGCGCGTGCAGTTCACGCCGGACCTTTTGCCTGCCGATATCACCGGCTCCGACATCTACGTGACGGACAACGGCAAGGGCGAATTCCGCTTTCAGCCGGGGCCGCTGTTTGCCAACCTGGTGCTGGCCGACGAAGTGAACCGATCGCCAGCCAAGGTGCAGGCCGCGCTGCTCGAAGCGATGGAAGAACGCCAGATCACGGTAGGCGGCAACACGCACCGGCTTGAGCCGCTGTTTCTGGTTATGGCCACGCAGAATCCAATCGAGCAGGAAGGCACCTATCCGTTGCCAGAAGCGCAGATGGATCGCTTCCTGATGCATGTCAGCGTCGGATATCCGCAAGGCGACGCAGAAGCGCAGATCATCCGCCTGGCACGGCAGGAAGAAGCGTCCGCGTCGGCCTCGGCCGATGCATCGGGCGAACCGGGCAGGCTGTCGCCGGCGGCGATCTTCGCCGCGCGCGACGCGATTCACGGCATCGCGGTCAGCGAGCCGGTCGAGCGCTATATCGTCACGCTGGTCCAGGCCACGCGCGATGCGGGCCGCTTCGACGACGACCTGAAACGGTGGATCGAGGTCGGCGTCAGTCCGCGTGGTTCGATCGGGCTGGACAAGGTGGCGCGCGCGCTGGCGTGGCTGCGCGGCCGCGATCATGTCACGCCGGACGACGTGCAGGCCGTGGTGCACGACGTATTCCGGCATCGCCTGATCCTGTCTTACGAGGCGCACGCCGCGGCGGTTTCCGCAGATGCCGTGATTGACCGGCTGTTGCAGCGCGTGGCGGTGGCCTGACGGCCGCGCGTCGATCCCATGGCAAAGGACGCCGCCGCCCGCACACGCGCGCCGCTGGGCAGCGCCGCGCCGGCCTCTCAGGCCACGCCGGGCGTCAACGTTGACATGGCCGCGCTGGCGGCGCTGGAAGCCAGCGTGCGCGATTTCCACTTCCGCGCACGCCAGCCGGTGCATAGCCTGCTGTCCGGGCGGCATGGATCGCGTGTGCATGGTCGGGGCCTGGCGTTCGAGGAACTGCGGCTATATCTGCCTGGCGACGATGTGCGCACCATGGACTGGCGTGTCACCGCGCGCACCGGCAAGCCTCACGTACGGATCTATGCCGAGGAGAAGGAGCGTCCCGTCCTGCTGGTGGTGGATCAGCGCATGAACATGTTCTTCGGTAGCCGTCGTGCGATGAAATCGGTGACGGCGGCCGAAGCCGCGGCGCTGGCGGCATGGCGCGTACTGTCCGACGGCGACCGCGTCGGCGGCGTGGTGTTTGGCGATGCGGCGCCGACCAGCGTGGCGCCGCAGCGCAGCCGCCACGGCGTGCTGCATCTGCTCGGTGAACTGGTCCGCTACAACCAGCAACTGCGGGCCGACGCGCCGGCACAGCGCGGCGCGGTGCAACTGAACACGGCGCTCCAACATGCGTTGCGTGTGGCGCATCACGACCACCTGGTCATCGTGATCAGCGATTTCGACGGTAGCGACGCACAGACGCGGCGTCTGATGCTGGCGCTGCGCCAGCGCAACGACGTGCTGTCGGTGCTGGTCTACGACCCGTTCCTGCTGGAATTGCCCGCGTCCGGCCATCTCGTCGTCAGCGATGGCGAATTGCAGGTCGAGCTTGGGTTCGGGCAGGAAGCGCTGCGACGCAATATCCGCGGCTTTGCCGACGCTCACAGCGCCGCATTGATGGACTGGCACAAGGGCATCGGCGTGCCGCTGCTACCGCTGTCGGCCGCCGAAGATACCGCGGCGCAATTGCGCCGGCTGCTGGGGCGCGCCGCGTAGGTGCGGCGAGCGGCGCGGTGGGGGGCAAACGCTAGCGCGCGCCCCGGTCATCCGCGCCATCGCATCAGTCGGCGGTGATATTGCCGGTCTGGATCACCTTTTTCCAGCGCGCAAACTCCGACGCCTGGAACGCCGTGAACTGCTCGGGCGTATTGGCCACCACCTCGAAGCCGACTTCGAGCAGCTTGGGCTTGACGCCCGGGTCGTTCATCGCCGCGACCACCGCCTGATGCAGCTTGGCCTTGATATCGGCGGGCAGCCCCTTCGGCGCGGCAAGCGCCTGCCACGAATAGACCGTCACGCCTTTGTAGCCCAGTTCTTCCATGGTTGGCACATCGGGCAGAATCGGCGAACGCTTGCTGCTGGTAATGGCCAGCGCGCGCAGTTTGCCGGCCTTGATATGCGGCACCGCGGTGTTGATGTTCATGAAGGTGGCGTCGACCTGGCTGCCGAGCAAGTCGTTCAATGCCGGCGCGCCGCCCTTGTACGGCACATGCAGGCCAGTGGTGTTGGTCTGCTGCCAGAACAGCTCGGCCGTGAGATGGTCGCTGGTGCCGTTGCCCGCCGACGCGAACGTCATCTTGTTCGGATTGGCTTTCTCGTACGCGATCACGTCCTGCAGCGACTTGTGCGGCGAGCCGGCCGGCACGGCCAGCACGTTCGGGGCCTGCACCGCCACGCTGATGTAGTCGAAATCCTTGGTCGGATCGTAGCCGGGGTTCTTGGTCAGATGCGGACCGATCACGAACGGGCCCAGCGACGACACGAACAGCGTATAGCCATCGGCCGGCGCGCGCTTGACGGCCGCCGCGCCAATCATGCCGGCCGCGCCGGGGCGATTGTCCACCACGAAGCTGCCGCCGAAGGTCGACTGGAACTTCGCGCTGAGGATGCGCGCGACGTTATCGGTCGATCCGCCCGCCGGGAACGGCACCACCATCGTCACCGGTTTTTCCGGCCAGGCCGCATGGGCCACTGCGAGGCTGCCGCCAAGCAGCAGCGATACCAGAACTTTCTTCATCATGGTTGTCTCCTGTTATTGGGAATGTGATGCGGTGCCGCGCCGATCACGCTGATCACGCCGATCAAGGCGCGGCAAAATCGGCTGTTTCGCGCGTCCACGCGCGCGCCTGGTCGCTGATGCTGAGCCCCAGGCCCGGCCGCGTGGGCACCTTGATGCGTCCGTTGCCGATCTCGAGCCGCTCGTTGAACAGCGGCTCGAGCCAGTCGAAATGCTCGACCCACGGCTCGCGCGGATACGCGGCAGCCAGATGCACATGCAATTCCATCGCGAAGTGGGGCGCAATCATCAGCCCGGCGTGATCGGCCAGCGCGCACACCTTCAGGAACGGCGTGATGCCGCCCACGCGCGGCGCGTCGGGCATCAGGTAGTCCGCAGCGCGATGCCGGATCAGGTCCCAGTGCTCGGCGGCGCTGGTCAGCATTTCGCCGGTGGCGATCGGCGTATCGAACTGCTGCGCCAGCGCGGCGTGGCCTTCGTGATCGTAGGCGTCGAGCGGTTCTTCGATCCACACCAGGTTGAACGACTCGAACGTGCGGCACATCCGCTGCGCGGTAGGCCGATCCCATTGCTGATTGGCGTCGACCATGATCGGCACGGCATCGCCGAGCTTTTCACGCACGGCCGAGACGCGCTCGATGTCGATCCGGCCATCCGGCTGGCCCACCTTGAGCTTGATGCCGCCAATGCCGCGTTCCACTGACGCGGCGGCATTCACCAGCAATTGATCGAGCGGCGTATGCAGAAACCCGCCCGAGGTGTTGTAGCAGCGCACCGAATCGCGATGCGCGCCCAGCAGCTTGGCCAGCGACAGCCCGGCACGCCGGGCCTTGAGGTCCCACAGCGCGACGTCGAATGCGCCGATCGCCTGCGTCGACAACCCGCTGCGGCCCACCGAGGCGCCGGCCCAGCACAACTTGTCCCACAGCTTGGCGATATCGCTGGGGTCCTCGCCCAGCAGCGTCGGCGCGATCTCCCGGGCGTGGGCAAACTGGCCCGGGCCGCCGGCGCGCTTCGAATAACTGAATCCAAGACCCTCGTGCCCGTTGGCGGTACGGATCTCGGCGAACAGGATGGCGACCTCGGTCATCGGCTTCTGACGGCCGGTCAACACCTTGGCGTCGCTGATCGGCGTGGCCAGCGGCAGGTAACAGGAAGAAAGCCGGATCGAAGTTATGGCGTCGGCAGCGGGCGAGGCGGTCATGGAAAGCGCTTCCAGTAGAGTAGGTCCAAGACTTCAGACATCGTATGACATCGTTGTCAAAAAAAGGCCGAAAAACGGCCTGTCGGCATTGCTATAATGCGCCCCTTCATCCTTGGCGAGGCGCTACAACGCGCGTACCAAGGTGAAAGTGGGGTCCCGCGGCAATGATTGTGTATCAGCGAGACCTCCGATGAGCCGAATGCTAACGTTGTCATTTTGGCAGGTCAACCGGCAAAAACGCCGCTTGCCGTCGTGGTTTACCCGCGCTTACACCGCATCCATTTTTTTCCTTCCGATCCGCATGGCCGATTCAACGGGCACCAAATCCGTCACGCTGCACGACGTGGCGCGCGAAGCAGGCGTTTCACCGATCACCGCGTCGCGCGCGTTGAGCAATCCGGGACTTGTCTCCGCCAAGACCATTGCACGCGTGCGCCAGGCGGTGGAGGCAACCGGCTACATCCCCAATCTGCTTGCGGGCGGCCTGAAATCGCGCCGCAGCCTGACTGTGGCGGCCTTGGTGCCCAACATCGCGGTGGCGCAGTTCCTTCCCACGGTCAAGGCATTGACCGATGCGCTGGACGCGGCCGGCTATCAGTTGATCCTCGGCCAGACCGGCTATGACCACGCGCGCGAGGAAGCGCTGCTGGCAACGATGATCAGCCGTCGGCCCGACGGCATTGTGGTCACCGGCCTCGTGCATGCGCAGGCCTCGCGCGACCGCCTGCGCCGTTCGGGCATTCCGGTGGTGGAGACGTGGGATCTCAGCGATCGTCCCGTCGACATGGCCGTCGGGTTTTCGCACCTCAAGGTCGGCAGCGCGGTGGCGGGCTATTTCCTCAGCAAGGGCTGGCGGCGATTTGGCATTGCCACGGGCGACGACCAGCGTGCCGCCGTTCGCCGCGAAGGTTTTATCTCGACGCTGGGCCACGACGTACCGACGGCATGCGTGCCCGCGCCCAGCAGTCTGGCATTGGGCCGTCAGGCCTTGCGCGATCTGCTGCGGCAGGACCCGCAGATCGAGGCGATTTTCTGCAGTTCGGACCAACTGGCGCAGGGCGTGATCGAGGAGGCCAGGGCGCGCGGCCTGCGCATGCCGCAAGACATCGCGGTCTGCGGTTTCGGCGACGCCGACTTCGCCGCGCATATGTCGCCATCGCTGACCACGGTGCAGGTCGATGGCGCGCACATCGGCAAGACCGCCGCGCGCCTGCTGCTGGCGCGCTGCCGCGGGGAGCCCGCCGCCGAGGCCGTGATCGACGTGGGGTTCCGGATCGTCGAGCGGGAATCGACGACATAGTCTGTCCATTGCGTGCAGCGCGCGGGCCGTGGCATCGGCCGCATGTGTATTGCTGACTCCGCGAACGTCGCGATCAACGCCCCGCCGTGCGCAGAATGGCGCCGAGCTTTGACGCTGCCGCATCGATGGCCTGATCTGAAAATCCCCCAAAGCCGAGAATCAAGCCGGCCGGGCCGTTTTCTTGCGCATACAGCGGCGACACCGCGCGCAAGGCTACACCGGCCGCCACGGCATCCTTCACCACCTGCCGGTCATCGATACCGGACGCCAGCCACAGCACCAGATGCATGCCCTGGTCGGAGGGCTGCAGCCATGCCAGATGCGGCGGTACATGGCGCGCCACGGCATCGATCACGCAGGCGCGCCGTTCCGCATGCACACCGCGCACGCGGCGGATATGACGATCGAGGTGGCCTTCTTCGATATACGCCGCCAGCACGTGCTGGTCGGCTGCCGGTGGATGGCGGTCCATCAGGATGCGCGCGCCAATGTAGGCGTCCACCAGCGCGTCCGGCAATACGGCATAGCCGAGCCGCAACGACGGATAAAGGATCTTGCTGAACGTGCCCAGGTAGACCACGCGGTCCGGCGCCAGCCCTTGCAGCGACGGAAACGGATGGCCGGCGTAACGCAGCTCGCTGTCGTAGTCGTCTTCCACGACCCACGCGCGATGGCGTTCGGCCCATCCCAGCAGCGCCTTGCGGCGCGCCATGCCAAGCGGCATGCCGAGTGGATACTGGTGCGATGGCGTGACAAACGCCGCGCGAGCGTGCGGGGCCAGCGCGATGCCCGCATCGACGTCGATGCCTTCCTGGTCGACCGGAACGCGGACGATGCGCTCGCGCGGTCCGGTGCTTTCCAGGATGGCTGTAATGCCGCGATAGGCGGGATTTTCCACCCACACGGCATCGTCGCGACCGAGCAGCACCTGGCACGACAGGAACAGGCCCTGCTGCGTGCCGGTGGTGATCACGATCTGGCTGGCGTCGCATTGCACCGAGCGTGAGCGGCGCAGATAGTCGGCGATCGCCACGCGCAGCGGCAGCGCGCCTTGCGGGTCGCCATAGCCGGACGGCGCGGCGCTGCCGCTGGCGCGCAGCCGGTTGCCAAGCCTGCGCCAGGCGTCGTTGGGAGCCGCGGCGCCCGCCGGGACCGACACCGCGAACGGGGCCTGGGGCAGCGCGGAAAATTCGCTGGCAATGCGTGCGAAGGCGAGCGCTGCGGGAGCCAGCTCAGCCGCGTTGCGTTGGCGGCGCGGCGGTGTGGCGGCGGGCGCCAGCGTCGCGGCCACGCGCGTGCCCGCACCGGGTTGCGCCGCCAGCACGCCTTCGGCCACCAGTTGCTCGAACGCCTCGACCACCGTTCCGCGCGAGACACCAAGTGCATCGGCCAACGCGCGGGTAGACGGCAGCGGCTCACCCGCCTTCAGGGCGCCGCGTGCCACCGCGTCGCGTATCGCGCGTACCAGTTGCACGCCAAGCGGACCGGCATCGCGCTGCAGCGATCCGATAAACGGCATTTCAGGCACCTTGGCTGTTCTTGGCATGGCGGCGCGGATGGGGGCGATGAACGGGGCGATGGACGGGAGGGGCGGCCCGATACTGGTCTGATGGAATACAGCCAAACTGGCCCTACACTCTACGCCACTTTGTGTCGACAATGCACTGCATCCCCATTGAGAAACACGCCGGAGCAGTCATGTACGTCCCCGCCCATTTCGATGTGTCCCGCCCAGAGACCCTGCACGCGCTGATCGCGGCGCATCCGTTCGGCACGCTGTTCACGCACGGCGCAAGCGGCCTGGATGCCAACCACATTCCGTTCGAACTCGATACGACGCAAGGCGAACAGGGCATCCTCAAGGCGCACGTGGCGCGCGCCAATCCGGTGTGGCAGGACGTGGCCAATGGCGATGAGGTGTTGGTGGTGTTCCGCGCCGGCGATGCCTACATCTCGCCCACCTGGTACCCGAGCAAGCACGAGGCCCACAGACAGGTGCCGACCTGGAACTATCAGGTCGTGCACGCGCACGGCCGCATCACGATCCACGATGACGAGCGCTACGTGCGCGGCGTGGTGGCCCGCCTCACGCGCACGCACGAATCGACACAGCCAGAGCCATGGAAAATGTCCGATGCGCCGGCGGATTTTATCGACCAGATGCTCAAGGCCATCGTCGGCATCGAGATCCGCATCACGTGCCTGCAAGGCAAGGCCAAGCTCGGGCAGAACAAGGAGGTGCGAGATATCCGCGGCGCCGCCAATGCACTGATGGAGCAGGGCAGCACCGAGATCGGACAGGCCATGCTGGACAGTGCGAACGCCAAGGCGGACGGCTGAGGCGTGCGATCCGGTGCGTGCGCGCGTGACGTGCCGCACACAGTCGAGCAGGGGCTGCGCCATGCGGGATGTGGGCGCTGTCGTCGACCAGGCAATATCGATAGTCAAAAGTCTTCGTTGTGTGAGGGTGCGGCGCTGGCAATACTGCGGGGCGAACTGCACTCATCACACAACAAGACACCATGGCCTCGACCGATCACAAGCCCTATCCGCCGCGTTTATCCCAAGCCAGCGGGCGCCGCGGCGCGCTCAAGCAACTGGCTTCGCTGGCAGTCGCCGGCAGCGTCGCGCCATTGCTGGCCGCGTGCTCGCGTAGCGCAGACGACAGCGCGCCGGTCGCGTCAAAAGGCGGCACGGGCGCGCCTGCGGTGATCGGCAAAGCGGGCGACAAGGTCAGCTTTCGCTATCCCGACAATCCGACTTTCGATCTCGTCTATCTGGCCGACCAGCTCGGCTACTTCGACGGGACGAACACGCGCCCCAACTACATCGGCAAGGTATCGGCGCCGCAGATCATTCCGCTGACCGGCACCGGGGAAATCGATTTCGGATCGCGCATGGTGCCGCTGGTGATCTCCGCAGTGGCGAGCGGTGCAGACATCAAGGTGGTGGCCGCCGGCAACAAGACGCTGCAGGACGCGCCGCACATGAAGTATTTCGTGCGCAAGGATGCGGGCATTCGGTCGCCAAAGGATCTGGAAGGCAAGACCATCGGCATTAACAGCTTTGGCGCCTGCGCGGAATTCGTCACCAAGACCTTCCTGCGCCAGAAGGGTGTGGACGTCAACAAGATCAATTTCGTCGTGATCCCCGATGACCAGGCCGAACAGACGCTGGTCACCGGCAATACGGACCTGGCGATCATCCATGCGCCATTTTCCGGCCGTGCAGACCATGCCGATAAACTGACGCGCCTGTGGAGCGACTTCGATCTCGATGGTGGGCTGGGCGGCATGCAGCCCTACAGCGTGCACGGCAAGTTCATGCGCGAGCATCCCGAAGCGGTACGCGATGTGGTCAACGCGCTGGCCAGGGCTGCCAACTGGGTGAACGCCAATCCCGAGGAGGCGCGCAAGCTGGTGTCCAAGCGCATCAACCTGCAGCTCGAATATGTCGATCGCTATGCGTACGTCGATAACCTCGTGGTGACGGAGCCGCCGATCCAGTACTACATCGATGTGCTCGAGGCCGAAGGCAAGCTGCCGAAGGGCAAGGTGGCCGCGCGCGACATCTACACCAACGAGTTCAATCCGTTTGCCCAGGCCCCGGGCGTTGCGCGGGCCGCCAAAGCGTAGGGCGGCCGGGCATGAGCGACAAGATCGTGGCGCGCGGCGTGCGGATGGACTACGCGGTGCGCAATGAAGCGGGGCGCCCCGATTCGGTGGCGGTGCTGCGCGATTTCGACCTCGATATCCGCGAGGGCGAATTCATTTCCATCCTGGGCCCTTCGGGCTGCGGAAAATCGACATTTCTGAGCATTCTGGCCGGCCTGACACAACGTACTGGCGGCGAGATTGCAATCGACGGCACACCGCTGCGCGGCATCAACCTGGCGCAGGGCGTGGTGTTCCAGGGCTATGCCTTGTTCCCGTGGCGCACGGTGTTGCAGAACATTGAGGTTGGCCTGGAGATTCGTGGTGTGTCGCGTGTCAAACGCCGCGCCGTCGCCGAAGAGTACCTCGATCTGGTAGGTCTGACTGGCTTCGGTCAGCGCTATCCGCACGAGATCTCCGGCGGCATGAAGCAGCGCGTGGCGATTGCGCGATCGCTCGCGTATCAGCCCGATGTGTTGCTGATGGACGAACCGTTTGCCGCACTCGATGCGCAGACGCGAGAGATCCTGCAGGGCGAGCTCTTGCGCATCTGGGAGCAGCGGCGCAAGACCATCGTCTTCATCACGCACAGCCTCGACGAAGCCATTTTCCTGTCGGACCGCATTGCCGTGATGACCAAGCGGCCGGGCACCGTCAAGCAGATCATCGAGGTGCCGTTGCCACGCCCGCGCGCTGCAGAAGTCCGCAATTCGGAGGCGTTCGTGCGTCTGCGCCAGCAGGCGTGGGACATCCTCAAGGACGAAGTGCAGTTCGCGAACCCGGCCGCCGTGCCGCGCCCGCTCGGCGCCACGGCCAATCCCGGCGAACGTGTCCAGGCCGAACGGACAATCGCAAAGGTGGCGACATGAGTCGCGCATCGCTGTCTCGCCTTGGCGATCGCGCGCTCGGCCTGTTTGGCATCGCCGCGTTCCTGCTGCTGTGGGAACTGGTGCCGCGGTTTGGCATCGTCAGCGACGCCTATCTCAGTCCGCCATCGCAGATCATTGTCACGATCTGGGATCTGATTACCAGCGGTGCGTTATTCAAGCACCTGCTGGCGAGCCTGCAGCGTTCGCTGTATGGCCTGCTGTCGGCCATCGCGTTGGGCGTGACGCTTGGCCTGCTGATGGGCTGGTTCTCGCGCTTCGAGGCCATCGTCGATCCGATCCTGCAGCTATTCCGGCAAACCTCGGCATTTGCGCTGTTTCCGGTATTCATCCTGTTTTTGGGCATTGGCGAGACGTCGAAGGTCGCCATCATTTTCTGGGCGTCGTTCTGGCCGGTGTTGCTGAGCACCATCAGCGGCGTCAAGCAGGTGGATCGGCTGCTGATCGATTCGGCGCGCTCGATGGGTGCCAACCGGTTGTTCGTGTTTCGCAAGGTGGTGCTGCCGGCGGCATCGCCATCGATCTTCACCGGCGTGCGTCTGGCCGGCACCTACTGCATCACGGCGCTGGTCGCGGCGGAGATGATCGGCGCGCATTCGGGGCTCGGTTTCCTCACGCTCAACTCGCAGGAGGTGTTCCAGATACCCACGATGTATGCGGGCATCCTGCTGCTGGCATTGCTGGGGCTGGCACTGAACTACGTGCTGGCGCTGGTGGAGGCGCGGCTCACGCGCTGGCGCAAGGGCCTGACGCTCAATGGCTGAGCGCGGACGTTTGCGATGGAGCGGCGCCGGCCTGGCGTCGATGGTAGTCGGCGCGGCAATCTTCGCGGCGGTCGCCGCCGCCTATGGCACTGCGCGGCCGATCGCGAAGGGGCGTCTGCTCGACGCGGTGGTGATGCGCGGCACGCTGGTGGTGGGCGTGCGCGAGTACGCACGTCCCGCCCCGCCCAAGGCGCCGACGTTGCCGGCGCCGGATCACTTCGATGTGGCGATGGCGCGCTTTATGGCGCAGCGGCTCGGCGTCGATCTGCGCGTGGTCGGACTGCCGGGTGAGCCCGGATCGCGCGCCTGGCAAGCAGCGCAGCGCGACGTCGACGTCGTCCTGGCGGGCGCCGCCGATGCGCACGACGGGATGGTGGCGGTGCCGTCGGCCTACGCGGTCGGCCCGGGAAGATTGCTGGTGCTGCGCGGCAGCGCTGTCCAGCGCGCCGAGGACCTGCGCGCGCAAGCGGTTTGCGTCGCGCAGGGCAGTCCCTACGTCACGCATCTGGTGCGGACGCTCGGTGCCGAAGCGCGCGTCTATGGTTCGTCGATTCGCGCGGCCAGCGGATTTCTTGCCGGCGAATGTCAGGCGTTGGCCGATGACAGCGAGGTGCTTCAGCGTTTGCTGACGCTGCAGGAGTGGCGTTTCTATCGGCCGTTGCAGGACGTCGTGCCTGCCGACGAGCAGCGCGCCCAGATCGCGATGCGCATCGACGACGCGCAATCCGCGGCATGGCTGGCGCAGGCGGTGCGCGAGTGGCGACGCGACGGCGCGCTGGCACGTGCGCGCGAACAACGCGCAGGCGATGTCGCCTTCGAGGCGAGCCAGTTGCAGGACGGCTTGGTCTGTCATTCGTGAAACCGACGCTGAAATCGCCGCTCAAGATCTAGCGCGGCGGATCCTGCTGCGCTTCGCTTGCAGTGGGCCGTGCGGCGGACTGGGTGACACCGTGTGTCGGTGCCGTCGTCGTAGCGCGCCGCCCGAATACGCGCTGCATGACCGTCGCCCACGCAAACGGGCGCGGATCGGCCAGCATGCTCATTGCTCGCGCATAGTCGAGCGTCAGCCCCGGTGTCCACGCCATGGTGGTCGCGCGCTTGCGCAGATGAGAGGCCACCCACAATTCCGGCGTCAACAGCAGGCGGCACAGCGGCCACCAGCCATCGAGACGCGCCCAGACGCGGCTGGTGGCACCTTCCAGCGCCGCATCGAGCGCGCGCGCCACGGTGCTTGAGCAATTGCGGTGCGTGAGGTTGTAGGTGGTGTCCTGGCGATAGCGTTCCCAGAACGCCTGCAGACGGCCAGGGTCGTAGTTGCGAATGCGCACGCGCACCGTCGACGGGCACCACGCCTTCGATTCGGTCGGATAGTCGGGCTGGAAGACGCCGGGCACGTCGTTCTCTTGCGTGGCGCGCAGCAGTCGCGTGAAGTCGTCGGGCGATCGATCGATCTCCACTGCCGGATAGAGGCTGATATAGATCCCTTCGGGCGATTCGAGCGCGGCGTGCCCCGTCGATATCACCCCATCGCGATCCACCGCGGCGATATAGCGATCGATGATCGGCTGGCGCCGTGCTTCCGATTTTGCCGAGCCAACCGGCGTCCAGACGTGAACGGTCAGCGCGTGTTCGTCGGCCGTGGGCGGCCCGTCCCATGTGATGGGTCCGCGCCGCGCACCTGAACGCGACGTTGGGGCCATCGCGCCATTCGCGGCGGACGCCTGCGCGGCGAGGACGCCCTCATGGGTTGCGCCGCGCATGGCATCGTCCGGATTGCGCGCCAGCCGCCGCACGCGCGATGCCAGCAAGAGCATGTTCCAGCCGCCGAAGATCAGCCCAAGCCCGACGCAATACGGCACCGTGCCCACATAGTGGGTGGGATAGGGCTGGATAAAGAAAATCGCCAGCAGGATTTCGACAAGGCCGCCCGCCATGGCAAGCCGCCAGGTGCGATAGCGCACCACGCGCGCCGACGCCACCTGCAGCAGGCCGTCGGCCAGAAAGAGCACACCGAAGATCAGCGACAGGATCATGTGCCCGTGGTGGTGCCCCGCCAATACCAGCGAGGCCGACACGGTAAAGGCCAGGCCCTTTACATAGCGCAGCGTGCGCTGCCCGCCCATGCCGGTCGACGCCACGGTCAGCGTGGCGAGGCCTTCCAGCAGCAACAGCCACGCAAATGGCTCGATCGGAAAATCGAGCCGGCCATCGAGCGCATCGACAAACAACGCAACGCCGACCACGAGGCTGATCGTGCCGGCCCAGGCCAGCGTTTTCCAGCGCGAGCGCAGGTAGTCGACGCCCAGCAGCAACATCAGCAAGCGAACCATCGGCGGTCTCCGGCATGGTGCATGGGGTGCAGCAGCCGGATTCTACCGTCGTAACGCCTGCCGATGACATCACACCGCGGTCGGCGCGTCTTTCAAGTAGCGTGGCGCAGGCGTGTTGCGCGACAGCTCGCTGGCCATCGCCTGGCGTGCGGCCTCGTAGACGTTCCAGCGTTCCACTGCGTGCAGCGCGGGGATCGTGATCAGTTCGCCCTGGTCGAAACCCACCAACGCCGCATCGACCATGTCGTTGGCATCCATCACGATCGACTTGTCCAGGTGTTCGATTGGCAGGCCGGCCGTCTCCCAGAAGTCGGTTGCCGTTGCGCCCGGTAGCACGGCCTGCACGCGCACACCTTTGGCTCCAAGCTCTTGATGCAGCGACTGGCTGAAAGCCGTCACGAACGCTTTGCTGCCGCCATACACGCCATTCAGCACTTCCGGTGCGATGCCGACGACCGAGGAAATGTTGATGACGGTGCCCCGACCGCGCGCGACGAAGCCCGGCACGGCCGCGTAGGTCAGGCGCGTCAGCGCGGTGACGTTCAGCTCGATCATTTGCGTCATGCGCTCCACATCGCTGTCCAGCAGCGGGGTATGCGTGCCGATACCGGCGTTGTTGACAAGCAGCGTGATGCTGGCATCGCTGCGCAATTTCTGCTCCACATCGAGCAGGGCGGCGCGATCATTCAGATCGGCGGGGAACACTTCGACCGCGCGGCCCGTGTCGTCCGAGATCCGGCGCGCCAGCGCTTCGAGCTTGTCGCGATTGCGCGCCACCAGCACAAGGTCGTAGCCGCGCCGCGCCAGGCGGTCGGCGTAGATCGCGCCGATGCCCGTTGATGCGCCCGTAATCAGCGCCGTACCGCGTTCCGCCGCGATGGAATGTTGAGTCGTCATGATGCTTTCTCCAGGTTCGGTTTTCGATGCCGAGGCCCGGCATCCGTGTGAAGCATGGTAGGCCGGCACACCAATGACCGAAATGACGTATATAGTCACGTTTCAGGACATCGAAAAAATTGGAGCCGAAACATGCACCGCGTGGGATTTCTCTTGATGGATGGCTTCCAGGTGATGGCGCTGGCCGCGCAAAGCGTGTTCGAGTACGCCAATATGGTGGTCGGGCAGCCGTTTTACCGGATCGACAATTTCTCGATGGATGGCGGGCAAACGGGTTCGTCGCTGGGCATGCGCGTCGACACGCGCGCCGCCAGCCTACGCAGCGCAGTCGATACCTGGGTCGTGGCGGGAGTTGCCGATCCGCTGGCGGACCCGACGCCCGAAGCGATGCTGCGCTTCATCCGCAAGGCCGCACCGCGCGCGCGGCGTGTGGCGTCGATCTGCACGGGTGCGTTCGTGCTGGCGGAATCGCAATTGCTCGACGGCCGCCGCGCCACCACGCACTGGGCCTATGCCCGCGAAATGCAGCGCCGGCATCCCGATATCCATGTAGAGGACGACCGCATCTACATTGTCGACGGGCCGATCTGGACCTCCGCGGGAATGACCGCGGGACTCGATCTGACGTTGGCGATGGTGGAAAAAGACCTGGGCGCCGATATCGCGCGGTCGGTGGCGCACAAGCTGGTCATGCACCAGCGTCGCTCAGGCGGCCAATCGCAGCATTCGGAGTTGCTCGATCTGGCGCCGAAATCGGATCGGATTCAGCGCGCGCTCGACTATGCGCGCAAGCACCTGCATCGCGCGCTTACGGTGGAGGATCTGGCCGAAGCCGTGCATTTGAGTCCGCGCCAGTTTAGCCGCGTGTTCTCCGCGGAAACCGGACAATCGCCAGCCAAGGCCATCGAAGGTCTGCGTCTGGAAGCCGCGCGGCTGATGATCGAACAAAGCCGGCATTCGTTCGATGTGGTGGCGAAGGAGACCGGCTTTCGCGACCGGCGTCATCTGCGCGAAGCGTTTATGCGCGGCTTTGGCCTGCCACCGCAGGCGATGCGGCGCGAGGCGCGCGCGTAGTTGCGTGGGTGCGTAGGTGGCGCGGCGCGCGGGTCGGGCGTTTAGCCCCAGTGCCGCACGCGCCCGGTGTCCACGTGGATGAAATTGTCCGACGCGTAGAAGCCTACGCCGCCGGCTTGCAGCGATTGCGCGGCGTCGCGCAGATCCGCCAGGGGCACGCCGGGCAGGCGAATATCGATCGCCATGCCGTCCATATGCAGGCTGCGCTTGGCCACGCCGCCGCCGCGCGTGCGGCGCAGGCGGTCGTTGGTGGCGGGGCAGCGATAGCCGGAAATCACCTGGAACGGCGCGTCGCTGCCGACTTCGCGGCGCAGCGCGAACAGCAGGCCAAACAGTTGCGGATCGATCTGCCCCACGGTGCCGGAGTAATGGTCGCGCAGGAAATGGTTGAGCGTGCGCTGTGCCTGCGGTAGCACCTGGTCGCCTATCGCATAGACCAGCGAGACGCTCTCGCCCGTGTGCGTGTGATCGAACGCCAGCGAACGCGCGTCAGTCGGCAGCGCCGCCTGCGCGCTGCGCGCTGACAGTCCGGCAAATGCGGCGACACCGGCGCCCAGCGCGATGCCGCCAGTGCGATGCAAAAAACGGCGACGCGGTGAGGAATCGATTTGAGGCATGGAGATTTTTACAACGGTAGCGGCATTCAGGAAGGCCGGGCGGCAGGCTTGCTGGACGTGCGCTGCCGCAGCGCCTGGTCCAGCAATTTGTCCTGACCATAAATGTCCGGCACGAAGTATACCCGGCCATCGGCACGCGCAATGGCCGTGCCATAAGCCAGCACCACCGGAACCGGCTCCCGCAGCGCCACGGTTTTCGACTTGCCGGCCGTCATTGCCTCACGGATACGCGTCTCGGTCCATTCGGGCATCCCCTGCATGGCGAACTGAGCCAGCGCCACCGGCGCTTCCACGCGGATGCAGCCGTGGCTGAAGTCGCGGCGGCCGCGGCTGAACAGTTGCGGCGCCGGCGTGTGGTGCAGGTAGATGGCCTGGTTGTTGGGGAACACGAACTTGATGTCGCCCAGCGCATTGAGCGGCCCGGGCCGCTGGCGGATGCGCGCCTGTCCATGCAGCACGGCGTCGATATTGGCCTGGTTCAGCGCTGCGCTGGCCTGGTTGCCGAAGACGAATTCGAAGCCCTGGCGCGAGAAGTACGACGGGTCGCGTTGCGCATGCGGAATGACCTCGCGGCGCGCGATCGAACTCGGCACGTTCCAGTACGGGCTGAATTCGATATAGCGCATGTCCTCCTTGAATAGCGGCGTGCGCGTATCGAGCGCCTTGCCGACTATCACCTTCATTTCAAGCTGGATGTCGAGTTTGCCGTCCTGGTAGTCATAGGCGCGCAGCATGAACTCGGGTACGTTCACCACGATCATGCGCGGCCCTCCGGTCAGCGGCGTCCAGCGCAGGCGCTCCATGGTCAGCGCGATCTGCCGCGCGCGCGCGGCCGGCGACACATTGAGCTGCGCCAGCGTGCCGACGCCGATCACGCCGTCGGCGTCCAGCGCATGGCGCGTCTGGAACGACTTCACTGCGCTAACCAGCGCGCCTTCGTAGTGCTGCGGCAGTTTCGTGCCTTGCGGCAAGTCGCCCAGCGCTTCCAGGCGCTGCGCCAGTTGTGCCAGGCCGGCATAGGGCTGGCCTGCGGTGAGCTTGCCGCCGGGCGGTGTCGGCAACGGGCGATCCCAATCGGGCAGCGCGCTCAGGGTGCGATAGCGCGCCAGCGCGTCGCGCAGCGTGCCGTACAGCGGGAATGACGGTGCGGCGTCGCGCAGCGCTTCGGCCAGCCGGTTGGCCGCCAGGGCGTCGCGCAGGTAGCGGCCGGCATCGAACGATGCGTTGGCGTCGATCGTCGAAAAATTGGCGCCGACCTTGCGCGGATCGACGCGCCCCTTGTGTAGATCCGCAAGATAGCGCGAGACCGATGCAGTCAGCGTGCCATCGATACGCTGCACTGCGTCGGCGGGCAGCGCGGGGTCGTCGATGGCGTGCTTGAGCGTGCGTTGCAGGCCGTCCGCATCGTAGTCGCGCGGCTCCAGGCCCTCGGTGCCGGCATTGGCGAGCGTCTTGACGGCAGCCTGTGCGGCCTGTGTCGGCCGCCCGTCGACAAACCACAGCGGCGCGGGCTGCTGCGCCAGTGCACTGGTGGCTGCGCAGCACAGCCATACGGCGCCCAGACGCGCGAAACGGGACACAAACGAGGGAAGGGCGCGAGCATGCGCGGTGGTAGCGTTTGGCTTCGATGCAACGATCATTGAACGGGGGTGAAAGCGTTTCTCCGGAGCCTATGCTATCCGATCCTTCCGAGGCGCCCTGTTTCAGGGCGTGTATTCGGCGCACCGCGCAACAAGCGCGCCACCGCCCGGACGCCTACCCGAACGCGTCCTCCATCTGCCGCGCGCGCTTGATGCTGTCGCCGTGCAGATAGAGCGATGTGGTCGATACGGACGCGTGCCGCAGGTTGTCGCGCACGGTGGTCAGTTCCGCGCCACGCGCCAGCGCGTGCGTGGCATGCGTGTGGCGCAGCCAGTGCGGGCTGGCCTTGCGCAGTTTTTCCGCGGTGGCAGGACGTTCCGCTTCCAGCAGGTCTGCCGCGGTCCCGAAAAAGCGCTTGATCACCATCCATAACCGCGCGCCGGTGATCCCGCCGCTTTCTTCCGGGCCAAGGCTGCCGACGATCGGCAGGTCCGGATTCCAGTGCGCGCGCGTCACCGGCAGACCACGCTCGACCAGATACCGATCCAGCGCATTGCGCGCCATCGGCGGCAGTGCAACCCTGCCTGCCTTGGCCCCCTTGCCGACCAGCGCGAGCCAATGATCGCCATGCACGTCGGTTTCGATATTGCGCAGCGTGGCGCCCACCAGTTCGCTGGCGCGCAGCCCCGTGGCGTAGGTGAAATCGAGAATGAAGCGCAGGCGTTGCGCGGCCGGGGCCTCCCAGCCGTATGACCATTCGAGTCCATCCGCGATGCTGCGCGTAATCATCCATTCGCCTTCGGAAAACGCGTGCGAGATGTCCAGCGCCGCCGCCTTGCTGCCGCCGCGTACCTTCAGGCCGGCAAACGGATTGGCCAGCACGTAGCGCTGCTGCACCAGCCAGCGGAACAGCGCGCCCAGCACCTGCAGCGCGTAGGCCGCCGAGCGCGGCGACAACGCATCGGTAAACGGTTTCCAGTCGGCGGCGCTGCGCGGGCGCGCGGGCCCGACCCAGCGCTCGCGCGGGGCGGGCTGGCGCAGGAAATTCCGATAGGCGGTGGCGTCCTCGGTGGTCAGCGACGACAGCGGCCGGCCGCGCTCGATGATGGCCCACAGCATCAGCCGCTCGGCTTCCTTGCGATAGGCGCGTTGCGTGGCGGGCGATTCATGCAGCCCGAGCCACGCCTGCACCGCGGCATAGTCGTTGTCGGCATTGAGCGAACAGGTCTCGCGCGGCGCGCGGAACTGGCCGAGCGATCCATCGACTTCGTGCGCAAGCCGGCCCATCTGCTCCCACGGGACGATCACGCCGCGCGGCTCCGTGGCGATCAGCGCGCGGGCGCGGGCCGTCAGTTCGGGGTGCGCGGCAAAGAACGCTTCGATGCGGCGCGCGCCGTTGACGCCAAGACCGGGAATGGTTGACCACCATTGCCGGCGGCGCGGTATCCGCACGGTGAGATCGGCCAGCGTATGGATATCCTGCGCGCGCAGCGCCGCTACTGCCGACGGCGCCAGCCACATGCCGATGTCGTCGGCAATCGCCGGCGCAGGCGGCGGCAGGGCGCGCAGCGTCTCGATGGCCTGATCGGCCGATCTGCCCAACTGCGCGCGTTCGGCGGCGGGAAATTCGAACAACGCGGCCAGATCCTCGCGCAAACGGTAGCGCGCGTAGGCGGCCAGACGCCGGCGAATCGCTCCCAGGATCCCGCGCGACGATTGCCCGTGCGAGCGGTCGCCATCGAGGTATTGCGCAACCGCCGCCCGCGTGGACAAGCCCGCATGCCAGGCGCGCAGCGCCGCCAGCGACGCGGCATCGGGAAACTTCAGGGGATCGAGGGACGAGCCATTTTTCATGGCGGGAAGTTTAGCATCGTACGAAACCCATTGCGATAAGAAAAGTTATCGAAATGGCATCGACACGAAGCGAATCCGCCAGGGTCGATTCGCAATGTCATACGTTCAAGGCGCCGAGCCGATCGCGCCGGTAGCCAGCGCCAGCGACGCGGCGGCGGCCAGGGCGCCGCTATAAGCATCGACCGATGCATTGCGGGCCAGCAACAGTTGGTTCTGCGCCAGATTGGCTTCGGTTACGCTTCCCACGCCCTTGCTGTAGGCGGCGAACGCGGCGTCGTAGGTGACCTGCGCCGCATCGGCCAGTGCGCGCGCGGCGTCGTAGGCGGCCAGGCTCGATTCCAGCGCGCTCTGGCTGACCACGACCTGACGCACCGATTCCTGTTTGGCGCGGGCCAGGCGTGCCGACGCGCTGTCGACATCGTTGCGCGCCTGCGCGAGCACCGCGGATCGCATGCCGCCGTCGTAGATCGGCACGGTCACGCCCAAAAATACGCTGTTGCCGTAGCGATAGCCGTTGAGGTTCACGGTGGGCGGTTGCTGGCCGATCGGCGGAATGGCGGTGATCGCCGATCCGCCGGACGCATATGACGCAAATGCCGACATGAACACCTTTGGCATAAACGCCGCCTCGGCCGCCTTCACCTTCGCCTGGCTGGCGCGTTCCAGCGCATAGGCGCCCAGCACGTCCGGCCGCTGCGCAATCGCGGATTCGACGATCTCTTCGATGGAAGTGCGCAAGGCGGGCGACAGCGGGCGCACCGGCATTTCGGCGATGCGCGGCTTCGACAGCGGTGAAATCCCGATGGCTGTGACCAGTGCCAGATAGGCGTCGGTCTCCGCGCCTTGGGCCTGCACCATTGCCAGATTGGTTTGCGCACGGTTCTGCGTGGCCTGCGCCACTTCCACCACAGTGCCGATGCCGCGCTGGTAACGCGCCTTGGCCGCCGCCAGCACCGCATCGGCATTGGTCATCGCGCGCTGCACGGTGCCCGAGCGCGAACGCGCGGCCTGATAGCGATAGAACGCCACGCTGACCTCGTGAATGATGCGCTGGTGCATCGCGGTGAACGCAATGTTGGCGGCCACCGTCGCCTGTTCAGCCGCTTCGACGATGCCCGCGCGCTCGCCGAAATCGAACAGCAGCCACTGCAGCGACAACACCGATACCGCGCCGTGATGCGACGTGTCCACGGCCGCCTGTCCCAGTGCCGTCGGCGTGGAGAGATGCCCGTTCTGATACCCGCCCATGGCGGCCGCCGAGATTTGCGGCAGATAGCTGCTGCGCGCTATGCCGGCAGCCAGCGCAGCGTTGCGCGCGTCGTTCCAGGCGATGCGTGTCAGCGGATTCGACGATTCCGCCAGATCGATCAGCTCTGCCAATGTGTAGGCGTGCGATGGATCGAGCGCAGCCGGCGCAGCGATGGTGGCCAGCGCACGATTGGCGGGCAGCGTGTAGTCCGACGGCCGATCGGATGGGGCGGGCTTGCTGGCCGATCCCGCGACGATTTCGCCGGATGCGGTGGTGGGCGGCTGCCAAGGCCGGTCTGAGCGCGGCGGCGCAAGATCCAGCGCGGAAGTGGCGCAGCCTGCCATCGACAGCGCGGCGGCCAGTGCGGCGAGCGCCGGTGGGATCCGCCACGCATGCGATGTTTCGGTGAGCGTTGCGAGCGTGGCGGGTGCCGACAGGTGGCCGGTATCGAAGAGCTGCGGTTCAGTTGTGCGCATGAGAACTGGAAGAAGCGGTGCGAGCCATCCCGTCGGCCAGACGTCGATCGATCGTCGTCAGCCAGGCGTTGCGCATCTGCGCGTCCGAATCGGCATGCGGCGCCGGATCGGATGCGGCGTTAGTGATGATGGATTCGGATGCGGGTTGGGTCAGGCGTGTGCGGTCGGCGTCGGTCACCGACCGCACGCGCGCGGCCAGCGCCGGATCGCCGGGGAATCGCTCCGCCAGCAGAAAAAGCGGCGCTGCGATGGCGTCGAGCGTGCGCAGGCGTTGCCGCCGGTCGTCGACCCACGCGGCCGACGGACCGACCGATTTCGGTTCATAGCGGGCCAGTTGCAGGTCCTCCCCGAGCTGGCCGCGCAGTGCGAGCGCGCTGGCCGCGTGCAAGCGCCGCGGCTGGGTCTGGCGAGCATTGACCCATTGCAGCAACTGTTCGCTCAGCGCCGCCCACGCGGCGTCGATACGTGCAGCGATGCTGACCGGCCAGATACGCGTGAATACCAGGTACACCACCAGATTGCCGATCACGATGCCGATCACGCGGTCGCGCGCGATGGTCAGGTCGAAGCCCGGGCCCGCCCCCTGGATCACGCAGAGATAAAAGGCAAAGGCAATCTGAAAGCCCGCGTAAGCAATGCGCGGCGACCCCTGGCCGACCCACGCGGACGCCCACGTCCCCACGAAAACCAGCGCCAGCAGGCCGCCCACGGACGACAGCGAAGGCACCACATACACGATCGCAGCGATACCGAGGATCGCGCCGACCAGGCAACCGGCCAGCCGCAGAGCGAGCTTTTCCACCGTTTCCGCCGCAGTGCCCAGCGACACCAGATAGCAGGTGATAAAGCACGTGTGAATGCCCGGCCAGTTCAGTTGCTGATACAGCAGATAGCAGAACATCGCCGCGCCGGTGGTCTTCAGCGCGTAGTGCACGTGCGCGCGATTGGAAAAGATGTCGGCATCGAGAAAGCCACCGCGCTTGGCCGGCGCCGCTTCGGTCGCGGGCGATGCCGATGCGGCATCCGGCTCCGCATAGCGCACGATCGCGCCGCGCAGGGCGTGGACGGCGGATTGCTGCGCGATGGTCAACGCCGCGGGATCGGGCAGCGACAGCGCGATGTCGACGGGATAGCCGCCGGCATCGAGCATCGCGGCCATGTCGTCGAGCGTCTGCGCCATCGGCGCCGCGAACGATGCGGGCGGCCGCGCCTCGAACTGGCCGCGCATGGCGTCAACGGCCAGCAGAATGGCGGTGGTCGAGGCCGCGGCTTGCCTGAGCGCGGCAAGGTCGGCCGCGTTGGCGTTGCCCTCGATCCGGGCCAGCGTGAGCCATCCCGCTACGGGTTGAACGCCATCGCGCAGCCTGGCATCGAGCGCGGCGCCGTGGGCATCGGGATCGCGCAGGCATTGGGCGGCCACGCGCAGGCACTGGGCAAGCCGGTCGCAGGCCAGCCGGCGCGGCGCGGCACCGATCAGCAGGTTCACCACAATGTTGGCGCCGATCGGAATCGCGACCATCAGCCAGGCATACAGCAGCGCGCGTGTGGCCAGTTCACCGCCGGGCACCATGCCCAGCTCGTCGAGTGCAAAGCCGACGATCATCGCGATGATCGCGCCAATCGGGCGCAGCTTGCTGGCCGACGTCAGAAACAGCAGGGCGGCCGAAACCACCGCCATGCAGGCCACGCGCAACATCGGATTATCGACGCTGAAGTCGGCCAGCAGCGTCACGAGGCCGATCACGATGCTGACCAGCACCAGCGCGGCCGCGCTCATCACGATGCTGCTGGTGCGGTCCGCGCGGTTGATGAAGAAGATCACGTAGGCCGAGATCGCGGCCTCCGGCGTGCCGTACATCGCCGTGATGAGGACGGTCAGCGTACTGGCAGCGGCAATGCGTGTGGTGGCGGCGGCGCGCCCCGGAAATGGCGCCAGCAGGCGCGCCAGCCACGGCGCTCGCCAGCCGCCGCGATCGGCCGCATCTGGCAGGGGCGCGTCAGCTGCAGGACGCGCCATGCCGGATCTCCACGGTTGCACTGGCGCCGACCCGGACAAGGTTTTCCGGCGGCGACGCCAGCTTGATGCGCACCGGAAAACGCCGCGCCACGCGCACCCAGTTGACCGATGGCTGCACATACGGAAGCGCGCGCGGCAGATTGATCCGGTCGGTGTCGGTGATGCCGACACCGATTCCTTCCACGGTGCCGCGCAATGCCTGCCGCCGGTCGATCATGGAATAGACCGTGGCGCAATCGCCGGGCGCGATATCGGCCAATTGGGTTTCGCGGAAATTGGCCACCGCAAACCATTCGCCGGTATGCACGAGCACGAACAAGGACTGGTTGGGCAACACAACCTCGCCGGATAACACCGTTAATCCGCTGACGCGGCCGTCGTGCGGTGCGCGCACCACGGTGTCGTCGAGCGCGCGCTGCGCAATCGCCAGCGCAGCCTCGCGCGCGTGCACGGTGGCGATCGCGCCTTCCTCGCTGCCCACCGCCTGCGCCGTGGCCGCACCTTGTACATGCGCCTGCTTTAGCGAAACGGCGGCATCGCGCTTGGCCACCTCGGCCTGATCGAGCTGCTGGCGGGGCACGTAGCCGTCGGCGGCAAGCGGACGCAGGCGTTCGACGGTGCGCGCGGTCAGCGCGTAGTTCTGCTCGGCGCGCGTGGTCTGTTCGGATGCCACCGACGCGGTGGCGCGTTCGCTGTTGATGGCGCGACGCCGTGTGCCAAGCGTGGCCTGCGCCAGTTCCAGATCGGCCTGTGCCTGCGCGACGGCCAACCGGTAGGGCACCGGATCGATTTCGAACAGCACGTCGCCCTTCGACACCGATTGATTTTCGGTGACATGAATGCGCGCGATGCGTCCCCCTACGGGAGACGCTACGTGCACCATGTCCGCATCGAGCGAAGCATCGTCCGACGCCGGGTAGCGCACCGTGCGATGCCATGCAAACCACGACAGCACTATCGCCAGCGCGACGATAATCAGTGCGATCAGATAACCGCGTTTTGGCGCGCGGCCAGTGCCTGCCATTTTCATAGGATGTGTCCCGTACCGATCAACCACACGATTTCAGCGATCATCAGGCCAATCGCGGTATTCACCAGCAGTTGCAGGCGGACGATTTGCGCCCAGCCCGTCGCGACGAAGATTCGCCACGAGATGACGGCGCCAACAATGCCGACCAGCGCGCTGAGCAGCCAGAGCGGAAAATACGCGCCAAACAGTCCGAACGCCGGGGCGCCGGCGCAGCCACCAAGCAGTGGGACCCACGCAACGAGGGCAAGCAGGCGTGCCATGAATAGAAGACAAAAAGGGGGTGACGCAATATAACAGCGGGTATTCCGCCTTGTCCAAGCCACAAAGTGAATTTAGAGTAACGGCTTGATCGCCAGGGATAAAAGGTGCAATCGATGCGCAAGGAAATTCAGGTCGCAGACATCGAGCTCGGCAGCCCGCTGAAGTCGGCGCTGGTTGACGAACTGGGTTTTCCGGTGGCTGACGTTGGCACCGTGTTCCGGTCCGCCGAAGAGCGCGCGCTCGTACTGCGGGGCGGACGCTGTTTCTGGGCCGACGACATGGCGCCGCTGCGTGCCGACGAGCCAAGCTCGGCGTGGCACGATCGATATGGCCTGCTGGTTGGCACGCTATTGCATGTCAAGCGTCCCGGCGACGCCAGCCGCGCCGCGGTCAGCCGGCTGATCGGTTTCAACCAGAGCGCCGCCTTTATCGGCTGGCCCGCGCTGGCCGGCGCGCCAGTCGATGTCGACGATGGCGAGACCGTGCTGTTCCGCGGCTTTTCTGGCACCAGCATCCACAGCTTTTCCGCGCGTGTCGAGGCCACCTCGCGCACGCCGTTTCCATACTGGATGCTCGGCGACATCCAACATCTGGAGGCGCGCGAAATGCGCGGCAGCATCCGTGTGCCGGTGCGGCTGATTGGCACACTGTGTTCGACCGAGCAAGGCGCGCCGTCGCAGACCGTGTTGGTCACAGATCTGAGCATGGGCGGCGCTTCGGTTTCGCTTGCGTCGAGCGACCTTGCCGCGCCGGGTCAAACGGTGCGGCTGGAAATCACGCTGCGCGCCGCGGGGCTCAAGACGAAGTTCTCCGTGGAAGGCCTGACCCGCGAGGACCCCGACGCCGACGCGAGTGAATCGTTTCACCATGTCGGCGTGGCATTCGACGCCTACGGGGAGCGCGAATCGCTGCTGCTGCATTCGTTCATCCACGAGCAACTGCTGGAAAGCGCAACCATGCGCCCGGGCGTCAAGCCGCTGCCGATCTAGCGCGAACAAGGAGCACAGATGAAAAAGGGATACTGGGTGGCGTCCGTCGATGTGGCCAACGCTGCCGGCTATCAGGGATATATCACGGCGAACAAGGCTGTGTTCGACAAATACGGCGCCCGGTTTCTGGTGCGCAATGGCGAAAAGACCGTGGTAGAAGGCACGCCGCGCTCGCGCATCGTGGTCATCGAATTCGAAAGCTACGCCCGCGCGCTCGAATGCTATCGCTCGCCGGAATATCAGGCGCTGGTGGCGCTGCGTGCGCCGCACGCGCAGGCCGATATCGTCGTGATCGAAGGTTACGAGGATGTGTAGATAATTCGCGCCGACGACACGCCTTCCCGTCATTGCTACATCGGCAGCCTCGTGTGGCATGGGCGGCCGGACGACGGGGCGTTGCTGGATCGCAGGTCGGCGCGACACGGCTTGGAGTCGACGCGCTTGGCATGATCGATGCAGGGATTCGATGATCCACATGAATCGTCGAAAGGAGTTAGCTCATGGCCGAGCGCAAATCTACCCTGACCGATCACCACTATGGCGGCCACAGCGGCGTGCGCGACGATCAGCGTGAGGCGCCCGCGGTGCAGTCCGACGAGGCGCTGCGTGCGATCAAGCCCGCCAGCCACGACAACATTCCCAATACACCCTACGTGCCGTCGGGCGGCAACGAGCCGGCCGGCGTCGAGCGCTACGGCATGTATGGCGTGGCACCCGGATCGGCGCCGCCCAAACCCGCCACCACGTCCGATACTCGGCCGCTGCCCGGGGCCGCGTCGTTGGGCCAGTACGACAACACCGATATGGACCCCGTTGCGCCGCTGAGCGCCGTGCAGCAGCGCGAAGTGCTGGACGAGAAGCTTGCCGTCATCGTCGATCCGGGCGTGGTCCGGGCGGAATTTGCGGACGACACGTGCACCCTGCACGGGACGGTCCGCGACGAGCTAACGCGCGAGCACGTGGCGCAGATTGCCAGCGAATGCCTGCCGGGACTGAAGATTGCCAACAGGCTGACCGTGGCGTGAGCGTGGCGCGCTGTGTGTCGATGAAGTAAGCAGCTAATGCATCGGTGCCGATGCTGGCAAGCGTTACAAGCGTGCGTAACCGCTGCCAAGCTGGGATGCGCTGACATGCGGGCCCTCAGTGGCCCGCTTTTCTTTTGCGCGCGCCTCAATCGAGTTGCTTGCAGTAGAACGTGGTCCCGCAAAACGCGCCGTCCGGCATGAGCGCGTAGTTCGGCACCACGCCCACGCGCTGCCAGCCGGCGCGCGCGTAAAGCCGTTCAGCGTCGCCGCCCGTCACCGTATCGAGCACCAGCACATGTTTGCCCTCGTCGCGCGCCGCTTGTTCCACCGCCTGCATCAGGCGCAGCGCAACGCCAAGGCGGCGGGCCTTGCGATGGACCAGCATCTTGGCAACATCGGCGCGATGCGGCTGGTTTTCAGGCTGCGCGGTGATGAGCTGGACCGTGCCGACCACCTGTCCGTCGCCGTCCTCGGCAATCAGCAGCACACGCTCGCCCCGCGCCACACCATCGGCAACGCCGCGCCAGAATCCACGCGCCTTGTCGCGCGAGATCGGCAGCATAAAACTCACCGACGCGCCGCCCTCGACGCAATCGATCAGCACATCGGCCAGCGCATCGACGTAGCCGGCGGCGTCGTCAGCGCCGACGCGGCGCACGGTTACTTCGGGGGTCATCGGCATCTTCGGAATCGGAAGGGGTAGTGGTTGCGATGCGTCGCGTGAAAGCCGCGGCGATCGGGCCATCGACAGCGCGCCAAGCATTCTATATCCGTCTCAAGATGGCCGGTTGTCGATGCCCGCGCCTTTCAACCGCTTCAGAAACCAGCGGCCCGCGGGGCCGGGCGGCGTGTCCTTCCGATACACCGCAAACATGGCAATTGGCGGCGTATGTGGCTGGAAGGCCTCGATTTGCAGCCGCACGAGCGCGCCCGCGTCGAGGTCTGCCTGGACCATCGCCATCGGCATATGTCCCCACCCGAATCCGGCGCGCAGGAACGCATGCTTGGCGCCAAGGTCGGCGAGACGCCAGATCTGTGGCGAAAACACGCCGAAGGTTGCGCCTTCGGTCAGTGTCGTGCGGTCGGTGAGCACCAGTTGGACGTGGTCCACCAGATCGCGCGCGCGAATGATGCCCGTGTGCGATGCCAGCGCGTGCGACGGCGCGGCCACGGTGACCATTGGCACATCGAGCAGTTTTTCTGCATCGAGGAGATCTGGCACTGACGGCATTGATCCGCTGATGCCGAGCCGGCACGCCTGCGCCAGCACCGGTTGCATCACGGCGCCAAGCGCCTCCACGTAGAGCCGCAGCGGCGTGTGCGGAAATTCGCTGCGGAATGCGCCGACGGCGTCGGTCAGCGAAGCCATCGGGTACATGACGTCCACCACCACCGACAGCTCCGGCTCGAGCCCATCGGCAATCGCCCGCGCCCGCGACTTGAAGCCGTCCATGCCGCCTACCACCAGCCGCGCCTGCGCCAGCAGCGCAGCCCCTTGCTCGGTCAACCGGGGATAGCGGCCGCTGCGATCGAATAGCTGCACCTCGATCTGGCCCTCCAGATTGGCCAGCGTATGACTGACCACGGACTGCGCACGACGCAGCTTGCGGCCGGCCGCGGAAAAACTGCCCTCATCGGCCGCAGCGATGAAGGTGCGGAGCTGGTCCAGCGAGACGGCATCGAGCATATATCTATCCGATAGATGGATAGCATCGAGAAATATAGTCTTCCCGGATACATGTCAAGCCCCTACGATTTGCCCATCCACTCTTTGAAAAGGATGAACGACATGAAACCGAACCTGAACGCCAACCCGCATGCAAACCTGAACGCCAACCTGAACGCCGGCATTAGCGCCCGTCTGGACGGCCGCACCGTCGTGCCGGCAGTCGGCCGCATCCTGATGGCCGCAATTTTCCTCGTCAGCGGCGTCGGCAAGCTGGCGGCCCCGGCCGCCACCATGGGCTACATCGCGTCGGTGGGCTTGCCGGCGCCGGCGCTGGGGCTGATCGGCGCACTGATACTGGAGCTGGCGGGCGCCGCGTTGCTGGCGGCGGGCTACCAGACGCGCCTGGTGGCGCTGCTGCTGGCGGGCTACGCGGTGGTGACCGCGCTGATCTTCCACCACGCGCTGGGCGATCAGAACCAGATGTTCCATTTCCTGAAAAACCTGGCGATGGCGGGCGGCCTGCTGCAGGTGGTGGCGTTTGGCGCCGGCGCGTTCAGCCTCGATAACCGTCGCACGCCGGCCCGCCCGTTGGCTGCATAACCGTTGCCCGGTACAGGAGAACAGATCATGAGCATCGCCACCGAACTCTTGCAGCAACACCTGCAATGGCTGGTCGACGCGCCCACGCAATGGGAGACGCTGATCGCCGACGACATCGTGTGGGACCTGCCTTACGCGCCGAGCCTGGGCCATCCGTTACAGCTCGACGGCCGCGACGCAGTATTGCGGCACGCGAACTGGTTTGCCGGCGCAGTCAAGGACTTCCGCTTTTTCGACCCGGTGATCATCGCCACCGACGACCCCCTGTGCGCCGTTGCGCGTGTGCGGGCCGAGGGCCTGATTTCCGCCACCGGCCGCGCCTACCGGCAAGAGTACGTCGTCTTCCTTACCGCCCGTGACGGCAGGATCGCGCACCTGCGCGAGTATTTCGATCCCGTGCAGGCCGCGCTTGCACTCGATGCGCCCGTGGTGGGCGTGTCATCCCGGAGCATCTGATGAAAGCCATCCGTGTTGCTGCTTATGGCAGCCCAGACGCCATGTCGCTGACAGAACTGGACGATCCGGTTCCCGGCGATAACGAAGTGCTGATCGATGTCGCGGCAGCGTCGGTGAACCCGATCGACTGGAAAATCGTCAGCGGTGCGATGAAGGCGTTCATACCGCTGCCGCTGCCGTTCACGCCAGGCGTGGATGCCGCGGGCACCGTCATCGCGGTGGGGCGCAACGTGACCACGCTGGCGCCGGGCGACGAGGTGATGGGCTTTATCGGCATCGTTGGCGCCTATGCCACGCAGGCCGTGGTCGACGCGGCGCGGCTGGCGCGCATACCGGCGTCGATGCGTTTCCAGCAGGCGGCGGCGATCCCCGCGGCGTCGCTGACGGCCTGGCAGGCGCTACACGAGCACGGCGCTCTGCAGGCTGGCCAATCGGTCCTGATCCACGCGGCGGCAGGCGGGGTCGGCAGCGTGGCCGTGCAACTGGCCAGGCTGGCCGGCGCGCGGGTGACAGGCACCGCATCGGCCGGTAATCGGGACTACGTGCTGGGCCTTGGTGCCACAGAAGTGATCGACTATGCGGCGGAAGATTTCGCGGCGCGCACGGCGGCCTTCGATCTGGCGCTCGATCTCGTCGGCGGCACTACGCAGGACCGTTCATGGTCGGTGCTGAAGCCGGATGGAATCCTGGTGTCCACGGTCAGCAAGCCGGATCCGGCGCGCGGCCGCGATGTGGGCGCCCGCGGCGTCAACTTCGCCACCCGCGCCGACGGACCGCTGCTCGCATCGCTGGCCGCGCTGTATGGTTCGGGCGACCTGCGCACCCATATCCACGCCACCTATCCGCTGGCGCGGGCCGCACAGGCGCTGACCACCAACATGGCCGGACATGTGCGGGGAAAGCTGGTCATCGACATGAAATAGCCGGCAGGAAGCGCGTGTGCCGTCAGGTGGTGGTCAGCATCCTGACCTTCACCTTGCGGCCCTTCACTTTGCCCTCGTTGAGCCGCTTGACGGCCTCGCGGCCGATGGCGCGGTCCACGGCGATATAGGTCGACATCTCCATCACGCTGATCTTGCCAACCTGTTCCTTCGTGAAACCGGCCTCGCCGGTCAGCGCGCCGAGGATGTCGCCGGGCCGGATCTTTTCCTTGCGTCCGCCCAGCATCTGCAGCGTCACCATTGGCGGCAGCAAGCGCCCGCCGCCAGCCGGCGTCAATTCGGTCAGCGGATGCCATTCGAATTCGCCGCCCTGATGCTGTTCGATATTGCCCACGCGGCCCATTTCGTCGAGGCTGACCAAGCTGAAGGCCCAGCCGGCCTCGCCGGCGCGACCGGTACGGCCGATGCGGTGGACATGCACCTCGGGATCGGGCGTCACGTCGGCGTTGATCACCGCCTCCAGTTGCGCGATGTCGAGTCCGCGCGCGGCCACGTCGGTAGCCACCAGCACCGAGCAGCTGCGATTGGCAAACTGCACCAGCACCTGATCGCGATCGCGCTGATCGAGGTCGCCGTGCAACGCCAGCGCGGCGTACCCCTGCGCGTGCAGCAGGTCGGCCAGATCGCGGCAGCGCGCCTTGGTATTGCAGAAGGCCAGCGTGGTGGCCGGGCGGAAATGATCGAGCAGCAGGCCGACGGCCGTGAGGCGCTCGCTTTCCTGCACTTCATAGAAGCGTTGCGTGATGGTGCCGGCGTCGTGCGCCTGCTCCACCTTCACGGTCTTCGGCTGGCGCAGGAAGCGCTGCGCCAGCTTGTCGATCGCGGCCGGATAGGTGGCCGAAAACAGCAGCGTCTGGCGCTCCTTCGGCGCGTGGCTGGCGATGAACGAGATGTCGTCATGGAAACCCATGTCGAGCATGCGGTCGGCCTCGTCGAGCACCAGCGTGGTGATGTGGTTGATGTCGAGGCTGCCGCGGTCCAGGTGATCAATGATGCGGCCCGGCGTGCCGACCACGACGTGCGCGCCATGCACCAGGCTTTCCACCTGCGGACGAATCGGCGAGCCGCCGCTCAGCGTCAGCACCTTTACGTTGTCTTCGGCGCGGGCCAGACGGCGGATTTCCTGTGTGACCTGATCGGCAAGTTCGCGTGTGGGGCACAGCACCAGCGCCTGGACGTCGAACATGCGCGGATCCAGCCGGTGCAGCAGCGACAGCGCAAACGCGGCGGTCTTGCCGCTGCCGGTGCGGGCCTGGGCGATCAGATCGTGGCCGGCCAGCGCCAGCGGCAGGCTGGCGGCCTGGATCGGCGTCATGGCGTCGTAGCCAAGCTGGACGAGGGTGGCCTGCATCGCCGCGGACAGCGGCAGCGTGGCAAATGAGGTGGGGGCGGATGAGGTCATGCCGGATTATAGATGCGCGGCCGCCGCGCGCCCGCTTTCTGCCCGCCAAAGGCCGCGCGGCGCCCACACACTGGCATGGCGCCGCGAATCGGCACGGCGCATGGCGCCGCACCGCGCGATGGATCGGGACACGCGCGGTACGTGTACCGTCGGCGCATGCGCGCGTCGCTTACATGCGATAGCGCAGGGTGGCCATCACGCTGCGCGGAGCGCCCGGCAGGTTCAGATTGGGGCTGGAGCCGTGGCCCGAAACGATGTACCCCTGGTTGAACACGTTGTAGAGGTTCAACTGCGCCTCGAACGATCCGCGCCGATACCAGGCGACCATGTCCGCCGTGACGTAGCCCGGCAACGTCACGGTGTTGGCCGGATCGGCCTGTCGCGCGCCCACCAGGTTCAGCCCGCCGCCCAGCCCGAAGCCATGGCCGAGCTCTTTGGTGAGCCACAGGTTGCCCGAATGGCGCGGCGTCAGCGTGGCCTGCTTGCCCTGCAGCGCCGGCGTCGACTGCGTCACCACCGCATCGAGATAGGCGTAGCCGGCCAGCATGCGCCAGCCGCCGCCAAGCTCTGCCGCGCCGCTCAGTTCGAGGCCGTCGGTGCGCTGCTCGCCGATCGGAATCAGCGCCGTACCGGTGGCGTTGGCGACCTTGATGTTGGTCCGTTCGATCCGGAACAGCGATACCGTCGTGGTGGCCTTGCCGTCGAGAAAATCGTACTTCGCGCCGACTTCGGTGTTACGCGTGGTCTCCGGCGCCAGCTGCGCGTTGTTGGCCGCCAGCGAGAACGCCTCGCCCGATGGCTGGAACGAGCGGCTCCACGACAGGTAGTAGGACTGCTGCTTCGACGGCTGCCACACCAGGCCCGCGCGCGGGCTCCAGGCATTGTCAGTGCGCGCCAGGTTGGGCTGGCCCGGCAGGCGCTGGATGGTTTCCTGTTCGAAGCGGTCGTACCGCACGCCGAGCAGGGCTTTCCACTGTTCGGAAAACTGGATCATGTCCTGGGTGTAGAGGCCCAGCGTCTTGAACACGCCCAGATTGCTGGTGGCCGGCGTGCCGCCGACCAGACGCGGCAGGACCGGCAGCACCGGATTGAACAGATCGACCGACGCCACGTTGGCGCGCGAATAGTTGACCAGATCCTTGTTCTGCTGACCCACTTCCACGCCGTACAGCAGTTCGTGCTTCATGCCGAAGAACTCGGCCTTTTGCGTCAGGTCGGTCTGGTTGAACCAGCCGTGCTCCTCGCGGTAGACGTTGCTGTGCGTCAGCGACGCGCGCAGCGTGCTTTCGTTGACCGATCCCACCAGCGTGTTGTTGCGGTCAAGCGAGTAGTGGTAGTAGCGCGTCGCATTGCGGATCGACCACTGATCGTTGAAACGATGGTTCACGGTGGCGGTGCCCGAGTAAACGCGGGTCTGGGTGTAGTCGGCGTCGCGCGCGTTTGCCGCGCCGTAGTAGGTAGAGGGATCGACCGCCACGGGCCGGCCGCGATAGGCCGGGATGCCGAAGTCCGTGACGCGGCGGTCTTCCAGCCAGTCGGCCTGTAGCAGGACGGTGGTCTGCGGCGCCAGGCGCAGTTCCAGCGACGGCGCCACGGCCGTCCGGTTCAGGAACTGCTGCGAGCGATAGCTGTTGGCCTCCTCATGGGCGGCGGTGATGCGGAACGCCGCGGCGCCGTCGCCGAAGGTCCGGCCCACGTCACCCTCTACGCGCCGGTCGGCCCACATGCCATAGCTCAGCGCGAAGTCGGTCACGTCGATGCCCGGCTTTTTCGTGACGCGATTGATCAGGCCGCCCGACGAGCCGCGCCCGTACAGCACGGCAGCAGGGCCCTTGATGACCTCGATGCGGTCGACGTTGGAGAGATCGCGAAAATACAAGGCGTCATCGCGGATACCGTCGACGAACTGGTCGGCAATGGCGCTGAAGCCGCGGATCGAGACCTGGTCGCGCTGGCCGTCGCCGGAGGAAAAGCTGACGCCCGGCACGTTCTTCAGCGCGTCCTGCACCGAGGTGGCGTGCTGGTCCTGCATGACCTGCGCGGTCACGACGTTGACGGTCTGCGGAACGTCGCGCAGCGGCGCCTCGGTCTTGGTGGCGCTGACCGTGGTGGAGGGTTTGTATCCGCTGCCGAGATCCCGGTTGCCGTCCGCCGTCACCGTGACCGGCGGCAGGGCGGAGGAATCGGTGCCCATTGTCTGGGCGTGTGCCACCTGCAAAAGAAGCGCCGGACCCACTGCAACACTGGCGCGCACATATTTTTTGTGTAGATAACGGCTCATATCCCTGTTGTAATTCGTTGTAATTTTTAGAAATGAGAGCGATTATCATTTGCGATGTGATTCGGCGTCAATAGTGACGGCGACTTTTGGTGGTGTGCGGTGGCCGGGCGGCCCTGCCCTATGGTGCGAGGCGGGCACTGAGCTGATCGTGCGTGCGCTGCCGAATAAAAAAGGCCCGGCATTGCGCCGGGCCGTCAGTGCTACCCCCGTTTGCAACCGGTCCGGGACCGTCCATTGCGCCGAGGCTCAGTCGGCCTGGATGCCGAACTCCTTTACCAGCCTGGCATAGCGCGCGTAGTCGGCGGCGATCAGCTTTTGCAGTACGGCCGGCTCGCCGCCCACGGGCGTGACCGCGATGGTGGCCATGCGCGCCACCACGTCCGGCTGCTTGAGGATCTCGTTCACATGGCCGTTGAGCATGCGCACGATTTCCGGCGGCAGATTCTTCGGCCCCAGCAGGGCCTGCCACGCGCCGATTTCCACATCCTTGTAGCCCAGCTCGGCCAGCGTCGGCACGTTGGGCGCGAACGGCGAGCGCCGCGCGTCGGCCACGGCCAGCGGCACCAGCGTGCCGTTGCCGACGTATTGCGCCACCGCGCCGTAGGTGACATAGGTCATCGGCACCTGACCGCCCAGCACGTCGACGATGGCCGGTGCGGTGCCGCGGTACGGCACCTGCGCGATCTTCACGTTGGCCGACTTGTTGAACAGTTCGCCCATGATGTGCATCGGCGATCCATTGCCGGGCGTTGCGTACGTTTCCAGCTTGCCCGCCTTGGCGCGTGCCACGAGGTCGCTCATCCGGGAGATGCCGCTGTTCTTGTTGACGACCACGAATAGCGACTGGGTGCCAAGCTGGGCGATCGGCGTGAGATCGTTGAGCACATCGTAGCTGGCGCCAGTGCCGGCCTTGAGCACCAGCGGCGCGATCGATACCGTGTTGGGCGCCAGCAGCAGCGTATAGCCGTCGGCGGCAGCGCGGGCCACGTAGGCGCTGCCGATGGTGCCGGCCGCGCCGGTGCGGTTTTCCACCACGACGGACTGCTTCAGGCGCGCCGCCAGCTTTTCGGCCATCAGCCGCGCCAGCACGTCGGTGTCGCCGCCGGCCGGATAGGCCACCACGATCGTGATCGGCTTGCTTGGATAGTTGCCCTGGGCCATCGTCGGGGCCGTGCTCAAGAGCGCGGCGACGCCAACTGCGGCGCCGATCGCACCCAGGACGATGCGACGGAAAACGTTCGGTTGCATAACGGTCTCACCCTTAGAAAACGTGCTTGATGCCGACCATGGCGCCGATCTGCTGGCCGCCAGGTTTGGGGTTTGCCCCGGCCTGTGCACCGCTGACCGACATCGCCAGCGTGCCGTCATTGTTGATGTAGCCGGCGGTGGCATACACGGCCGTGCGCTTGCTGAAGTTGTACATGCCGCGGATCGCGTACAGCATCGCCTTGTTGTCGCTGTTCTGGTAGTTCAGGTAATAAACCTGGCCGGCCAGCGTGAAGGCGGGCGTGATGTCATACGCCGCACCGATGTAGTAGAGCTCGGACAGCGGCGTGGTGCTGCCCTGGTTTTCGCGGCGGATCACGCCGGCGCCGATCTTGGTGCGATTCAGCAGCACATAGCCGGCCAGCGATGCGCGGTCGTCGCGCAGGCTGCTGCTGGTCAGGCCGCCAAACGCGCCTGGGCCGCCGCGCTGCGAGTCATACGCGGCCGTGATGCCCCACCATTTCTGGTCCCAGCCGATCATCGCAGACCATTCGCGGCACTGGCTCTTGTTGGCGGGGTTTTCGCCTGCGCAGTTGGTGCCGGATGGGCTGGGCCCGGCGTTCGTGCCGTCGCGGCCAAAACTGTAGGTGGCGCCCAGCGTCAGGCCGCCGAACGTGCCCTTGTAGGCGATGGCGTTGTCGGCGCGCGTGTTCGGCAGGTAGCTGTCCAGCGATCCCGAGCCGAAGGCGTTCGGCCCCAGGATGTCCGGGTCGAGCGTGGCCCAGAACAGCATCGTGTATTGGCGGCCAAACGAGATCTGGCCCCACTGGTTCGACTGCAGCCCGACCAGCGCCTGGCGGCCAAACAGCCGGCCGCCCTGGTTGGCATTGCCGGAATCGGGTGCGAACCCGCCTTCGAGCACGAACACGCTCTTCAGGCCGTTGCCCAGGTCTTCCGTTCCACGCAGACCCCAGCGCGAAGGCACGGTGCCGGTCAGCGTGTTCATGCGGACCACACTGTTGCCCGCCGCGCCGACGTTGTTCACGAATTCCACGCCCGTATCCACCACGCCATACATCGTGACGGACTGGGCGGTGGCCAGCAGGGGCGCGGCTGCAAGCAGGCCTGCCGCGTACTTTGCGATCTTCATCTACCGTTTCCTTCTCTAGTCTTGGGGGCTTGTCGTGGACGTTTCCGTCGGCAACGGAGGCTGCCGTTTCGTTCTGCGTTTCATTAGTAAAACAATGAACTACATAGGAAACGTTGAGCGGAATATAGGCACGGCGTGAAAAGGCGTAGATAGGGGCGAACCCTAGGACGCCGCCCCTGTGTCCGCGCTGCGACGCTGCGGCACCACCCGTTTGGGGGAATGCCAGCGATGCGGTGCCGGTGCCGGCGTGGTGCGCCAGGCACTGCCGTGGCGCGCGGCGCGCTGCCGCCTGGGCCGGGTTTGAACGTGCGCGCCAGACGCTGCGCGGATCGGGCGGCTGCAGGCGTCTGCCCCGCCTTGGCGCGAGCGTCGGCAACACCTCGCACCGTCATCGGGCGCCGTCCGGAAACCCTGATTTTTCTCCCTGTTTACCCTGATCCCACGAACCGGACGACTGCGCCTATAGTCGAGAAGTTTTATGTGCAAACACGTATTTCATATATGGAACAAACTGAGTCCAATTCTGCACCCGACCGGGCGGTTGACCTGCTGGCCGCGCTGGACAGCCATTTCGCGGAACGCCTGGTGATGACGGGAAGCGACGGCGCGCGCGTCGCTTGCCGCATCGGAGGGACGCGCGGCCCGGTGATCGTCTTGCTGCACGGCATCAGTTCCGGTGCGGCGTCATGGCTGCCTTGCGCGAGCCTGCTGGCCGGGCATGCGCGCGTGATCGCCTGGGATGCGCCCGGCTATGGACAGTCGACACCGCTGCCGATGCCGGCCCCGACCGCGCGCGACTATGCGATGCAATTGGCGGCGATGCTCGATGCGCTCCAGGTGCGGCCCGATCTGATCGTTGGCCATTCGCTCGGTGCGTTGATGGCGGCCGGGTATGCCGCGCACGCGCCGGCCGCGATGCAACCGGGGCGGTTCCTGCTGCTCAGTCCGGCGCTCGGTTACGGCGCGCCGGGCAAGGAGGACACCGCGCGCGACGTGGCGCGCCAGCGCATCGCCGCGCTGGAGACACAAGGTGTGGAAGGGCTGGCGCAGCGCGGCCCGACGCGCCTGCTAAGTCCGGCCGCCACGGCTGACGCCCAGGCCTGGGTGCGCTGGAACATGCGGCGGCTCAATCCCGACGGTTATCGCCAGGCGGTCGCCTTGCTGTGCGGCGACGACATCGGCAGCTATCTCGATGTGAGCGGCCGAGCCTGGGAAGTGGGATGCGGCGCGCAGGACGTGGTGACCACGCCCGCCGCGTCCGCCGCGCTGGCCGAGCGGTTCGACGTGCCATTCCACGCCATCGCTGATGCCGGTCACGCCTGCTATATCGAGCAGCCCTCTGCCGTGGCGCGGCTGATCCGCGCCAGCCTTCCGCCAGCCTGAATCTCAACTGCGCCGAGCCTGGCCGGCAATCGGCCAGCGCATCTTCCCCGCGCGGGTTTACCCCGATCAATCTTTAAAGCGTCGTTGTCTATAGTCCTACCTGTGTTCAATATTTAAACTCGTGTTTCATAGGTAAAACGTCAACAAGACGGAGAGCCGGCAAGCGCGAGCGTGGATTGAGCCAGTCGTCCCCACACAGCAAGCCATGGAGCAAAGCGCAATGGAAAGCCTCGCGTACAACCCGAACCTGGTTCCCTGGGAGCGTCCCGCGCCCAACAACGTTGCCGGCAAGGGTCATATCGAGAAGCCCGGCCAGGTGGCCAATATCGTCTGGCAGACCCGCGCCGCCGAGCCCACCGCCTACGAAAACAAGCTGGGCGACGCACTGGAAGCGGCCTTCGAGGCCGGCGCCAAATCCCCGGAAGACATCGTGCGCGCTTTCAACCGCGCCGGCCTGCTGACCGCCGACGGCCAACTGTGGACCGAGCAGGGCTTCCTTGCCGAAATGCGCCGCCTGGGCGCCTGAGCCCGCGGACCGAACAGCGAGAAGCGAGAAGACAGATATGGAATCGAACAAGCAAGCACGCGCAGAAGCGCGCCTGAACACCGGCCTGCGCAACTACTGGTATCCGGTGGCTGCGTCGTGGCAGGTCACGCACGCCCCGATCGGCATCACGCGCCTGGGCCAGAACATCGTCGTCTGGCGTGACAGCACCGGCGGCCTCAATGCACTGGAAGACCGCTGTCCGCACCGCGGCGCGCGCCTGTCGATGGGCTGGAACCTTGGCGACCGCGTGGCCTGCTGGTACCACGGCGTGGAAGTCGGCGGCGACGGCCAGGTCAAGAGCGTGCCGGCGGTCGACAACTGCCCGCTGGAAGGCCGCACCTGCGTGCGCAGCTATCCGGTGCAAGAGCAGGCCGGCGCGATCTTCCTGTGGTTCGGCGATCGCGCGCCCACTGAGGCCGATACGCTGCGCCTGCCCGAGGAACTGGTCAGCGAGGAACACAGCAACTTCCTGTGCGTGGCGCACTGGGACTGCAACTACCGCTATGCGATCGATAACGTCATGGATCCGATGCACGGCGCATACCTGCACGCGGTGTCCCATTCGATGGCCAGCGGCGAAAAGTCGGCGGTCATGCAGGTGGTGGAAACGGAGCACGGGCTGATTTTCGAGAAGACCGGCCAGCGCGGCGTGAATTTCGACTGGGTCGAATTCGGCGAGACCGGCACGCTGTGGCTGCGCCTGTCGATTCCGTATCGCGACAAGGTTGGCCCGGGCGGACCGTTCGGCATCGTCGGCATCGCCACGCCGGTCGATGAATCTCACTGCATGGTGTTCTTCTGGCGCACTCGCCATGTGCAGGGCTGGGAGCGCGACGTGTGGCGCTTCCTGTATCGCAATCGTCTGGAAGGCCTGCATTGGGACGTGCTCGAACAGGACCGTGTGGTGCTCGAATCGATGGCGCCGGGTGCGCGCGATCATGAAATGCTTTATGCCCACGATGCCGGCATCACGCGCGTGCGTCGCATGCTCAAGCGTCGCGCCGATGCCGAAGTGGCCGACGAACCGGTGGCGATGCTGCAACCGGTAGCCGGAGCGCACAGCCATGCCTGAGCGCACGCCTCTGAACCTGCTGGCCGGCCGCAAGGTGCTGGTCACCGGCGCGGCGCGCGGGTTGGGCCTGGCCTTTGCCACCGCGATTGCCGAAGCTGGCGCCAGCGTGGCAATGGCCGACATCCTGGCCGAACGCGTGACCGAAGCGGCCGCCGCGCTACAGGCGCGCGGCTTCCATGTGGTGCCGCTGCAGCTCGATCTCAACGATCCGGCTTCGGTGCAGGCGTGCGCCGACGCCGCGTCCAGCGCGCTGGGCGGCCTGGACGGCCTGGTCAACAACGGCGCGGTCACCGACTCCGGCGGCCGCGACCTGACCGCACTCGACGTTGCCACCTGGGACCGTGTGATGAACGTGAACGTGCGCGGCACGTGGCTGATGACAGCGGCCTGCACGCCCGCGCTGCGCGCCAGTGGCCGCGGCGCGGTGATCAACCTCGCTTCCGACACGCCGCTGTGGGGCGCGCCGAACCTGCTGGCCTACGTGGCCAGCAAGAGCGCCATCATCGGCATGACCCGCTCGCTGGCGCGCGAACTCGGCGACGCCAACGTGACCGTCAATGCCGTGGCGCCGGGCCTGACGCTGGTGGAAGCCACCGAATATGTGCCGCAGCACCGGCACGACCTGTACCGCAACCAGCGCGCGATCCAGCGCGAACAGGTTCCCGATGATGTCTGCGGCGCCGTGCTGTTCGCGCTGTCCGACCTCGCCCGTTTCGTGACCGGCCAGACGCTGGCGGTCAACGGCGGCTTTGTAATGCACTGAAACAAAAACACTCCAGAGGATAGAAATGAGCGATCTGTCGCAACAGGAAAACATCAAGCGCAGCTGGGAACAACCTGAAGGCGCCTCGTTCGAGAAGTGGATGGAATCGCGCGTGGCGCGCTTCAGCACTCGCCGTTACGACTGGGACGCGCTGAAGTTCCAGGCCGACTACGACCCGAAGTACCGCCGTGCGCAAATGCGCTACCTGGGCACCGGCGGCACCGGCGTGGCCGCCGACACCAACACCGTGCCGTCGGAACACTTCACGTTCTCGACCATGATCATCCCGGCCGGCCATGAAGGCCCGTCGCACCTGCACACCGACGTGGAAGAAGTGTTCTTCATCCTGCGCGGCAAGATCAAGCTGGTGCTGGAAAAAGACGGCGAGCGCTACGAGACCATCCTGACCGACCGCGACCTGGTGTCGGTGCCGCCGGGCGTGTATCGCGAGGAAATCAACATCGGCGAGGAAGACGCGCTGATGTGCGTGATGCTGGGCGCCAAAAAGCCGATCACGCCGACCTATCCGCCCGAGCATCCGCTCACCAAGGTCAAGCGCTGAGCCGCACCGGATACGAGCAATGAGCGCCAATCCCGAAATCATGGCGACCGCCCATGCCGACGGCATGGACCGGTACATCGTGCCCGGCCTGGAACGCGGCCTGCGCCTGCTGGCCGAGTTCAGCGCGCGCGACCGCGTGCTGAGCGCGGCAGACCTGTCGCGCCGGCTCGATGTGCCGCGCTCGACGGTGTTCCGCCTGCTGGCCACGCTGGAAGCCACCGGCTACGTGGAGCGTGCCGACGGCGGACGCGAATACCGGTTGGGATTGGCAGTGCTGCGGCTCGGCTTCGACTATCTGGCGTCGCTGGAGCTGACCGAACTGGGCGGACCGCTGCTGAACCGGCTGCGCGACGACATCGAGTATCCCTGCAACATCGTCGTGCGCGACGGGCGCTCGGTCGTGTACGTGGCCAAGGCCGCCGCCTCGCGTCCGTTTGCCAGCAACGTCAACGTGGGCGCGCGGCTGCCCGCGCACGCCACGGTGCTCGGTCACGTGCTGCTGGAAGACCTGAGCCTCGACCAGTTGCGCGCGCTGTATCCCGAGCCGCAGTTGCAGGTCTATTCCGACAACACGCCGCGCACCGTGGACGCGCTGTACGGGCTGGTGCACGAGGTGCAGCAGCGCGGCTATGTGCTGCAGGAAGGCTTCTTCGAGGCCAGCATTTCGACCATTGCCGCGCCGGTGCGCGATCGCACGGGCAAGGTCGCGGCGGCGCTGGGCGCGACGATTCCTGCGTCGCGGCTGCCGCAGGAAGAACTCGACCGGATGGTCGGCAAAGTCACGGAAACCGCGGGCGAACTATCGCGCCTGCTCGGCTATCGGCCGCATCGCCACGCCAGGGGCACGCAGCCCCGGGTGGTCATCATGAATCGCGATTGAGGGATTGAGGGAAGAGGGGATTCGATGTCCATGATTGAACTCGACGGCAAGGTTGCCGTCGTCACCGGCGGGTCCTCCGGCATCGGGCTGGCCACGGTCGAACTGTTGCTCGAAGCGGGCGCGGCGGTAGCCATGTGCGGCCGCGATGCGGCCCGCCTGCGCAGCGCCGAGGCCGGGTTGCGCGAGCGCTTTGCCGGCTGCCGCCTGTACGCCGCCACGTGCGACGTGCTCGACCCTGCGCAGGTTAACGCGTTCGCCGCGGACGTCGCGCGCGAGCTGGGCCCGGCCAACATGCTGGTCAACAACGCCGGCCAGGGCCGCGTGTCGACGTTCGCTACCACCGAGGATGCGGCCTGGATCGAGGAACTGCAGCTCAAGTTCTTCTCGGTGATTCACCCGACGCGCGCGTTTCTGCCGCAGCTCGAGCAATCGAAGCAGGGCGCCATCGTCTGCGTGAATTCGCTGCTGGCCACGCAACCGGAGCCGCACATGGTGGCCACATCGGCCGCACGGGCCGGCGTGCACAACCTGGTGCGCTCGCTGGCCACGGAATTCGCGCCTAAGGGCGTGCGCGTCAACGGCATCCTGATCGGCCTGGTGGAATCGGGCCAATGGCGCCGCCGCTTCGATGCGCGCCCCGCAGAAGATCGTCATCTGGACTGGGCCGCGTGGACCGCGCGCCTGGCCGCACAAAAGCACATTCAACTGGGCCGCCTTGGCCTGCCGCAGGAAGCCGCGCGCGCCATCCTGTTCCTTGCCTCGCCGTTGTCTTCGTACACCACGGGCAGCCATATCGATATTTCCGGAGGACTCTCCCGTCATGCGTAACGAGCAACAACAAGTCACCGTGGGCTGCGCCATTGCAGCCTTCCTCGAACAGTGCGGCGTCAAGGCTGCATTCGGCGTGATCTCGATCCACAACATGCCCATCCTCGACGCGATGGGCGAGCGCGGCAAGATCCGTTTCGTCCCCGCGCGCGGCGAGGCGGGCGGCACCAACATGGCCGATGCCTATGCCCGCACCACGGGCAGCCTCGGCGTGTGCCTGACCAGCACCGGCACGGCCGCGGGCAATGCGGCCGGCGCAATGGTGGAAGCGCTGACCGCCGGCACGCCGCTGCTGCATATCACGGGCCAGATCGAGACGCCGTATCTGGACCAGAGCCTTGCCTACATCCACGAGGCGCCGGACCAGCTCACGATGCTCAAGGCCGTGTCGAAGGCGGCGTTCCGCATCCGCAGCGCCGATACCGCGATCTCTACCATCAAGCTGGCCGTGCAGACCGCGCTGACGGCGCCGAGCGGCCCGGTCAGCGTCGAAATTCCGATCGACATCCAGGCCGCGCTGATTCCGATGCCGAACGACCTGAAGCCGCTGCCGGTGCCGCAGCACCAGCCGTCGGCCCATGCGCTCGATGCGCTGGCCGAACGCCTGCTGCAGGCCAAACGGCCGATGCTGTGGCTGGGCGGCGGCGCGCGCCACGCCAGCAAGCAGGTCAAGCGCCTGCTGGACATGGGCTTCGGCGTGGTCACGTCCACGCAGGGACGCGGCATCGTGCCCGAAGACGACCCGCGATCGCTCGGCGCGTACAACCTGCACAAGCCGGTGGAAACGTTCTACCAGACCTGCGATGCGATGGTGGTGGTGGGCTCGCGCCTGCGCGGCAACGAGACGCTCAAGTACGAACTGAAGCTGCCGCGTCCGCTGCTGCGCATCGACGCCGATCCGGCATCGGAAGGGCGCTGCTACCAGAGCGACTATTTCGTCAGCGGCGACGCCGCGCTGGCGCTCGATGGCCTGGCCGATCGCCTGGCCGGACGCATGCGGATCGATGCCGGCTTTGCCGACGACCTGCGCCGCGCGCATGACGCCGCGGTCGGTGCGCTGGTCGATGGGCTGGGACCGTACAGCGCGCTGGTGCAGGCGCTGCAACAGGCCGTGGGGCGCAATTTCAACTGGGTGCGCGACGTGACCGTATCGAACAGCACCTGGGGCAATCGTCATCTGCAGGTGTTCGATTCGCGCGCCGGCGTGCATGCGCTGGGCGGCGGCATCGGCCAAGGCCTGGCGATGGGCATCGGCGCCGCCGTGGGCGCGGCCGCCACGGGATCGGGCAAGAAGACGTTCACGCTGGCTGGCGATGGCGGCTTCATCCTGAACCTGGGCGAACTGGCCACGGCGGTGCAGGAGCGCGCCGACATGGTCATCGTGCTGATGAACGACAAGGGCTACGGCGTCATCAAGAACATTCAGGACGCCCAGTACGGCGGCCGCCGCCACTATGTGGACCTGCACACGCCCGACTACGCGCAGCTGTGCCAGTCGCTGGCGCTGCGCCACCGTCGCGTCAGCAACCTGGCCGACATCGGCGCGGCGCTCGACGAAGCCACCGCGCAAGCCGGCCCGTTCCTGCTCGAGATCGACATGCTGTCGATCGGCAGCTTCAAGACCGTGTTTGCCGGCCCGCCCGTCAACAAGCAGGCCCCCATCGCCAACACGGCGGCGGCAGCGGCCTGAGGAGACATAGCCATGCTGCATGTGTCGATGGTGGGTTGCGGGGCGATTGGCCGCGGCGTGCTGGAGTTGCTGAAGTCCGATCCGGACGTCGCGTTCGACGTGGTGATCGTGCCCGAAGGCACGATGGACGAGGCGCGCGGCGCGTTGTCGACGCTGGCGCCCAACGTGCGTGTCGCCACGCGCCTGGCCGACGACGAGCGGCGTCCCGACCTGCTGGTGGAGTGCGCGGGTCACCAGGCGCTGCAGGAGCACGTAGTGCCGGCGCTGGAGCGGGGCATTCCATGCCTGGTGGTGTCGGTGGGCGCGTTGTCCGAGCCCGGCCTGGCCGATCGGCTCGAAGCCGCGGCGCGCCGCGGCAACACGCAGGTGCAGTTGCTGTCCGGCGCGATCGGCGCCATCGACGCGCTGGCCGCGGCGCGCGTGGGCGGGCTCGACGAGGTCGTCTACACGGGCCGCAAGCCGGCGCGCGCATGGGTCGGCACCCCTGCCGAAAAGCTGTTCGACCTCGATGCGCTGACGCAGCCGACCGTCATTTTCGAGGGCACTGCACGCGAGGCCGCGCGGCTTTATCCGAAGAACGCCAACGTGGCGGCCACGGTATCGCTGGCCGGGCTGGGCCTGGACCGCACGTCGGTGAAGCTGCTGGCCGATCCGGACGCGGTTGAGAACGTCCACCACGTCGAGGCGCGCGGCGCGTTCGGCGGCTTCGAACTGACCATGCGCGGCAAGCCGCTGGCGGCCAACCCCAAGACGTCCGCGCTGACCGTGTTCAGCGTGGTGCGCGCACTCGGCAACCGCGCCCACGCGGTGTCGATCTGAAGAGAACGTAATCCCATGACGACGCAACAAGTCCTTCCCATCCTGATCGCGGGCGAATGGCGCCTTGGTGGCGGCGATCGCTACGCCACGCGTTATCCGGCAACCGGCGAGGTGGTGGCGGAACTGAACGCGGCCAGCCTGGCCGATGTCGAGCAAGCCATCCAGGGCGCGGACCACGCCTTCCGCACGAGCGGCTGGGCGCGCCGCAAGCCCCACGAACGCGCCGCGGTGCTGCATCGCGTTGCCGAACTGATCCGCGCGAAGTCCGAGGCGCTGGCGCAGCGCCAGCGCCTGGACAACGGCAAGCCGATCAGCGAAACCCGCGCGCTGGTGGCCAGTGCCGCTGCTACGTTCCAGTTCTTTGCCGCCGCGCTCGAAACGCTCGAAGAACAGATCACGCCGCAGCGCGGCGATTGCCTGACGATGAGCGTCTACGAGCCGATGGGTGTGGTGGCGGCCATCACGCCATGGAATTCGCCGATTGCCAGCGAAGCGCAGAAGATGGCGCCCGCACTGGCCGCCGGCAATGCGGTCATCGTCAAGCCGGCCGAGGTGACGCCGCTGATGGCGCTGGAACTGGCGGCGATCTGCGAGGAAGCGGGCGTGCCGCGCGGCCTGATCAGCGTGCTGCCCGGCAAGGGCTCCGTGATCGGCGACGCCATCACCAAGCACCCGCTGGTGCGCCGCGTGTCGTTCACGGGCGGCACCACCACGGGCAAGCATATCGCGCATATCGCCGCCGACAAGATGATGCCGGTGTCGCTGGAGCTGGGCGGCAAGTCGCCAACCATGGTGTTCGACGACGCGGATCTCGACCATGCTGTGAACGGCGTGCTGTACGGCATCTTCAGCTCGTCGGGCGAATCTTGCATCGCCGGTTCGCGCCTGTTCGTGGCGCGCTCGCAATACGAGGCGTTCATCGATCGCCTGGCCGCTGGCGCGGCAAAACTGCGCGTGGGCAATCCCGCCGATGAGCGCACCCAGATGGGGCCGCTGATCACCGACCGGCACCGCGATGGCATCGAGTCGTATGTGGCCGCGGGCGTGGCCGAGGGCGGCCAGTTGCGCACCGGCGGCATGCGCCCCGATGTGCCGGGACTGCCCAACGGTTATTTCTACACGCCGACGATCATCGAGGGCCTCGATAACCACGCGCGCATCTGCCAGGAAGAGATCTTCGGCCCCGTGCTGGTGGCGATGCCGTTCGACGACGAGGACGATCTGATCGAGCAGGCCAACGACAGCGTCTATGCGCTCGCGGCAGGCATCTGGACGCGCGACTACAAGCGCGCGTGGCGGGTGGCACGATCCGTGCAGGCTGGCAACGTGTGGATCAACACCTACAAGCAGTTCTCGATCTCGACGCCGTTCGGCGGCTGGCGCGACAGCGGTCTGGGCCGCGAGAAGGGACGGCTGGGCATCCTGCAGTACATGGAACAGAAGAGCGTGTACTGGGGCCTGAACGAACAACCGCTGCCGTGGGCCAACTAGGCGCATCGCGACGCACCGCAAACGGCAGGACGGAGAATGGAAATGAAAGTATTGGGAATTGACGAGATCGTTTACGGCGCCGACGACTTCGACGCGTGCCGCGGCTTTTTCGGCGACTGGGGCCTGACGATCAAGCGCGACGACGCGCAGGGTCTGGATTTCGAAACGCTCAACGGCTGCCGCGTACTGGTGCGCAAGGTGGCCGACGCAGCGCTGCCGTCGGCCATCGAGGATGGCCCGACGCTGCGCGAAGTGGTGTGGGGCGTCGACGACGAAGCATCGTTGGCCGCGGTGCGCAGCCGCATCGCCGACGAACCGACCTTCGTGTCGCTCGAGGGCGGCGCGCGCATTGGCTGCACCGACCCGAACGGCCTCGCCGTGCGCTTTCAGGTGTCGCGCAAACATGCCGTCGAAGTGGAATGCGCGCTGATGAACACATGGAACGAGAAACCGCGCATGAACCAGCGCAGCCCGATCTACGAGCGCGCGATTCCGATCGAGGTGGGCCACGTGGTGTTCTTCGTCAAGGACGTGAAGGCCACCGAGCGCTTCTACATCGAGAAGTTCGGCTTCGTGCAGTCGGACAACTATCCCGAGCGCGGCGCGTTCCTGCGCTGCACCGCCGAGGGCGGCCATCACGACCTGTTCCTGCTGCAGTTGCCGCATGGCAAGGCCGGCCTCAATCACGTGGCTTTCACGGTGCGCGATATCCACGAGGTGTTTGGCGGCGGCATGAATATGTCCCGCAAAGGCTGGGATACGCAGCTCGGCCCGGGACGCCATCCGATTTCGTCGGCCTATTTCTGGTACTTCAAGAATCCGGCCGGCGGCCTGATCGAGTACTACGCCGACGAGGACCAGCTCGATGCGCACTGGGAACCGCGCGCGTTCGAACCGGGCCCGACCATGTTTGCCGAATGGGCGATCGAAGGCGGTATCGATGGCAACACCCGTCGGCAGAAGAACGCCGGCGGCCCGGAAGGCAAGTTCCTGACGGAAAAGCGTTGAGCGTCTGGAAGTAGAAGGAAGGAAGCCGTATGAGTGCGAGCCAATCTTTGACACTGCGCGTGCAGGCCATGCGCTTCGAGGCGCGCGGTGTCGTCAGCATCGAATTGCGCGATCCCGCGGGCACGCCATTGCCCGAATTCGCGCCCGGTGCGCATATCGACCTGCATCTGGCCAATGGGCTGGTGCGCAGTTATTCGCTGTGTGGCGCGCCGGAGCAGCGCGACCGTTATACCGTCGGCGTGCTCAACGACCGCAACAGCCGCGGCGGCTCGCGCTTCGTGCACGAGCAGCTGCGTGTGGGCGCCACGCTGAACGTGGCCGCGCCGCGCAACCACTTCGCGCTGGACGAGGACGCCGCGCATACGGTGCTGGTGGCCGGCGGCATCGGCGTCACGCCGATCGTCTGCATGGCGCGCCGGCTGGCCGAACGCGGCCGTTCGTTCACGCTGCTGTACTGCGCACGCTCGCGCGCCGAGGCGGCCTTCGTCGAGCAATTGTCCGCCTACGGCGATGCGGTGCGCTTCCACTTCGACGACGAAGCGGGTGTGCCGCCGGACCTGAACGCCATGCTGGCCGGCCAGGACGCCACCACGCATTTCTATTGTTGCGGTCCCGGCCCGATGCTCAACGCATTCGAGGCGGCCTGCGCCGCGCACGGCTACGCGAACGTGCACGTCGAGCGCTTTGCCGCCGATCCGGCAACCGAAGCGGTGCAGGAAGGCGAATACAGCGTGCAGTTGCAGCGCGCCGGCAAGACCGTGCGCGTGCCGTCCGGCAAGTCGCTGCTCGACGCGCTGCTGGAGTCTGGCGTGGCGGTCGAGTACAGCTGCCGCGAAGGGGTGTGCGGGTCGTGCGAGACGGCCGTGATCGAAGGCTGCCCCGATCATCGCGACAGCGTGCTCAGTAACAGCGAGCGCGCCACGAACAAGACCATGATGGTCTGCGTGTCAGGTTGCAAGGGCCAGCGCCTGGTGCTGGACCTCTGACCGATGCCCGCCGCGCCGTGACAGGCGCGGCAAACGAAGACTGCCCGCCAACAGGCAGAGCCGCACGTCTTGCGACACAGCGGCCGCGCGGGTAACTGCCCTACACGATTTCTGGAAACGATACCCGTGCTGATTCAGAGACAAGACACCGCGCCCCCGATCCAGGCTGCCCAGGCGGGCACCATGACTTACGGCGGCGCCGCGAACCATGCTGCTGCGCCGTCGCAGGCACACCCGACACCCGTCACCCGCGGCCAGATCGTCGCGCGCATCGAACGCATGCCGGGCAATGCGATGCATGTGCGTGCCCGGCTGCTGATCGGACTGGCCACGTTCTTCGACGGCTTCGACGTGATCGCGATCGCCGCCACGCTGCCGCTGTTGATCGCCAAGTGGTCGCTGACGCCGGGGCAGATCGGCTTGCTGATCGCGATGCCCTCGGTCGGCCAACTGCTGGGCGCATTGCTGTTTCCGGCGCTGGCCGAGCGCTTCGGACGGCTGCGCTCGATTGGCTGGAGCGCCGGCATCATCGGCCTGATGAGCGTGGCGTGCGGCTTCGCGCCGTCGTTCGAGATCTTTCTGCTGCTGCGTGTCGTGCAGGGGCTGGGCCTGGGCGGCGAACTGCCCGTGGCGGCAACCTACATCAACGAGGTCACGCGCGCGCACGGTCGCGGCCGGTTCGTGCTGCTCTACGAAATCGTGTTTCCGATCGGGCTGATGGTGTCGAATGCGCTGGGCGCGGTGCTGGTGCCGCGCTACGGCTGGGAGGTGATGTACTTCCTCGGCGGCGTGCCGCTGCTGTTGTTCTTCGTGCTGCGCCGCGTGATTCCGGAATCGCCGCGCTGGCTTGCGGAAAAGGGCAGGCTGGCGCAAGCCGACGATGCGCTGCGCGCGTTCGAGGCGCGTGCCAAGGCACCGCTGCCGCCGGTCGGCGATACGTCGAAATTCGACGCCATGGGCAAGCATCCGCGCCGCCGCGTGCGCGATCTGGTGGGCAAGGCCTATCTGGGCCGCACGCTTGCAGTGTGGACGTTGTGGGCCACCTGCGGCTTTATCCAGTACGGCCTGTCGACGTGGCTGCCGACCGTCTACAAGACCGTCTATCACGCGCCGCTGCAACTGGCGCTGAACCTCGCGGCCGGCGCATCGGTGCTTGGCGTGGTCGGATCGCTGGTGTGCGCGTTGCTGGTCGACAAGGTCGGGCGCAAGCCGGTGATCAACGTATCGTTCGTGCTGTGCGCGGCGTCGCTGATCCTGGCGGGCGTGTTCCATGCGTCTTCGGTCTATGTGGTGGCCACGCTCTGCGCGCTGGCGATGGGCTTCCTGGCCAGCGGCTTCATCACTGCCTACGTCTACACGCCCGAGCTGTATCCGACCAGCGTGCGGGCGATGGGCTGCGGCCTCGGCGGGGCATGGCTCAAGGTGGCGGCGATCTTCGCGCCGGGCATCATTGCCTCGACCATCGGCACCGGCAACCTGAGCTCCGCGTTCTTCTGGCTCGCCGTGGTGCCGCTGATTGCCGCCGTCACCGTGTTCTTCCTCGGCATCGAGACCAAGGGCCAGGTTCTGGAAGAGCTCGAAGTCTGAACGGCCTGCTGGTGTTGTCGGCGCCGTACGGTGTCGTCGCTTGCCCCGCCGCCGACTTTCCCGGCGCGCGGGGCTTTTTCATTGCGCCGTCACGCCATGAGGCGCAATCGATCAGGGTTTACAGCAGGTTGAGTCATCAACAAAGAGATCATAGAGTGAATGCGTTCCTGATGTGGATCTCGGTTTTATATATGGAACGTTTCTGCTAGTGTTCGGATAGCGTTGTCAGCGCTGGGGTGCATGGCGCGGCGCGAAGCGTGCTATATCGATTCGTTGCGGTTCATTGGCAAACCGAACGTCAAGCAGAGAGAGACCATGACAAACACCACTCCCGTGGAGGAGACGCAGGACAAGTACATCGTGCCGGGTCTGGAGCGGGGGCTCCGGTTGCTCGGTGAGTTCAGCAGCAAGGACCGCACGCTGTCCGCGGCGGAGCTGGCAAGACGGCTGCAGGTGCCGCGCTCGACGGTATTCCGGCTGCTCGCCACGCTGGAAATGATGGGGTTCGTGGAGCGCACGGACGGGGGACGGGAGTTTCGCCTCGGGATGGCGGTGCTGCGGCTCGGGTTCGACTACCTGGCGTCGCTGGAGCTGACCGAACTGGGACGGCCCCTGCTGGACAGGCTGCGCGACGAGATCCATTACCCGTGCAATCTGGTGGTGCGCGATGGCAGGTCGATCGTGTATGTGGCCAAGTCGGTGGCGGCGCGGCCCTTCACCAGTACCGTCAACGTCGGCACGCGCCTTCCCGCGCATGCCACGGTGCTGGGCCGGGTGGTGCTGGAAGACCTGACGCTGTCCGAGTTGCGCGAGCTGTATCCCGAAGAGCGGCTCGAAGTGTTCTCGGAAAGCACGCCGCGCACGGTGGAAGAGTTGTACGAGATGGTGCAGCGCGACCGCCAGCGCGGATACGTACTGCACGAGGGATTTTTCGAGGCCAGTATCTCGACCATTGCCGCCCCGGTGCGTGATCGCACCACGCGCGTGGTGGCGGCGCTGGGCGCGACGATTCCGGCGGCGCGGATCGATCCGGCGCAGCTGGAGCCGATGGTGGAAAGAGTGCGGGCAGCGGCGGCGGAGCTGTCGGGCCTGCTGGATTACCGGCCCATGCCAGAAGGCAGGGTGGCCAATCAATGACACGACGACGGTAGCGGTAGCGGCCGTCACGATCGAAGGGACGGGCAGGAACAGCATGCGGCAAGCCAGCCATCACGCAACAGCAAGGCAACGGATCCGGCGATGGCTGGGCGCCACGGCAACGGCGGCGACCGCAGCGGTGGCGACGTCCCTCGCGCTCATCGGCGCGGCGCACGCCGCATGCACGACCGTGCGGATCGTCGTGCCGTTCCCGGCCGGGGGCGCGGCCGACCAGCTCGCCCGCACGCTGTCGATCGGACTGCAACCGCGCCGGGGCGTGCCCATCGTGGTCGACAACCGGCCCGGCGCCAACGGCAATATCGGCATCGATGCGGTGCGCCGCGCCGCAGGTGATGGTTGCACGTGGCTGGTGGTGCCGGCCGGCAACCTGACCATCAATCCCACGCTGTTCCCTGCGCTGTCCTACAACGTGGCGCGCGACTTCCGGCCAGTTTCGCTGCTGGCCGGATCACCCAACGTGCTGGCCGTGCATCCGTCGGTCAAGGCGCGCACGGTGCCGGAACTGATCGCGCTGGCAAAGCAGGCCGACCAGGCCGGGGCGCCGCTCGGCTACGCCAGCCCGGGGGTTGGCAGCGGCCTGCATCTGGCCGGAGAACTGTTTCATCACAAGGCCGGCGCGAACATGCTGCACGTGCCGTACAAGGGCACCACGCAGGCCGTCAACGACGTAGTCGGCGGCCAGGTGCCGGTGTTGTTCGGCACGTGGCCAACGCTGGCGCCATTCATCCAGTCGGGTGCCTTGCGTGCAATCGCGGTGACGCAGTCGCGCCGCTCGCCTGCCGCGCCCGATGTGCCGTCGCTGGCAGAGCAGGGCATGCCCGGCATCGACGTCAGTTCCTGGTATGCGCTACTGGTGCCGTCGGCCACGCCGAAGCCGCTGGCCGACGCCATTTCCGCCGACGTCCAGACGCTGTTCGCCACGCCGGCGATCCGCGCCGATCTGCAGCGCCAGGGCCTGGAACCCGTGGCAAGCACACCGGACGCACTGGCCGCACGAATCCGCGATGAAGCCGCGTCGTGGGCCTCGCTGATCCGCGCGTACCACATCACGCCCGATTAGCGGCCGACACCCAAGGCGCCTCGGCGGCGCCATCCATATCCGGTTTTTTGAGTCGTACCGGCCGCACCGCGCGCAGTGCGCGGTGGCCTGCGGCCGTCTTTTCTTGCACTGGCGAGGACAAAGCGAGGCAACCATGGACTTTGTGTTGAACGGGAAAGCAACGCACTTCGGTGGCGATGGCGATACGCCGCTGCTGTGGGTGATACGCGATGACGCCGGGCTGACCGGCACCAAATACGGCTGCGGTATCGGCGCATGCGGGGCTTGCACGGTCCATGTCGACGGCCACGCGCAGCGCGCGTGCGTGACGTCGGTGTCCAGTGTGGCGGGGCGCAACGTCACCACGATCGAGGGCCTGTCGCCCGATCGTTCGTCGAAGGTGCAGCAGGCGTGGATTGCCAAGGACGTGCCGCAATGCGGCTACTGCCAGTCGGGCATGGTGATGGCAGTCAGCGCGCTGCTCAAGCAGAACCCGCATCCCACCGACAAGGACATCGATGCCGCCGTGAGCAACCTGTGCCGCTGCGCCACCTATCACCGCATCCGGGAGGCGATCCATGCCGCAGCCAAGTGACATGTTGACGAGCCCCGCGCGGCGCGGCTTTCTCAAGGGTGGCGCCGCGCTGGCCGGTGCGCTGTGCATTCCGTTGCCGGCGCTGGCCAGCCGCACGGTCGATAGCGGTGCGCACGGCACCCACGAAATCACCGATTGGATCTGGATCGAGCCCAGCGGCAAGATCACGCTCGGGTTGTCGCAATGCGAATGCGGCCAGGGTGTCTACACCGGCATGCCGCAGGTGCTGGCCGACGAACTCGACGCGGACTGGCAGAACATCGCGGTGACCTTCGTCACCGGGCGCGACGCCTATCGCACGGGCGCGGCATACGAAGAGCCGCAGCAGTTTGTCGGCGCGTCGATGTCGGCCACGCTGTTCTACCAGCGCCTGCGCATCGCCGGCGCACAGGCGCGCGAGGTGCTGGTGATGACCGCGGCGCGCCGGCTGCAGGTGCGGCCCGGGCAGTGCCACACCGACAAGGGGCGCGTCCATCACGGCGCGACCGGTCGCTCGCTGTCGTATGGCGAGCTGGCCGCGGAGGCGGCGACGCTGCCGCTCAACCCGTCGCCGCGTCTCAAGAACGAGGCCGCGCACAAGCTGATCGGCCGTGACCTGCTGCGTCTCGATACGCCCGCCAAGGTAGATGGCTCGGCCGAGTTCGGCATCGACGTGCGCGTGCCCGACATGCTTTACGGCGCGCTGAAAATGCCGCCGACCGTCACCGGGAAGGTCACGGGCATCCGCAATGCCGATGCGGTCAAGGCGATGCCCGGCGTCCAGGCCGTGGTACAGGCGCCCGATGCAGCCATCGTCGTCGCCACCAGCTACTGGCTCGCCAAGAAGGGCGCCGACGCACTCGAGATCGACGTAGATCCGGGCGCGGCGAAGGGGCTGGACAGCGACAACATCATGGCCGCGCGCAAGGCGGCGCTCGGGGCGTCGGAAGCGGTCGTAGCGACGCGCCTGGGCGATGCCGACGCGGTGCTGGCCGCCGGCGGGCGGCTGGTCGAGGCCGACTATCACACGCCGTATATCGTGCACGCGACGATGGAATCGGTGAACGCCACGGTACATGTGCGCGACGATGCCATCGAAGTGTGGGGGCCGATCCAGGGCCAGGATTTCGTGCGCAACGCGTTGGGCAAGCTGTACGGCCGCAAGCCCGAAACGGTGATCGTCCACACCACGTTCCTGGGCGGCAGCTTTGGCCGCAAGTTCCTGCCGGACTTCGTGATCCACGCCGCACGCGCTTCGGCGGCGGTCGGCAAGCCGGTCAAGGTGATCCGCTCACGCGAGGACGATATCCGCCATGGCTTCTACCGCCCCGGCGTGTCGGGCCGCTTCCGTGCGGTACTCGATGAGAAGGGCATGCCGCTGGCGATGCACGCGCGGCTGACTGGGCAATCGCTCTACGGCGTGATCAAGGCCGAGCGTATGGCCAAGAACGGCGGCTGGGACGAAACGATGCTTGAAGCGATCTACGATTGCGTCTATCGCGTGCCGAACCTGAAAGTCGACATGATCGACGTGAAGCAGCCGATTCCCGTCAGCTTCATGCGCAGCGTGGGTTCGACATCGAGCATCTTTATGCTGGAGAGCTTCGTCAACGAGATGGCCGACGCGGCGGGCATCGACCCGTATCGCTATCGGCGCGCATTGCTGGCACACAATCCGCTGGCGCTGCGCACGCTCGACGCGGCGGCCAAGGCGGCAGGCTGGGATCGCAAGCCGCCTGCCAATGTCAGCCGCGCGTTCACGTTCAATCTCTACACAGGGCGCGGCGAGGCGTTTCAGACCTACGTGGCCATGGCGCTGGAAATCGAGCGAACGGGCAAGGCGTTGGCCGTGAAGCGCGTGGTCTGCGCGGTGGAGTGCGGCCGCGCGATCAATCCGAACCTGATCCGCGCCAACATCGAGGGCGGCATCGGTTTTGCGCTCACCAATACGCTCCGCAGCGAAATCACGTTCAAGGATGGCGTCGTGCAGCAAAGCAACTTTCACGACTATCCGCTGTTGAGCCTGTCGGAGATGCCGAAGATCGACGTGGTCATTGTCGACAGCGATCGGCCGCCGCAGGGTTGTGGGGAAGTCTCGCTCGGACCGGTTGCGCCCGCCGTGGCGCATGCGCTGTACAAGGCGACCCGCGCGCGCCGCAGGTCGATGCCGATGAAGCTGGAGGCGTGAAGGGCTAAAGGACAGCGCAGAGCCGGAAAGGGGGGCGGCGCGCGCGCAGGCGCCGCCCGCTCTCCACATTTCTTTCGCAGTGCTTTCGCCAGTCTCCGCGTCAGGTTTTGCGATAGCCGAGCAGTGCGGACAAATCGCGCGCGGCGGCCTTGACGGCTTTCTCGGTGCGTTCGCGCAGCGTGCCATCGGCTTCGAAGCGCTGCTGCGGGCCGGCCACGCTGATCGCGGCGATCACGTTGGACGCGGCGTCGTACACCGGCGCCGCGCATGAGTCGATGCCGGGCTCGAACGCCGAAAAACTCCATGCGCAACCGCGTTCCAGATCGGCCGCGAGGATATCGGCCAGCCGTGCGTGCGTGGCCGGGCTCTGGTTCGTGACCGTCGGCAGCGGGTCGTCGCCAAGCCGTGCGCGCAGTTCTTCGGCCGAAAGATGAGCCAGCAGCATGCGGCCCGGCGTCGTCAGATGCGCGGGCACGCGGCTGCCGACCTGAATATTGCTGACGAGCCCCGTGTTCGGCATGTCGCGCAGCAGATAGAGCACGTGCCCGCCATCGGGCACGGCCAGATACGCCGACAGTTGCAGCGATCCGCTCAACTGCGCGAGCACCCGGCGCGCGAAAGTCGTCAGGTCGTTGGCGGCCAGCACGCGCGAGGCGATCTTGAGAAACGCGAATCCGACGGTGTGCCCGCCCTGCGGCAGACGTTCAACCATGCCCTCGTGTTCGAGCGTATCGAGCAGCCGCATCACGGTGACGCGGTTGACATCGATGCGTCGGCCGACTTCGCTGAGGTTGGCCGTGGAGCCGCCTTCGGCGATAAAGCGCAGCAGGCGCAGGCCGCGAATGACCGGTGTGACCAACTGCGGTGCGCCTGCGGGATCGTCGGTGTCGGAATCGGCGGGCGCATGGCGCAGGGAAGCAGTCGAGGTCATGGATTCGGTGTAGCAGGGATGACGGGGAACGCGCTCAGTGCAGCGCCACGTTCCAGGCGTCGTAATCGTACACCCAGTCCGCATTGCCGCCGGCCTTAAGCCACTCGTTACCGCGCGAACCGATCTGGATGCGGCTTGTACGTTCGTGACGCGCGCGCTGATAGCGCGCCAGCGCGGCCGGGATGTCGTCCGGGCTGGCATCGGACAGGCAGCGCGCCAGCACCACGCCGTCCTCGATTGCCATGCCCGCGCCCTGCGCCATGAACGGCATCATCGGATGGCATGCATCGCCCATCAGCGTGACGCGTCCTGCGGACCACGTGGGCAACGGGTCGCGCACGTACAGCGCCGAGATCAACACGTCGTCGCAGGCATCCAGCAGCGCGCGCGCGTCGGGATGAAAGCCGGCATAGGCGGCACGCAGGTCTTCCACGCGCCCCGGCGTGGTCCACGATTCGTTGCGCCAGCTTTCCTGGGCGACCGTGGCAAACACGAAGATCTCGCGGCCACGATTCAGCGGGAAGGTCACGATCTGGCTGGTGGCTTCGGGTCCCCACCACTTGGTGAAGGCGCCGATGTTTGGCACCCCCGCCAGCCGCTCGGCCGGCACCACGGCGCGATAGGCGACCACGCCGGTGAAGATCGGATGTTCCTCGCCAAGGATCGCCCGGCGCACCACCGAATGAATGCCGTCCGCGCCGATCAGCACGTCGACGTCGTCGCTGGAACCATCGGCAAACTGCACGGTGGCGCCGTTTTCACGCGGCACGATGCCGATAGCCTTGCGGCCGAGCTTGACGTGGGCGGCGGGGACGGCGGCTTCGAGCGCGCTCATCAGGTCGCCGCGGTGCATCGTCAATTGCGGCGCGCCGTAGCGTCGCTCCGCCTCGTCCGACATCGCCAGCCGCGAGGTTTCCTCGCCAGTGTCCCAGGTACGGCTGATGCGGTGCGTCGGGCGCGCGGCGGTGGCGCGCAGCGCGTCGCCGATGCCGAGTCCGTCGAGCGCGCGCACCGCGTTCGGCGTGAGGTTGATATCGGCGCCGACGCGGGCGAAGCGGGCCGCCTGCTCGTACACAACGACGTCCATGCCCAGCTTGCGCAAGGCGATGGCGGCGGCCAAGCCGCCGATGCCGGCACCGTTGATGCCGATCTTTCCTGAAATCATGGGGGGCGCTCCCGAGCGGTTTCGCAGTGAATTTTCTAATGTTCAAATATGAACGATAAGTTCATAAATAGACTAGCGAGACTCGGGGCAGCGGTCAATCGGGATTTTGCAAAGGGCAGAGGATGTGACGCGGGGGCCGTCACGCGCCACGAAATTGCACCGGCAGGCGTGCCGTGTACGACCCTTGAAAAGCGCGGCCGCGGCTCCTATTTTCGAGCCAAAAATGTGGCGGGTGGATGGGGCGCGCGGTCTCATCCGACCCTGCCGTCCCATGAATTTCATCCATATTTTTTACAGGACCCTTTCTCTCAGTTCGAGGTCGCCATGGAGTTCGATACCGATTGGATCACGTTGGGTCGCCATCGCGTTCGCCTGCGCTGCGTGCGTGGATTTCCGACCGAAACGATGCGCAGTTTGGCCGAGGCCGCCCGCATTGCCGTCGAGCACAACATGAGCGCCGCGGCGCGGCTGCTGGAAGTTGTTGCCGATCGATCGAATGCTTATTCGATCAACATCGGCACGACGTTTCCCAAGGACAGGGACGCGGCGCCGCATCTGGAGATAGCGCTGGCTACGCTGTTCGGACTAAAGCCAGACCAGATCAGCATGGAGGTCACGGTGGTCAGCCAGGCCGAAGTCGATCTGCATTTTGGCGTGTATGAACGCATGCTGGCCGAGAAGATCGGAATCGTTCCGCGCATACAGTGATGCTGGCGTGACGCGCCGCGTTTACGGGGTCACGGTTGCCGCCGGTTTGCCAGCAGATGCATGACCGTGGTCAGGATGGCCGCGGGCAGGCAGGGTTTTTCGAACACCGCATCGAACAGATGAGGGTGCTGCCGGCCGATCTCCGCCTGCGCCGCCGTCAGCAGCACCACCGGGATGTGTGCGGTATCCGCACCAGCCCGGAGCTTCTGCGCAAGCTCCAGCCCTGTCATGACAGGCATCATGAAATCAGTGATGATCAGGTCGGGCCGCGTTTCCACGATCAGGCGATAACCGGCTTCGCCATCGGCGGCTGTTTTTACGGTCAACCCTTCTGCCGATAGCATGAACGCCAACGCATCGGCATTCATCGTCTCATCGTCAATGACAACTACGGTTGCCATGATTCAGGACTCGCTGCTTGTGGGCGCGGCGATGACTGGTGCAACAGATTCCCTGTCTGCGGAGCCTGGCAGGATCAGGCGGTTCGCCACATGCAGTCCGCCCGTGCCGATGACCACATCGTGCAGGGCGGTATCGAACGCGCTATCGCGCATTTTCACCACGCCGATCAGCCGGCGCAATTCGCCGCCCATTCCGGCCTGACGCAACAGGATCAGGTTGTCGGTCAGCGTGGAAAAGTCGGGCAGCGGGTCGGTGCCGGCAAAGCCGTCGAGATCGCGCACCTCAAGGGTGGCGATGGTCGACACACCGTGGCCGCGCAGCTCGTTGGCAAGCGCGGAGTAGAACTCCATCAGGCGCGGCGGATGGACGGCAGCGCGCTGAAAGCCCGTCATGCCATCGATAAACAGCCGGTGGATGCGGAAATCGCGTACGGATTCCAGCAACTGGTGGCCGAGCGAGTCGAGCAGGTTCTCCGTGAGCGGGTTCCAGACGATGAACAGGGCGCCTGACCGCTCCAGCGCCTCGATATCGATACCGAGCGCACGGCCCTTGGCGCGCAGGCGCTGAGGTGACTCGTAGAAGCCAAAAAACAGGGCCGGACATTCTGGCGTGGCAAGGCTCAGGAAATTGAGCCCGAAGGTGGTCTTCCCGCTGCCCGCCGGGCCCAGCAGCAGCGTGATCGATGCCGGAGGCAGTCCGCCGCCGATCAACTGGCCCAGCCCCTGCACGCCCACGTCGACGCGCTCCTCTGGCAGCCATTCTTCGGCCGACGGTTTGGCTAGCAGGGCCTCGAGGCGCGGATAGACATCGATGCCTTCGGACGAGATCCGGTATTGGTGCAGACCGCCCAGTGCCGCGCTGCCGCGCGATTTGGAAATACGCATTTGCCGCACGGTGCGGATCCCGACCAGTTCTTCCTTGAGCTGGATGACGCCATCGACCATCGTGTGTTCGGGGCTCACGTCGTCGATGCGGGCACTGGTCAGGAACAGCACTGTGCAGCCGGTGAATGCGGCGTGGCTTTGCAGTTCCGCGACAAAGGTCTTTACGTCGAGCGCCGATTCCGCCTTGTCCTTGGCAATCAGCAGTCCATCGAGGATCAGCGTCGTGCAACGATGACGCGCCAGCTCGGTGCGCATGGCATTGACCAGCGACGGCAGTCCTTCCTCCTGCAACACCTTGAACAGGCTGATATAGAAAATATCGCGCCCGACGGCTGCGGCGTCGTAGAAATCGAACATGTCCAGCGCCTGGAACAGGCGGTCGTGCGATTCGGCCAGCAACGTCACGTAGAGGATTTTTCCGCCTTGGCTGGCCTGGTGGAACGCTATCTGGTTGGCCAGGATGGTCTTGCCCGCGCCGGGGCTGCCTTGAATGATGTAGGCAGCCCCATGCACAAGGCCGCCGCAAAGAATGGTGTCAAGGCCGGCTACGCCGCATTGTACGCGAAGAAGCTGTTTTGTCATGGTTATCGTTAAAGCAATGGGGGCGGTGTGATCGGGTGCGGCTGACATTTGATGAGGTCTTGCCGAGGCCCATGCACACGCGTGGGGAGGAGTGTAGACGAGTTAGCCGATTCCCATCGCCGCGCGTTATCAGAAATTTCGCGGCAAACATGCCCGTCGCATCTCGCCGGCGGTGCCCCGTCCCGCTTGCGCGCCGCTCGAAAAGTCGCATTGCGGACCCGCAGCGGCGAGCGCGCGCGTGGTAACTTGCCGCTTTTCCTCTCGTCGCGGCTGCGCCATGGAACGCTTTACGATTTCCCTTGATGATGCACTGGCCAACGAATTTGACCGTCTGATCGCCGAGCGCGGCTACGGCAATCGGTCCGAGGCCGTGCGCGACATCCTGCGTCGGCACCTCGATCACTGGCGCGAGTCGGTCGATGCGGACGGACCGTGCGTGGCCAACCTGTCGTACGTCTACAACCATCACGAACGCGAACTTGCCGAGCGGCTCACGCGCATCCAGCACGATCACCACGATCTGACCGTGTCGACCATGCACGCCCATCTCGACCATGCACACTGCATCGAGACAGTGATCCTGAAGGGGCCGGCCAGCGCGGTCCGCAAGCTCGCCGACGCCATCAGCAGCGAACGCGGCGTGCGTCAGGGGCAACTGAATATGGTCATGACCGAGGGCGATCCGATGCGGGTCGATTCCCATCCGCACGGCCACGCGGGGCATCCGCACCACCGCGACTGAAGTTGCCTGGCGCACCATACAGGTGCTTTTCGATTGGTATGAAGTTTGCATAATTCTTCATACCAATCCGTATCATAAAAAAATGAGCCAGCATCATCCCTCACGCCGGGCGGCGTCGACGCGCCCGGCCATGCCCCCATTGGGGCTTCTTGCCGCGGCGCTTGCCGTGATGCCTCCTGAAGCGCAGGCCGGCGGTCTGCAGCAGGCAACACAGGAACTTCCCGAACTCACCGTGCGGGCCGCGCGTGACGATGCGCCCAGTGCCGACGCCGCGGTGTCTGCCACGCAGGGCTACGTCAGCCGCGACCAGCTAGCCAACCGTCCGCTGCTGCGTCCCGGCGAACTGCTTGAAACCGTGCCGGGGCTGATCGTCACCCAGCACAGCGGCGACGGCAAGGCAAACCAGTATTTCCTGCGCGGCTTCAACCTGGACCACGGCACCGATCTTTCCACCAGTGTGGCCGGCATGCCGGTGAATATGCGCACGCACGCCCATGGCCAGGGCTATACCGACCTCAATTTCGTGATCCCGGAACTGGTCAGCGGCATCGCCTACAAGAAGGGCACCTACTTCGCCGAAGAGGGCGATTTCTCGGCAGCGGGTGCGGTCAGCATGGACTACGTCTCCGAACTGCCGACCGGCATCGCGCAGGTCGAGCTGGGGCAGCACGATTATCGCCGCGCGGTACTGGCCAATTCGCACCAGGCGGGGCCGGGCATCGCGCTGTATGGGCTGGAATGGCTACAGGAGAATGGGCCATGGGTCATGCCGGAGGGCGTGCGCAAGCTCAATGGCGTGTTGCGCTACACGCTGCTGCTCGGTGGCGGTGAACGCGTCAGCGTCAGCGCCATGGCGTATCGCAATCGCTGGGATTCGACCGATCAGGTGCCGCAGCGCGCGATCGACGACGGGCGGATTTCCCGCTTCGGGTATATCGATCCAAGCGACGGCGGCTACGCGTCGCGGTACAGCCTTTCGGCGGACTGGCTGCGGCCGGTAGCGTCCGGCTGGTTCAAGGCCAATGCCTACGTGATCAAGAGCCGGCTGCAACTGTTTTCCAACTTCACCTATGCGCTGGAAAACCCCGAGCGCGGCGACCAGTTTCAGCAGTTTGAAAATCGCGTCACGGCCGGGGCCAATGCGTCGCGCGTGTGGTTTGGCAAGCTGGGCACGCGCGATACGGAAACCGAGATTGGCGCACAGGTGCGGTTTGACCGGCTGGACCCGATCACGCTGGCCAGTTCGGAGGCGCGCCAGATCTACCAGACCACCCGGACCGACACGATCAACGAAACCAGCGCCGCGCTCTACTTGCGCAATACAACCGAATGGCTGCCGTGGCTGCGCACCATCGCCGGCGTGCGTGCAGACCAGTTCTGGTATGGCGTGTCGAGCGACAACCCGCTCAATTCGGGCAACGGCGCCGACCATATCGCCAGTCCCAAGTTCAGCATCGTCATGTCGCCGGCCGAGCGCACCGAAGTATTCGTGAATTGGGGGCGCGGCTATCACAGCAACGATGTGCGCGGCGCGACCACCACGGTCGATCCGTCCACGGGCGAGCCGGCGCAGAAGGTCAGCGTGCTGGTGCCGGCCACGGGATACGAGATCGGCGTTCGCACCAGGCGGCTGGCGCCGGGCCTGCAACTGTCTGCGTCGCTCTGGCAGCTCGATATCGGCTCCGAACTGGTCTTCTCCGGCGATAGCGGCACCACCGAGCCGAGCCGTCCAAGCCGCCGCCGCGGCATTGAACTGGCCAGCTACTATGCACCGCCCGACGGCCCGCTGGCTGGGCTGATGGTCGATGCGGACGCGGCATTTTCCCGCGCACGCTACCGCGATCATCAGGATGGCGGCGACTACATTCCCGAATCGATCCAGACCACGGCCTCGGCCGGCGTCTCATACAACAGCGGCCGATGGGCGGTCGGCGCGCGTGCGCGCTACTTTGGCCCGCGTCCGCTGGTGGAGGACAACAGCGTGCGGTCCGCGTCGTCGTTCCTGGTCAACCTCAAGCTCGGTTACCGGCTGTTCAGGAACGTGAAGATCTTTGCCGAGGTACTCAACGTGTTCGGCAAACGGGTCAACGACATCGACTACTACTATGCGTCGCTGCTCAAAGGCGAGACATCGCCGCTGAATGCCGACGGGTCGGCGGCCGGCATCTACGATCATCATGTCCATCCCGCCGAACCGCGCACATTCCGCGTGGGCGCAACGTGGAATTTCTGAGCGCGCGTCTGGGGCGTTACGTAGAACGTACCCGGCCGGGTAACATTTTCACGCCCGCGGGCTCAGGTTCTCCTGCGCCAGATGTGGGGACCGGGGCCGGCGATGTGACCCATATCCTCAGTAGTTCAACACGACGTTCAACATGGCCACGCGCGGATTACCTACGGGCAACACGTTGTTATTGAGTCCGCCGGCGTAGTACGACTTGTCGAACACGTTCTTGACGTTGAAGGCCGCGCGCCAATGGCTGGCCGTATAGCCGAAGCCGAGATCCGCGACCGCATAGCCGGGGACGGTGTAGTTGAAGCTGTAGCCGCGCTTGGCGCTTTCGCCGCGCGCGCCGACCCCGGCCCACCAGCCTGCCAATGCGCCGCGGAAACGATATTGGGTCCAGAGCGAGAAGCTGTGGCGCGGCACGGCGTTCAACGGCTTGCCCACATTCGCGGCGACCGTGTCCTCCGTGACTTCGCCGTCGATGTAGGCATAGGCCGCCATCACGCTCAAGCCGTTGCCCAGGTCCTGCGTCAGTTCGGCCTCGAATCCCCGCGACCGCTGCTCGCCCACGGCGACGCTGTAGCCGGTGTTGACCGGATCGCTCGTCAGCACGTTCTTGCGCACCAGATCGAACGCGGCAAGCGTCAGCAGGCCGTTCTTGCCCGGCGTGTCGAACTTCACACCGACTTCCACCTGGCGGCCTTTCTCGGGCTTGAACGACGCATTGTTGACGTCGGTGCCGGCGTTCGGCAGGAACGACGTGGAATAGCTGACGTAGGGGCGCGCCCACTGGGTGAGGTCGTACATCACCGCGGCACTGCCGGTGACGGCGTTGTCATCGCTGTCGGTGCGCGTGGCATTGAGCCGGTTGGTACTGGCCGTACGCGCCGATTCGTAGCGCAGACCGCCGGTCACCGTCCAGCGCTCGACAATGCGGATCTGGTCGCGCAGATAAAAGCCCAGCGCATTGAGCGTGTCGGTGCTGTCGGTGCTGAAGCTGGCCGGGCAATTGACAGCGGCGCCGTACACCGGGCTGTAGACGTTCAGCGCGGCCACCCGACAGGTCTTCTGCAGACGATCTTCCTTGCTGTGGCGATAGTCGACGCCGAACGTCAGCGTGTGCTGGTGGCCGGTGAATGCAAACGACTTCTGCACGTTGGTGTCGACGCCAAACGCATCGCCGGAGAAATCCTGCTGGGTGGCGCTGCGGCTCAGTGTCTGGCTGTTGACGGCCATTGTTCCGGCCGTGACGAACGTGCCGGTCAGCGACGAGGTCTGGTAGCGCAGGTTCTGGTTGACGGTCCAGCCGGAATCGAAGCGGTGCGTCAGCGCGTAGCCGATGCGGTTCTGCTCGCCGTCATAGGGCGCGGCGTTCGGCTCGCCGATAAAGCGCGAATTGGGCACCACGCCCTTGATGTTCGATACCAGCGTGCCATTCACGGGCAGACCTTGCTGGCGCACATAATGGCGCTCGTTGTGGCTGGCCAGGATCGTGAAATCGGTTCGATGCCCGAAATCGAGGCTCAGCGACGGTGCGACGTAGCGGTTCCGATACCAGACGTGATCGGTGGCGTCGTCGCTGTTCATCGCCAGCGCATTGAGACGGAAAGCGGCCTTGCTGTCGGGCTTCAGCGGCGTGCCGACGTCGGCCGTCACCTGGCGCAAGCCATAGTTGCCGACCGTAAGACCCAGTTCACCGAACAACTCGGGACGCGGGCGCTTGGTGACGATATTGACCAGGCCGCCCGGCTGGACCTGGCCAAACAGCACGGATGCCGGGCCCTTCAGAATTTCCACGCGCTCCGCGCCAAACACTTCCTGCGCCACGCGATTGTTGGTGTCGACCAGCAGTCCGTCGGCAAAGACCGATTCCGACGCACGCTGGCCCCGGATGATGAAGTCGTCCCAGCCGCGACGGCCATAGGTATTGGCCGACACGCCCGCCGAATTCCACAGCACGTCGCTGAGGTTCTGGGATTGCTGGCTGTCCATCAGATCGCGCGTGATGACGGTGATCGACTGGGCACTGTCGGCCGCCGATTCATTCGACTTGGTCACGCCAGCGGGACGACGCGTGGCAAATCCGATATCGCCTATGTCGTTGGCGCCGGCGCTGACCGTGACCGCTGGCAATACGGCGCCCTGGTCGGCGGCGAAGACCGTGTTGCCAACGAGGGAAAGGCAGGCGAAGGCTGAGGGAGTGAGAAGACAGCGAGCAGACATTGAGAAGATCCGACGACGACGATCGAGCAAGAGAAGGGCGCAAGAGACGTAATCGGCAGATTGTAAATAAGAAGGATTCGTATTTACAATAACTATCTCGGAATATTTCGAGGCGGGAGAATGGCCAGCGCCAGGGCGGCCGGGGTGGGGTGGAGCATGGTGGCCGGCAGGAATGCAGGCGGGGCGTGGTTGCTGCAGACCAGGCGTAACGGCTGCATGGACGAGAGTTGAGCGGGATTCGCCCAAAAATTCGTCGCGTCTCAACCCAAATTGGTGATTTCTATGGAGAAACGACGCGGCGTTTCACGCCGCATCGCAGATAGAACACGTCTCATCGACGGCATTGCGCCGGAATTCCACTCGATTGCTAGCGATCAGAAGCTCAACGCAAACCATGCGAAAAATTCGATGGCTGGTAAAAGCAGAACCAGAAACAGAACGAGCATTGTTCTGTTCGCCCTGTCAGCAGCGGCGAACCATATTGCTATAGCCAGCGCTATCAACCACCCCGCCAGACAGTAGAAGGAAAGCGAAAGCTGCGCGCTCGGGCTCCATGTGGCGTCTGCGAAATCAATTTCTTGCCAGGACGCTCGCCTTAGCCAAGCGGACAAAAAAATCAAAAGCAATTGGACAAGGCCGAGGGTCAGATAGCGCTTCTTCACTGGCTACCTCGCTTCGGATAGTAATTCTTCTTGGCAAGCCGTTTTGATTTCATGAGGGCTGCATCCAACTCTGCGGGCGTTACGGGTGTCGGAAGCCAGCGCGGGTCATGAGCCAGAATTCCAATTGATTCGAGCACGTCAGCCACATTTGATGAACAACTATTATCAAACAAATTGTATGTGCTTCTGTTCGGATGCGTCCGCTTGAATATCCGGTCCACACTTACACGGCGTTCCAGTTCGCGTCTTACCTTTACCTTCTCGGAAGGAGATACTCTTAGCATAAGGCCCACATTGTCCCGCCACAGATTGCCACTGGTGCGTATTGAACTGTTAGTCAGATTGACGATTCCTCCATAGAAATAGGTATTTCTATCTATTTTTACGTACTCCTCGTGGGCTCGGCTATAAACGATTCCGTCGATTTCGATTGCGACATGCCCCCACTGTGACCCCATGCTACGTAGCCTCGAATCACTGATAATAACTTCAATTGTGGGGGTGTCGATAAAGACTTTCTTGGGTGAGTAGTCGTCCGCCGGCGTCGTCGTTCTGGAGGCGGAAAATTTTCTCCCGTCAGGAGAGATCTGATTCTGTTTTGGCATAGCTATCCTCCAAGGTAAGTGTTGATATTCTCGGCTCCAGTGGCGGAGAAGATTATCCCGCGAGACAAATTCGAATAGGTTCCCGATTTATGGCAGAGGAAAGTGGATGCGGATGTCGTACTGCGTCGGCTTCACGATACTCAAAGGCACCTGCTTTCCGTTGCACCGCATATTCCGTTTAGATGGAACGGAGCGGGAATTCGACCATTGTTCGCCTTACGGAACAACCAATGGCGTTTGCGCGACGTCAAAAAAGCGGCAACTGAGTCGCTGATTTGAATTAGAAGGAAACCTTGCTAACGCTGCGCTTCATCAGCACAACGCCGCGCGATCGAGCGCCGGGGCCCGACGAGGGAAAGTTGGAGCGACTGCGAAGTCAAACGACGTGGATGGCTTGCTCGTTGTGGCCATCTTGCAATTGAACGAATGTGGCTACCCCGGGATTAGCCGCTTGGGGTTCTGTTCTTGACCTTCCCCTGCCCCACACCCGCTCTACAAACGGAGTTCTTGCCGTTCCAGTTTGCCTTCGCCCAGACTTGCAACGACGCGATTTCGGCCGCCACGCTTCGCTTCGTACATTCGCTCGTCCGCATCTTTGATTGCATCGGCGAGGGGCTGATCTGCTCGTGGCCACGTCGTAACGCCAATCGAAATGGTGATATGTCCCACTTGTGGCATTGCTGATCTTTCCACTGTTTGCCGAAGTCGCTCCGCGTACTCCATTGCAGCGGAGAGGGACGTATCCGGCAGCAAGACCAGAAATTCCTCGCCCCCAACCCGGCATGGCAAGTCGTGGCTGCGGGAGCAATCACGAATGCATCGCGCCAAATGCTGCAAAACCAGATCGCCGACGTCGTGGCCGAATGTGTCGTTGACGCGCTTGAAGTGATCGATATCGAGCGCTACAAGTGCGACGGGCATTCTTTTCTTTTGGATGTCGGCCAACGCCTCGTCGAGGGCTCGCCGATTTGCCAAACCGGTCAGAGGATCGGTCTGCGAGGCTAGCTCCAAACCCGTAACCCTGGCTTGCGTTGAGTTGATGCTGCGTAGCAGTGCCTGTTTAAGGTTGTTCGATTCGAAATACCAGGCACGGACGCGGGCTATCTTGTCGGCGCTTTCAATCAGTCCTGTGTCGGTCGTGCTTTCTGCGAGGCGACGTAGCGGGCGTGCAATCAGTATGGCCAATCCCCAAATCACAAGGAAGCCCACAACCGCAATCGGCGTCGCCGTTTTGAGTATCCTGCTCATCAATATGTGAAGCGGGGCCAGCACTGAAGTCACCGGTTGCTGACTGACGACGGCCCAGCGTGCGGCGGGGATAAACGCGTACCCGCTCAGCACATCGTTACCTCGTCCGGTGGTCATGCGGGAACTGCCGTCTTGCCCATCGAACGCATTGTCAATGCCTTTGTTTGCCCCAGCCCTCAGTCCGATACGTGTACTGACGGTGTGGAACAGGAGCGTGCGCTGGGAGTCCACCAAATAGACCTGAGCGTCGGTCAGATAGAAATGCTTGGTGATCAGCGAATGCAAAATTCCGTCCTTTTCCACATAGATCGCTCCGCCTATATATCCAAGAAATTCACCGGCTCGCGTGATGATCGGCGCCGAGATGAACACAATCAGATTTCCGGAGCCAGATCGAAAGGCAGGGCTGACCAGTGGTTTTCGCTCTTGCAGGGCGGCCTGCGCGCTTGGAGTCGATAGCTGCATGCCGTCCAGTCGCAGGGAATCCGGTGCGCCTGCCAAGATGCGCCCACTCGAATCAACAATCAGCACGCTGTCGAATGCGTCGTCTTCGAGTTGCAATCGCCTTGCCTCCGAAGCGAGCGCAGGGATGTCGGTGAAACGATCTGAAAGTTTGCCTGCCGCATATTGCAGCCGCGATTGGGCCGACAGGAGGAATGCGTTGACCGACGCAGCCACGCGCGCGCTATAGGCGTGGTTGGCGTCAAGAGCATTTTGAATCAAAGTCTCCCGCATCACGCGGTACGAGGAATACAGGGAGTTGGCTAGCGTAATGACGCAAGCGCCAAGCGCCAGGGCCAGAATCAGGGTGCGAAGATCTGTGCGGGGAGTAGCCATCAAGTCTGATCCCATTTTCGGCGGTTTTCTATTATGACCGCACTTTTAGATCGCGCTTGAGAGAGTGCTAAGTTCGCAACGCTCGCTGACTCCCCCGATAGTCGTCCACCGACGCATCGGCTGGTCTCAACGTCCCGCAAGGCACCGTCGGAAAGCCGCTGGAATACACGTGCTTATGGCAATCGCATGCATCCGGCAAGGCGGTTCCGAACGGGACGGCGTTTATGCAAGCCGCCCCTCGTGCACGGGCGCGCCGCCTGCCGACATGTCGGCGCACAGGATGGTGCCGGTGGTCGATTCGGTCATGAATAGCGTGGTGCGATCCGCGCCGCCAAAGCACAGGTTGGTCAGCGATGCACCGGCGGGGCTGCGGATCACCTCGACCGGTTCGGCGCGATGATTGAGCACCCAGACATAGCCGAGGCCCGGATTGGCCACCAGCAGATGACCATCGGCGCGCATAGCAAGGCCGTCGGGACCGCTCGGGCCGTACGAAGTAAAGAACTGCCCGACCTTGCTGACAGAGCCATCGGGCTGCAATGGCACGCGCCACACGCTGTTGGCGCGCGTCATGGCGACGAACAGCACTTTCTCGTCGGGCGACAGCACCACGCCGTTCGGGCTGGGCGCGTTGTCCAGCAGCACATCGAGTTTGCCGTCGGGCGCCAGGCGATAAACGCGTCCGGTCGGATCGTGCAGACCAGTTTGGCCCTGGTCCGTGAAATACAGGTTGCCGTGCGAATCGAAGGTCAGGTCGTTCACGCCACGAAAGCGCTCCGAATTTCGGCGCTCCAGAAACGGCGTAACGCTGCCCGACCGCGTATCCAGACGCATCAGGCCGTTGCGATAGTCGGTGATCAGGAAATCGCCGTTGGCCAGACGCTTCATGCCATTGGGTTCGCCGTCATATTCGACCACCAGATCCCATTCGCCTTGCATCGAAATACGGAAGATACGGCCGTAGGGAATGTCGGTCACCCAGAGGTGGCCATCGGCCCACACGGGTCCTTCGAGGAAAGAGTGGATGGTTGCGCCGCCGCGATTGGCATGCGCCCAGGCATTGGTAGGGTCGTTGCGCCGCCATGACGCTGGCAGCGCGCTAAAGACGCTCGCTTCGCGTACTGCCGGTGGTTCGATAAGGAACATCGTTGCTCCTGGCTATTGCTTTTCGATCTGCGCCTTTTGCGCGACCGCGGCCCATTGCGCAGTTTCGCGCTGAATCAGCTGTGCGAACGCGGGACTGTCAAGGTTACCCGGTTGCGATCCCATCTGCGCGAGGAACCCCTTCATGTCGGGCGCCTGGAGCGCCCGATGGATTTCCGTCTGCAGTCGCGCGATGACATCGGCGGGCGTGCCTTTGGGTGCGGCCAGGCCGGACCAATTGAACAGATTGAATCCGGGAACGCCAGCTTCCGCGAAGGTGGGCACGTTGGGAAACACATCGAGACGGGTCTTGCCGCTGATGCCAAGCAGGCGCATCTGATTGCCGCGGACCGGCGCCAGCGCAGTCGGCGTCGATACCACCAGCAGGTCCACGCTGCCGGACAGCAGTCCAACCATGGCCTCTCCCGCGCCCTTGTACGGCACGTGCATCAGCTTGATACCCGCGGCTTGCTGGAATGCTTCGGCCGCAAAATGGGGCGAACTGCCGGAGCCGCCGCTGCCGAACGTCACTTCGCCTGGATGCACCTTGGCGTAGGCGACCAGCGAGGCCAGATCCTTGAAGCGCGAGTCGGCCTTGACGCCAAGCACGACCGGCGAAAACGCGAACGGCGCAATCGGCACCAAAGCAGTCTGATGGTCCCAGCTCAGTTTCCTGAAGACATAGGGCAGGGTGGTGTATGAGTTGTCGTTCGCCAGCAATGTGTAGCCGTCCGCGGCAGCGCTTACGACCTGGGAGGTCCCGATCGTGCCGGACGCCCCCGGCTTGTTCTCCACCACGAAGCTCTGTCCGGTCTGCTGGGTAAGCTTTTGGGCGATCTTGCGCGTCACCACATCGACGGCGCCGCCGGGCGGATTCGGCACGATGATGCGGACCGGTTTGTCGGGATATGCGGCCGCGGCGGACAGGCTGGCGAGCAGCGTCGCACCCGCCAGCGCGCAGGCAATGGTTCGATGAAACATCGTTGTCTCCTTGTGCCGCATCGTATCCGGCCGTCAGCCGGGATCGTGCGGACACGTTCTTAGGTTTCTGGTTGCCGATGCCGGCAATGCCGCCGTGCGCGGTCAGGCCGGCGCGGGCACCCCTTGCAGCACTGCCAGCACGTTCTTCGCGGCGCCTACGCCCATGTTCACATACGCCGCGTCGCTGACGCCGCCGATATGTGGCGACAGGATGACGTTGGGAATCTCGCGGAACACATGCGGCGTCGGCATTGGTTCGACGGCAAAGCTGTCCAGTCCGGCGGCCAGCAGTTTGCCGCTGCGCAGCGCTTCGGCCAGCGCCGCTTCGTCGATGAGTCCCCCGCGCGCCGTGTTGACGAGAATCGCGCCGTCCTTGAACGTCGCCAGCGTCTCGCGGTTCAGCATGGCGCGGTTTTCCTCGGTCAACGGGCAGTGCAGCGACACCACGTCCGATTCCGTGAACACGCGGGGCAGGTCGACCAGCGTCACGCCTGCCGGGGCTGCCTTGGCAAAGGGATCGAAGGCGATAACCTGCATGCCCATCGCCACGCCGATGGCCGCGGCGCGCCGGCCGATTTCGCCAAGCCCGACGATGCCGAGCGTGCGGCCATTCAGTTCGACCGCCTTGTACGTGGCCTTGTCCCAATGGCCCTGGCGCATGCGCGCGTCCAGATGTGGGACGGCCTTGGCGCACGCCAGGATCAGAGCCCAAGCATGCTCGGCCACGGCAGCGGCATTGGCGCCGAGCGCGGCGGCCACTTCGATGCCGCGCGCCCGCGCAGCGGCCTTGTCGATCGTGTCGGTGCCGGTGCCGTGCTTCGAAATCACCTTCAAGGCCGGCGCGGCGTCCATGACGTCGGCGCCGATGGCGCCGTAGCGCACGATAATGCCGGCCGGATTGTGTTGGCGGGCGAGGGCCACGAGATCGGCAGCCTGCGGTGTCTTTCCCGCGAATATGACTTCGTAGTCGTCCAGCAGCGCAAGCGCTTGCGGCGCAAGGTCAGGGCCCGTGACGATGATGACCGGCTTGTTCGTCACAGTGCTTCTCCCTGTTTCAGAACGCCAGCGGTAACCAGCGATGCGAGCAGCCACGGCGCGGTGGTGTTGCCCTCCTTGATCTGGGCAATGCGCTTGGCTTCGGCTTCTTCCTTCTTTTCGGCGGCATCGAGCAGCGCCGCGATTTTCTCGCGCTCGACTACCACCAGGCCGTCGGCGTCGCCGCAGATGTAATCGCCAGGGTGCACCGTCACGCCGCCCACGGAGATGGGATGGCCGATGCGGCCGCCGACTTCCTTGGTCGGGCCATTCGGATTGGTGCCCACCGAGAACACCGGGAACTGCATCTCGTCGAGTTCCAGGCTGTCGCGGACCGCACCGTCGATCACCACGCCGGCGAGGCCGCGCTGACGTGCCGCGTGCATCATGATGGTCCCCATCAGCGCCGAGGTCTGGTCTCCCTTGCCGTCGACGACCAGCACATCGCCGGGCTGCGCGAGTGCCAATGCCGCGTGGATCATGAGGTTGTCGCCTGGCCGCACTTCGACGGTAAACGCTGGGCCGGCCACTTTCATGGTGGGGCGCAGCGCCCGGATCCGGCCATGCAACGCGCCGCGGCGTCCGCCGACGTCGGACAGAATCGCGGGTTGGAATTTGGCGGCCCGCGCGACGATCTCGGCGGGTACGCGCTCGAACGATTTGATGATGTTTGGCAAAGTCATGATGGCATCCTGGCAGTCTGGGAGGGAGAGGGAGGAGAAAGGCGTCAGTCGAGCTTGACGCCGGAGGTCTTGATGACCGACGCCCAGCGGCCGATGTCCTGCTTGATCAGCGAGCCAAACGCCTCGGGCGTGCCGCTCAGCACCGATGCGCCTTGCTCGTTCAGCTTGGCGGCCAGCGACGGCGCCTTGAGGGCCTTGTTGAATTCGGCATTGAGTCGCGCCACGATGTCCTTCGGCGTGGCGGCAGGGGCGAGAAAGCCGAACCACGTTGCGGTATCGAAGCCCGGATAGCCAAGTTCGGCCACGGTGGGCACCTGCGGCAGGTCAGGCAGGCGTTTGGGCGCGGTCACGGCAAGCGGACGCATCCGGTTGCTCTTGATATGGCCGAGCAGCGTGGGCACCGATGCCATGTAGAGGTCCACCTGCCCGCCCATCAGATCGTTGACCGCCTGTGCCGCACCCTTGTACGGGACATGCGTGAACTTCACCTTCGCGGTTGATTGCAGCAGCTCGCCGCCGAGGTGCGCCACGGTGCCGTTGCCGGGCGAGGCGAAATTGAGAGCGCCCGGTTTCGCCTTGGCGGCCGCGATCACCTCCTTGAGCGTGTGGTACGGCGAATTGACGTGGGTGACCAGAACCAGCGGCGCCGATGCCACCATGCTGATCGGGGCGAGGTCCTTGAGCGGGTCATAGGGCAGCCGTTCGTACAGCGACGGATTGATGGCCAGGTTGCTGGTCTGCCCCAGGACGATGGTGTAGCCGTCGGCCGGCGCCTTGGCCGCGGCGTCCACCCCGAGGTTGCCGCCGGATCCTGGCTTGTTGTCGACCACGAAAATCCAGCCCGTTGATTTCGCGACCGTATTGGTCACTTCGCGAGCGATGATGTCGGTGCCCCCGCCGGCCGGAAACGGCACGATCACGCGGATCGGCTTGGCGGGATACTGGGCCGCGGCGTGCGTGGTGGGGGACGCGAGCACCACGGCTGCGGCAAACATTTGCGCGCAGTGCTTGAGAATGGCCTTCATGTCTGTCTCCGAAATTCGTTTTCGTTGTGAGTTGGATTGTGTTTCACCGTTTCACTCTATACAATCACGTTTCGTACAATGAACCGCGTTTCGGCTCATGAACTCAAATAGTGATTCGGGCGACATCCCGAAGGTCGAGGACGGCAGTTCGGGCGTTATCGCGGTAACGCGCGCGCTGCGGGTACTGGAAGCGTTCGGCGTCAATGACCCACAGCTCTCGCTTGCCGAACTGAGCCGACGCACCGGCATCCACAAGACCACCGTGCTGCGCCTGGCTCGCACGCTGGCGGCCGACAACTATCTGGTGCAGAAAGAAGACGGAAACTGGCGGCTGGGCCGCGCGGCGGGGTGGCTGGGCGCGTGCTACCAGGCCACCTTCAACGTGCAGGAGGTGGTCGAGCCGGTGCTGCGCGAGTTGACGATGAAGACCGGTGAAAGCGCGTCGTTCTATGTCCGCGAAGGTCAACAGCGAACCTGCCTGCTCCGCGTGGAAGGCCCGCAGGCGATCCGCCATCACGTGCGGATCGGCGCGGCGCTGCCGCTGGACAGTGGCTCCCCGGGGCGGGTCATCCTGGCGTTTTCGGGCGAGCCCGGGGAACTGCACGAGATGATTCGCCGCCGCGGCTTTCATCTGTCCCTCGGCGAGCGCGAGCCCGAAGTGTCGAGCGTATCGGCGCCAGTGTTCGGTCTGCATTGGCGGCTGCTGGGGTCGATGTGCATATCGGGGCCCACTTCCCGCCTGAACGAAACGCGCTTGCTGGAACTGGCGCAGACCGTGGTCGATGCGGCCAACAAACTTTCCTATGCCATGGCGGGGAGCCAGCGGCCCGTCACACCGATCGAGAAACCGTCGACCTGGCACCCCTGAGGCGCGGCGAGGGCCATGCACGTGTCGCCCTGAAACTTTTCGGCGTCGGGGGCGTCGCTATGTGGATACCCGCTTGGGGATGATGCAGCGAGGAACCTGAACGATGAAGATGGCCATCCTGGTGAACCACCCGTGGTTTGGCACGGCAATGGGCGCGGTGGCGGCGATACTGCTCGGTTTGCTGGTGCATCGGCTTGGCAGCCTGCTGCTGTTGCGGATGACGCGCCATACGCCGGTGCTGCACGCCATCGTGGCAAAGTCGCGCGTGGCGGCAACCGCGGTGGTGCCGTTGATGCTGTTGCAGACGACATGGCAGGCCGCACCGGACGACCTGCGCTGGATCGACAGCATCCGGCATCTGAACGGTTTGCTGCTGATCGTGGCCACCACTTGGTTGATCGTGCGGATCATCGCCGGATTTGCGCAGGGCATACTCGACCAGCATCCCGTCGATGTCGCGGACAACATCAGCGCCCGGCGCATTCACACGCAGACGCGCGTGATCTCCCGCATTGCGATGACGCTGGTGGTGGTAATGGGCACCGCCATGTTGTTGATGACGTTTCCCGGCGCGCGGCAGGTGGGCGCAAGTCTGCTGGCCTCGGCGGGTGTGGTCGGCCTGATCGCCGGTTTCGCTGCCAAGCCCGTCTTCAGCAACATGATTGCCGGGCTGCAGCTGGCGTTGACGCAGCCGCTGCGGCTTGACGATGTGCTGATCGTCGAGGGCGAATGGGGGCGCGTGGAAGAAATCACCAGCACGTATGTGGTGCTGAAGATCTGGGACGAGCGCCGCCTGATCATCCCGTTGCAGTACTTCATCGAAAAGCCGTTTCAGAACTGGACGCGCAACAGCGCGCAGATCATGGGCGCGGTGTTCTTCCACGTCGACTACGGCATGCCGCTTGCCCCGCTGCGCGAGGCGTTGACGCGCATCGTCAAGGAGCGGCCCGAATGGGACGGGCGCTTCTTCAATCTCGTGGTCAGCGATACGACCGAAAAGACCATGCAGTTGCGCGTGCTGTGCACCGCCGCGTCATCGGGCCTGGCGTGGGATCTGCGCTGCGCCATCCGTGAAGCGCTGATCGACTTCATGCAGCGCGAATACCCGCAGTTCCTGCCGCGCCTGAGGATCGAAGGCGAAAGCGCAGCGTCGCAGACGCAAGGCTAGGGCGCCGGCACCCGTGCGCGCGATTGGCGTTCGCGTAGTTCCTGGCCCCGGAACGACCCGAACCGGTTGGCGTAAAGCCAAGTGAACTCCGCGCCGAGCAGAAAGATTTGCGCGGAGTAATACACCCATACAAGAATCACGACCAAGGACCCCGCCGCACCGTAACCGGTGGCGATGCCGGTCTTGCCGATATAGAGGCCGATCAGCAGCTTGCCCACCGTGAACAGCGCCGCGGTCACGGCTGCGCCGAGCCACACATCGGGCCAGCGTACGTCCGCATGCGGCATGATCTTGTAGATCATGGCGAACACCACGGTAACCATCACGAAGCCCAGCGCCATGTCGATCATTTGCGCCAGCCACTCGGCGTCGCCCAGCATCGGCGACCAGTATCGGCCCATCGCCGCCAGCGCCGCGCTGGCCACGAGCGACACGATCAGCAGGAAGCCGATGCCCAGGATCATTCCAAACGACAACACGCGCGCGCGCAGCAGTTCCCAGATGCCCGACGGCTTCTTGCGTTCGGGCACGCGCCAGATGCGGTCCAGCGCATCCTGCAACTCGGCAAATACCGTCGTGGCACCCACCAGCAACGTGACGGTGCTAAGCACGGCGGTCAGCGATCCCTTCGCCGGAGAACTTAGCGACACCAGCATGTCCTCGATGGCACGCGCGCCTTCATCGCCCACCAGGCCACCGATCTGCGCCACAACCGCGCCACGCGCGGCTTCGTCGCCATAGGCGAGCCCAGCCACCGCAATGACGATCAGCAGCAACGGCGCAACGGAAAACACGGTGTAGTACGCCAGCGCCGCCCCCATGCTTGGCGCATAGTCGTCGCGCCAGGCGGTGACCGTGTCTCTCAGCAACCGTAGCAACGTTCCGGCGGTCGGCCTTGCCCCGACCATTCGCTGTGCTTCCCGCATGATGTGCCTCCCGCTGCAGTCTCCTGCTGAAAGGCTAGCGTCTCGCGGCGACCCGCAGCTATCGGTCGCGGTCTGACACGCGGCGGCGGCATGAAAAACCTTCGCATCTCACGTGACGGCAGCGGCCACAAAGCGCAGCGTGCCCGCCAGTCGCGCAGGCTCGCCGGTATCGTTTGGATGGTTGACCCCGTCCACAACCGGCATTTCGGCGAAATCGAACGGGCTGACGCCGTCCAGGCAGGCCACGTTCACGCCGAACAGGTTTGGATTCGATCTGCGCTGCAGATGGGTGTGAATGCCACAGCGGGAACAAAAGAAATGCTGCGCCGTGCCGGTGTTGAACCGGTAACTGGTAAGCATCTCTTCTCCCTGCACAAACTGGATGCCGCCTATTTCCGCCGCGACCACCGCCGCGCCGCGCATGCGGCAGTAGGAACAGTTGCATCGACGGACCGTATTGAGCCCGTCGCTCAGCGTGACCACAAAGCGCACCGCGCCGCAGTGGCATTTTCCCGTCCGCTGGTTCGTATCGGTCGACATATTGGGGGTATCTCCGTCATGCGGTGCCAGCTGGCAATGGTTAAACGGTATGAGTGCGGAAGAGCGTCACAGGCGCCGAAGCAGGATATCTATCCTATTGCGGTCTGACAAACGAGATAAATTTGCGATTTGCTTTAAATAATCTATCGCGAGAGGGTCGCCACAAAAGCGCTGCCGCTGCGTCATCCGAACTCGACGGAAGCCAGTTCGGCTGCCAGGCATCCCACTTCGGCGGGATGGCCCGCACAGAAGGACAGCCGCAGAATCGCGATCCGCGGCCAGGATGCTGCAAACATAAGACATAGGGAAGAGGTCGCATGGACCAGCGTTTATCGCGAAACACTCGGGCGCTTCGAATCGCTGCTTTTGGGATTTGGGCAGCATGCATGTCGGGCTCGGCCTATGCGCACGGCGGCGGCCTCAATGCCGAGGGCTGCCACACCAATAGAAAGACCGGCGAGTATCACTGCCACCGAGGCTGGGCGACCAATGCTGGCACCTCTTCAAAGTCTTCTGTCAGTCCCGATGGGCGTCCGGGTAACGCCAATTCCTTTCTGTCCGGTCGGCAAACGCCGAGCGGTCAAACCTGCTACACCGGCCCCCGGGGTGGCACATATACCATCACCGCGAGTGGCCGAAAAAACTACGGCGGTTGCTGAAGAACCCTGCGTGTCTTCTCAGGCAAGTGCACGCAGCGCCAACCTCGTCGCCGAATCGGTATACGACTAAGTCGATAACCGGACGGGGTCTAGAGGGACAGACCGTTCGTCGGCCTTAGTGCGCCCACGTCACCGGAACCTTCGCCGAGCACGCCGTAATCTTGCCCAGCCAATTTCTGCTGGTTTGCACGGTGACACGACTCTCCTCAATTGGCGCGACCTTCCTGCTCCATCGATCGGCAAGACTGTTAGCCACGCTACGGGCTGCTGTTGTGCAAGCCGAGACCGCTGTGGTGTGTCGTATCGTGAAGTCCGGATATCGGTGGAAAACCAGCAACGTAAAACCGTCGGGCGAATATTCGGTCGCGTACTCCGTCGACACGTCATACGTCGACAGTTGGCGGCCTGAAGACGATGGCGCCGGCGTGGAGCAGGCGGCCAACATCGAGCAGACGATCGCTGCAGCAATTTTCTGACATCTCACAGCGCAACTACCTGCCTTGCCCATAGTGCCGTGTTCCTCGGATCTGCATGTTTGAATGGGGCTGGATGTTACCAAAAACAAAGGCGCACCAATGGTGTTCCCGTAGTGGGACGGATCGGATTCGTCGATCATCCCCCCACGCGGACCTGCTGAGTTCAGTCGTCCGAACCATGAGTTCTTGTCGTTGTACTGCGTGGTACATTCTGGCCTTTCCAGTTCCTCTTGGCACTAAGACGAAGCATGCCAAAAACCAAAGCCTCGGCTGCCGACCGCTCGACCAGCGAGCAGGCTCTTCAATTGTTGGATGCAGCAACTGCCCACGTTCTCGAAAACGGCCTCGGCGATCTTTCGCTCCGAAGCGTGGCGGATGCTCTTGGTACCAGCCATCGCATGCTGATCTATTACTTTGGCTCTGCTGACGGCTTCTGGCAGGCGCTGCTGTTCCGCGTGCGCCATGCGGAACAGCAAGCGCGCGAAAAAATGCTGATCGAAGGGCTGGACGCAGAGGCCGCAATGGTTGCGGCATGGGGCCGCTATTCCGCGTCCAACTACCTGCCGATCATGCAGTTGCTGTTCGAAATCTATGGCAGAGCCATCCGGGATCGCGAGCGCTTCAGCGGCTTCCTGGATGATGTCATCGGCAGTTGGACGGCGGTTATTGCCGAGCGCCTGCAGCAGGCCATGGAGATTGATGCTGAGGAGGCGCGGCTGTTCGCGCGTGTCGAAGTCGCGACGATTCGCGGTCTCCTGCTCGACTTGATCACCACCGGTGACCGTAAGGGCACCACGGCAGCGCTCAAGTATTTCGCGAACAAGATGGGCGCACCCCGCAGGTCAACGAAGAAGAAATAGCGCGTTGGGGGCCGGCCCGCGGACGTGGCGCCGGCTTTTTGCAAGCGTTTCGCCCTCGCCGCGTGCCTTCGCCCAGCATGGAGCTGCCGCGCCGGGTACGCTGTTATTCCATTTCCGGTCTCAAATTTCGTCTGCGCTCCCGCGTAAACCCCAATTTCTCCGTTACATGTACCACATGGTACATTTGTCGCCGTCGTTGCGATGGTGGCGGCGACATGACGACTCAATTGGGGTACTAACGTGCGACAAATTTGCAGATGGATTTCGGCGGCGATGGCTTCGCTGTGGCTGGCGGCGGGAGCCTGGGCGCAGGGCTTTCCAGCGAAACCGATTCGATTGGTGGTGCCGCAGGCCGGCGGGACAGGTAACGACGTGCTGGCCCGCGCCTTGGCCGAGAAGCTCGGGCAAGCCTGGAAGCAACCTGTGGTAGTGGAGAACAAGCCGGGCGCCAACGGCACGCTGGCGATCTCGTACGTGCTGGCGCAGCCGGCTGACGGCTACACGCTGTTCTTTGCCGGGGTTTCCAACCTCAGCTTCAATCCGTTCCTCTATCCGAAGCTGCCGTATTCGCCGAGCAGGGATTTGACCGGTGTGGCAATGCTTGCCAATTCGCCGTTCGTCTTTGTTGCGTCGCCATCGCTGCACGTACAGACATTCCAGGAATTCGTGCGGTTGGCGAAGTCGCGACCGGGTGAGATCAGCTTCGCGTCGGGTGGCATCGGCAATTCCACGCATTTGGCGATGGAGCTTGTCGCAGAACGCACCGGCGTCCAGATGCAACACGTGCCGTTCAATGGGACCGGAGGTTCGACCAGTCTGATGAACGGGCAAACGCCTGTGATGATGAATGTCGTGGCGGGCGTACAGCCGTTTATCGCCGGCAGGAAGCTTGTGCCACTTGCCGTGACCGGTGAACAGCGCCTGCCGGCGCTTCCAGCGGTACCGACCTTCAAGGAACTGGGTTACGACGTGGAGGTACCGGGCTGGTACGCGATCGTTGCGCGGTCCGGCACACCGGTCGAGCTGATTCAGAGGATCAACGCGGACATCAATCACGTACTCGACGATCCGCAATTCAAGGAGAAGCTGGCCTTCCAGTTTCTGGATGCCATCAAGGGGCCGCCCTCTGAAGTGGGTCGCTACATGAAGCGCGACGCCGACGCCTGGGGGCCCATCATTCGCCGCCTCAACATCTCTCTCTGATTCACGCCATGCCTCATCTTACGAAAGCTGTACACGAGTACCGTCTATCGGCGATGCGCTCGCTGATGGACCGACTGCACGTGGATGCGCTGGTATTCGGCACGCCGGATTTCTTTCAGTACGCCACAAATTTCCAGCTCGACGTATGGCCTTGGGAGCGGCCGGTCTTTGTTGTCGTGCCGCGCAATGGCGAGACGTTCGCTGTAATGAATGAGCTTTCGACCAACCATATGCGGTTCGCGGCGGAAAAAGGCACCGTCTGGCTCGCCGACGTGACTTACTACGCCGAGCATCCGCGCGTGGCAAACCGACTTGCGCTGCCATCGCAATTGCCGGAGCTGGTCGCGGCGTTGCTGGCCCAGAAGGGCTTGGGCATGTCGCGGATTGCTGTGGACGTCAACCATGCAATTCTTTCCGCGGCGCAACGCCACCTACCGGAGTTGACACTGCGCCCGGCCCTTGCCGAGATGCGCAGCCTAAGGTGGGTCAAGCATGATGAGGAACTGCAGAACATGCGCGCCTTGGCCAGCCTGACCGACTGGGTGCAGGACAGGTACAAAGAGAATATCCGCCCCGGTCGTCTGGTCCAGGAATTGGACCACGCCATGGCGGCCCTGATGGTCGAGGAAGCGGCCGCAAGGTTTCCCGGCGAAGATTTCGACATCCTGAAATGCTGGACCCTGACAGGTGCCGCGTCCGCGTCCCCGCATGGCGACGGCGCAGCTTGCGGTGCGCGAATTGCGAAGGGCGACACAATCGTCAATTTGGTGCTACCCAGATTAAATGGTCTCTATGTCGAAAATGAGCGCACATGGTTCTGCGGGCAGCCTTCTGACCAACAGGCGAGGCTTTACAGCGTAGCAGCACAGGCAACTGACGCCGCGGTGGCCGCAGCGGTGGTGGGCCGGCGCGTTTGCGATATGGACGCCGCCGCGCAAGCCGTGATCGAAGCCGCGGGATACGGTGAGTTTGTCTTCCACCGAACGGGCCACGCGGTGGGCCTGATGCTGCATGAGTATCCGGAAGACATGGCATTCAATACGCGCGCCTTGCTCGCGGGAGAGGTTTACTCAGCAGAGCCGGGGCTATACGTGTATGGGTTAGGCGGCTTCAGGCTCGACGACACGGTCATCGTGGGCGAGGAACCTGAGGTCATCGTCCGAACGCCCAAGACGCTGTCATACGCCACAGTCGAATAGCTCAGTGCATTGCTCCGGCTGGCCAGCAAAAGCGCAAGATTTCCTCAGGCACGCGACGGCGGACGTCATTCGTCAGACTCCAATGCAGAAGAACGGCGGCGGAAGTTTTGCGTGATATGCCGCCGTTGTCGCCAATGCGACGAAAGCCGTGGCCTACAACAGTCTCGGTGCGTAAAGCGCACCCTGGAACTCTGGAACATATTCGTACTTGAGCATCTTGCCCAGCTTCAGGGATTTGATAAACAGCGACAGGCTTCCGTCCGTCAGGCCCAGATGGACCGCTTCGGCACTTGAACTCGACGCGTGCGAAAGCTGCCGGGAGGTTGTATGGCCGGTGGTCAACCGTCCCTGCTGGTCGATATTCGTGAAGCTGTTCGTCACGAGCACTACCTTGTGCGACACACTGTCCAGCTTGCTCGCCTCCAGCTTGACGTCGACCTTGCCAGTGTCGCTGTCCAGAATCTCGACGACGACCGAACTGTCGGTCTCGCGATACTGGATGCCCGTCAGCCATTTCGGCAGGTTGTATCCGACGACTCCTCGCACCCGCGCAAGTTCGGTATTGACGGGCAGTTTGAGTACGTAGCCCCAGAAGTCGTTCGACATAGCCTGGCTCATCAGCGTCAAGGGTCCGAGGCTGACGCCATCGGGCCGTGTCGTGATGACCGATAGCCCAATCTCGTTGTAGCTATCGTTATCGCAGTAGCGATACGCATAGGCCGTAAGTGCGACCAATCCTCTGCCGGGCCATACCTGAAGCGGCTGCACCTTTTTAAGCACAGCCGGGGGCATCAATTCTCGAAGCCGGTCAATGTCCGCGGTAAAAATGGCGGTAACTCTGCTGTTCTTGTAGTAGAAGTTCGGCGAATACGATTCAAAGCCAATATCGACTTTCTCTTTCTTGAGTTTTCTGAACCAACTCAGGTCCACATCCGGCGCTTCGGCCTCGATGACGGCAAGCGACGGGTTCGAACGAAAGCGGTCATAGAGTCCGCCCTTTAAAACTGGAACCCGATGGCCAGCGATATCGATGCTTGTGGTGGGAGATGGCGTGGCATCGGCCCAAGCAGGCGTCAGGGTGGTGCCGAGAACGGCACCGGTTACAGCAAATTTGCGGATCGTCATTTCGTGGTGCAAGGGTAGAGGTGCATGTCGGGTTGGGTCGTCGGTCAGACAACAGCGCGCTCGCTAACCCATCGCCGGTACTTTCTGGCGCGCCATGCATCGCTGGTTTGCTGCAAGATCAGCGCGCGCAATGGCGACACACGCGCGTTCGTCGGCCTGCCGCGGCTGAGCTGGCGCAGTTGGAACTTGACCGTTGCCATATTGGCCAGCGATGCCAGCGCCTTGTTTTTCCAAGTGATGGGGGGTAGGACCGGCGCCGCTTGCTGCCCGGCCCGCCAGACGCGCGGCAGCCGCGGGTTGATGGCGAGCGCGGTGCCGATGCCGACCATGTCCACGCCGCTGCGAATCACCTCCTCAGCCACGGCAAGGCGGCGGATGCCTCCGGTGACCATAATCGGCATCTTCGCCACGGCGCGAATGTCCCGGGCGAATTCCAGAAAGTACGCCTCGCGGGCCAGGGTGCGGCCATCGCGAGCCTGGCCTTGCATCGCTGGCGCTTCATAGCTGCCGCCGGACAGTTCGACCAAGTCGACGTCCAGACCGTTAAGCATTTGCACGACTTCGCGCGCGTCATCGACGCTGAATCCGCCACGCTGGAAATCGGCGGAGTTCAGCTTGACCGCCACCGCAAAACTCGGTGAGACCGCCGCGCGAACCGCCCTGACGATCTCGACCAGCAGCCGCGCGCGATTTTCCAGCGGGCCGCCCCAGCGGTCTGTTCGGTGATTCGTTAGCGGAGACAGGAACTGGCTCACGAGGTAACCGTGCGCGGCATGAATCTGGACGCCCGTGAAGCCCGCCTGTTCGCCCAACTGCGCCGTCCGCGCGAAGCGCTGGATGACGTCGACGATCACTGCTTCCGTCATCGCCTGCGGTGGGTTGAAGTGTTTGGACATCTTGCCCAGATCAATGGCTACCGCGGACGGTGCCCAGGTAGCTTGCCCCAGACTGGCAGGCATCTGGCGGCCCGGGTGGTTGATCTGCAGCCAGAACTGCGCGCCGTGGGCGCGGCCTGCGCTGGCCCAGCGTTTAAATCGCTCCAGGTGCCGCGCGTTTTCCAGCACCACGCCGCCTGGCCCGGTCATGGCTCGGCCGTCCACCATGACATTGCCAGTAAGCAGCAAGCCGGCGCCGCCATCCGCCCATGCGCTGTACAGGCGAATCAGCGCGTCGGAAGGCGCATGGTCGGCGTCCGCCATGTTCTCTTCCATCGCAGCCTTGGCGATGCGGTTTGGAAGGCTTGAACCATTGGGGAGGGGGAGTATGTCGAACACGGTCATGAGATCACCTCGTTAGAGCGTGCCTCGACTTTAAGGTTATAGTTAACTTGAAGGTCAAGCGGTTTTTTGCGATGTCGCTCCGGCCCAATCCACTGTAGGATTGAAGCTCACTTCAAGGTCAATGTTTTTTGGTTATGAGGATAGGAGAACTAGCGCGGCGCAGCGGCTTGTCAGCCTCTCGCATTCGCTTCTACGAGGCCGCCGGCCTGATCACAGCCGTGGAGCGCTCGTCCAACGGCTATCGCGACTACTCGCCCGACGCGGTGTGGATTCTGGAAATCATTGCCAGCGCACAAGCCGCAGGATTTTCCCTCGAACAAATCCGGCATTTGCTGCCGCTTGGATCGGGGAACTGGCAGCATGATGAATTGCTGGATGCACTCAAGCACAAGGTCGCCGAAATCGAAGACATGCAGAAGCGACTGAAGGCCAACCGCGCCAAACTGCTTGCCGCTATCAAGAATATCGAAGAGCGGCCTGCGGAACTGGATTGCGCAGACGGAGCGCAATGGGTGATGGATCGGCTGCGCGCAAAGGGCGCCATCGTGAAGGACAAGCGCCGCCGTCCGAGTACGAAGTGACCTTAATATCCGGCACGACTTCTATCGTCCGTAGGCCCTTGCACGGCTCAAGGCTCACGTCGACCCGGCGCCTGGAGAAGCGCCTCACGGAGTTTTTTTAGCGTCACGTTTCAAACGACTGTTGCCGCTTGCGCGCGCGGAATCGGGTATCGGGAAACCTCACGCACGCCGGCGGAAAACCCAGTTCTGGCAAGGCTTTCAAGCAGTTGGATCGTGTTTAGTTTCGCTAATTTCAGCGCCAATTCGCATTAAATGCAATTGAACATGGTAAAAGCTTGTGCCAAGTGATCCAGTGATCGCTACCATCTGGACATCGCTGCCAATGGAGATAGGTATGACTGGATCTCGCCGCTTCAGCGTGCCGATGCAAGTGGTGTTGTTCGGCGCGTTGGCAACATCGCCGGGCTGGCTTGGCGCCGCCACCAAGACGACGACGTTCGCGGTGCGGCTGACATTGACAGCCGATTGCACGATCTCCGCCAGCGATCTCGACTTCGGCTCGCACGGCGTGCTGGCTGCCAACGTCGACCAGACCTCCGCGCTCTCGGTCACTTGCACCACGAACGCGCCGTATCAGGTCGGCATCGATGCCGGCACCACGGCAGGCAGTTCTATCGCCAATCGCCTGATGGCCGGCACCGGCGCAACTACGGTTCAGTACCAGATCTATCGCGACAGCGCACGCTCGCAGGTCTGGGGCAACACGCCCGGCACCGATACGGTGGGCGGCACCGGCAACGGGTCGGCGCAGGCCATCACTATGTACGGGCGCGTGCCGACGCAGCCAACTCCCGCGGCGGGCACCTATACCGCCACCGTCACCGCCACCGTAAACTTCTGATGGCCATCGCCGCCTTCGGGCGGCGCCGCGCATTGCCTGCATGGGCCGCCTGCGTGCTGTCCGCGTTGGTGCTTTGCCCGCCGGCGCACGCCACATCGCTGCAGATTTCGCCTGTCCGCATCGACCTGCCGGCTGGCCCTGGCGCCGCGGCGATAACACTGCGCAATGCGTCGGGTGCCCCGATCCATGCCCAGGTGCGCGTATTCCGCTGGACCCAGGCCGATGGTGCGGACGTATTGACGCCGACCGACGACGCCGTTGCCAGCCCGCCGATCCTGCGCATTGCCGGCAACGGCGAGCAGATGGTGCGCGTGGTCCGTCCGTTGGATCCGGTGCTTCGCAACGACGCGAGTACCAGCGCCGTGCCGCCGACCGAGACCGCCTACCGCCTGCTGATCGACGAACTGCCGCAGCGCGAAGCACAGGTCGACCAATCCGGCGTGCGCGTGCAGTTGCGCTACTCGGTGCCGGTGTTCGCCGGCACGCCAGCGGACGCGCCCCTCCGGCTCAAGCTGACGATGTGGCGTGACCAGGACGAATGGAAACTTGCGGTGCGCAACGATGGCGCCCGCCATGCACGCATCAGCGGCGTGGCGGTGATCAACGGCCCGCAGCGCGTGACCGTCACCGAAGGGCTGCTTGGCTATGCGCTGCCGGGTGCCACGCGCATCTGGAAGATCCACATGCCTGCCGGCTTTGCGCCAACCGGGAGCGTACGGATCGAAGGCGACATCAATGGCGAGCCGCGCACACTGCCGGTCGGGCAGGGCAAGCCAGTTGCGGGCTCATGACATGGCGCACAGATTCCCTGCATCTGCACCGCAATGCGCTGCGCCGTCTTGCGATGGCCGTCTGCTTGCTGGCGACCGCCGTGGAGCACATTGCGGCATGCGCCCAAGGGGTCGAAAAGGTGCCCGGCCACACTGCATATCTCGAAGTCATCGTCAATGGCGAATCGACTGGCAGTGTGGCGCGGTTTACCGATCGCGACGGCATGTTGCTGACGCCGCTTGAAGAACTGCGCGACCTGGGACTGCAAGCCGACCCGGCACTGGTCGACGCGCAGGGGCTGGTAGCACTCGATCGACTGCCAGGCGTGGCGTGGCGTTATGACGCGGCGATGCAGCGCGTGTACCTGACCGTCGACGACAGTCAGCGCATCCCCACGCAACTGGGCACGCGCAGCCGGGTGCGCCCGCCGGTTACGCCGGGGCTGGGCTTCGTGCTGAACTACGACGCCTATGCGCAGCCTGACACCGGGCAGCAGTTCGGCGTCTATAGCGAGCAGCGCTTTTTCCATCCGGGCGGCGTGTTTAGCAACACGGGCGTTGCCACCGCATATGGCGTCGATACTCGTTACGTGCGGCTCGATACCAACTGGACACACGCCGATCCCGGGGGCATGCAGTCGGTGCTGATCGGCGACATGATCACCGGCGCGTTGCCGTGGTCGCGTCCCGTGCGGTTGGGCGGCGTCCAGGTGCGCCGCAACTTCGGGCTGCGTCCGGACCTCATCACGTATCCGCTACCGGCGCTGAGCGGGTCCGCAGCGGTGCCCGGCGCGGTCGATCTATACATCAACAATGTGCGGCAATACTCGGGGCAAGTGCCGAGCGGGCCGTTCGTGATCAACAACGCGCCTGCGCTCAGTGGCGCGGGCCAGGCCACCATCGTGGTGCGCGATGCGCTGGGGCGCGACGTCAGCACTACGGTGCCGCTCTATGTTGACGCGCGGCTGCTGGCCCCGGGCTTGTTCGACTACTCGCTCGAAGCGGGCTTTCTGCGTGATGGCTATGGCGTCGATTCCTTTCGCTACGACAGCGCCCCGGCCTTTAATGGATCGGCGCGCTATGGCCTGAGCGACGGCGTCACGCTGGAAGGCCACGGCGAAGCGTCGCGCGGCGTCGGCGTGGCTGGCGCGGGCGCGCTGTTCCGGGTGCCAGGCAATGGCGTACTCAATTTGTCGGCCAGCCTCAGCGCATCCGGCGGCACGCAGCTCGGGCTTGGCTATCAGTGGCGCACGCCGCGCCTTGCCATCGATGTGCAGGGGACGCGTACCGTCGGCCGCTATACCGATCTGGCGGCGCGATCGGGCGCACCGATGCCCAGCGCGTTGTATCGCGCCACGGTATCGGTGCCGGTCCGCCGCAACGGCAATATTGCGGCCAGCTATGTCGACCTGTCGGATCCGGTGTACGGCGCGGCGCGCATTGGATCGCTGGCGTGGACCTCGCAGTGGAACAGCCGCACGTCGTTCACGGCCAGCGCCTATCGCGACTTTGCAGCGGGCTCGTCGTATGGCGTATCGATGACGCTCACCTATCTGATCGACAGCACCACCACGGCGTCCGCCACGCTCGGCCGAGACGGCGGCAATCCAACGCTGATCGGCGCGGTCAGTCACGCCACGCCCTACGAGGGCGGATGGGGCTGGCAAGTGTCGGGACAGAAAGGCGCCGGGCTGTGGCGCGGCTATGCGCAGGCCAATTTTCGCGGCAGCTACGGCGATGTGTATGGCGCAGTGCAGGATTTGCAAGGGCGCGTAGGCACACAATTTGGCGCAAGCGGGTCGCTGGTGGCGATGGACGGCACCGTGATGGCCGGCCGGCGGATCGACCAGAGCTTCGCTCTGGTGTCCACCGGCGGCGTGGCAAACCTGCCGGTGCTGGTGGAGAACCGTCGCATTGGCAACACCAACGACAGTGGCCATATCCTCGTGCCGAACCTGCTGCCCTACGACGCCAACCGCATCGAGATCGATGCGCTGGCGCTGCCGGTCAACACGCGGCTCAGTTCCACACGCTTGTCGATCGCGCCAGCCCTGCAGTCGGGCGCGCTGGCCACTTTCTCGGTCGAGTCCTACCGCGGCGGACAAGTGGTGGTACATGACGAAGCCGGCCGACCGCTGCCGCCCGGCACCGTGATCGTACGCCTGGAAAGCGGTGCGCGCACGGTGATTGGTTACGACGGCCTGGCGTTCTTCGACGCACTCGATGACGACAATACATTCCGCGCCGATACGGCCGACGGCGTCTGTACCGCGCGTCTGCATTACAGCGCCAGCGCCGATCCGCTGCCGAAGTTGGGGCCCGTGGCATGCCTTCGGGAGGCGTCATGATACGTATGGCGCTGGCCTTCGTACTGGCGTTGGCGGGCTGGCCACAACCCGCCTGGGCGGTCTGCACAGCCACGGCGCCCTCGGTGGCTTTTGGCAGCTACAGCCCTGTCAGCGGCAACTCCGGCGACGTGCAGGGTGTGATCACTGTCACGTGCACCGGCGTGGCCGTATCAGCACGCGTACGCGCCTGCATCAATATCGGCACCGGATCGGGGGGGACATCGGTTTCGCCTCGTACGCTGGCCAACGGCGCGAGCACGCTGAACTTCAACATCTACACCGATAGCGCACGCACCCAGCCATGGGGATCGCGCAGTACAGGCACCGCCGCGCCACCGGTCATGCTCGACTTTGCCGCACTGCTCGGCAACGGCAGTGCCAGCGCCAGCTACTATGCGCAGCTACCGGCCAGCCAGACTGCCGCCACCGTGGGCGCCTACACGTCGCAGTTCACCGGCCTAAACGCCGAAGTCACCTATATCGAATATCTGCTGTTGCCGCCCGATTGCAGCCAGCTTTCATCTCCCAGCATTCCAATCACGTTCACCGCCAGTGCAAACGTGATCAGCGATTGCAATATCTCGGCCACGCCACTCGATTTTGGTGCGGTCGGATTGCTTGCCGGGAACCACGATGCCACCAGCACGCTTACCGTGCAATGCACGCAGGGCGCGCCGTATTCAATCGCGCTCAATGCTGGGGTGGGCTCGGGCGCCACCGTGGCGGCGCGCCGCATGACACGTAGCGGCGGCACGCAGACGGTCGCGTATCAGCTATTCTCGGACGCCAACCGGACGCAACCCTGGGGAGACGGCACGCAGGGTACGACGGCGGTCTCCGGCACAGGTAACGGCGTGGCGCGGACCATCACGGTCTACGGCCGCGTGCCGGGCCAAACGACGCCGCAGGCCGGCAGCTATGCCGATACGGTAACGGCTACCATCACCTATTGAGCGCGGTGTCGCCCTGGTCTTGTGCCACCGCCTGATTGAAAGGTCGCCTATGCCCGGGCGGTTAACGATCAGGTCCCAGGAGGGGCGATGTTGCTGCCGCATCGGCCGACGCAGACTCTGGGCGCGGCGCAGTCCCTTTACGCATAACCATGTGCGTGTTTGTTCGTTCCTTGTAGAGGCGGCAGCCCCTAGAGTCGGAAGCTTGTCCCATCCGACCCATGACCATTGGGCCTTCGCCATGACCGCCTCCCAGTTATTTCATGCTGCCGCTCCAGGCACCGACATCGCCAGCCGCCGCCACCACGCCGTAGCCCGGTTTATCGACGACACGCGCCAGTTGCTCGGCAACGCCGATGTGACCGACAAGTCCGTGCTTGAACCCGTGGCAAGGGCGCTTGAAGCGCTGGGCCAGCAACGGGAATTATTCCCTGACGCGCACTTTCCGGTGTCCGCCAGCAACCCTGCGCAGGTCTATCGGCTGGCCGAAGATCTCGATGGCCGATTCGCGCTTTATGTCTCGGCCGGTCTGCCGGGAAAGGCGCAGCCGCCGCACGATCACACCACCTGGGCGATCATCGCCGGCATCACGGGCCGCGAGCGCAACCACTTCTATGCGCGCGACGCGACGGACGACCCGGTGCGCGACAAGCTGCGCGAAATCGGGGAATTCGATGTCGTGGCCGGCGCTTCGGTCACGCTGTTGCCCGACGATGTGCATACCATCGAACTGATTGGCGAGGAGAACGGGCTGCATCTGCATTTCTATGGCCTCGCACTGGATCGGCTCGCGGGCCGTGTGGTGTTTGAGAGCAAGGCAGGCGGCAGCTATCGCCACTTCGGCCCGCCGCGCCGGCTGGCCGCGCCCGTGATCGGGGCAGAGGCGCTGAAGGCTGCGCTGAATGATGGGCAGGAAATCGCACTGCTCGACGTGCGGGAGGCCGGCGTCCATGCGAAGGGCCATCCGTTGCTGGCGGCGTCAGCACCGCTGTGGCGCCTGGAACTGCTGATCGACCGGCTGGTGCCGCGGCGCGACACGCGCGTCGTCCTGCTCGATAGCGGCGACAATGCCGACGCGCTCGCGCACCAGGCCGCGGCAAAACTGTTGCGACTGGGCTGGGGCAATGTTTCGGTGCTGGAGGGCGGCGTCGCGGCATGGGTTGCGGCCGGCCACGAACTGTTCAGTGGCAGTAACGTGCCAAGCAAGGCGTTTGGCGAGATCATCGAACATCAAAAGCACACGCCGTGGATCGATGTCGACGCACTGCACCGCCGGATTGAAGCGGGCGAAGATATCGTCGTGGTGGACAGCCGCACCACGGAAGAGTTTGCCGATTTCAGCCTGCCGTTCGCGCACAGCCTGCCCGGTGCGGAGTTGGTCTATCGGATTGGCGAGTTGGCGCCGAATCCTGACACGCTCGTGGTGGTCAATTGCGCGGGCCGCACGCGCAGCATTGTGGGGGCTCAGACGTTGATCGATGCAGGCATCCCCAACCCGGTGGCGTCGCTCAAGGACGGCACGATGGCCTGGCTGCTGGCAGGCCGGACGTTGGCACAGGGACGCGTGACGGCGCTGCCGGAGCCGTCCGCAGCCACGCGAGACGACGCTCGCGCTCGCGCCGGGCGCGTGGCGGCACAGGCCGGCGTGCACCGGATCGACGCCAACGGCCTGGCAGAGCTTGAGGCCGCATCGCAGACGCGTACGCTCTACCGCTTCGACGTGCGCACGCGCAGCGAGTACGAAGCGGGCCATCTGCCAGGCTGGCGCTGGGCACCCGGCGGCCAACTGGTGCAAGCCACCGACGAGTACGTGGCTACGCGCCGTGCCCAAATCGTACTGGCAGACTTTGACGGCGTACGTGCGCTGACGACCGCCGCGTGGCTGGTGCAGCTTGGGTGGCATGACGTCTTCGTCTACGCACCGTCGGCGGACGCGGCGCTCGTGACGGGCCCGGAACCAGTCCGTGTGCTGGCATCGCGTCCGGCTGCAGCGTCGGTGTCATCTCAGCAGGCCGCGCAACGGCTGGCCGGGGGCACGGCGCGGCTGTTCGACGTCGAGCGCAGGTCGGCCTACGAGAAGCGTCATGCAGCGGGTGCGTACTTCGCCGTCCCGGATCGGCTCGAAGCGCTGATCGCCGACGTTCCGGCCGATCACGCCATTCTGATCACATCTTCGGATGGCGTGCTGGCGCGCGTGGTGGCCGCGGAACTTGCGGCGCGCACGGGCCGCGACGTCCGCTACATAACTGGCGGCACGCAGGCGTGGACGGCTGCGGGGCTGCCCGTGGGTACGGGCGGCGAGCGGGTGTTGACCGGTGACGAGGACTACTGGTTCAGCCCGTATCGATATGCCGACGTGGCCCGGCGCAATGCAGGCTTTCAGGCGTACCTCGACTGGGAGGTCAATCTCGTGGAGCAACTCAGGCGCGAGGGCGATATCGGCTTCCGCTTGATCGGGGCGGCCGAGACAGTAAGCTGAGGTAAAGGGCAAGAACGCACGATGGCATAAAGAGGGCAACGCCTCCTTTGTGCCATTCAGATCGCGCCGGATTGGATGTTCGTACAGTCGGGGCCGAAGTCGGGCGACACGTCGGTGAGTGCGCGGACCTGGTGCAGTTCTATTTCGCCCACATCCAGCCTCAGGCGATGGTGTGTTGGAACGCTTGCCGCAGATCGGCGATCAGGTCGTGTGGATCTTCCAATCCGATATGCAGGCGGATGACCGGCGCGTCGTTGCCGTGTTCCTGCCAGCTTCGGGACGCATTGAGGCGCTCGGGCGGCGCTACCAGCGCCAGACTCTCGTAGCCGCCCCAAGATGCGCCGATCGCAAACAGTCGCAGGGCGTTCACCAGCCGGCTGGCGGCGGCATGGTCGCCGCCTTTCAGCGCGAACGAAACCAGGCCGCTGGCACCGGAGAAGTCCCGTTTCCATAGCGTATGGCCGGGGTCGTCAGGCAAAGCGGGGTAGAAGGTGCGCGCGACCTGCGGCTGCTGTTGCAGCCATTGCGCCACCTCTGTGGCGTTGCGCTGGTGCTGCGCCAGCCGTACGGGCAGCGTGCGGAGCCCGCGCAGCGCCAGATAGGCATCGTCGGCGCCGATGGTGAGACCCAGCGCTTCGTGCGCGGTGCCAATGCGCTCGGCCAACGCGGGGCTGTCCACCACGACGGCACCCTGCATCACGTCGGAATGGCCTGCGATGTACTTCGTCGCAGCCTGGATCGAGATATTGGCGCCCAGCCGTAACGGCTGCAAAAACCAGCCGCCGCTCCACGTGTTGTCGATGGCCACGGGGACGCCTTTTGCGCGAGCGATGGCGGTCAGCGCCGGCAGGTCGAGCACATCGAACAGCAGGGACCCAGGCGATTCCAGATAGACGAGCCGCGTCTCGGGGCGAATGAGAGTATCGAGGTCGTCATGTGCGGGCGAAAAATACTGGATCTCCACGCCCAACCGTTGCAGCAATGTCTGGTCGACCCGGCGCAGCGGCGCGTAGACCGTGTCGGAGACCAGCGCATGATCGCCGGGGCCGAGCAGCGCCAGCAATACCAGCGTGATGGCCGACAGCCCCGATGGCGCAAGGAATGCACGATGCCCGCCTTCGAGCGTGCATAGCGCATCTTCCAGCGCCTCATGGGTGTCGAGGCCGTGACGCCCATAGGTGGCAATCCGCTCGCCATGCGAGCGGCGATGATGGCGGTCGGCCAGCGTCTCGACATTCGCGAAGCGGACCGTGCTGGTTCGCACCACCGGTACGTTGACCGGTCCGGCGCCATCGCGCAGCCGTGCCGAGCCGGCATGCAGCAGCCGCGTATGGACGCCGTCCGCAGGGTTCTGACTCATGATTGATCCTTTCAGCCTTGGGTGGTTGCGGGGGCCGGGGCGAACGCCGCGTTGAATTCGGCGGGCAGGCGCGGAATGGCACCCAGCGCGCGGCGCAAGAAGGCGCGCGTGCGCTCGTGGCTGGGGTGGCCGAAGATCTGCTCGGGCGGTCCATGCTCGACGATGCGGCCCGCCTCGGTGAAGTAGATGTGATCGCTGATTTCGGCGGCAAAGCGCATCTCGTGGGTCACCAGCACGCACGTCATGCCGTCTTCCACCAGCTCGCGGATCACGGTCAGCACTTCGCCGACTGTCTCGGGGTCGAGCGCCGACGTGACCTCGTCGAACAGGATCAGTTCGGGCCGCATCGCCAGCGCCCGGGCAATCGCCACGCGTTGCTGCTGACCCCCAGACAGTTCGCCTGGATACGCGTGCGCCTTATCAGACAGCCGTACCTTGCCCAGCAGCGCATGCGCTTCCTGTTCGGCGTCGCGTCGGCTGCGGCCGATCACACGGGTAGGGGCAATCACCAGATTTTCCAGCACGGTCAGGTGCGGGAACAGGTTGTACTGCTGGAAGACGAACCCCACGCGCTTGCGTAGCGCAATCAGCTCGTCTTCGGTGCGCAGCGTTTCCACGGCAGTGTCGCCAACGCGGATCTGCCCCTGCTGCGGGCGCAGCAGGCCGGTGATGCAGCGCAGGATCGTGCTTTTTCCCGAGCCGGACGGCCCAATGATGGTCACGGCTTCGCCGCGCCGCACCTCGACATCGATACCCTTGAGCACGGTGTTGTCGCCGAACGTGAGATGGACGTCCCGCAGCGTGATGAGCGGCGGAGCGGGCGCGTGTGCCTGCGGTTGGCGCAAGAAGGAATCAGTGGCGGTCATGACGACGCTCCAGCGCACGCGTGGCGCGCGCGATCGGATAGCAATAGGCGAAGAACAGGGCCAGCAGCGTGAAATAGACCAGCACCGTAAAGTCAGTGCGGGCCACGGTATTGCTGGCCACCTGGGCGGTATCGACCACGTCGTGCACGCCCACCAGCGAGGCCAGCGACGTGCTCATCGTGATACTGGCGTAGAGGTTCATCCATGGCGGCAACATGCGCCGCAGACACTGCGGGAGCACGATCAGCCGGAATATCTGGCTGCGCCGGAACGCCAGCGACTGGGCGGCTTCCCATTGAGCGCTGGGAATCGACTGGATCGCGCCGCGGAAGATCTCGGCCACATTGGCGCTGGCGGGCAGGGCAAGGCCCAGCACGACCTTGATCCAGTCGGGAAACGGCACCGTCCACTGGCCAAGGTGGAGTTCGAACGGAAACACATAGGTGGTGAAGTACACCAGCACCAGGATTGGCGCGTTGCGGAACGCCTGTACCCAAAGCCGTGCCATGTGGCGTATCCCGCGATGCGTGGACAGCGACAACGCGCCGATCATCAGACCAGCCAGCGTGCCGAGCACCATGGCCAGGATGCTGATTTCGATATTGGCCCACATGCCGCGCAGCAGCGCGGGCGACCACGTCCACAGGTTTCGGAACGCTGCCGGCGTGCTGCCGGTGGCGATCCAGAAACCGACCACGGCCAGCACGCAAAGCGCGGTCAGCACCCAGGGACTGGCAAGGACATGCCGGACGGGGCGCGGCTGGGTGCGCCAGGGTAGAGCAAGCGGGTTACTGGCCATAGCCGGGCATCCTCCAACGCAGTTCTAGCCAGCGGCCAGTGCGGCTGACCAGCCATGTCAGCACGCCGAAGAACGCCAGGATCAGCAACAGCAGTTCCAGCACGTTGTCGCGCTGGGTCCAGATCATGATCGACTCGTACGTGACGTCGCCCACGGCGATGGCCGACGCGACGGCCGTCATCTTGACCAGGTCGACCAGGTTGTTGATGAGCGCGGGCAGCGCGAAGCGGACGGCCAGCGGCAGTTCGACCTGCAACAGCAGTTGTCGGCGTGAGAAACCAAGCGAGCGCGCGGCCTCCAGCGTGACGCGCGGTACCGCTTCGATGCCGGCACGCAGGGCCTCGGCGTGAAACACGGCCTTGTGCAGCGAGACGACGGCCACGACCCAGAAAAACGGCGTCAGCGGATTGCTGCTGCCGAGGCTGTTCAGATGCTGGGTGATCAGCATGTTCAGTACGAGAAATCCGCAGTAGAGCTGCACCAGCGTGGGCGTGTTGCGCGTCAGTTCGACCAACGCGCGCGCCGGCGTGGCCAGTGCCTTGTTGCCGGACGTGAGCATTGCCGCCAGGGCTGCGCCCGCCAGCAGGCTGCACGGGATCGTAAGCGCGCACAGTTGCAGCGTTACAACCAATCCATGCAGGAACGCCGTGCGCTCGGTAGCGTCGAGTACGAAGGCGTAGTTCAGCCCGAGCGGCTTGAGTGCGGCGATGATGGCGGCGATCCAGGCATCGATCATGGGTGTGCCTCCGCCAGCGCGGGGCCTAGCGTGCCGACGGCCTGCTCGATGCGCTGCAGGGCGGCTTCCAGCACATGATCCGCCACGGCGAAAGACAGACGGAAATACGGAGACAGCCCGTAGGCAGCGCCTTCCACGACCGCCACGCCGGCGCTGTCCAAGAGCCAGTCCACCACGTCGCCATCGGTGGCCAGCACTCGACCGTCGGGCCGCAACTGCCCGATCAGGCCGCCACAGTGGATGTACGCAAAGAATGCCCCGTCTGGCGGCAGCAGGCGCAGTCCGGAAATGCGATTGATCGCGGCCACGGTCAGCGCGGCCCGGCGCGCGTAGGCGTTGCGGGCATGTTCGATGAAGTCCGCCAGCGTGCGGTCGTTGGCTTGCAGCGCAGCCGCGGTGGCCGCTTGGCCGATCGAATTGGCGCCGGACGACACCTGCGACTGGATCGCGGTCATCGCCTGCACCAGTTCGGCCGGGGCGATTCCCCAGCCGATGCGCCAGCCGGTCATCGCATAGGTTTTCGATGCGCCGTTGAGGATCAGCGAGCGCCCGCGCAGGTCGGGTGCCAGCGCCAGCCAATGCCGCGCAGGCGGGACAAAACGGATCTGATCGTAGATCTCGTCGAGCAGCACCAGCACCTGCGGGTGGCGGCGCAGCACGTCGGCCAGCGACAACAGTTCGGTCTCCGTATATACGGCACCGGAAGGATTCGACGGCGAGTTCAGGATCACCCAGCGCGTGCGCGGCGTGATCGCTGCTTCCAGCGCGCTTGCGCTCAGCTTGAAACCGCTCTGCTGGTCGCAGGGCACGATGACGGGGTTGCCGTCATTGACGCGCACAATGTCCGGAAACGATGCCCAATAGGGCGCCGGCACGATGACTTCGTCACCCGCGTCCAGCGTGGCCGCGAACGCATTGAAGATCACCTGCTTGCCGCCGCTGCCGATAAAGACCTCGGCGGGTGCGACACTGATGGCATGGTCGGCGGCAAAGCGCTCGGCCACGGCCCGGCGCAGCGCCTGCGTGCCGGGCGTCGGCGGGTATCGCGTCTCGCCGCGTGCCATGGCCGCGATAGCGGCCTGCTGGATGGCGGGCGGTGTGTCGAATTCGGGTTCGCCGGAGGTCAGGGCCAGGACGTCCCGGCCCTGGCCGACCAGCGCGGCGGCGCGCTGCCCGGCAGCGGCGATGGGGGACAGTCGGACGCGGCGCGCGCGCTGGGAGAGCGCAATCTTGGGCGTGGTCATGGCTTCTTGCCCTCCGCGAAGACGGCGAAGTCCTGCGGTGCCACATCGAACTTGCCCTGTCGGGCGCGTTCGTGGGCCGGCCGGATATAAGCGCCCTCCGGAACACCGAACTTGCGGGCCTGGCCAAGCAGGAAGCCGGTCTGATGCCAGTCGCGGATGGCCTTGTCGACAAATGCCACGGTGTCGCGTTCGCCGCGCCGCGTCCACACGACCGTTGGTGACGGAATCAACTGGTCTTCTGTGGCCAGCACGAAGCCGGCCCATTCACCCTTGTTGGGACCAGTCAGTGTCTGGTACAGCGCGGGCTGGATATGCACCGACGCCGCGCACGTGCCGCCCTTGAGCGCCAGCAGCGATTCCGGAATGCCACGCAGCCCCTTGACGATGGCTCCGTACTGTTCTGCCAGCGGCCGTGCGAAATTGCTGCCCTGGGAGACGCAAGCAACCTTGCCGCGCAGATCTTCCCAGCGCCTGATGCCGCTCTGTTTCGACACCATCGCAGCGCCACCAACGAGGTCGTAAGGCGTGGGGGCGAAGCTCAGAATCTCGCTGCGCTCCTGCGTCCACTGGATATTTGCCACCAACAGGTCGACCTTGCCGGCCTGCAGGAATTGCACGCGCGTGGAAGCCGTCACCGGAACGGTTTCCAGTTGCACGCCAAGGCGCCGGGCCAGGTCGGCCGCCAGTTCGGTCTGGTAGCCGCCAGTCTTGCCGGTCGCGGTATCGAGAATGCCAAACGGCGGGCTGGGACCATCGATGCCCACCGACAGCTTGCCTCGCTGGCGGATCTTGTCGAGCGTGGCGTCGGCCCAGGCAGAATGCGCCGTGGCGACGCCGGCCAGCAGCAGTGCTGCCGATACGAGGTACTTGTTCATCGCGTGCCTGCGCTCAGCCCTTGAATTTTGCTTGCAGTTCGGGCAGCAACGGCTGCGGCGGCGTGATGCCCAGCCGCTTCTCGGTGCCGATCAACCATCCGGTGCGATGCCATTCCTGCACCACCTTGTCGACGGCGGCGACCGTATCGGTCTCGCCCTTGCGTGCCCAGACCACCGACGGCGCCGGCAGGATCTCGGTCGTAATCGGTGCGGCGTAGCCGGCCCACTCGGTATTGGCGCGCAGCAGCGGGTGGATCAGCGTGGCGTCATGCACGGCCGCCACGCATTGTCCGCCGCGCAATGCCAGCAGCGATTCCGAGGCGGTCTTGAAGCCGCGCACCTGCGCGCCATACTGTTCCTGCAATGGTTTCACGAAGCTGCTGCCTTGCGACGCGCATACGGTCTTGCCGCGCAGGTCCTCCCACTGGTGGATGCCGCTGGTCTTGAGCACCGCCGCGGTGCCGCCGACGCGGTAGAACGGCGTGGGCGCGTAGGACAGCAATTCGCCGCGGTCCGGGTTGTATTCCATCGAGGCAATCAGCAGGTCCACCTTGCCAGCTTGCAGGAACTGCACGCGGTTGGACGGGTTGACCTGTACGAGTTCAGCTTCCACCCCGAGGCGTTTGGCCAGGTCACGGGCGAGTTCGGGATTCCAGCCAACCAGTTGCTGCGTGGCCGGATCGATCGATCCAAACGGCCCCCCGTTGACCAGCACGCCGATGGCAACCTTGCCGCGTTGCTTGATCTTGTCGAGCGTGGCGTCGGCGCGTGCCGGCTGGGTGGCGAGAAGCGTTAGTGCGAGCGCGGCAATGGCGCGCAGGGTATAGGTGGATGTCATGTGGCTGAGGAAGTAGTCGCCGCGTAGCCGACGCCCACATAGGCATCGCTGCACGGCAAGGATGGGTGTCCAGGGAAAGGTAGGGAGCGCCGCGCTGCAGCTAGTTCAGCTTGATGCCCGCCGAGGCGATCACCGCCGCATAACGCGGCAGGTCTTTCGATAGCGTGTCGTCGAGCGCCTGCGCCGAAGACGCCACCACGACGAAGCCGGCATCTTCGAGCTGCTGGCGCGTACTCGGCTGCTCCAGCACGGCCATGGCATCGCGGTTGATGCGCTCGACAATGTGGGTCGGCGTTCCGGCTGGGGCCAGCAGGCCCTGCCAACTTTCGACGGCGAAGCCGGGCGCACCGGCCTCGGCCATCGTGGGAACCTGTGGCAGCGCTTTCGAACGATAGGGCGTGGTTACGGCGAGCGCGGTCAGGCGTCCGTTGCGCACGTAGTCGGTGACGGCGGCCAGCGTAATCAGCGTGCCGTCGATATGACCGCCCAGCAGGTCTAGCGTGGCCGGGCCGCCGCCGGGATAGGGAATGTAGTTGACCTCGATGCCGAGCTGGCGCGACAGCATTTCATGCGCAACGTGGGCGATGCCGCCATTGCCAGGCAGTCCCAGCGCGAGCTCGCCCGGCTTCCGTTTGGCCAGCGCTACGTACTCGCCAAAGGTCTTTACGCCCAAGTCGGGCCGGACCACCAACACCTGGGGACTGACCACAGCCTTGATCACGCCGCGGAATGCGTTGCGCGTATCGTAGGGCAGCCGCTTGAACAGCGACGCGTTCAGCGTCACGCCTTCGCCGCCAAGCAGCAGCGTATAGCCGTCCGGCGTGGCGCGGGCCACTTGCCCTGCGCCAATCGTGCCGCTGGCGCCCGATACGTTCTCGACCACCACGCTCTGTTGCCACCGTTCGCTGAGCTTCTGAGCGAGCGTGCGGGCCAGCTTGTCCGCGCTGCCGCCGGCGGCCACCGGCACGACGATGCGCACGGTCTTGTTCGGAAATCTGTCGACCGGTGTGTTGGCGAGGGACGGGGTGGCGCTGGTGGCGTAAGCAAACGCCGCCAATGCGAGTTTCAACGAGTGGAGCAGTCTGCGGCGCAGCATGATGTATGCAGGGTTCAATCCGGACACGCCTGTCGACACGATGTCGGCAGGCAATCGCGCAATGTCGCGGACCAATCAGCTTAGGGACTGCGGCGTTCGATACGAACAAATCTTTTCGTACTTCGATATGCGTGGCGGACTTGCGCGGTCAACGTGGCGGCCGGTGTTTCGACGGTTCGCTGTCCTGGTGGGGCGGGTACAGCGGATGGCGCAATGCGGCGTAGACCAGCACCACGGCGCAGATGGCCGTGAACCAGTCGAGCAGATCGGTCATGGCAAGGCTCTCAGTGTTTGTCGACACGTCATGTTGTGGATGCGATCGCCGGGCAAGTCAACGAAGTAATCCGACTATGCAAATCCGCGCGGCGTGATTCTGCCTTCCGCCTATCGTCGATCCGGATACGGAAGCTCAAGATGGTCGCGCAACGTGCGGCCTTCGTACTCGCGGCGGAATGCGCCACGGGCTTGCAGGATTGGCACGACCTCGCGCGTGAAATCCTCGAAGCCGCCGGGAAAGTACGCTGGCATGATGTTGAAGCCATCGGCGGCGCCGGCACGTACCCATTCGATCATGTGGTCCGCCACCTGCTCGGCGGTGCCCACCACGATCTGGTGTCCGCGCGCACTGGCCACAAGGTGGTAGAGCTGGCGCAGCGTCAGGCCCCGCTCGCGCGCCAGCCGGATCAGCAGCGCGCTGCGGCTATGCACAACAACATCGGTGGGCAAGGGCGGCAATGGCGCATCGAGCGCGAAGCCCGATACATCGACGGCCAGTTGCTCCGCCAGGATGGCCAGCGCATTCGACTGATCGGTGAAGGACTGCAATTGCGCAAGCTTGTCGTGCGCCTCGGCTTCGGTCGCGCCGATGATCGGCATCAGGCCCGGCATGATCAGGCAATGGCGCGGATCGCGTCCCGCGTCGGCCACCTGTTTGCGCAGGCCGGTCGCGAATTCAAGCGCGGCGCCGATGTCCTGCTGCGCTGTGAAGACGACTTCGGCATGGCGCGCGGCCAGTTGCTGTCCCGGTCCGGAGGAGCCCGCCTGGATCAGCACGGGTTGGCCTTGCTCGCTGTTCGTAACATTGAGCGGGCCCGCCACGGAGAAATGCCGCCCCTCGTGGTTCAGCGCGTGCATTTTCTCGACGTCGATATAGATGCCGCGCGCCTTGTCCTGAACATACGGGTCCGGGTCCCACGAGCGCCAAAGCCCCTTCACCACTGCAACGAACTCCTCCGCGATGGCGTAGCGCTCGGCGTGTTCGGGGTGACGGCTGCGGCTGAAGTTCACCGAGCCATCGGCAAACGTGGTCACGATGTTCCACGCGGCGCGGCCGTGCGACAGCTTATCGACTGTCGCCAGCGTGCGCGCCAGGTTGAATGGCTCGCTATACGTGGTGGAGGCCGTAGCGGCCAGCCCGACATGCGTGGTCACCATCGACAACGCGGCCAGCATGGCCAGCGGATCGGGGCGAGTGATCATCGACGGATGGGCGTCGGCCGACGTCAGCAATCGGTCGCCAAAGAACACCATGTCGAATTTTGCGCGCTCTGCGGCCTGCGTCATGCGCACGACCAGATCGATGTTCTCGGTGCCGGATTCGGCGCCCGGATATCGCCAGCCAGCCGCGTGATGCCCGGCCGCGAGCAGAAATAAACCAAGTTTCATGATGGCGTCCGCTCAGTTGCCTTGCACGGTGCCGTCCTTGACCACGCGCGCGGCAATCTCGTGCACCTGGCGGATGCGCTGCGCGGTCTGCTCCGGTGTCAGCGTCTGCACGTCCACCTGGACGCGGCTCAGCGCTGCCACGGTGTCCGGTTCGGCCAGGATCTCGCCAATCCACTGGCGCAGCTTCGCCAGCACCTCCGGCGGCACGTTGCGTGGCGCCGTGATGAAGAACGCGCCGGCCAGCGAATCTTCCCAGCCCTTGACGCCCGCATCGCGCACGCTAGGCACGTTGGGCAGGTCGGGCGAACGTGCGCCGCCAAAGTAAGCCAGTGCGCGCAGCTTGCCCTGCTTGATGAACTGCGTGCTGAGCGGGTCGAATACCAAGTCGACATGGCCGGCCACCACGTCGGCAACGGCCGGTGCGCTGCCCTTGTAGGGCACATGGCGGATGTCGATCCCGGTCTGCCGCTTGAGCAGCTCGCCGGCCAGATGTCCCGGCGTGCCGTTGCCGGAACTGGCAAAGGTGAGCTTGCCGGGGTTGGCCCGTGCATACGCAATCAATTCGGGCAACGTGCGGATCGGCAGCGAAGGATTGATGGCGACGGTTGCCAGCGAGTTGCCGATATAGGCGACGGGAACGAGGTCGTGGAACGGATCGAACTTCACGGCCACCAACTGCGGCGCGATGGCCACATTGCCAATCGACGTATTGAGCAGCGTGTAGCCGTCTGCCGCGGACGCCGCCACGAAGCCCGCGCCGAGCGTGCCGCCGGCGCCGGCCTTGTATTCAATCACCACCGGTTGCCCGGCTTTTTCGGCCAGCCGCTTGGCGATGATGCGCGCGACATTGTCATTGGTGCCGCCCGGCGTATACGGCACCACGTAGGTGATCGGCTTGGACGGGAACGGCTGCTGGGCCAATGCATCGTTGGTAGTGGCGTGGAGAGAAGCGATGACGACCGCTGTGGCGAGCGCGGCGCGGAATACAGGAAAACGCATGACAATCGGCAAGGGATACAGAAGGAGTGAATGCATGAGGCAGGAGGCGGTCAGGCGGCAGCGGCTTCGGAAGCGAGCCGTGCGACCGTTGCCGGATGCGCCGGCCGCTTCAGGCCCAGATGGTCGCGCAGCGTCTTGCCGGCGTATTCGCTGCGGAACAGGCCGCGACGGCGCAGTTCCGGCAATACCAGACGAATGAAATCGTGCAGTCCGCCGGGAAGATACGGCGCCATGATGTTGTAGCCATCGGCACCGTAGTGACGGAATCGTTCTTCGAGCGCGTCTGCAATCTGCGTCGCGGTGCCAACCAGTTGCCAATGCCCGCGTGCGCCGGCCACACGCTGATAGAGCTGGCGGATGGTCAGGTTTTCTCGGCGGGCCAAATCTATCACCAGCCGCTGACGGCTCTTGGTGCCGTTGGTTTCGGGCAGATCGGGAATCGGGCCGTCAAGCGGATAGGCGGACAAATCGAATCCGCCGGTCAGGTTGGACACCAGCGTCAGGCCCACCACGGGATCGATCAGCGCCTGCAACTGTTCGAATTTTTCCTGCGCCTCGGCCTGGGACTCGCCCACCACCGGGAATACGCCCGGCATGATCTTGAGATCGTCGGCGGTCCGGCCATGGCGCGGCAGGCGCGACTTGAGATCAGCATAGAAGGCGACCGCTTCGTCCAGCGTTTGCTGGGCCGTAAATACAACTTCGCCGCAACGCGCGGCCAGTTCCTTGCCCGCTTCGGAAGAGCCGGCCTGCACCACGACCGGATGGCCTTGCGGTGGCCGCGAGACATTGAGCGGCCCCTGCACCTGGAAGTGCTCGCCCTTGTGGTGCAGCACATGGCGCTTGTCGCGCGAGAAGTAGAACCCCGCAGCCTTGTCGCGCACAAAGGCATCGTCTTCCCAGCTATCCCAAAGGCCGGTCACGACATCCACGAACTCGCTGGCGCGCGCGTAGCGATCGGCGTGCAGCAGGTTGTTGTCGCGGTTGAAGTTGCGCGCCTCGTGGTCGTTGCCGGTCGTCACCACGTTCCAGCCGGCGCGGCCGCCGGACAAGTGGTCAAGCGACGCAAACTTGCGGGCGATATGGTACGGCTCGTTGAACGAAGTTGACGCGGTGGCGACCAGCCCGATGCGCTCCGTGATGGCCGACAGCGCGGACAGCAACGTAATCGGCTCGAACTGCGCCTGATAGTTGTGGGCGACGCGGCTGAGGAAGTCAACGTTGTCGCCTCGCGTGCCGACTCCATCGGCCAGGAAGATCAGGTCGAACTTGGCCGCCTCCGCCGCGCGGGCGAGGTCGGCATAGAAGCGCAGGTCGGTGCCGCCGTCGGCCTGCGCCTGTGGATGCCGCCATGCGGCGATGTGATGGCCAGACGGGTAGAGAAAGGCCCCCAGGCTCAGTTGACCGGTGCGTTGGGACATGGATGTGGTCGAGGATCGTCACGATGGAGCCTCCCAGCCTAATCAATCCCTGACCCAAGGCGAACTACGAATACCGCATGTCGATACTGCTGCCGGCCGTTGAACGATATGCGGCAATGCGCCGACGTGCGGCCGCGGCTACCGGCCGCGCGCGGCAGGGTGCCAGAAGACCACACGCCGATGGATGCCACGTACCGCCTCCACGCCGATCAGCCCGGTTAGCGCCAGGAGCAGCACGCCAGCAAACATCGTGGCCAGACTCATGCTGACCGACGATGAGGCGATCAGGTAGCCGAGCCCGCGCTGGGCGGACAGGAATTCGCCCACCACGGCACCGATCAGCGCCAGCGAGACGCCGATCTGCAGGCCCGAGAAAATGTCGCCCAGCGCCGCCGGCAGCTTGACGTGCCACAGCAGAAAACCGCGCGATGCACTGAAGGCGCGGCAAGCTTCCAGCAGTTCAGGGTCGGTGCGCCGGATCCCGTTGATCGTGTTGACGAACAAGGGGAAGAAGCAGACCAACGCCACCAGCACGATCTTCGATGCCGCGCCAAAGCCAAACCAGACCAGCAGGATAGGGCCCAGCGCCACCTTGGGCGTGGCCTGAAGGCCCACCAGCAGCGGGTAGACAAAACGTTCGAAGGTTTCGGATTCCGCCAGTAGCGCGCCAAGCGCCACGGCAAGCACGCTGCCCACCACAAAGCCGGCCGCGGTGTTGAGCAGCGTAGCGCCGATATGTGGCCACAGCGTGCCGGTGGCAAATCCATCCGCCAGCGACCGAAACACCGCCTCGGGCGGCGGCAACAGATAGTCGGGAATATGCAGCCATCGCACCGCCTGGTCCCAGGCGAGCAGCAGCAGGCCAACGCTGATGGCGGGATAGATCGGCGCGGGCAGGCGCCGGGCCGCGGTGTCAGTGGGCATTGAAGTGTCTCCGCAAGTGCTGGGTTAGCGCGGTGAATTCGGGATGGTCGAAGGTGTCGACGCTGCGCGGGCGCGCCAGCGGATTCTGCAGCGACTCGACGATGCGGCCAGGACGCGGCGACATGACCAGGATCCGGTCCGCCAGGAACACGGCCTCTGGAATGCTGTGCGTAATGAACAGCACGGACTTGCGCTGGACGCTCCAGATGTCCTGCAGCGCGAAGGTCAGCGTTTCGCGCGAAAGCGCGTCCAGTGCCGCAAACGGTTCGTCCATCAGCAGCAAAGCGGGGTCCGGCAGCAGCATGCGAGCGATGCCGACCCGTTGCTGCATGCCGCCCGACAACTCGAACGGATAGTTGCCGGCAAATGCCGTGAGGCCCACCAAGTCCAGCAGTTGGTCCGCGCGGGCCTTTGCGCGGGATAAGTCCAGGCCCTGGGTGCGCGCTGGCAGCAGAACGTTCTCGCGCACAGTCTTCCACGGCAGCAGGCTTGGCTTCTGAAACACCACGCCGGTGCCACGGCTGGGCCCGTCGACCGGTTGCCCGTTCAGCGCGATCCGTCCCCGCGTTGGCGAGAGCAGCCCGGCGGCAAGACGCAACAGCGTGGACTTCCCGCAGCCTGACGGGCCAAGCAGGGCGACAAACTCGCCCTCGCCAATATCCACATCGACATCGGCCAACGCCTCGGTCTGCCCGGAGCGCGTGGGATAGGTCAGGCCCACCCCGCGTATCGACAGCGCTGCGCTCATGATGCGGTAGCCCGCCCGGCATTGCTGTTTGCCGATCGCTGCAGGGCATCGGCCAGGAAATCGACCACACGTGTCCACGAAGCGGCGCTGGCGCGCGCGTTAGCCAGAGCGGTGCCTCCACCATCGAGCAGCAGCCCGGCCACGGGATGCGGCTTGGCGATCTGCGTCGCCGGCAACTGCGGCAAGCCAATCGCGTGCCCAGCGTCTTCGCCGCGAAAGTGCTCGACATAGGCGCCATCGCCGCGTTGACGCAGCGTCTCGGCCACCTGGTCGCTGTAAAGCGTCGAAGGCCAGAAGCCGTCATCGGTACCAGAAATCAACAGCACCGGTCCCCGGATGCGTTCCACCGGGATACGGGCGCGCGCCACGGCTTGCGTGTTGCGCAGCGGTGTATGAAAAGCAGGCGCCTGGCGCACCGGCTGGCCGGGTTCCGGAGGGTGATCGAATGCGTGCCAGTCGGCGTCGGGATTGTCGCGCCAGACATTGGGCAGCGCCTCGCCACGCCATGTCCACGCGGTGGCGTCGCGTGGCTTGTCCGGATGGCCCGCGCGCAGCGTCCCATGTACCACGGCGCTGGGCACGTAGGCGACCACGGCAGACACCAGCGCCGGAAAGTGCGACGCCAGCAACAGCACCAGTTCGCCGCCGCGCGATACGCCCGATACCGCGACGAATCCGTCTCTTGGCGCGAGGCGATCGCGCATCCATTGCAGCGCGGTTTCAAAGTATTCGAGCGGCGTGTCGTCGATATGGTCGGGCCGGCCCGGTGACTTGAAGTAACCGAGGGCCAGCGCAGCGTAGCCGTGCGCGGCGTACAGTGCGGCGCGTTGTTCGTGCGTGCCGCCGCCGGAACCTGCGAGCACCAGCACCGCCGGATGGGGGCCCGGACCCGCCGGGGTATAAAGCGTGCCGCTGAGCCCGGCTTCGCGCACCGGGCGATGCGTCACGCCGGGCGCCAGGAAGCGCAGCGTGTACTGCCCGCGCGCCTGTGCGCCATATTGGCCAGTGGCTGTCAGCGCGATATCGAGCGGCGCAATGCCTTCGCTCCATGCGGGACGCGTCGGCGCGCGCAGCCGCTGCATGGCCCACACCGGTGCGGTGGCGTCGGCCACGAGCCAGCCGCCGCTGACCGGTGCCGTATCGCCGACGACCACCGTGCCGTCGGCATCGGCAATCAGCACCGCATGGCTTTCCCATTGGCTGCCGTCCGGGTGGTTCAACGTGCCGGTCAGGGTCACGCGTTCGTGGGCGTTGAATCCGCGCAGCGTGATGTCGCGCGGGACATCGATCAGCGCGTCGGCCGGAACGATATCGATGCGTGCGTGCGAGGGCCGGGTCATTGCGCCGCCTTTGCGCGTCGCACCAGCGCGGCGCGGTCGAAATCGGTGAAGGCCGGGACGAAGTCATTCGAGAAGATCTTCTGCAGCGGCACATCAGCACTGGGATACTCGCCGGCCTTGGTCATGGCCTCGATGCCACGCTGAATGGCCTGCAGATCGTACTGGCCCGGTACGCGGGGCGCACCGGACGGCGTGTACAGCACGCGTTTCAGGCGGCGCGTCAGCAGTTCCGCGGCTTCCGCAAGTTGCCTGGCTTCGTCACCAGCCGGCCGGGATTCCGGATGCTGTTGCCAGAACGCCTTGACGCAAAAAACGGGGTTCGCCTCGCACACGATCTGCGCCTGCGTGTAGGCGCGGCCGAAGCGGCGAACCAGGTCCGGCTGGTCGCGTAGGGTGTCGACGTGGGCGATAAAGCCGTTGCCGGCCGTCTCCTGGAACACCGCCGGATAGGCGATGCGCCGGATGCGGGTGCCGGAGAACTCGAGCAGGTCGTTCCAACTGCTGTTGAAGTTCAGCGCATCGACGCGATGGGTACGCAGCGCCTGGAACCCGGCGCCCAGCGCCCCGACGGCCACGTATTCGACGTTTTTGCCCGGTTCCAGCCCGGCGATGCGCAGCGCGGCACGCCCGCCGGGAATCGTCCCCCAGGTCAGGGCGCCCACGCCGATCTGCTTGCCCTTGAGATCGGCCAGTGAGCGGATCGGTGAATCGGCCAGTACCGCGAACTCCATCGTGTTGCCCGGCACGCCGTTATAGAAATAGCGCAGCGGCAGCGGGTCCTTGCCCGAAAAGTAGCTGGCGATGACCGGTTCCGACGTGGGATAGCCGAACGTTACGCGCTTGCTTGCCACCTGGGGCAGCAAGGCGCCGGCGCCCTGGAAGACGATGGTCTTGACGCTGAGGTTGGCTTCCTTGAACAGGCCCAGCGCTTCGGCGGCCGCGTAAGGCGCCCCGTCGTGCACGGCGGGCGGAATGGCCAGGGCCACGGTGACTTCATCGAGCGCGTGGGCCGAGGTGGCGAACAACGCAGCGGTGCCGAGCGCGGCGAGGGTGGCGCCGGCGCGCGCCGGCTTGCGGAACAACATCATTGACTCCTGCGGATTGCAATCGGATGGATCTTTACGGAAGCAGCAGGCGCACGGCCTGCTCGGCCAGTGCGCGGCGATCGATCTTCTGTGTGGCGGCCAGGGGCAGCGCATCGACGTACCAGATGCGGCGCGGATGCTGGTAGGCGGCCAATTGCGTCAGCGACCATTCGCGCAGCGCGTGTTCGGTCGGTGGCGCGATGCCCGGGCGCAGCACCACGAAGGCCACCGGCTTGGTGCCCTTGATCTCGTCAGGCACCGGCACGACGCTGGCCTGCTGCACCGCCTCGTGGCGCTCCAGCGCCTTCTCGATCTCGCCCGGATAGAGGTTTTCGCCGCCGCTGACGAACATGTCGTCGCGCCGGCCCACGAAGGTGTAGAAGCCTTCGGCATCGCGGCGAAACACGTCGCCGGTGATGTAGTAGCCATCAGCGGTGAAAGGCCGCAGCTCCGCGCGCCCGTGGTAGCCGAGCATCAGCCCGGGGCTGCGCAGCTCCAGGACGCCTTCGTTGGAAGCCTGACCCTGCTCGTCGATCAGCCGCACCGCCACAGCGGGATGCGGATAGCCGACCGATTGCGCGGGCGTGGGCAGTCCATCCGGATGCGGACCGAACACGACAGGGCCGCCCTCGGTGGTGCCATAGGCATTGATCACGCGCGCGTTGGGCAACAGCTGATGAATCTGCGCCTTGAGCGCCGGGCTGACCGGAGCGGACCCCATGCGCACGGCGCGGACGCTACCTAGGTCGGTGCGCGCCAGCAGCGCGCGCTCGCGCAGCATCATGGCAATCATCGGCGGCACAGCCGTCAGCCAGGTGCACTGGTAGCGTCCGATGGCATCGATATAGGCGGCGGCCTGGAACTGCGGCAGTAGCACCGACGGCGCGTGGCAGGCCAGCGCCAGCAGGATCAGCGCCAGCGCGTTCATGTGGTACAGCGGCGCGGCAATCAGCACCCGCTCGTTGGCCAGCGGCGTGCTGGCCTGGCGTGTCCGCACCACCCACAGATGGCTGGCGTGGCTCAGGCGCACACCCTTGGGACGTCCCGTGGAGCCGGACGTATAAAGCAGCAGCGCCAGGTCGTCGTCGGCCGGTACGTACGGCGTGAGGGGCGTTGTATCGCCGTCCGTCGCAACCAGGGCCGCATGCTCGGGCGATCCGAACACGATGGCTAGCGTGCCCGCTGGCACTTGCGCATGGTGCGCCGCGTCGCACAGCACAAGCCGCGCGCCGCTATCGGCGACGATATAGTCCACCAGCGTCTGCGGCAGCTTGAAGTTCACCGGAACCGCGACCAGCCCGGCGCGCATGATGCCGAGCAGCGACACCACGTAGTCGACCGAATTCACCCCCAGCAGGGCGATGCGGTCGCCCTGCGCCAGGCCACGCCGCAGCAGGCCCCGCGCAACGGCGTCGGCGGCAGCGTCGATATCGCCAAACGTGTGCGTGGAGGCCTCGCCGTTGGCACCGATGCCAACGATGGCCAGCGCGGCAGGATCGGCATCGCGCGCGATGACGCTGCTAAGGTTGCGGCCTGAATGGCTGGCCAAAGCGGCGTGCGTATCAGCGGCCATGATGCGTCAGCCCTGCGCAGGGGTGGCGTAGACGCCGCGGCCGCTGGCAACCAGACGGCCTTCCGCGTCATAAACGTTGGCCTCGGCCGCGCTTACCAGGCGGCCCGTCTTGATGACGGTGCCCACCACCTTCAGATCGCCGCGCGCCGGGCGATGGTAGTCCACGCGCAGATCGACCGTCGGCACGCCCTTGCCGGTGTGCGATACCAGCGCCCAGTCGGCGCCAAGGTCGACCAGCGCGGCCAGGATGCCGCCGTGGATATAGCCGCCGTCGGGGTTGACGATCCATTCGTCACGGAATTTCGCGGTCAGCGTGATCTCGCCTTCGGCGACGGATTCGACCTGCAGGCCGAGCCATTGGTGATAGGGCGCGCGCAGCAGTCGAGCCTGGACGTCGGCGGCGGAGGGTTGGGAAAGGGCTTGCGTCATGATCGGGTCTCGATGAAAGGTAGTTGGCGTGGAAAGAGCCGGACAGATGTCGACGCGCGGTTCAGGGCGTCACCACGACCTTGCCCAGCACGGCGCGGTCGCGGATCAGCGCCAGTCCACGGGCGGCATGCTCCAACGGCAACTCGCTGTCGATCACTGGATCGAGCTTGCCTTCGGCAACCAGTGCCAGCAGAGCCTTGAGGTTGTCGTCGTAGAAGCTGTTCGACCCCTTGATGTTCAGCTCGAAGCTCCACACGTAGCGCAGATCTTCCTTGGGATCATGGCCGGCCGTGGCGCCGCACACCAGCAGCGTGCCGCCGCGCTTCAGGCTCTTGATCGACGGCAGCCAGGTGTCGCCGCCGGTGAAGTTGACGATGACGTCCACGCCGCCCTCGAAGGTGCGCCGCTGCGGCTTGCCGTAGCGCTCGATCACCCACTTGCCGAAGTCGACTTCGCGATAGTTGATGACATGGTCGGCGCCCAGCGCCTTGAGGCGCTCGCCTTTCTCGTCGGAGCCGGCCGCGGCGATGACCTCGGCGCCCAGCATTTTGGCCAGCAGCACCGTGGCCGTGCCAACGCCGCCGCTGGCACCGAGTACCAGCACTTTGTCTCCAGCCTTGACGGTCCGGTGGGTAATCAGCATCCGATGGGCCGTGCCGTAGGCCACCGGCAGCGCGGCCGCTTGCGCGAACGTCACGTTGTCGGGCAGCGCGATCAACTGGCGCGCATCCACGCGCGCAAACTCGGCCATGCCGCCATCGGTCATCTCGCCCATCAGGCCCACACCCGGCTTGAGCGGGTTCACCAGCACGCGATCGCCGATCTTCCACCCGGTCACCCCGGCGCCCAGTTCGGTGATCGTGCCGGCCAGATCCAGCCCGATCACGACCGGAAACGGCACCTTTATGCCGGGCATGCCGTGCACGGTGAAGACGTCGTGATAGTTGAAGGACGACGCGCCGACGCGGATCACGACGTGGCCTTCGTCGGCCTTCGGTACGGGCTTGTCGGCGACCACGCGCAGTTGTTCTTCGAGGGTGCCGTGTGCGTCAAGCACCAGCGCTTTCATGAATTGCGTCACGATGGATTCCTTGGGGGAAGGGAAGCGGAAAACTAGAAAGAGTGAGGAGCGTGCCGAAGGGCTTACTTGAGCGCCTTGGCCTGCTCGTAGGGCTTGCGCGCGAAGAGGTCGTCCTTGAGCTCGCCCGTGACCAGGCCGGATTCGACGAACACGGCGTGCTGGCGGCGCAGCGTGGCGATGTCCGCCGGCTCGAAGGCCACGCGGTTCATGTCGTTCCAATGGCTCACGTAGACCTTGGCATCATCGGCCGGCAGGTTGGCTTTTTTCTGCAGGATCTGGACGACTTCGTCGCGATTGGCATTGCCCCAGGCCAGCGTGTCGCGCAATGCCGCAATCACGCGCGCAACCACCTCGGGATGGTTGTCGACCAGATCGGATCGCGCGGCCCCCACGCCGATATAGGGAACGGCGTCGGACTGGGTCAGCGTTTTCCACTCATTGGCGAACGTGCCCAGCTTGCGCACCGGCAATTCGTCACCAAGCTGCTCCACAGTGACCGAGCGCAGCGCCGCTGCATCGACCTGTTTCTGCACCAGGAACTGGGCCAGGCGCGATTCGTTGCCGCCGACCAGCGCGAAGTCGCTGCCCTTGATCTGATAGTTGCCGGCCAGCACGGCGCCTGCAATCACCGCGACCGACGAACCGGCCGGCGACATGCCTACCTTCTTGCCCTTGAGTTCACGGATCGACTGGATCGGCGAATCCTTGGGCACGACGAACTGCACGTCGGCAGGCTGCGTTGCCGCGAAGATGCGGATAGGTACGCCCGCGGCCGCCGTCCCGAACACGCCGGCTACCGGTGCGCCGAATGCCAGGTCGATCGAACCGGAGGCCAGTGCACGCAGCGGCGCGTTGACGTCAGGGAAGTGAACAAACTCGGCGCGCACACCACGCTTGGCGAGAAAATCCTTGGCTTCCAGGACCGAGCCATAGCCAAGGCTTACACCACTGGTCCAGTAGCCGATCTTGACGGTGGGCGCCGGCTCCGCAGCACTGGCCATGGCCGGGGTGATGGCGGCGTAGGACAGCGCGATAAATGTGGAATAGGCGTAAAACGCGGCGGCGGCCGCTGAAAGTAGCTTGCGCACGATGAAATCCTCAGGCTTGAAGAGAAACGGAGGGCGTGGACGACGGCCGCGCGGATGCTTTCCAGCGGAACAGTCGGCGCTCGGCGGGCTTGAGCAAACCGCCTTCGAGCAACAGCATCAGGCCGACCAGCAGCACGGTCCACGCAAACACCTGGTCGGTCTGCACCAGGTCGGCGGCTTGCCGCAGCCGGTAGCCGATACCACTGGACGAGCCGATCGTCTCCGCCACCAGCGACACCCGCCAGCCGAAACCGAAGGCCAGCCGGGCACCGGCGAAGAAATGGGGCAGGATCGTCGGCACGTAGATCTTGCGCAGTATCTGCACGCGAGACATGCGGAAGCTGCGTGCGAGGTCGACATAGTGCGGATCGACGGTCTTGGTGCCTTCCCAGACGTTGGTCAGGATCAGAGGCATGGCGGTCATGAACACCACAAAGACCGTCGTGGCATCCGAAATGCCGAACCAGATGATCGCGAAGATGGCCCAGATCGCAGACGACACGGTGTTCAAGAGCGTCAGCACCGGCTCGAAAAAGCCGGCCAGCACGCGGCTGGCGCCTAGCGTCAGCCCCAGGCCACTGCCAACGATGGTGGCCAGCACAAAGCCCGACAGCACCCGTTGGCACGTGGCGGCCACGTCGGTGGCGAAGGTGTCGCTGTGCCACAGCGCAAGCAGCGCGACGCCAACCTTTTCGGGGCCGGGCAGCACGAACGATGGCACCCGCGCGGCACCCCACCACCAGAGCGCCAGCAGCAGCGCAACCAGCAACAGGCGTTGCAGCACCAGCGTGGCAACATGACGGACGGCGATGGTGGTCACGGTGGTGTTCCTCATGCCGCGGCGCGCAGTACGCGCACCTGTTCCGCCACGATGGGCTCGGTGGGCACGCGCGGCCGCACCAGATCGGCCAGGTTGACCACGTCGGCTACGCGGCCCGGCCGCGCTGCGAGCCGGACCACACGGTCGGCCAGCACCACCGCTTCCTCCATATCGTGCGTCACGAACACCACGGTCATGCCGTTGCCGGCCTGGATGCGCAGCAGTTCCGCATGCATCTGGCTGCGCGTCTGGGGATCGAGCTTCGAGAACGGCTCGTCCATCAGCAGGACTTCCGGTTGGACGGCCAGGCTGCGGGCCAGTGCCACGCGGCTGCGCATGCCGCCCGACAACTCGTGCGGCCAGGCGTCGCCACGCGCGTGCAGGCCAACGAGCTCCAGCATGTCGTCTGCGCGGCGGCGTCGATCGGATGTCGACAGGTTGCCGGCTTCAAGGCCGAACGCGACGTTGTCGCGCACGGTGCGCCAGGGCAGCAGCCGGTCCTCCTGGAACATGTAGGCGATACGGCGCCAGTCAGACACCTGCGGCGCGGGTACGCCATCCACCGCGAGCTGGCCCGCGTCAGGGGTCAACAGGCCGGACAGGATGTTCAGCAGCGTGCTTTTTCCGCAGCCGGACGGACCCACCAGCGCCAGTACTTCGCCACGATGCACGGTCACGTCGATCCGGTCGAGGATCGTGGTGGTCCCAAAGCGCTTGACGATGCCGTGTGCAGACAGAACAGGCGGATTCATGCGACACCTCCGGCCAAACGCATCGGCAGGTACGTGCCGGCCTGCGACAGGCTGGCGTAGACCTTTTCCATGGTCTGGGCGCGAAACGCCTCGATGTGGCGGCGCGCAATCGTTTCTGCGGATTTTTCGTCGTGATCCTCGAATGCCTTGATCAGCGAGTTGTGGTCATGGCGGATTTCTGGGCGCACACGCTGGACGTTGAAGCCAAGCGCCACCAGCCGCGACATCTCATCCATCAGCGACGACAGCGTGCGCGTCAGGCGTTCGTTGCCGGTGGCGTGGACGATGGCCAGGTGGAACTGCTTGTTCGCGTCCATGAACTTGTCGATACGGCGCGGCGCCGGAATCGCGTATTCGTCGCGGCACGCCGCTTCCAGCCCGCGCAGCAACGCCGTATCGACGCGCCCGACGGCGAGCCTGGCGGCCATCGGCTCCAGTTGCACGCGCAGCGCAAACACCTCTTCGACGTCCTTGAGCGTGATCGGCGCCACTTGATAGCCACGGCGGGGCCGCGCGAAGATCAAACGGTCATGCGCCAGTCGGGTAAGCGCGATGCGGCAGCTGTTCTTGCCAAAGCCATAGGCGGTCATCAACTCGCCTTCGGTGACCAGCGCACCCGGCACCAGCTTGCAGGACAGGATGTCGCGGCGCAGCGCCGCGTAAGCGGCCAGACCCAGGCTGGTGTCTTGGGCGTCCTCTGCAATGCCGGCCTGCACGATCATCGTTCCATGCTCCTTCGCTTTTGTCGGGCGGCACGCATGTCCGCCTTGAAATACATGGACGTAGCTTAGGGCCGGGGCATTGGGAAGCAAACGAACGGTTTTGCCGAAGCATATGAAGACGCTGCTGTGACTGAGCAGCCCACCGCTGTGAGCTGCTCACGGATGCTTGGTGGCATGTCTTCGGTGCGAACGATGGCATGCACAGGACGTGGACGACACGGCAATGCCAGCAGCGTAAGGGGAGCGGTACAGCGGAATGGAAGATGACTGCGCCCCCGTGCCACGATCGGGCTTGGGGGCGGAAGAGGGGGTGAAGCGGAGGTGAGTCGCGGATCAGTCCAGCAGGTCGGGCTCGGCTTCCACCAGTCCCGCGTAGAGGCTTTCGAAGGCGTGCAACGATCCTTCGTTGCCCCCGACCTGCCCATGCGTATGGCGGGCCGTTGCCTCGTCGATGGGCTGCGGCGTGCCGGCGGCCTCGGCCAGCAACTGGGTATGGGCGGCGTTTTCCAGTGCGATATACCACCACGCCGTGGCTTCGATGGTCGGGCCGGCGGTGAGGATGCCGTGGTTTTTCAGGATCGCGCCCTTGTGAGTCCGGCCATTGCCCTTGTCCAGCGCCTGGGCTATCCGGTGGCCTTCGGCCGTGTCCACCACCATGCCCGTGAAGTCGTCGAACAGGACATGGTCTTCGAAGAACGAGCATGCGTCCTGCGTCAGCGGGTCCAGCAAGCGTCCGAGCGTGGACCACGCCTTGCCATAGGTGGAATGTGTGTGCGCGGCCGCGACGATATGCGGATGCGCTTCATGAATCGCCGCGTGGATTGCGAAGGCCGCCTTGTTCAACGGCCGGTTGCCGACCACCGTCTCGCCCCGCGCATTTACCAGCAGCAGGTCGGACACCCGCATACGCGAGAAATGCACGCCAAGCGGGTTGACCCAGAAGTGGTCGGGAAACTCGGGATCGCGCGCGGTGATATGGCCGGCCAGCCCCAATGCAAATCCCTGGCGCGCGAAGATCCGGAACGCACCGGCCAACCGTTCCTGCCGATGGCGCCGCTCGGCCTCGATGGTCGGCCTTGCAGGGACCGGATCAAACCAGAACTTCTGCTGCGGTTCGGGGTTGGGCGTAAACGTGCCACGGCGTTCGAACGGAAATACGCTGCTCATTTGAGGCCTTTTTGTGAGGAACATCGCATGAACCTACGCCAGCCTGCCACGCAATGGAACGAAGCATTTGGCCGATGCTTATCCGGTTTTCGCGACGCCCAACCGGCCACGCAAGAAGCACGGCATATCGATATCGGCTTTCGTTCGTTCCCGCCCACGAAAGCCTTCCCTATGCTCATCGGCCAGACATCATTGCCAACGCGCACACGCGTATCTCTGTCATGACCGCTGCCTTGCCGCCTGCCAAGCTTCACCTGAATCTCAACGCGCTTCACTCGGGCTTTGTGCCGTCGGCCTGGCGCCTGCCCGGTAGCGATCCGCGGGCCTTTGTCGATGTGCAGCACTATGTCCGGCTGGCGCAGATCGCCGAGGCGGGCAAGTTCGACGCCATCTTCCTGGCCGATAACGCCGCCATTGCTGACCAAATCAATTTCCGGCCGATTACCGCGCTGGAGCCCACCTTGCTGCTTGCCTGCGTAGCGATGGCCACGCGTCATATCGGACTGGTGGCCACGGCGTCCACCAGCTACAACGAGCCGTACAACATCGCGCGGCGCTTTGCCACGCTCGATCATGTCAGCGGCGGGCGCGCTGGCTGGAACGTCGTGACGACCGCCGATGCCGGGTCCGCGCGCAATTTCGGCCGCGCGGCGCCGCCTGATCATGCACAACGCTACGCGCGCGCCGACGAATTCACCAACGTCGTGAAGGCGCTTTGGGATAGCTGGGAAGACGGCGCGTTCGTGGGTGACCAGCAATTGGGCAGCTTCGTGGACACGGCCCGCCTGCAGCCCATCGCCCACCATGGCCCGTGCTTCGATGTGCAGGGGCCGCTGAACCTGCCGCGGCCACCACAGGGGCATCCTGTGCTGTTCCAGGCCGGCGGCTCGAACGATGGCCGCGAACTGGCCGCGCGACATGCCGAAGCGGTGTTCTCCGCATCGCAAACGCTGGAGGAATCGCGCGAGTACCGCCTGGCCCTCAATCAACGTGCCGAGGCGCTGGGCCGCGGGCGCGGCGCGATTAAGGTCTTGCCGGGGCTGACGACGATCATCGGCGCCACCGAGGCACAGGCACGGCAACGCCGCGATGCGCTGATCGACCTGATTCCGTGGGACTACAGTCTGAACCGGCTGGCCGGTACGCTGGGCGTGACTGCCGACCGACTATCGCTCGATGCCCCGTTGCCGGATGGGCTCGCGCTGCCTGCCAACGGCAATCACACGTTCTTTCGCGCGACGATTGCACTGGCGCAGCGCCAGAACCTGACGGTGCGAGCGCTGATCCGTGAGCTTGCCGGCGGCGGTGGACATCGCGTCATCGTCGGTACGCCCGAGCAGATTGCCGACGACATCGAGCACTGGTTCCGCAGCGGCGCGGCCGACGGCTTCAACCTGATGCCCGATGTGTTGCCAGACGGCGTTCAGGATTTCGTGGATGGTGTGGTACCCATCCTGCAGCGCCGGGGGTTGTTTCGCACGGACTACGAGGGCGGCACCTTGCGCGAGCATATGGGCCTGGCGCGGCCAGCGGGCAGGGCACACACGCGCGCGGCGGCGTAGTCCGCATTTGCTATCTCGGATTACTTCGTGGACCGCGGGCGGCGCGATTCATAGACTGGTGGCTCCCAAACTCTCGCACCTGTCATCATGAAACGACGCTCCGCCTTTGGTCTCATTGCCGCGCTGGCCCTGTCGCTGTCCGCCCTGCCGATCGCATCGGCCTACGCCCAGTCAGCGGGCAGCAAGACGCTCAAGGTTGGCGTACGTGGCGGTGTCGACGAGGAGATCTGGGAGGTCGTCACGCGGGAAGCTGCCAAGAACGGGCTGAAGGTGGAAACGGTGATCATCACCGGCACCGCCAGCCCCAACGAGGCGTTGAACAACGGGGATCTGGACGCCAACTCGTTCCAGCACATTCCGTTCCTGCGTGACCAGATCAAGCAGCGCGGCTACAAGATCACCAATGTCGGCGACACGCTGATCTCGCCGATCGCGTTCTATTCGCGCAAGGTGAAATCTCTGGAAGCGCTGCCGAACGGCGCGCGCATTGGTATCCCCAACGATCCCAGCAACCAGACCCGTGCGCTGGTCATTCTGCGCGACCATGGCCTGATCAAGCTGAAGGATGGCTTCGATCCTTACACGGGCACCGTCACGCTGGCCGATATCACGGCCAATCCGCGCAAGCTCGAATTTATCGAAAGCGCGTCGGTGGTGCTGCCACGTGCGTTGCCGGACGTGGACGCCGCCGCCATCGTCAACACGTTCGCCTATCAGGCCGGCCTGATCGCCACTCGCGATGGCATTGCGGTGGAGAAGCGCGAAAACAACCCCTACGTCAACGTGATTGCCGTGCGTGAGAAGGACCGCGCCGCACCGTGGGTGCCGCAGCTCGTCAAGTCCTATCAATCGGAGGCAGTGCGCAAGTTCATCCTGACCAAGTATCAGGGGTCGGTCATTCCGGCGTTCTGAGGCGCTTGTGAACAGGGGCGATGACATGCGCACGATTTCGCAATGGCCGACGCGCGACCCGCACATCGTGTTCGATCGCGTTGGCAAAACCTATGTGGGCGCCGCAGCGCCTGCGCTAGTGGACGTCTCGTTCACGATTGAGCGCGGCGAGGTATTCGGCATCATCGGCCGCAGCGGCGCGGGCAAGTCGACGCTGCTGCGAAGCATCAACATGCTGGAGCGGCCGGACCGCGGTCATGTATGGATCGACGACACGCACGTCGGCAAGCTCGATGAAGATGGTCTGGTCGGGCTGCGCCGGCGCATCGGCATGATCTTCCAGCACTTCAATCTGATGTCGGCGAAGACCGTCTTCGACAATGTCGCGCTTCCGCTGCGCGTGGCCGGCGTGCCACGTAGCGAGATCGACGGCCGGGTCAGCGACCTGCTGGCGACCGTTGGACTCGCGGACAAGGCCCACGCCTACCCGGCGATGCTGTCCGGCGGGCAGAAACAGCGCGTCGGTATTGCGCGGGCGCTGGTGCATCGCCCGGAGATCCTGCTGTGCGACGAAGCGACTTCGGCGCTCGATCCCGAAACGACGGAGCAGATCCTGGCGCTGCTACGGGATATCAACAAGCAGCTCGGTCTGACCGTGGTGCTGATCACGCACGACATGGCCGTGATCGAAGAAGCGTGCGACCGCGTACTGGTGCTGGACCACGGCCAGGTGCAGGAGCAGGGGCCGGTCTGGCGCGTGTTTGCCGACCCGCAGGCCGAGGCCACGCTGTCGCTGCTACGCCCGCTACGCAAGCGCCTCTCGGCGAACGGACATTCTGTGGAGGTATCCCATCGTGTTGCCAATGGCTGAGAAGTACCTGAAGGCGTTTGGCGAAACGCTGCTGATGACCGGCAGCGCGTGCCTCGTAGTGTTTGTCGTCGGCATGGCGCTGGCCATCGTGCTGACCGTTACCGCGCCTGGCGGGCTGAGCCCGCGGCCGCGCACCAACCGCGTGCTGTCGGTGCTGGTCAACATGTTTCGCTCTATCCCGTTCATCATCCTGCTGGTGGCCATGCTGCCGGTTACGCGGCTGATCGTCGGCACGACGATGGGCACCTGGGCTGCCGTGGTGCCGCTGAGCGCGCATCTGATTCCATTCTTTGCGCGGGTGTCGCAGGTGGCGCTCAATGAAACCGACGCAGGGTTGATCGAGGCGGCGCGCGCCATGGGCTGCCGACGTTGGCATATCGTGCGGCACGTGTTGTTGCCGGAGGCACTGCCGGCGCTGATCGGCGGCGCTACGGTGACGGTGATCGCGATGATCGGATCGTCCGCGATGGCGGGCGCCGTAGGGGCGGGTGGCCTCGGCGATCTGGCGATCCGCTATGGCTACGAGCGCTATGAAACGGCGGTCATGTTCAATGTGATCGCAATCCTGATAGTGCTGGTGACGGTGGTGCAGTTCGCGGGCGAGCGGCTGGCTCGCCGTTTCGATCACCGCCGATAGCAACGCCGCCCGCATCGTTTTTTGGGACGGCGTGTCCTCAGAACAGGCCGGTCGTGGGGGGCGGTTGGTCCTTCAGCAGCCATGCGCCCACGGCGGCCGCCTTCCACTGACGCGGATTGTGATTGGCCACGGTGCGGGCATTTCGCCAGTGCCGGTCAAGATTGTATTGGCGATCGCAGGCGGATGCCCCGCCGACATCGAACGCCAGCTCCGCACTCTTCAGCGCCGCTGCGACGGCGAAGTACTGCGCCTGGGCGACGTCGATCGACGCCTGGGTCAGTGAGGCATTGCTGAGGTTGTCCGCCCAGGCGGCGTCGATGGAGTCGGCCGCGCGCAGCGTGGCGGCTTCGGCCGCAAACACCTGCGCGGCGATCTGACCAATGGTTTCCTGCACGTAAGGATCGTCCACCGATCGCTCGGCCGAACTGTGCTTGATCGGCCGGGCCTTGTTGCGCGCGAACCAGACCGCATCGTCCAGCGCGTTGCGTGCGATGCCGGTTTCGGTCGCGGCGAGGAATAGCTGAAAGACCGGTGATACGGGATTGCGGCGGTCGCGTGGCAAGTGGCTTGCGCGCAGTTCTTCGGGCTCGACGCGCATGTTCGTGAATTGGGTGGTGCCGCTGGCAGTCAGCCGCTGACCGATGGTGTCGAAATCATCGAGCAGCATCATGCCGGCTCGATCGCGAGGCACCGTGAAGTGCGTTTCCTTGCCAGCCTCATCCACGGCGATTGAGCTGATCCAGTCGGCATAGAGCGCGCCGGTACTGTAGTACTTGGTGCCGTTGACCACATAGTGATCGGCCTCACGAGCGATGGTGGCCTGGATGTCACCATGCTTGCCGCCGCGCTCCACGCCGGCATTGCCGACGATCTGGCCGCCTAGCAGCCGGGCAAACCAGCGCTTGCGGTCGGCTTCGTTGTCGTGACCCGCGAGCAGGCCTTCGATAAGTCCGAAATTGGGCCGCAATGCCTGGGCGAGGTTGGCATCGACGGCGGCCAGTTCCTGCACAAAGCGGATGGCGTCACGCATGCTGCCACCGGGGCCGCCATACGCTTTCGGAATGCGGAACGTCAGCAGACCGGCGTTGGCTACCCGGCGCGCAAAATCGAAAGGCAGTTCGCGATGGATTTCGCGCTGTGCGGCGTCTCGTGCGATGTCGGGCAGCAGCGCTTTGGCTCGCTGGCGGAGTATTGCCACATCGGCAGCCGGAGGCAGCGGTTGTGGCGTCGACGTCGGCGGCGCGGCATCCGTCTCGGTTGCGATCAAAGGCGCAAGGGGTTCTTGAAATGGCATGCGGTTGTCCTTCGGGTTTCTCGTCGAATGAGCACGAAAGACATCGTGCAGCAATTCTTTCGACGCGTAACGACCGATTTCGCATGCCGTTATGCGGCTAGTGTGTGGCGCCGCCAATTTCCTTGAGATCGATCGAGACTTCAAGCGCCGTCGCAACCATGATCTCGATGGCTTCGATCAGCACGCGAACATCCATGCTGGGCGCACCGGGATGGGCAGCGGCCATCTGCGGCAGATAGGGGACGTGAATAAATCCCCCGCGCAGGGCCGGCCGCTCGGTCGCAATGTAATGCAGCAGCGAGTAAAAGATGGCATTGCAGTTGTAGGTGCCGGCTGTCTGCGAGACCGATGCGGGGATGCCAGACGCACGCAGGCGGCTGACCAGCGCCTTGATCGGCAGCGAAGAGAAGTAGGCGGCAGGACCGCCGGCAATCACCGGCTCGTCAACGGGCTGCCGGCCCGCGTTGTCGGGAATGCGCGCGTCGACGACGTTGATCGCCACGCGTTCGATCGACACGTCGCTACGTCCGCCCGCTTGTCCCAGGCACAGGACGACAACGGGATCGACCTCCGCGATGGCATCCAGGAGCGCCTGCCTGACCTCGGCAATCACGCAGGGCAGCCGCCGGGCCAGCACGCGGGCGCCGCCGATCACGCGGTTATCGACGGCGCGGGCCGCCTCCCACGAAGGGTTCAGGGTTTCACCATCGAATGGCTCGATGCCGGTCACAAGTACGGTCTGCATTTGGCGCTGTCCGGAAGGCGGACGAAGGGGAGGGGAGAGCAAATCGTACCGATGCGCCACGGATTCTTGAAATGGATATTCGTTATCCGTTAAATTCATGAAATGAATCTATCCCGCATCGATCTGAATCTTCTCGTGGCATTTGAGGCGCTGTATCAGACGCGCAGTGTGACGCTTGCCGGCAGGCGCCTGAACCGCGCCCAGCCGTCGGTAAGCAATGCGCTGACCCGCCTCCGGACGCTATTTGGCGACGAGCTGTTTGTGCGCAGCCATGCAGGGATGGAGCCCACGGAGCTGGCGCACACGCTGATGCCCGGGATTTCCGCGGCGCTAGATCACGTTCGCCAGGCGGTGGGCCAATCGGTGGCTTTCGATCCCGCCGCACCGGCTGGACGCGGCTTTACCATCGCAGCCACCGACTACGCCGACATCGTCCTGCTGCCGCACGTTATCGGCAGGCTCAGGCGGCAGGCGCCTGAGATCGATCTGCGGATCATGGCGCTCGACCGTGCCGCGATCTACGAGCAACTCGACCAAGGCATTGTCGACGTCGCGATTGGCGGACACCTGTCCGCGCCGAAGCGCATGGTGCAAACCACGTTGTATGAAGAGGACTTCGTCTGCATCGCCAGCCGTTCACATCCGCAACTGCGCGCTGGCAAGCGACGGCGCCAGATCGACCTCTCGACCTATCTGCAACTGCCCCACGCACTGTTTGCCCCCGGCGATAGTGGATCGCGCCGCGGGGTCGTCGATGGCAGGCTGGACAAGCTCGGTCGGCAACGGCGTGTCGCGGCGACCTTCTCGCATATCGTCGCGTTGCCGTTGGCGGTGGCGCAAAGCGATCTGGTTGCCACCGTTGCCAGACGGGTGGCGCATCGCCTGGCCTCTCCCGAGGTGCAGATTCTTGAAGTTCCAGAAGAACTGGCCGATACCGGGTTCGATATCGAACTGATCCACAACCGGCGCACGCAAGCCGATGCGGCGGCCGTATGGCTCAGGCAGCAGATTCAGGCGGCCGTCAGTGAGATGGTTTGAGTCTCATCTGTCGAGCGGGCCAACGCGCCGAAACGCGGCAAGTATGGCCAGGTCATAGCCGATCTTCAATACACCACAGGCAAGCAGCGGCGCGCCAGTCCAACCCAAGGTCATGAGCCCACCGGCAAGCACCGGGCTGATCGCGGCGGCCAGGCTGCGCGGCACTGCGGTGAAACTTGCCGCCGCGGTCCGTTCCGGGGGAGTGACCACCGCCATCACGAATGCGGTCCGCGTCGGCACATCCATCTGAGACAGCGCACTGCGCGCGAGCAGCAACATCAAGGTCAGCGGCAACGATGGGGCAAAGGCGGCGGCAATCAGAAACGCACTGGATGGGATGTGCGTGAACACCATGGTGTTCAATAGCCCGATTCTTCGGGCCAGGGGAACGGCGGCAAGCTGGGAAGCCGTGGTCAATAGTCCGGCCCAGAAGAAAAACTGGCCGGCCGCGCCCGGAGCCATCCCGAAACGCTGCATCAACCAAAGCGACAGCAAGGCATTGACGACAAGGCCGCCTGCAAACGCATCCACACTGAACAGCAGCGCGAGCCGGATGACGATCCGGCGTGAGGGCCCCAGCGGCGTGATCGATGTCGACTGCGCGTGAGGTTCGGGCAACTTTGCATAGAGCGCCCACAGCGCAATGCCCGTCAAGGCATAAACCATGAACATCAGGCGCATGGCGGCCAGGAAAGACAGGCTGGTGTGCGAGCCAAGCCAGCCAGGTATCGCCGCGGCCAACGCACCGAACGCAGCGGAGAGGGACCCTGCGAGCCCGTAACGCGCGAACAATGCCGTGCGCGCCTCGGGGGCCGCAGCCTCGGTCAGCCGCGCCTGCTCGAGCGGCAGGAACACACTGACGTCCCCCGAGCTGGGGTTCAGCGTGCCGACAAACGCGACGATCAGGAGCGGCCAGAGCGACGACAGTCCCGCAAAAGCCGCGCCGGTAACGGCCATCAGGACCGCCGCCCATATCAGCAGGCGGCGTTGGGGAAAGCGGCTCCCGATGAGTCCGACCAGAATGGTTGCGATTGCGGAGCCGATCAGCGTGACACTGCTGATCAGCCCCACGGCGAGTTGGTCGAAGCCAAGCGCCAGCAGGTAAGCGGGCAACAGCACAGCCACGAAGCCATCGCAGAAGCCGCGCAACGCCCGCCCGGCAAGAAGCGGCATCGCACTTGCGTCGATGCCGGACGGGAATACGAGGCCGGAAAGCAATGAGCGATTCATCCGTTGCGCCGCAACACATCGTTGATGTGGGGTGCTCTGTACGGCGGCGGTGCTGGCCGGCGCCAACGGAACCGAAAGCAGCCAGATCGAGCCAGTCACGCAGAGGCGCCATTCAACCACCTGTTTCAGAGTGTAGACCACCAGATGGTGTTGTCGCCCTGGACTCCCTTCCACAGCATGTGCGTGATCCCGCCTATCGTACACACGCCTGGCCCTTGCGACGTGCCGACGCCAGCCACGTTGATCTGGCCAGTAAACTCATTGCCATCGAAAAGAGAGAAATAAATGCCAGAGTCACCGGGAATGCCCTTCCACGCGAGCAGGATGCGATTCCCTCTGACGGTCGCCGATGGGCCATTGCTATTGCCGATATTCCGCCAAACGCCGCCTTCCGTTTCATTCTCGACATACGATACGACTCTCTGCGGCTGCCATATCGCCTCCGGCTGATTGTCGATCGACGACCAATAGACCAGATCGTCTCCCTCCACGCCTTTCCAGAACATGAAAAGTCGGCCATGAAGCGCTGCCAGCGCTGGCGGCGCCGATGTCCCCACACCGTTGATCTTGCGCTGCGGCGTCCAGTTTCCGCCTGAAAGGATCGACCAGTAGATTCCCTGATCGCCATCCACGCCCTTCCACGCCATGTAGATCGTGCCGTTAAAGTTTGCTAGCGCGGGGCGATGGTTTGAACCGACGTTTGGAATCTTGCGCTGCGGTGCCCAATCGCCGTCACCAATGATCGAGTAGTAAAGCCCTTGATCGCCCTTGACTCCTTTCCACGCCATGATCAGGCCATTTGATGTATCACTCGCGCGGATGGTCGCGAGTGCGGGGCTTTCGGTTGATCCAATGCCTGAGATCTTCTTCTGTTGGCTCCAGACATTGTTCATAAGCTGCGATTCATAAATTCCTTGATCGTCTCCCGTTCCCTTCCAAACCATATGCAGGGTCTGAGTCGATGTCGCGCGTGACCGCACCGCAAGTGCAGGCCGGTCGCTGGTGGCCCGGTCACCCAGCTGTATTTGGGAGCGCCATCCGTAGAGATTCCTTATCGCATCGGTGCTCTCCGAGTCGATGACGGCTGCATTCAAGTCGTATGGGTACATTAGAGAGCGCCGATCATTCGAATGAGACAGGCCAAGTACGTGACCAATCTCATGAAGCGAGACGGATAAAAGGCCGGCCGTTGTCCAGGCTTCGGCACTATCAAAATTGATCCGTCCACTTGGCGGATAGCCGCCATCCGCCAGTACACCGCCTGCAGATCCGAAATAGCTCCGTAGCTCAGTTCCGCCGAACCGCAGCTGGATGTCGCCGCCAGAATCGACGCGCGTGAAAGAGAAAAATCTGCTAGCTGCCTGCCACTGCGCGAAAGCCCCGGCGATCGTATTTACGACGTCATTAGGCGGCAACCCGCTTCCCGCAGGGTCAATCGAGAAAGTCAGGACGCCTCTGTCCCAACGTCCGCCGGGAGACCCAAAAGTCTGAATTTGAGTTGGACCGTGCGATCCGTTAGGTACGCCACAATGCGGACGGTTGAGTGCATCCAAAATCGCCTGGAGCGTTGGCGAATCGAAATCTCGAACCCGTGGGTGGAGCTGGATCCCGTTGCCGGAAGGCACATAGTGCGCAAGCGCGTCCCTCAAGGCGGCAGGCAGTTTGTCGTCAGGCTTGAGAGAGGAAAAATCGTGATCGACGATCAGTCCTCGCGCAACCAGACTGTCATGTATATCTCGGAAACTTGTTGGCATTGCAATGCCCCTTATTGATGTTTCGCCCAGATCGATCGGCGGAAAAAAACCGAAAGTTGGCGTTACGTTTTGATGACTCGCTAGCCAGGAATCGTTACCACGCCGCTTATCGCCAAGTCCGTCAAATGGCTTCCCTCGGGCCTGTATCGGGACACAAGGATTTAGCGGGAATCCCGCATGGCAATCCCGCAAAAGAGTACGATCCGGTAGCGCAGGAATGTCGCGCGCTGCTTGCGCGTGGAGAATATAGTTACGGACGGCACCGCTTACCTCCCCAAAAGAGGTTAGGGCGCGTGTCGGAGGTGCTACTCGAAACGGGTGAGATGGGGCCGCGGCACACCTAGCAATGCGCAAACGAGTTCGCCTTGCCGGCGCGTGTCCGTCTTCGCGAACAGATGCTTCAGATGCGTGCGGGCGGTTTCGATGCTGATCTGCAGACTCTCGGCGGCAGCGGCCAGGCTGGCGCCGGACGCAAGGTGGTCTGCAAGGGCTGATTCGCGTTGCGTGAAGCGGTACTGCGCCCACGTGCGCATGTCCTTTCCGCACGTGCCTTTGCCCTCGGTAACTAGCAGCAGTAGTCGCGCGCCCGCGGGTCCGCCCGATATGGCGGCGTCGAATCGCACGGGCGTCACCTGTAATGGCGCATGCGGCGGCTGTCTTGTCAGGTAACAGGTGGGACCAGGGCATTGCGCGTTGCCCATGAGTGCTGTGCTGGCGATTGCAGCGTGTAGGCGCTCGACTTCGTGGGGATGCGACGCCGATATCTTGTCGCGCGAAATCAACAGCCCATCGCCAGCCAGCGCCTCCGCGCGTGCGTTGACGAAGACGGGGCGCAGGCGGGCATCCAGCAGGATCACGCCCACATGGACATGGGCCAGCGCGTCATATATGCAGTGCGTCTGTACCGAAACGATATCGAGGCGCGATCGCACCGCTAGCGCGGCTTGCAAATGCGGCGCCATGTATGCGGCAAGCCTGACGTCGTCGGCATCGAAATCGGGCTGACCTAGCAGGCGCCCTGCCACGAAATAGCGCGGCCTGCGCTCACGCTGCGGCAATGGCACGAGCATGCCGTAGAAGCCGTCTACCTTGCGGATGCAGTGCTGATAGAGCTCGGAACGGGCAAACTCCACGTCGCTAATGCGGGCGGTCTGCCGTGTCGGCACGCCTTCCGGTAGCGTGCGAATCCACGCGGGGCAGTTGTGGCTCAGTTCGTGGCTGAGCAGGGTGACGGCCTCGCGATCCATACCAACCGACGCCAGCAGCCTGGTCGGCGTCTCGGCGTCGACCACCATGCCGCAAGGCGCATCGAGCACTTTCGTCATGCCCGCTAGCGCGTCGGTCCATGCACTGTCGTCCAGCGCAGCCTGGTACGTCCGCTCCAGCGCCATCAGCACGGCATGCATTCGGTCCATATACCAATCTCACCGGGCGAACGCGACCCTGCGATTCTAGGTAAGCGCAGTGCCGTCGGTGCTGCATCATTTTTAATTCGCCGATAAATCAGAAGAGGAGGGTGCCGAAATTGCCGCTTCTGTGTGCGTGGTTCGATGTCACGCGCCCGGTGGTTTCGCTGCGCCTCTCTGGATCAGCATGTCAAAGAGAAACTGCGCGGCCGGCGCCAGCGGGCGTCCTCGGCGAGAGATCAATCCCAGGGTTCGGGTGATCGCTGGTTCTGTCAGTGGTATCGCAAGTAGCCCACTGCTGGATTTCGGCGGCAACGCCATTCTCGGCACCACACCGATTCCCAGGCCCGCCTCGACCAGACTTACCAAGGCGGGTACATGGTTTACCTCGCAGTACCAGCGCGGTCTGACCGGCAGTCGCGCCAAGGCCTGGTCGATCAGCAAGCGATTACCGCTGCCTTGCGCGAGCGTGATGTAGTCAAACCCTCCAAGGTCTTTCCATTGGACGCTTTTTTGCGTAGCCAACGGATGCCCTTTGCGACAGGCAACAACAAACGCTTCTTCAATCAATGGGCAGAATTCGATGTCGGGCTCCTGTGTCCCGATATAGGTCAGTCCGAAATCGGCATCGCCGCGCGTGACGGCAAGCAGGACATCCCCGGAGGACTCGTCAATGATGCGCAGCCGTATCCCCGGATATCGCGCGTGATACGGCCCCACTACGGAAGGCAGGAAATGTCCGACCGCGGACGGCACGCAGGCCAGCGTCACCTCGCCCGACAGCCGCTCGGAAACGGTCTGTATGCCGAGCATGGCCTCTTCCAACTCGTTTATGACGTTGCGCGCCTTGTGGACAAACATGCGGCCCAGCGTCGTCAACTCGACCTTCCGGGTAGTCCGCGTGAAAAGCGCGACGCCCAGCGCCTCTTCCAGTTTGTCCACCCGACGCGACAGCGCCGACTGCGACAAGAACATCGCGTCTGAAGCCGCCTTGAAGCTGCCCAGGTCGGCAACAGCCAAAAAAGCCCGTAAATCCGCAAGATCGAAATTCATGTGTTGGGCGCAATAATACGTGTGATTTTTGCACTTTACACCGTAATCCAGTACACGCGATGATGCGCAGCACGGACGGCGACGTCATGCTGTCCTGACTAACGCAGGAGACAAAATGCCAAAGAAAATACGCGAGCCGATCCGGGGCATGTCGCGCCGTGCCGCGCTTGCCGCCCTCGCGATTCCGCTCGCCACTGCGCTGATTCCCGCGCATGCGGAGACGTGGACACCCGTCAGACCAATCCGCCTGATCGTGCCATACGGTCCCGGCGGAAGCTCGGACGCCATTGCCCGCGTCATCGCGGCCGAAATGTCGAAGGGCCTTGGCCAACAGATCGTGGTGGACAACAAGGGCGGCGGCCAGGGTGTCATCGCGATGCAGGAAACCGCACGCGCCGCGCCCGACGGCTATACGCTGGTTCTTGGTCACGTTGGCACGCTTGCCGTCAACCCAGCCATGATGCGCAAGCTTCCCTACGATGCCGCGAAGGACTTCACGCCGGTGACGTTGCTCGCGAAAGTGCCGATGGTGTTCGCCGTGGGACCTACCGTCCATAGCGATTCCATCAAGGCATTCATCAAGCAGGCCAAGGCGAAGCCTGGCGCGATGACCTACGGATCGGCGGGCAACGGTAGCGCTGGCAACGTCGCCTTCGAAATGCTCAAGCAGACCGCGCATATCGATCTTGTGCACGTGCCGTACAAAGGCACCGGCGCGCAGATTACCGACTTGCTCGCCGGCAACATCGACGCCGCATCGGCGGGCCTGGCCGGCATTCTGCAACACGCCAAGGCCGGAAAGCTGCGCATCCTCGCGGTTGGATCGTCACAACGCCTGGCGCCGATCCCCAACGTTCCCACCATTGCCGAGGAAGGCTACCCGGGATTCGAAAGCTCCCAATGGTTCGGGCTTTTGGCACCCGCAGGCACGCCCGCAGCGGTTGTCAGTCGTCTCCATGCCGAGGCCGTAAAGGCCCTGGCTACGCCACTGGTGCGACAACGCCTTGCAGAGGACGCCAGCACGCCCGAAGGCGCCGGCAGTGCCGAGTTCGCGGCATTCATTCGAGGCGAACAACAGCGCTGGGGCACCGTCATCCGCAGCGCAGGTATCCAGGCCAACTAAAACCTTCAGAGATTTTCCAGCATGCAACAAGATCGAGTTTTCCTATCCGAAGCCGAACTCCGCCAACTCGGAACGCGTGCGTTCCAGGGCCTGGGCCTGACCGAAAACGATGCCCGTGATGTCATTGACATCCTCGTGCTGGCAGATCTTTTCGGGTTGAGTACTCATGGCCTGTCCCGCATCGAATCCTATGGCGAACGCCTTTTGTCCGGCGGCATCTCGGCACGCCCGGCCATCACCGTCGAACGCGCGGCACCGGCGTTGGTAAAAGTCGATGGCGGCAACGCCGTTGGGCCGCTCGCGGGCATGAAGGCACTGCGCGCCGCCATGGAAGTCGCCGGGGAATTCGGCATCGGCATGGCCTTCGTGCGGGGCAGCAACCACTTCGGGCCGGTTTCGCCCTACAGCTACATTGCGGCGCAAGCCGGGTTCGCCAGCATGATTGGCAGCAACGCCACGACGACCATCGCGCCGTGGGGCGGCAGCGATGCGCGTCTGGGCAACAGCCCGCTGGGCTTTGGCGTACCCGGGCATGACGGCCGCCACTTCCTGCTGGACATGGCCATGAGCGTGGCCGCGCGCGCCAAGATCCGCAATGCGCTCAAGGCAGGGCAGCCCATTCCGGATTCCTGGGCCACCGATGCGCAAGGACGACAAACCACGGATCCTAAAGCCGCCCTCGATGGCTTTCTGCTGCCTATTGGCGGGCACAAGGGCTATGGGCTGGCGCTGATGGTCGATCTCTTCGCTGGATTGCTCTCGGACGCCGCGTACCTCACGCACGTCAAGTCGTGGGTCGATGCACCTGACGAGCCACAGAACCTCGGCCATTTCTTTATCCTGATCGATACCCGGCGACTAGGCCCGACGCAATGGCTGGCTGCGCGCATGAAGGACTTTGCGGATATCCTCCATGGCAGCGCACCGGCCGAGCCTGGCAAGCCGGTGATCGTTCCCGGAGAGATCGAGCTCGACAAGCTGAGGCATCAGCGCGAAAAGGGCATTGCGATGGACCCGGCCGTGAAGGCCCTGCTGGATCGACATGCGAACGCCAAGGCGAACTGAATCACACACTCCGGAGGCACCATGAGTTATGACGATGCACGGCGCGAGCTTGCGCCGACTGGAATCTTTCGCGCGTCCATCAATGTTGGCAACCCAATCCTCGCGAACCTCGATGCAGACGGAAAACCATTCGGCGTTTCAGTAGACCTGGCCGGCGAGTTTGCGCGTCGCCTTGGCATACCGCTGGAACTTGTCGTGTTCGACTCCGCGGGAAAGTCGGTCGATGCGGTCACGGCCGAACAGGCCGACTTCGGATTCTTTGCCGTCGATCCGGTCCGCGGAGCGGGCATTGCGTTCTCCGCACCCTACGTGCTGATCGAGGGCGCATACCTGGTCAAGAACGACTCCCCGGTCAGAACCAACGACGAAGTCGACCGTGCTGGACGCAGTGTTGTCGTGGGCACAGGGAGTGCCTACGACCTGTATCTCACGCGCGCGTTGCAGCATGCCCAGATCGTGCGCGCCCCGACGTCGCCATCGGTCGTGCAAACATTCCTGGAACAGGATGCGGACGTGGCTGCGGGCGTTCGGCAGCAATTGGAGGCCGATGCCGCGCGCACGCCGGGCCTGAGGCTGCTGCCGGGCCGCTTCATGGTCATCCAGCAGGCCATGGGCATTCCCAAGGCCCGAAGCCCTGAGGCGGTGGACGTGCTACGGCAATTCGTCGAGGAAATGAAGGCCTCCGGCTTCGTTGCGGACGCGCTCGCACGTCATGGAATCGAGGGTGCGTCGGTCGCACCCATGGCGTCATAGCGACTGAACGGGCTCGCTCCGACGCGACAATGCGAGCGGCAGCGACGGGCACACCAGCGCTACGTGCCCGTCGCCATTCGGCAAAGCCCGCTCACTTTTCTTGCCATGGCATTTCCTTCCACAGTTGACGGAAACCTGCTTCGCCGCGTTCGAGTTCGGCGGCGTATGCGGCCGGAGCGAGGTAGCGCAGCGGCGCAAACATGGCGTCGGCCTGTTGCTTGAACTGCGGGTCCGCCGCAACCTTGGCCATGGCATCGACGAGCTTCTTCTTGACCGGCTCCGGCAGGCCCTTCGGTGCGGCCAGCCCGCGCAATGACGCGAGCTCGATGTTGTAGCCCTGCTCACGGAACGTCGACACATTGGGCGCCAGCACAGCACGCGACAGTCCCATCTGTCCCAGGAATTTCAGCGGCGTGCCGCCTTTCTGGTAGGCCAGCGCTTCGCCGACATTGATGGCGCCAATGGTGATCTGCTGACCCGCCAGCGCGCCGCGTACTTCGCCGGCACCCTTGTAGCCCACATGCGTCATCTTCACGGCCGCCGCCCGCTCGAACAGCAGCATCGCGAGATGGTCATCCGAGCCCACGCCCGTGGTGCCGACTGTGACGGCGCCCGGATTGGCCTTGGCATACTTCACGAGCGTTGCCAAAGAATCGATATTGCTCGATTGGTGGACGGTGAATGCGCCCGGATCGTCTACCAGGTTGCCGATGAGGTCGTAGCTCTTCCACGTGAACGTCGACTTCCGCTCGATAGGAATCGTCAACAGGTTCGGTGTGTTGATAAAGCCGATGGTGTAGCCGTCTGGCGTGGCGCGCGCCAGTTCGGCAAAGCCAATGGCGCCGCCGGCCCCTGGCTTGTTCTGGACCACGATGGTTGCGCCGAGCTCTTTCTCAAGATGCCTTGCGAGCAGGCGGGCGACCAGATCGGTGCCGCCACCCGGTGCGTAAGCCACGATCATCTCGATGGGCCGATTCGGCCAGGCGGCGGGTTGCGCCTGTGATGAGGCGGATGCCAGGGCGCCCGCCATACCGACGAATGAGCTCGCGGCAAGATAAAGGGATAGGCGCCGACGACGGAAGTCGGGGTTGCTGTGCATGATCTTGTCTCCTCACCGACCTATCTGGCCGGCGTATTGTTGTGATGATTGCGTGCGTGGTCAGCTAGCGCTAACGAGCGAGGCTGCTTCCATCCGTTGGCGCACCCTGGGCCACACTTCCGGGTTCACCAGACGTTCGGGCCTCTCGCCTTTTGCCAGCAATGCCAGGATTTGCGTGGCGGCCAATGTAGCGTTCCTGCGTCGGGCGTCATGTGTCACGCCTGCCGTGTGAAAGGTGGCAACGACGTTGTCGAGCGTCAGAAGTGGATGGCCGGGAGGAGGCGGTTCCTGGTCCCAGACGTCCAGGCCAGCGCCCGCAAGGTGTCCGCTGGACAGCGCCGCGTAAAGGGCTGCCTCATCGTGGATACCGCCTCGTGCAGTGCTGACAAAGATGCTGCCTCGACGCATTGCCGCGAAGGCTGCAGCATTCATCATCCCGAGCGTGCTGGCGTTGCGCGGGCAGTGCAGCGACACGATGTCGGACGTGCGCAGCAACTCGTCGAATGAGACGGCTTTGGCGCCGCGCTTTGCCATCTCTGCGCTATCGAGATACGGGTCATAGCCAATCACGCGCATGCCGAAGGCGCGGCCCAGCGCTGCAGCGCGGCTCCCGGCATGTCCGACGCCGACCACGCCTAAAGTGCGTCCACGGAGTTCGTGGCCCATCAGGTCTTCGCGGCTGCCGGTGGTATGGGTCTTCATGCGCTGGTCCGATTCAGGGATGCGGCGCATCACCGCTAGCATCAGCCCGAACGCCATCTCCGCCACGGAATCGGCGTTGCCGCCAGCCTGATTCATCACGGCCACACCCGCGGCCGTGCAGGCTTCGATATCGATCGTGTCGCAACCAGAGCCGCTCGACGACACGGCCAGCAGATGCGGACAACGCGCGAGAAGCTCGGTCGTCACGAACCAGCGTCGAGGCAGTTCGTCCTTGGCGGCCGTAATCTGATACACGTGGGCTTCCGAAAGGCGGGCCCACGCCTCTTCATCAGCACCTTCGCGCTGGCACGTGTGCAGCGTGACATCGGCGGCTTCGCCCACAATGCGATTGAATGCGGGATCCAGCCAATAGTCGAATCGAACGACCTGGCGCTTTGCAGAACGCGGCCGATTCACAGGATCCCCTTGTCAGCCAGGGAGCGGTCCACCCAGGTGCGGTCGGCGCGACCTTGCGCAATCGATTCCAGCACGCCAGCTTCCATGCGCTGCACGTCTTCGACGCGGACCGCAATCGCTTCCGCTTCCTCGGCGGGAACGACCAGCAAACCATCGCCATCACCAATGATCAGGTCGCCAGGCCGAACCACCATGCCGTGGATGGAGACCGGCACGTGCAGTTCTCCCGGGCCATCCTTGTAGGGGCCCCGGTGCGAAACGCCGCGCGCATAGACGGGCAGGGGCTCCTTGCCAATCGTGTCGCTGTCGCGAATCAGACCGTCGATGACAAAACCGGCAGCTCCCCGCGAGATGGCGAGCGCCAGCATGATTTCGCCGATGATGGCGTTTGGTCCCACGCCGCCGGCATCGACGACGATGACATCGCCGGGTCCGGAAAGGTCGATGGCCTTGTGGACCATGAGGTTGTCACCGGGGCGCGTGCGAACGGTCAGCGCTCGTCCGACCAGATTGCCGTCGCGACGATGGAAGGGGCGCAATTGACTGGTCCCCGTCGTGCGGCTCATGGCATCGCTGACATTGGCGACTGGGAAATTGCGATATCGCTCCATCAGCGATGTGCTGACAAGGTGCGCGGGGCGCGGATGAATGCGAAAGCCGTGTGGCGAGGTCATTGTGTTGTCTCCTGTATCGACCGTGCGGGTTCTGTTGGTATGGGTAGAAGGCGTGCACTCAATGCGAGCGCGTGCGGTAGATGCACTGCGCATCGACATCCGTTGCGCGGGTGATACCCAGCATGGCCAGGTCTCGAGAAATCTCGGCTTGCATCAGGTCGATGCCGTGGGCGACGCCCTGGCGCGCACCCACCGCCGCTGCGTAGGCGAACGGCCGCCCAATGAAGACGCAGCGGGCGCCTAGGGCAAGCGCCTTGATGACGTCAGTGCCGCGGCGCACGCCACTGTCGAGCATCACGGGCAGATGCGGCACGGCATCGACGACCTCTGGCAGGGCACGCATTGCGGCAATCACGCTATCCAACTGACGGCCACCGTGGTTTGAGACCACGATGCCGTCGACGCCATGTTGTTGTGCGGCGCGAGCGTCTTCTGCAGTCAGGATGCCCTTGACCACGAGCGGTCCCTTCCAGCGGCGACGGATGGTGGTGAGGTGGTCCCAAGTGAAGTGCGCACGGTCCGAGAAATCGCGCTCCACATTCCGAGAGACGATGGGGGCGCCACGGTGAACGTAAGCGTTTTCGAAGTGCGGTACGCCATGGCGTACCAGGGTGCGAGCGAACGTGCCAAGCAGCCAGCGGGGATGCGTGATGCCTTGCCAAGCAAGGGCGGCGCTCGGGCGCAGCGGCGTGGAAAAACCGGCGCGGATATTGTTTTCGCGATTGCCGGCGACGGGCGTGTCCACGGTAATGACGAGCGTCTCGACCTTGGCCGCTGCTGCCCGCGCCAGCAGCCCTTCGATCTGGCGCATGTCTCCGGGAAGATACGCCTGGAACCAGGTGCCGGGCGCCGCCTCCATGACTTCCTCAAGGCGAATCAACGACGAGCCGCTCATTACGGCCGGAACGGACGCTTGGCAAGCCGCCTGCGCCATCACGACATCCCCGCGGTAGGCAAACAGGGCGGAAATACCCATTGGGGCCAGACCGAAGGGCGCCGAATACTTCCGGCCGAACAGGTCGAAGCTCAGGTCGCGCGACGAGACGCCAACCAGCACGCGCGGGCGCAGTGCCAATTCCTCAAACGACCGCCGATTCTGTTCCAGGGTGATGTTGTCCTCGACTGCGCCGCTTACGTAGGCGTAGAGCGGCTTGGGCAGGCGTCTGCGCGCCAGCGCCTCGAAGTCCTTAAGCGACAGCACGCGCTGCCTCAGCCACTTCGCCTGTCTATCGCCTTGTGCCGCAACGGGCGTATGCGGCGTCGTCCGGTCAGCGGATTGAAGTGCTGCGGTCCGGGCGGGATTGTCGACAGGAGTGGCGGACATAGTCGTAAGGGCTAGAAAGTGGAGCAAATCTAGCAACGCCAACACACCGACAAAAGCGAAAAATAACGAAGCTATAATTTCGCTTTTATGAAAATATCGGCAATCGACCGATTGGGGGAGGGCGCGCCATGACACTCAAGCAGCTCGAGGCTTTCTACTGGGCGGCAACTTGCGTCAACTTCACAGTGGCGGCTGAGCGGGTCCATTTGTCCGTGTCTTCGCTATCCAAGCGGATTGCCGAATTGGAATCGTCGCTGGGCGTGGCGCTGTTTGACCGCAGCGGGCGGAGTGCCGAGCTGACTGCGCAGGGCGAGCAGATGCTGCCGCAGATTCACGCGATGCTGCATGCCGCCGCGGAACTGCAGCAATCGGCGGGGCAACGCCATGGTTTGATCGGGCGGTGCCGTATCGGCCTGGGAGAACTGAGCGGGCTGACCTGGTTACCTAAACTGGTGCGCGAAGTGTCAACACGCCATCCGGGTTTGCTGCTGGAGCCTCACGTCGATATCGGACAGGCCCTGGAGCAGCGCCTGCACGATGGAGAACTCGACATTGGGGTGCTGGCCGGACCGTCTACCCGTAGCAGCCTGGCGGCTGAGCGGATAGGTCAGGTGGATTTTGCGTGGGTTGCCAGCCAGTCTTTGCTCGAGCTGGCCGGCGCTGACGACCCACGGATCCTGATGGGCGAGCAGACCTTGCTGACACTTCCGGTCGGAGCGGGCGGAACGCGGGTGCTTGACCAATGGCTGGCGCGCCGAGGATTGATGGTGGGCCGGCGCCTGATGTGCAATAGCTGGGGAGCAGTTGTCGGTATGGTCGTCGAGGGGTTGGGCTTCGGGTTTGTCCCCACGCTATGGGCTGAAGCACTCGTGGAGCGCGGTGGACTGCGCATCCTGCCCGATACCGACGCATTGGAACCGCTCCACTACGCCGTGCAATGGCGCCGCGACGATACCCGGCCGCTGATTCACGCGATGCGAGAGATTATCCGCGGCGTCATCGACTTCCAGGCGCCACGGTGCTTCGTGTAGGCATGGGGTAACGTAAATCCGCAGGCATTCGGCGGCGTCCGCGCCGGCCAGATTGTCATGTCGTTGCGGCGCGATGTGCCCTACGACCATCTTTTCTGAATGGTCGACGCCTACGGAAGCCTCTCTCCTATGTGTTCATTATGTTGGACAAAATGCGGGTTTTCGACTATTGTGTTGGACATATGGGAACATCTACTACTTCTTCGGTTCTGGAGCGTCAACTCTTGCTGCAGCTAGGCGATCGGCTCAAGCGCCTTCGCAAAGCGCAAGGCCTCACGACAATCGAGATGGCGCGTCGTGTAGGGATCTCCAGAACGACGCTTGCAGCGGTGGAGGCCGGAGATCCTGCCCCATCGATCGGCACCTATCTTCGCGTGATGTCGGCACTCGGTGTGGCCGGCGACCTTGCTTTGTTGGTGTCTGACACCTTTCAACCGGCACCTCCCAACTCAGCCGGAGCAAACACTCGGCGTGGCCGACCGCAAGTCCAGGTGCTAGTGCGTTCGGATTCCGAGAGTCATCAGGCACAGGATTTACAAAGCCTCGCACTTCACGAGGAGGCGGTGCGATGGTTGCGCACATACCCGGAACTTGTCGATCAAGCTCTTGAGACGTTAGCGAAGTGGCGAGCGAAGGGGCCAAGCCGGTCCGATAGCCTGTGGTCCGAATGGGAGGAGATTCTCACGCGCCAAACGTGGCGCAAGGCATTGGGGCGTACCAAGCGCGCGCAGGAACTGAGGCAGGCGTCGCCTTTGCCTACGGTGTTGCCCGATCATGTAAGGAATGAAGTGGTCGCGCAGGCAAAAGCATTGAAAAAGGGCGTTGTGATCGGTGATGTCGAAATCGATCCGTCGTTGAAGGAACTGCATTGAAGCGAGAAGACCTCGAACACATCATTCGTGCATCCGGCGAGATCACGGGCGAGTATGAGTTCGTCATCGTTGGAAGTCAGTCTTTTTTGGGAGGACATCCATATCCTCCCGCTGTATTCACTGCTTCTGCAGAAGCTGACATTTATCCGCGAAATGCGCCTGAGAAGGCTGATGACATAGACGGAGCAATCGGCGAAGGGTCCCAGTTTCATGAGACCAACGGTTACTACGCTCAAGGCGTGGGGCCCGAAACTGCGGTTTTGCCGGAGGGCTGGGAGAGGCGGGTTGAGAAAATCCAAAATGACCGTACTAACGGCCGCATCGGATACTGCCTAGGAGCGCTCGATCTATTCATGGCCAAGGCAGTGGCCAATCGTGACAAAGACAGAGACTTCGATGTGGCGCTGCTCGTGCATGGTTTCGTGAAGGCGGACGAAGCAATTGCAATGGTCAGCAAAATGCCGCCATTTTTAACCGCCTCGGAGAGAGGGCGGCTGCGCGAGCGGATCAAGCGCTGGATTGCTATCGCTGAGTCGCAGCGTCCTCCACAGACTGATTAAATAACCCGACGTACACAGACGTTCCCAGTGAAGCTCGCGGCTCTCTGTAACCCGGAAAAGGGGGCGACAGCCGCAAGACAGCACAGACCCCACAACGCCGCTAATTCGTGCGAATTGTCGCGATAGCGTCGAAGCCGACGACTCTCTGACAGGTGAATACCCGCAACACAATACAAATGAAAGCAAATTGAAAGTTGTGACCCCTAGGTTTCACTGATCGCCAGCGCGTCGGCCGTATCGGAAGATTTCCTGGCAGTTAAGGAGCCCGCCCCCATGGACCTGTTATCCAACCTCGGATTGGGCTTCGCGACTGCCCTGTCGTTTCAGAACATCTTTTACGCGTTTCTGGGTTGCGTGCTCGGCACGCTGATCGGCGTGCTGCCGGGCCTTGGGCCCCTAGCCACGATCGCGATGCTGTTGCCCGTGACGTACACGCTGCCGCCGGTGGCCGCGCTGATCATGCTGGCCGGTATCTACTACGGCGCACAGTACGGTGGTTCCACAACCGCCATTCTGGTGAACCTGCCCGGCGAATCGTCGTCAGTCGTGACCACCATCGACGGCTACCAGATGGCGCGTCGTGGCCGTGCGGGCGTGGCGCTGGCCACTGCCGGCATCGGCTCGTTCTTCGCCGGCTGCGTGGCCACGCTGATCCTGGCCGCTTTTGCCGCGCCGCTGTCGGAACTGGCGTTCAAGTTCGGCCCCGCCGAGTACTTCTCGCTGATGGTGCTGGGCCTGATCGGCGCCGTGGTGCTGGCGTCGGGCTCGCTCGTCAAAGCAATTTCGATGATCGTGCTGGGCCTGTTGCTGGGTCTGGTGGGCACCGACGTGAACTCGGGCGCTGCGCGTTTCTCGTTCGACGTACCGGAGCTGACCGATGGACTGAACTTCGTGTCGGTGGCAATGGGTGTATTCGGCTTCGCGGAAATCATTGCGAATCTGGAGCAGAAGGAGAATCGCGAGACCTTCACCGATCACGTGACCAACCTGTTCCCCACCAAGGAAGATTTCAAGCGCATGATTCCGGCCATCCTGCGCGGCACATTGCTCGGATCGGCGTTGGGCATTCTGCCGGGCGGTGGCGCGGCTCTGGCGTCGTTCGCGGCCTACTCGCTGGAAAAGAAGACGTCGAAGTATGCGCACGAATTCGGCAAGGGCGCGATCGAAGGCGTGGCAGGTCCCGAATCGGCCAACAATGCTGCGGCGCAGACGTCGTTCATCCCGTTGCTGACGCTGGGCATTCCGCCCAACGCCGTGATGGCGCTGATGGTCGGTGCAATGACGATCCACAACATCCAACCGGGCCCGCAGGTGATGACCAGCAATCCGGCGCTGTTCTGGGGGCTGATCGCCTCGATGTGGATCGGCAATTTCATGTTGATCGTGCTGAATCTGCCGATGATCGGTATCTGGGTGAAGCTGCTGACCGTGCCGTACCGCTATCTGTATCCGGCAATCCTGACGTTTTGCTGCATCGGCGTGTACTCGGTGCAGAACACCACGTTCGACGTGTTCCAGACCGCGGCTTTCGGCGTGATCGGCTACCTGTTCATCAAGCTGAAGTGCGAACCGGCACCGCTGCTGCTGGGCTTCGTGCTCGGGCCGATGATGGAAGAAAACTTCCGCCGCTCGCTGCTGCTGTCCAGGGGTGCCTTCAGCGTGTTCGTAACGCGTCCGCTGTCGCTGGGCCTGCTGATCGCCGCGGCGATTCTGGTGGCAATCGTGGCGATGCCATCGATCAAGGCAAAGCGCGAGGTGGCGTTTCAGGAGGAATAGTCGCTGGTTGCCATGTGAGTTGGCATTAATCGGTGTATGAAGACTCCAGCGCTCACGCGCGCCTTATCGCGCCTGTATATCTTGAAGCTTGTCCAGGCTGGCCCAATGACTGTGCTCAGCCTGGCAGACCGCCTTCGCGAAAGCGGCTTCAATGAGAATATTCGATCGCTGCGTCCCACTTTGCGCAGTCTCATGATCGCACGCGCTATCACAGCACAGCTTATCGAAGGGACCGGGCGCGTCTATTGCATAACGGATGAAGGACGGCAGGAGTTGGATGTCTATCTGGCGCAACTAGAAGCACTGGTCCCGGCAGGGCGGGCGGCCCGAGATAGGGCGACCCGGCAGCGGTCTGGCTAAGGAAGCCGGCTAGGCGCCAAGCTTGTAAGGCTGAGTCATGACTTCCAGAAGATGACCGTCAGGATCATCGAAATACACGCCGCGGCCGCCATTGTGCAGATAAGTTTCGCCGACACGTTGCTTACCAGGATCGGCCCAATAGCGAAGCCCTCGGTCTCGAATACGAGAGAAGACCTGATCGAATTCGCCTTCACTGATCAGAAATGCGTAATGCTGCAAAGAAATCGCGCCTTCCCTTTCGAAGAAATCGAGCGAAACGTCATTGTCGAGTTGAACTACCAGCATCTGCCCAAACTCGACAGGGCTTGGCAGTCCCAGAATATCCATTAGAAATTGCGTTGACTTCTGTTTGTCGCTGCACCAGACGATAGTGTGATTTAGCTGTACGCTCATGGCGCGCCCCGAGTGATATGCCTAGCTCAGACCTAGTCTAGGCTTGATCTTGCCCGATTGAAATAAAAGGGCTATCCACAGTCCCAGGCTGCAACTACTGCCCGATCACTGCACGGATTTCACAAAGCGCCCGGTGCAGCGCTCGCAGGCCAATCGATCCCAGTGCCACCCGCAATGCGTGAGGGACGTGAGGCGTGACGGCAAATGGCTCGGCGGTCGTCACCAATACCCCTTTGCGCTCAAGCTCTGCGACGACACGATCGGCGCGCAAGCCTTCGTCTAGTTCCAGCCAAAGGTAATAGGAAGAAGGGTGCGCAATGACCGTGTAGCCCTGCAAAACCTGGCGGGCAAGGTCCTGGCGCTGCCTGGCGTCTTTGCGCTTGCGGTCTTCCAGCGCATCCACCGTACCCGCTTCGATCCAACGGCAGGCCAGGGCGACGGTCAGCGAAGGGGTGTTCCAGGTGGATACGCGAATGGCCTGTTCAAGGGCGGGAACGTAAGCGTGGGGCGCCGCGACGAACCCAAACCGCAATCCGGACGCCACGCTCTTTGAAAGGCCCGATACATAGATGGTCCGATGCGGGGCTTGCGTGAACACGGGCTTTGGCGCTGGTTCGGCAAGAAAGGCATAGGCGCCATCCTCGACGATCAGGAAATCGTGCGCGTCGGCAAGCGCCGCCAGGCGAACGCGGTCCTGCTCCGGCATGACCGTTCCCAGCGGATTGTGCAGCGTGGGCATCGTGTAGACGGCTCGCACTGGTCGGCGCTTGCAGAGCGCGGCCAGCGCATCGAGGTCGGTGCGGCCGGCGGCCTGAGGAAGCGGTTCGAGATCCAGCCGGTACGCGTGTGCCAGCGCCTTCATACCGGGATAGGTGAGGGCGTCGACAGCCAGAACGTCGCCCGGCTTGAACAGGGCCATGACGGTCACGGCCAACCCCTGCTGCGCGCCGTTGACGATCAGTATCTGGTCGCCGCCGACGCGGATATCCCTGTTCCGCAAATGCCGCGCCACGGTCTGCCGCTCATGCGGCCGGCCGCCCTGGGGCGCCGAATGCAACAGGGAATCGAGATCGCCCGACACAGCCAGGCTGCGCAGGCCCTCCCGTAATATTTCCGCTTGGTCCGGCAGAGAAGGGTAGTTGAAAGTAAGGTCCACCGCACCGGCCTTGAGCGGCCGTTGCTCCAGTCCCAAACCGCGTGGCAAAGAGGTATCGCGTACGAAGGTGCCACGACCGGGTTCGCAAGCTACCAGCCCGACCGCCTCGAGTTCGGCGTAGACGCGCAAGGCTGTAGCGAGCGCGACGCGATGCTCCTGCATCAGCGCACGAACAGTCGGCAATTGCGTGCCCGGTAAGAGGTCGCCCGCGTGTATGCGCACCGCCATTGCATCCATGATTGACTTGTATCGCGCCTTGGCCATGGTTGTATCTAGAACAATTTTTTGGTTGTATCAGGTGTTGGTCTTACTCTATCAGCATTCAACCAACCGGCAGCGGGCAAGAGACATGATCGATTTGGCAACCCTTTCTGTATTTGCCGTGGCGGTTATGTTTCTGCTGATATCGCCCGGGCCCAATATGATGTTCGTGGTAACCCACGGCGCTACATATGGTTGGATGGGCGGCGTGGCTTCGGCACTCGGCATTGGCGCGGCGGACCTGGTGCTAACGGCCCTGACCGCAACTGGCATTGCGGCGGTGGTCGGCAGCATGCCGGCGGCCTTCGATGTCATTCGCTTTTGCGGGGCCGCGTACCTATTGTGGATGGCCTACAAGTGCGTGCAGGCGCCGACGGCACCAAGCGTGGCCATCGCGTCGCAGGCGACGCTGAAAGCCGTGTTCGCGCGCGCCATGCTGAACAGCCTGCTAAACCCCAAGGCCTTGTTGTTCTTCGTGGTGTTTCTCCCGCAATTCGTCGTGCCCGGCCATGGACCGGTCGCATGGCAATTGCTGATCCTGGGAAGTGTGCTGACCGTGATCGCCATCGTGTTCCACGCCGCCCTCGGCGCGGGCAGCGGCGTTGTCCGCCGCTTTCTCGATGCGAATCCAAAGTTCGCTCACCTGCAATCGTTGGGGCTCGCCACCGTACTGGTGCTGCTGGCCCTGCGACTGATCGTGATGGCGCGTCCGGATTGAGTAGAAGGGCGCACAAGGAGACCCCAATGTTCAGTCACATTACGGTCGGCTGCGCCGATTTGGCGCGCGCCGCTGCGTTCTATGACGCGGTGCTTATCCCGCTCGGCCTAGAACGGCGCGTGGTCGCTACGGATGGCGGCCCTCCCGCCGCATGCTGGGTCCACCGTGGGCAGCCGCTGCCAAGGTTCTACGTCTACCTGCCGTTCGACGGTAATCCGGCTAGCGCCGGAAATGGCAGTATGGTCGCGTTCGCCGCACCGTCGCGCACGGCGGTCGACACCGCGTACGTGGCAGGGCTAGCCATGCACGGAAGCTGCGAGGGAGAACCCGGACCGCGTCCGCGCTACGGCGATGGGTACTACGGCGCCTACCTGCGCGATCCGGATGGCAACAAGGTGCACATCGTCTACCGGGGCGATGTTGCGGACGGCTGAGGGCTGGCGTGTGGATCGGCCCGACCGGCACCAGCGGCCTTGCGAGAGCGAGGCTTTTTGCTTAGTGCTGGGCGTGGGGAGTTTCACCGCTGACGTACTTCGTATTTAACATAAGACAAAGTCTTTCGCCTTCAAAACGGCGTCAATACTGGCTTGCAGGGCAGGGGATGTCACAAATTTTGTGACACTACCTCCGACTGCGACCGCGAGTACTGCGAGGCTGGCCGGGGCCGCTTGCATCGACATCCTCTTGGAAAAAACCTCCCACAAGGACCGCTGACCGGCGCGCTCAGCGCGGTCCATATCTGCGGCCATGATGACGGGCAACGGATCTGCCATGTCGAGTGCCTGGGCGATTCGCAGACAAGCTTCGTTGTCTGGATTGCGTGCGCCCGTTCGATATTGGCTCACAGTGTTTTGTTTGACACCGAGCATTTTGGCGAGCGCGGTGTCGTTTTTTAGTTCGTGACGCTCGATCACGGCATCAAGATATTTCTCGATTCTCATGAATACCCCTCGAAAGTAGTACTTGACGTCATCTCACCTGAGATTACTATCTCACCCGAGATGACATCTCGCCTGAGATGTTCTCGGATGATAGTCGGTAAACGGGAAGGGGTAAACGATGACGGGTCTGAATGGGGTGGAACTGGACATGGTGATCGGTATGGTGAAGCTGGTCACCGCGTCCGTCGCCATTGGCGGCATCCTGGGTGGCTTTTCTTTCTCCCTGACTGTGAAGGTCTGGACCCATATCGCAGACCGGATGGCTGAAAAGCTCGACGCGCACCGTGCCGAAAAGCTGTTGCGCCTCCAGGCGGAATGTTGGCGCCTTCGTGCCGCGCGAGGCCGCTGATGGGCAAGCTCAAGGAAATCGCCGCCATTGGTAAGGAAATTAAGGCTCTCCGGGCAGGGGCACAGGCGCGTAGCGCCGTAGGCGAGCGCAAGGATGAGCACGCCGAAGGCGCTGCGCGTCCGGGACACCCCACCATGTCGGAGGTCCGTAGTTCCCCCGCTACTAATAGGGGGGAACTGGAAGCGTTAGCTATTGCGGCCCACTCCGCTGTACAGCTCGTGATGTCCGATTCGGGCGAGTTGAAAACCATCGCTGTGCGTGTACCGGCGAACGGCCAGATTGCGGTGATCGACGGTCTGCGCATTGTGCTCGGTGAAGAAACGTTCGCGGCCGTCGCGGAGGGCGTGGATGACGAAGCGTATGTGCGTGCATGCAGTGCGAAGCTGGAACAGATTTTCGGCTTCGGCTTGGTCCGCAACCTGAACCAGCGTCGGGATTTCTACGGCGAAACGTGGGAGCTTGGCGAGAACTGGGGCTATGCCGGGTTCGGTGGGGAGCGCCAGAACGGGACGATTCTGATTGTGCTGTCGGGCCAGGGCACGTTGGCGGCGCTGCCGGGTTGGGAAGCGAGGCTCTACGAGTTCATCACCACCATGGCAAAGCGTCCTGTGATCACTCGCGTTGATCTTGCGCATGACGTGTTTGACGGTCGCGTGACGGTCGATCAGTTGGACCAGATGCACACCGATGGCTTCTTCACCAATGCCTATACGGTGCCGGACTGCCAGCACGCTGGCAATTGGAAATTTCCCAACGGTAAGGGCCGGACGCTGTACGTCGGTACTCGCAAGGCCGGGAAGATGTTCCGGGGCTATGAGAAGGGCATGGAGCAGGGCGATTCTGGTTCGCAATGGGTTCGCCTCGAAGTTGAGCTTGCCAACAAGGCAATGCTGATTCCGTTCGACGTGTTGCTCGATCCAAGCGCCTATTTCATGGGCGCGTATCCAAAGGCTTTCTCGCATTTGTCGCTGACTGTTACGCCGCAGCGTATCGAGATCAAGCGCAAGACGGCTTCGATTGCTGTCGATGCGTCGCTCAAGATGGTTTCGCAACAGGTTGGCAAATACGTGGGCGTTCTGGCGGATCTGATGGGCGCTGAGCAATTTGTCGCAGCAGTGCGCGATTCGATGGGCCGTTGGCCGGATCGTCTTGCCATACGCGCAATACGCCGACACGCCTGTGCATAAGCAGGATCGCAAACAGTCTTTCAACGAATACCAATTCGGCCCCGATGATTGGAGCGGCGCATCGGGCATGGTCGCATAGCCGCGTTACGGAGAGTTCCACATGCGTTTCACCACGGAAGTTCAGGTTCTCGGCATGAAGTCGAGCAAGGGTTCGATGGATAACGGTCAGACGTATGACAGCACGAAGGCATACATCGTCACGCCGCTGGATTCGTCGAAGGGTACTGCGAAGGGAATGGCTGCCGGTGAATACACCATCGGCACGTCCGATGAATTTGCGAAGTACGACAAGCTGCCATTTCCATTCATGGCGAAAGCTGACATGGAAATCGTCAGCAACGGCAAGGGCCAGAAGACCGTGGTGCATAGCCTCGTTCCGGTGGCTGCGACGAAGGGCTGATGCGATGGCCGCGTCCGTCGTGTTCGTCGTGCAGGAGGTCGAGTCCGGGCAGTTTCTTTGTCCGTACAGCGGGGACGTGGGCTTTACGCATCGGCTCAAGGAAGCGGGCACGTTTGAGACGCGGGAAGAAGCGTACGAGACAGCTGCCGATCACTGCGATGAAGCATTTGATGTGGTGGCCGTCATCAGTGAGCGGGGAGGGCGGTGATGACAGAAACCTGTTGCACGGCCGAGCAGCTTGCTCTCATCGGCATCAATGCCCAGGACATTGCATACGCCTATGCCTGGGGTTTTGGGGCGGTCCTTACCGCTTGGTTTTTCGGGTTCTGTGTCGGCGTCGCGGTCGACGTCATTCGCAAGGCTTAGGGCATTTGCCCAACCGGCGCCAGGGCGGTTTCCCTGGCATTTTCGGGAGATCCCAAATGGCAGAAATCTTTGCAGCTGTTGACCTGTCGGCCGTCGCCACTTTCGTTGGTGGTGCCGGCGTTCTGATCGTCGGTATTGCCCTGGCTTACAAGGGCATCAGCCTGGCGAAGCGCGCCGTTTCGAAGGCTTAAACGGGGCTGTCATGACAGGGGCACTGGTGGCGCTGTTCTATGTCCTGGTGGCGATGCTCGGCGGCATCAGTGCCCTCTGTTTCCTTTTGGCGTTCAGGGGGCGCGCAACGTGAATAAACGTCACATGGGATGGTTAATAACAGGGCTTGCGATGGCCCTGTTTTTCATTGGACAGGCGCACGCGGTCGATACGTGGATTACGTTCGATGAGAACGGCAACATCATCGGGTCATCCAGTGCAGCGCAACGCAGTCAGTTGTTGCGGGATCTCAGCGCCTACAACAGCGGCCGGGCCCCGATGCCTGCGAACGCCATGATTAATGGCGGCATGGTCACGATGGAGCGTGCTGCGACGATGCAGCTTGGTGCCGGATCTGGCCTCGGGTCTGCCGTGCGTGTCGCGCTCAAGGATATTGTCACGTCGCCTGTCGCATCGATTGGCAAGGGTGTCGCCAGTGTTGCTAGGGCCACGCCTGCCGGTATTGCTGGGACCGTTGCGGCCTCTATCTTGCTCGATGCCGGTATCAGTTGGGTCAACGGTCAGTGGACCAAGGCCGGAGTTCCTGAGCAAGCGCCCAATGGCACGCCCTATCCGTCGTCTATGGGTTACTGGGAGGTGGCTGGCAATTACAGGAGCGGTTCATATGAGCAGTCTTGCTCTATGTACGCGGCGGGGATCACTGGTGGTCAGTTCACTTACAGCTATTCCGGGTTTCGATCTGTCGCTCTCAATACCGGCTACTGTCAGCTTCGCCGCGTTCATGTGCCAAGCGGTGAGGTCGCAACCGTAGAACAGCAGGCTGTCCAGCGTCCTGGTTGCGCTTCTGGTCATACGTTGTCGAATGGCACTTGTTATCCCCCTGGCTATGTCCCGCCCAAGGATTCCGCGCCGGCGACGGATGCACAGATCCAACAGGCTGTTACTGATGGTCTTTCCAGGAATCCTTCACAGGCCATGGACGTGCTCAAGAACATCTACGACAACGGTGGATGGGTGCCCTTGGACGTCGCTGACTCGGCCGGTTGGACCCTTCCGACTACGCCGGTCAAGGGACAACCGTCTACCACCACCGGCAATAGCACTGCACCTAATGGTGACTCGCTCACTACCACCAGGACGACGACGCCCACGCTCAACCTGGGCACGACTGGCAACACGGCCGGCAACAACGGTATTACCTACAACGTCACGAACAACACGACCACGACTACGACCAACAACACCACTGGTCAGACGTCTACCGAGACCGAAACTCAGGACGCTCCTATCACCTTCACTGATGCGGCGATGCCGGATCTTCCCAAGCTCTATACGCAGAAGTATCCCGAGGGTCTGGCTGGCGTTTGGCGGTCCAGTGCGCCGGACGTGCAGAACACCCAATTCTTCCTGGGCGTGAAGTCGATGTTTCCGAGCTTTGGCGCGGGCCAGTGCCCGGTCTGGCGGATGAACTTCGCCATTGGGAAGATGGGCAATTTTGGCACTGGCGATCTCACTGTGCCGTGCTGGATCTTCCAGGCGCTTGGGCTCGTCGTCCTTGCTACAGCGGCCTTCACGGCCCGGAAAATCATTTTCTGAGGGGGTATCTCATGGGCGCGTTTTTCACCGCGATCCTGGCGAAGTTTGCCGCTCTGGCTTCCTGGCTTGGATCGCTCGTTGTCGCCGCCTTTGCAGCGTTCTGGCTGCTCGGCACCGACCTGGTCTGTTGGGTATTTGAAAGTGTTCTTAAGTTGACCGGCACGTTGCTAAACGGCTTGCCTGGCACTGACGCATTTCAGGCTCTCAATCCTGCGCAGTACATCAGTGCCGCGCCGGCCGAGCTGGTCAACATCATCGGTTTGCTGAGGGTCGGTGAGGCCCTGGCGATCATCCTGGGCGCGATATCGATCAAGTTGGTTCTGCAGCTCGTGCCCTTCACACGTTTAGGGAGCTAACCATGTCGTCTTTCCATATCGAAGATCTCTATGACCTGGCTAACCAGATCGAAATGAAGCGGCAGGAGGCTGTCGAAAAGGCCGAACGTCTCTCTTACCAGTGGGAGATCGTCCAGGCCCGTATCGAGCGCCTTGAGGCGCAGGAGGCCTGCGGCGATGATTAATCTCCTGCTTGGTGCGCCTGGTGGCGGCAAGAGCTATGAAGCGGTTGCTTTTCATGTGTTGCCCGCTCTCAATGCAGGCAGGCGCGTTATCACGAACCTGCCGCTTGTCCTCGATGAGTTTCCGCCTGAACAGCGTGCTTTGCTTGAGCTCCGGTCCCATGCGAAAGGCAAGGCGGAGCGCCGCTCTGGCCTGGCCGGTGTCCTGGGCGAGTCTGCTGACGACGAGATCTTCACCAGGCCGTTTTCGACGGTCGAGTGCTATGGCGACCCATGGCGGCACCCTGATAGCGGCTCTGGCCCGCTCTACGTCATTGATGAGGCGCACATGTGTCTTCCCAGGGAAGGCACCGGCCGTAAGGTGCGTGAGTGGTACGCGATGCATCGTCACGAACTGGCCGACGTCCTGTTGATCACGCAGAGCCATGGCAAGGTTTCCAAGGACATCGTTGACCTGGTGCAGGTTTGTTACCGCGTTCGTAAGGCGACTGCCTTCGGCTCCAACAGTGGCTATGTCCGCAAGGTTTTGGATGGCGTCAGGGGCGAGGTGGTCAATACCTCGGTCCGGAAATACGACAAGCGGTACTTCAAGTTCTACAAGTCGCACACCAAGAGCAGTCAGGCCGGGGCAGAGCTGGCCGCCAATGACATCGTTCCCCTCTGGAAGCGTTGGCCATTTCTCGGCCTGGCCATCTGTGTTTGTTTGTTCCTGGTCTTGTTGGGGAGTGGTAAGCAAATGAACCCGCTCAAGCCTCCACAGCACCAGGCCAAGGTGATCCGGTCCAGCTCCGCTACACCTGGTCAGCCTGTCGCTTCGGCCGCGGCTCCGCATAGCCCCACAGCCGCGCGCACGGAGGAGCACGGCGATAGGGGCGGCGCGGCGCCCGTGCCTGATCGCAAGGCTCCCCAGGTGGCCGGCCCGTTTGCTGGGCTCGGCGTTCACCTGATGGGGCGGGTCAGGCTTGCGTCGGGCCGTGAGGTGTATTCCCTGGTCATGTCTCAGAACGGCCAGCGGATCTTTTCCACGAACTCCGATGAGCTCGTGGAGGCAGGCTACAAGGTCAAGCGTGTCAGCGACTGCGCCATGTCGTACAGCTATCACGATGTTGAGATGGTGGCCGTTTGTGACGCACCGCAGGTCGGCGTTACGCCAGGGGAGGGCGTTATTGCCGACCGTCCAAGGCCTCAGGTAGCCGAGGTAAGTTCGTCGTCTTGAAAGGCGTGCCTGCTGCTTGATGAGGGCGTCTAGCGTCAGGAGTGTCTGCGCGCTCGTCCGCACGATAGAGCGCGACTGCAACTGTCCTGTGCTCGTATCGGTTCCGGCCTCTAAGGCCACTCCGCAGACCGAGTAGCGGGCGGCGCGAAAATTGATCTATCGGCGTACGCGATCGCGGACCGACACCTCATTGCAAGCCGGCCTCCGGTCTCACAAGTGCCGACAGTACTTAACGGAGCATCGGGCCAATGTGTTTTGCCGCCACAAGCAACAACGTCATAACCAGCCCAAATGCAATCAATTTGACTGTCCAGTGCCATTCAGAGCCGGGTATGTCTGGAGGCTGCGGACCAGGTTGCGTTTTGCTCGGCGGCGGGTCCACGCGATGGGCACGCGGATTGTATGTTGCGCGTTTCACGGCGTCGCCCTGTTCTGATGCTGGTCTACGCCAGGACGATTCCTTTCCTTCACTGCGTTGGTTGTTGCGCTCGCGCCACCAATCTCTATCGTAAATGCCCATTTTTGACCCCTTGATGTTTTCGGCAGATTGTAGCTGTTTGCGTCAATCCCACTCTGGGCGCATGCAATGAGAGTCCTACTTGCCGATGAAGGTGACATGGACGATGAAGACGAATTGAAGCAGATCGCGCGCGAGATTAGGCACCTGTACTACTACATCCGAACGCTACGCCGTGGCGTTCACGATGCTGCTCGCAGGCGATACTATCGAAAGATTGAGGTCAAAAAAAAACGCCTGCTAAATGCAGGCGTTTCGAGGCGAGAGGTGCTTGATCTGTTAGCGTGTTGCCGATCAGCAAGATGCCGTTTTAGGGCGTGTTTGAGTCAGACGACGAGAAAAGTGATGGGGTAAAATCTGATAAGAATTATCTACTTACGTAGACTTTGTCGCTGCATTCAACACATATTTTCGTCTTTTTTGGGGATGAAATATTCTATCGGTTCTACGCCGAAGATGTAATTGTGTGTCTTTTTCGGGAGCGACCGCAGCCGTTGTCATGCTGCCTATGTCTCCGCTGGCGTGTGAGCGCCGCCTACCCGCCCCTACCTCCCTTGAGCTTGCAGGCAAACGGCGAAAGCCTTGGTTCTGCGCTCTTGTCTCAGAGCTCCTAGTAATCGCCTGCAGTTCATGGAGTTCATTCCGCTCCACTCCACACATTGTCCCCGCAACCGAAAGTATTTTTTTGGGGAAAGTCCTTGGGTTTAAATGCGAATTTTGCGATTTTCTGATAATAAAAAATATTAAAATTATGCGCACTATGCAATCAGTTTCATAGGGTTACTGATACCGTTATCTACTCACAAAATTTTCTACCATATATTCTCCAAGACTCGCCGTTGTGACTCATCATGTATCACGCCGCAGACCAGCACAGATTGAGCCCGGCTGAATTTGTTAGAAATCCAAATCGCGGCCACGCGTCGGTCTATTTTTTTGATTCCCCAAAAAATGATCGTCGCTTTGGCATTTTCGGCGTGGTTGCATTTTCGCATTTATTGCTAGCCGAAGGAAATCCTGAAATACTGTCGTATCTTCCATCCAGGCCACCAAAAGAAAAATCTGAAAAAAAATACAAACAAACAGTTGATGTTTTATATCAGTCTGGCAAGACGGAGTGTTGGCACTTCAATCACTCTAGGAACGGGGAACCCACGCGACACAAGAATAGGATAACCAAGACCGAAGGCGAAATCCGAATGGCGCAATGGCTGCCCCATAATTGGATGTTGCTATGTTCCTATCGAACACGCGTTAGAGGAGCTATAGACCCGAATCCCAGGGCCCTCCCAGGATTAATTAGCGCCAGAAGTAGCTTCACGCTCCAGGAGGTTCTCGCACTAGAAGATTGTGATCCCGCACACTTACTTGCTAGTGTGGCGCGCTACTTGGCAAACGGGAAACTTAAAACCGAACTTCGTACTAGCGCATTTCACCGACGTTCCCTTCTAGAACGGGTTGAATAATGGGCGGGGGCGCGCGGAGATCGTTGATTCAACAATATCACGGTGAGCTTGTCGACTGGCCCCATCCCGATATCACCGTTCTTGACGATGCGACTCGTCGAACGTTTCTGAATCGAAAGCTTGCCGTTGAGTTATATGCTGCCGATATTCCCTACGGTGAGATTCAAGAACAGACAAAATTCTCGCCAAACGAAGTGAGGCGCTTGCTCCGACGATGCGTGGCATCAGCAGGGGAGGGGTGTATTGTAGGATTTTATGCGTTGCTTCCGAGTTTTCGCATTAAGCCTTACTTCAGAACGAAACCCATTATTGCGAAGCATCCATTGGCCGATCAACGCTCTAGTGGTTACGCTGGCGCGCTGGCGCAGTTATTCGAAAAGTTTCCTGATGTCAAGAAAGATTTAATACAAAAATTCTTTCTGCAGCCGGATAAACAAAAGAAGTCAAAAAATAGCCGTTCGCCGCAGTTAGGGCCGCAGCCTTATATTGAAATACATGGCGAGTTTCTTTCTGAATTACGGACAAAAGGGGTTGGAGAGAATGAATGGCCCTTCCTGACGGAAGACAAGGGTAGACGATCCCTTTTGCGCTTCCTTCATTCTTTGAAGAATGAAAGATCAGAGCGTGCGGTAAAAGCCAGAATGGGTGCTGAGGCGACTAACAATCTAGGACATGGTATGGGTCCTAATGCTCTCATATCGCCACTTCTCCCGTTTGCAGTCGTAGAGCTTGATTACACAGTTATTGATATTCCCACTCATGTTAGGGTGATTGATCCCAACGGTACAGGGCATTTGATACCTATATCTCGTTGGTATCTAGGGTTGCTGGTCGAGGTAAAAACAAGCGCAATTTTGGGCGCACATATCTCTCTGGAAGTTAACCCGAGCGCCGATTGTGCGTTGCAGACGATGTTGAGCAGTGTGCCTGTCGTGTTAGACGCACGGAATTCTGGTGACGTTCGCATTGAGGTACGTAGCACCAATATGGATTTTGTTGCACGCGGCCCCACCTTGATATGCTCGTTGATACCGCAGTTGGCAGGGCAAGCATTCAGTTTGCTTAGGGTGGATAACGGTTGGTGCAATATTGCAAATGATTTTGTAAATAACGTTATTGATGTATTTGGTTGTGCCATTGAGTTCGGCCCCCCACGTGCCTGGTGGGGAAGGTCGTTAGTCGAAAGGATCATTGGGGTTTCAAAAGAACGCGGAGAGCATCGCCTGAAGGCCACATACGCGTCGGGCCCCGACGATGTTCGCCGGCCCCCCGATGTCGAACAGCTCGGTTTAAATGACGGAATCGACCTTGATTTTGTGGTCGATATGTTGAATGCCGTTGTCCGTGAACATAATACTATCTCAACCGGTGATCGACTTAATGGTGCAACTGTAATTAATGTTCTGCAAAGATTCGTAGATAAGCATGAGCTTCTATGGGTTCCACAGCCTCTACCAAGATCTATCAATTCAAATGATCGACTCCTTATGCACCGACGAAAGGTGGAGGTTAGGGGAGAATGGGGCGTCCATACGCGTAGGCCGTACATTAATACGGCATACTGCCGATATACAAATCCTCGTATCGCTTCTGATTTTTCTATGATAGGAAGAAAAGTGTTTGTCTACATCAATCGTCTCGATGCGAGAGAGGCATGGGCAAGTGACGCGGAAACTGGCGAGAATTTGGGCAAGCTATACGGTGAGGAAAAATGGGAAAACTGGCGATGTGCATTGCGGGTCAGAGAACTGGTAGGCGCAAAAGCAAAGGGACGGCCCCGAGGCCGGAGCCCCGATATTTATGCTAGATCCGGAAAAGTAGATTATGAGTTTGTAACGAGCGAAAATAGCGGCGAAAATATCGGAAAAAAAACTGCGCTTGCGATAGCGAAAGTAGCTCGGGATAGCTTTACTGGTTCGAAATCAGCATCCCTAAAGCCGGCCGAAGAAGATAACCACAATAATAATGTTGGGAGTGATAACGATCTGCTTCCAAATATAAATCCGCGCGGAATATTCAAGCTGGATTCGGGGAATAAGAAATGATTGCGTGCGATCGTGGAGAAAGAAATGGATGAGGGTCATCTTCGAGCATTAATGCTGCAGCACCCGATTATATCCAAGAAGAGCAGAGCGGAATCACCATTATGGACACTCCCGATATCGAATTTTTATGACAACGCCAGAACTTTATTGTTTCTCAGGCAAAGTTTTTTCATAGAAGAGATCGCTGGCGAGGGAAAAACCATCATGATGAATGTCCTTCGTGAGCGGTTACCAAGAGATCTCAGCGAAATTCACGTACTCTCTTATAGAGGCTTAAATAGGGAAATATTTTCTCATGGTGGATTTGTGAGGGATTTGCTTTATACGGTTAATCATGCTGCTCTTGATGGAAATTCATACGAATTAAGTCGGAGATTGATTAATGACATTGTGGCTTCTGCACTGGAGACTAATTGGAAGCTAATTGTGATGCTGGTTGACGAAGCGCAGGCCCTTCGTCCTATAGATTTCGGTTTTATCAAAGATCTGCATAATGAATTAGAAGAGGTGAGGATTGATTTCGTCGTGATTTGTTGTGGCGAGTCTCCAAAAATTCGTGAATTATTCAGAACCTTATCCAGTGAGCAGCAAATAGGCTGCCTGGATCGGTATTTTAGGCATCGGCTGAGACTCAGCGGATATGGATTGGAAGAGCTGCAAGATCTGCTTGAGGTGATCGACGTGAAAAGATGGCCGACGGATTTTGGACCAACATGGACAGAATTTTGTTTTCCACTCGGATATGCCTCTGGCTTTCGCCTAGCTAATCAAGCCAGTTTATTTTGGCAGGCAATGAAGGAGGTACATCTTATAAGAGACGATAAAATATCAGAACCAAGTCAAAATGGAAAATTGCTTTCGAGGCGTATTTTCGATGCTCTTGGGTTTTTAGCGTTTAAGGGTATGGATAAAGATTGCCCAAACTTCGAGTTTCCAAAGGAAGATTGGCAGAGTGCCGCTAAGTTTGCAGCTAAATCGGCCTGGGATGAAAAACCGGATGCCACGGATAGACCAGACTGCTCTCAAGCTTAGGCATGAAAGACGCTCACTGGTGCGGTGGTGGATTAGATTCGATACCAAATGAGTCTTCATTCGGGTATTTTCATCGGTTGTGTTGGCTGAATGCAGTTGGCATGCAAGCCGCAATGAGGTTACTCGATGCTCCGAATTTTCCCACGCGCACGCAGACTTTTTTCGGCAAGCTGAAACGAATCCGCCATGTCATAGAGCGAGTTAACTTCAATAGTACTAGGTTTCCAGAGGAGCGTTCGCTGGTGGCTGGGGAGGTTTCAAATTTGTTGGGCGCCATTTTTACTAGTCGCCTTAGATTTTGTCCCGTTTGTTTGGAGTCCGGATATCACTCGATCTGGTTTCAGTGTAGCAAGTTAGCGCGATGCCCGATTCACAATGTTGATATACATGATCGTTGCATGAAGTGTAGTAGCCTTCTCTCCGATATAGGTATTTTGGAAAACTTCAGAGAGGCGCTTCATTGTCCGGTATGTCACTGTGCATTATCGGGGGCGCCCCTTAGTCCAGGAGTTTTTGTCGAAAGCTACCTCCACGAACATCGAACCCACGTAAAAATATATCGACAAGCATTCTCTACGTTGAATGAGTGGGTAGAGGATGTCTCCGCTCGCGGTGACAGTTGGATCGCCTACTCCAACGTCGAAATATGGGCCGCGGATGCGGAATGTGCCTTTGCGATTGCATGTGCGCTGGCAAAGCCTCCGGAGATATTGGAACGGCCATCATGCAACGGCGTAGCCCTGTTCTGGCAACGACATTTGGCGGGAAATATGTCATTCGTGCCTTTGTTTACTATTAGACGGCGCGAAGACGAGCTTATACGCGTTGTCTATTGCTGCACTTTGCGGCTTCTGCGTTCTTATGCTGCGGGTATTGCGAGCTCCGGGAGGGTTCCGCTGAAGCAATTTGTCGTCTTCAGGAAGGGCGACGGAATACAAGTCAGCACAGGGGATGCACGAGTACAGGCCTACCTGCTGCTACGCTATTTTGTGGAACAACCTGCCAATAGTGTTATCGCGCTTGATTCAGCAGTAGAACAGGTGTCGCCAAGTAGAGATTTGGGATGGTTTCTCTCCAGGGACGAGAACTCGAGAGCATCGACCCGAGCAGGAATTCTATTGGCGTATGCGACAATGCATCGTGCGATTCGAGAAGCAGCGACCTCCGGATTTGTGAAATGGGATCGTCTGATCGAACTGGTACAAGGTGTCGTCATGGCCCATCAATACTCGGAGACTGTCGAGCGGGGAGTCGTAGTATTCCGGATGCCCGTGGGAATGCCTTTGGCTCCGTTTCGGCCTTTGCCGAATCTTCCCCGCATTTCTGCGTAAGAAATCTGAAATCGGGCATCGCACGGTGGTGGTCGGAGTCATGCGCCAACTCGCCAGCAGCGAAAGCACCTTGAAAGCGGGAAAGCCAGCACGCCCCTTATGATCCCGAGAGGGCGTGGTCGGACCTTCAACGGGCCGATATTTGAGGCTGTGTGGCCGAAGGAAGCACAGTTTAGACGTCCGGCCGTTTCTCATGAACTCGCCGGGCTTTGCGTCAGTGCCGCTGCAGCGTTTCGAGCTTCCTTGGCGGGTATCCGCCATCACTTTGTTTTCGTTGGAGGCAGGCTGGAACGAAAACTAGTTCCGGAGGTAGCGAATGTCACCCGATCGGCAGCGATGTCTTGCCTCGAACTGTTATGGATTCTGTGCGGGCCAGCTTCTCCAGGGCATACCGACCAGTAGGCCGAGTGCCCGATCAACTCTCGGCAACTGACCCAACGTTGGACATTGATCGGCGCTTTCAATGGCTGGAACGCCGCCGCACGCTCCAATACGAGTGATTCTAAGAAAGCTGACGGTACATGCGACGTGAGCCACTCCGCGTACGCGCTGGTTGCGCTAGCGTAATTCGTATTGTGCAGAGCCGGTCCAACCCTGTGCATGGGAGCACGTGCGATACAACTTGTTGCCTCGGATTTCATATTGAGGAACTGCGCTCCAGCTGTCTGCATGCGACACGGTACGGTACACCTTATCGCCACGGATCTCATACTGAGGCAGGCCAGTTCAACCGCTAACATGGGACACCGCCCGGTAGACCTTGTTGTCGCGAATCTCGTATTGCGGGAGGCCAGTCCAGCCATCGACGTGGCTCACCGTTCGGTAGCTTTTTGCCATCACTTTCGCCAGATATGTCCCACACCAAAGCCACATCGGCCCAGTCATTCGGCAATGCCTGACGCGCGTGCTAGGTCGGGAGCGTCAGGGAGGCTTGATAGCCGCCGCCAAACGCGCCCTCGAAGTCATACTCATACAAGGTTGTTCGTCCCATACCCGGCTGACGCTGGCCCAGGAAGAACGTAAAGGCGTTGGGCGCCGCAATAAAAATATGCATTGGAGGTTTCACGTCCTTCCGCTCCATATTGATGCGCTGAACCAAGGCTTCGGCGAGTTCGAAAGCGTGCCTGCCGCTTGCGACCGACTGCGCTCCCGATCCGCACGACGGTTTCGCGACTAATAGCTTGCTGACGCCAGGCAAGGCGGTGGCAATATAGCCGCGCACCGCGTCGGGAATATCGTGGGTGAGCGCAACAGCCACGGCCATCTCTCCTGACTCTGACGTCAAGTCTTCCACTTCAAAGTTCCACGTCGGCCAGTCTGGATTGGTGAAAGTGTCCGTCGCGCTCCAGCTTTGCCGGTCGATCGTACGCTGCTCGATTTCCACGTGCCGTCCAGACTTGATGTTGACGACGGACCCAGCGGCAAACGCCAGCGTCAAGTGGGCGTCTAGCGCCAGGAGTAACGGTTGCGGTTCGCGCGCCGCGTCAATGAGAAAGCGCTTGAGCGCGGGGTACAGGTTGCCGGTCCAATCTTGCTGGTCGCGAATGGCCCGATCGTTGAAATACGGTATCAAGTCCAGGACGGTGCTGCATCGTTCCTCTAGTCGGTCGAACGCGTGCTCGAACGACTTGACACCCACTAGTGTCCTTGGAGAGTTCCTTTTCGCAAACAGATTCTCGCGCTGGCAGGCGTCCCGAAAGGTGTCCCGCGTGAACTCGAGGCGACCCTGGGCGAGCCATTGGAAGACGATGTCGTCATACCGGAAGCTACTCTCGTTCAGCGGTATGCGAAGCAGTCCCCGGTTCTCGAAGTGCATGTCCAACAGTTCGCGGAGGTCATCCAGCGATGTGGAGTCGGTGTCGAGCGAAAGCGTGCGGGCCAGTAGACGCAATTCGGCATCGTCGATGCCCAGATGTTCCCGCCACAGTTTCCGGATCCGGCCTGTCGCCGACGCATCGGTCTTCGTGCCAAACAACTGCTCCAGGCGAATGGCTTTGTGACGCTGATGGATAAGGGGTCGGAGCGGGTCGGTCTGCGCGATCCGCCAGTTGGTTAGCAATTTGAATCGGACCCCGATCCCGTCTTTCGCGTGGGCGTGCTGAGCATTTCGGGCCCGCTGAAGAAAGGAAAAACGATTGGCGTTGATCCACTCGGGATCTATGAGGTCGCTATGTCCGAAGTCGCTTACCGAAACGTGCCACTTGCATTGCGTGTACTCCCGCAGGATTGGTTTTCCTTCTGGGTCATTTGGTGCACGGCTGGGGTCATATTCCACCCATACGTCGTCGAAGCCTTTGGGACCGGATTCGAAACCCACGCGAATGACGGGGCTGTTAGGGTCAAGCAGGCAAACGGCCTTGCGCCAGAAAATCCGGGCCTGGAAGTTGTCGCCGTCCCGACGCACAGGCGCTTTAGTTATCGGCAGTCGATAGCTGACGCGCGGCGGGACATGCATCCGCATCGATGCCGTAGCCCAGCAAATGCAGGGCCGCGGCATGGATCGACGCGTGTTCGTTCGATATAGCTCCCGCGAAGCTTCCATAATTGCGAACTTACGATAATTTCGATTATGGAAGGGCTTCCATAATCGAAAGGCATGGCTCTTCGCAGACACCGTGGCCGGCGCCAAGGCAAGCGCCATGATCTATAGCCTGATGCTGACGTGCCGGGCCTGTGACGTCGAGCCATATGCCTATCTGCTCCACGTGCTCACAGAGTTGCCACAGCGAACGCCAGACGCCGACATCAGCGACCTGTTGCCGTTCAGCTTCGCCCCGCCGAAAGCCGCCCCGCCGCATCCTGCCTGAATACGCTCGTCGCACTCAAGGTGTGCCGAAACTGGCGCTTACGATGGGCAAGCCCTTTCGATGCCGGGCGCCATAGTTGACCAACGTAGACGCGTTGCTCCGCAGGTACCCGCAGACCTTATCTAGATTCCACCACAGCGTACTGAATTCATACCCCGCTCTGGTCAGGAGCTGCGCGTCCAATGCCTTGATGCGCTCCAACGCTTTGCGGCCCTTGCCATGCCACGCGAGCCACTTGGCGTGCGTGATTTCGGTCTCTATCGACTCTCGTTCCAGTGAATCGATAACCTTACTGCCGAACACGGAACGCTGCGCCGCTTTGAACTTCATAGCGATGTGGAACCAATCGAGAATCCTGCCGCGTGCGAGCTGACTGCCCCGGATGGTCTTCTCAAATTCACCGGCGTCGTCGCTGATCACGGTAACGCGCTCGTCGGTCGCCACACCGTTTCGAGTGAGAAATTGATCCAGCCGCGCTACTGCCGAGGTAACTTCCCGGTGCACATAGGCATAGAACTTTGGCGGCCTGTCGGTGAACGTCGCTCGTCCAGCGATGAGGTTGACATGTCGGCCAAGGCCCCTCACCGAGTCGCAATGCCGCAACCACGCCGAGTCAACGCTCACGGTCGCGACATGGCTGGATTCGCGAACCTGGACGCCTCCGTCGAAAGGGGGCAGCTTCGCAATATCACGCTCGATGTCAGCGTCGAGTTGCTTTCCGATAGCACGAATCCGATTTCGAGTGCCGCTGAACGAAATGCCCTTGTCCAGAGGCAGTATTTCCTTCAGCATCGCCGTGGCCTGCCGATATGGCAGATGGCTTGCCCACTTCGCCTGGAGGTATTCCAGCTCTGGCGTGGCGCGATTAGTCAGCGCTTTAGACAAGGGATGGATCACGGATCGTGGCGTCGGCACAGTCCGTTGGCAAGCACACGACCACAGCCTCGGACTGTTCACCATCACCTTGCCATACACCGTGCGCACCACCGTCGAGCGCTGGTCCTTGTGGCTCAAAGCCGCCCCGCAACTCCTGCAATGAGTCTGGCCCGAAAGCCATCCCGCGACTTGTTTCGAAACCAGCTCGGTCTGAACCTTGGCCAACAGCGAGCGGCCCTCCGCGAGGGTCAGGCCCAGATCCGCAAGACTACCGTCACGGCGCTCGATCACTGCCAAAACGCCCTCACCGGCATGGCCAATATCGCTGCCCTCGTCCGCCAACCTGGCTTCGATGATCAACCGCATGGCTTGCTCCCACCGTTGCGATACCGATCAGCCTAGTTCACATACAACCGGCGCGGTGCCTAAGCGGCACTTTCTTGGTGTCCTCCCCAACCTTTGCACGCTCTCCAACGGATAGCGAGAAGATGTTGTTCGAGCGTGAGAAACGCAAATACAATGCGATGCATAGGCCAGTCTGTTCTGGTTGTCGTGTGGCGCCTGGAAAACATCGCACGATATCAGAGCAGTACTGGCCTTCCTTATGTCCGTTGCGTCTCGCGCTGATTGCGGAGATGTTCAGAAAATCGCCCCAGCCGTTCGCGGGATAAACGGCCCTCCCCAAACCTCAGATTGCGCGGGACGTAACAACCCGCAGCCGCAGAAGCTCGATATTGGCGCGGCCATACATTTGGCGCTTGAGGAGCTTGAGCCTGTTGACATGACCCTCCGTCTGGCCATTGCTCCATTGCAGCCTGACACGCGCGGTGGAGCCTGCATGCCCCCATGCCCTTCATGTCGCCTGTTTGGAAGCACAATCCGTTTCTGCCGCGGGAAGAACACTCTCGGAGACGCTGCGCAGCTTGTGAAGCAAGGCAACAGAGTCGCGCTCAATTCGCTTACGCAAAACCAGCCGATCAGCCATGCGGGCCACCACACTGGAAAACCGATACTCCAGCGTCCGCACGAAGCGCGTGCCAGTGGCTGTGCCGATGCACTCATACGTGACGAACATCTCAAGACCCCGGTTGCCACGGGCCCGGGTTCGCCAGAGCCGATCCGGAAGACTTTCCACGACTTCCCACTGCAACTTGCCTGCACGGCCGCCGACGTACGCAAAGTGGCTCCCAACCGGCAGCGACCCTCCCTGCCCGGTGATCGCTACGTGGTAAGGATGCCACTCGTGCCAACGAAGCGGAGTACTCACGTAGGCCAGTACCTGGCTTGGCGTCCGGGCGATATCAATGGAATGCTGCATCTTGACGGTGGGGACCAGGCTCTCGCTTGCTTCTTCGGGCTCCCAATGAAGGGTTCCATAGATCCAGTCCCACAGTGGAAACACTACGGCGAAGTTCTTGGTCTGCATCAGGTCACGGCGGTGATGCAACTCATGCAACCGCCGCATGTGGCGAATCCACGGCAGGCGACAGATCGGATTCTGCGGCGGGAGGTGCTCGCAGGCATGAAAGATCTCGTAGCTGAGATAGCCGCCCAGTAGCGTGGCGGCAAACAGCGCAGCGACGTTCGCATTGACCAGGCCGATGATCGACCAAGCGAGCAGCGCGCCAATGCTGTAGACAACGATCAGCCATGCCGGGAACAGAATCACCCGCCAGTCCTTGGCGAACTCGTAGCGCATCTGGTCATCTGCGAAAAAACTATGATGGTCGCCCGTGTGGCGCTGGTAGAACGCCTTCGCGAATCGCTTCTTGTTGTGCCCGAGACCCTTATGGGTGCGGTACTCGCCACTGCTGTAGAAAATTAAGGTGGCCGGCACAGTTAGCCACTCCACCGCGCTGACGTGGTCCAACTTGTTCAGCAAGAAGAGGATCAAGGTCACGCCGAAAACAAGAACGAAGCCAGCATGCAGCCAGGGGTTGTAGTAAGGCGAAATGTTCGCCCGGTATTTCTTCCGGAAGGTTTGGGTATCAAAAGACATGATCGGCTCTCAAAGACTGTTGCGCTGTCGGGCTCGCGATACGTGGCCAGTTCCGCCAAGCCCCCGCGGACCTTTCTGACGTCTGGCGCCAGTAGGTCGCTTGGTGTTGTAGTCTATTGGTGCGATCATTTTCATTCCAATGGATATTGATGATGAGAATTATTGATGAATCAGAATTTGCAGCAGATTGATCTCAATCTCCTCTTCGTGTTCGACATGCTGATGCAGGAGCGCAACCTGTCACGCGCGGCCGAGCGACTGCACAAGAGCCAGCCGGCGGTGAGCAATGCGCTCAGTCGTCTGCGCGAGCAACTGGGGCAACCTCTTTTCCGCCGTACCGCTAAGGGACTCGAGCCCACTGCCGGGGCGATGACGCTGCACGTGCCGGTACGGCAAGCCCTGCGCTTGCTGCAGGCAGGGCTTGCCGTTCAAGAGAGTTTTCAGCCGGACACGGAGCGAACCTTCCGACTGTCGATGAATGACTATGGGCAGCTACGGCTGTTACCGAGCCTGATGACCCGGCTGATGGCGCTGGCGCCGCAGGTGAAGCTGCAGGTACTGTCGGACGAAGGTGCCCTGATCCCGCAGCGACTGGCCAGCGGAGATCTGGACTTGGCGATTGATTACCTGTACTTCGACGACGCCGATTTGCTCTACCAACCGATTCACGAAGAGCGCCTCGCAGTTATCGGCCGACCGGGCCACCCTGCATTCAGGGAAGGCCTCGACAAGACGGCGTATCTGGCCGCACAGCACGTCTCGCTCTTGCCGCGAGCCGGCCGCGGCAGTCCGCTCGAGATCGTCCTGGGCTCGGCCAAAGTGCAGCGCCATGTGCAGTTGCAAGTTCCGCACTACCTGACCATTCCAGCCATCGTCGCCAGCACCGATTTGCTGGGTACCGTGCCCTGGCACTTGGCCAGGCATTTCGTGCACAACTATGGCTTGCAGCTCGCGGAGCTTCCTTTCGAAACGCCTGCGGTGCAGGTCAGCTTGATATGGCACCGTCAACAACAACACATGTCTGGTCTGCAATGGCTGAAGGAGCAAATTGCGCAAGTTGCACAGACCGAATCGAGCTGATGTGGCGGGCCTCATTGGGCTGCCTGCGCGATGGATCTTTGAATCCATAGTGGCGCTGCCTGCGCTGTGTCGGGAAATCGGGCGGCGCGTTCGAGCCCTGCAGCCGCACCAATAAAATCAAGGGTTTACAGGGGTTTTCCTGTAAACCCTTGTGCATTTTGCGGTCTATGTAACCGCCATGTAACCCGATTGGATCGCCGCGATCCATCTGGAACCATGTCCTGCCTGCGCCTACAGTTGCTTCGTGCCCCATTTGCTCGTGTGGCACATAGGTCTCGCGCGATAAAATCCTACCCACTGCATCAAAGGGGACCGGGGTCGTGTCACAAGCAACAACGCCACAAGAATGCGTCGCTGCCGCAAGGCAGCTTTATGCCGTTTTGAAAGGGCATCTCGATCGTCCAACTTGCACCAGCAGGATGTGCGGAATTCCCTCGTGAGGCGATGGGCCTCGATGGAAGACCGTTCAACGTCATCGACCGTCAGACCAAGGCTCGCGAAATCATGCGGCTATGGGAAGCCTTGGGACGATCAGGACAGTAATGCATGATGGCAAGGTGTTGCACTTTTGATTTGAGGCCGCCATTTATTGTCGAGGTGGCGCAGTACTTTCGCGAATTACTAGGTCAGGCTCGAACTCGGTCTGGATGTTTTTGGCTCCTCCTTCGATCTGCTCAATCAAGTTGCGCGAAGTAAGCTCGCCAATCAGAACGGGATTCGAGTGCACTGTCGTTAGCGCGGGTGTTACCAGTTCCGCCATCTGCCAGTCGCCGAAGCCTGTGACAGAGATGTCGCTCGGAACCGAAAGTCCCAATGTGCGGCACTCCGCGATCGCCGCCACAGCAATGAAGTCATTGATGCATATCAGGGCGGTCGGCTGTTCCCGATGCAACAGCAAGTCCTTGCGCTGCAGGCAGACGCGCACCGCTTGTCGCACAGCAGATGCATCGTAAGGGGTCGGAAAAATGCGGTTATCGGGTAAGGAAATGTCGTTCTCGCTGAGGACGTCTCGGATCCCCAGAAGCCGTTGAGACGATAGAAACTGAGTTTCGAGAGGACCTGGGAGCACTGCAAACTGCCGGTGTCCTTGTTTGACTAAGTAGGTGGTTAGCCTGCGCATAGCCAAGCGGTTGTCATACCCCACCGTCGGATGCATCCCTTCGCGGTCCACGGCCCACATTAGTACATACGGGATAGCGTGCTTGTGTATCAGCGAGAAGACTTCGGGATGATGTTGTGAACCGATTATTGCGATCCCGTCCACTCTACGCTCCAATAGGGCGCGGGCGCAGCGCAATTCGGTCTCACTGTCGTCCCGATGGCAAGTCAACAGAACGGTATATCCAAGCCGGTCGAGCTGGGCCTCCAAGGTATCTACTGCTTTGGCGTAAAGTTCATTCATCAGTGTCGGCGCAATTATGCCCACCGATCGCGTGCGCCCCTGACGTAGTTCGCGAGCCGCCGAGAAGGGAACGTAGTTGAGGCTTGCAATAGCGTTCTGCACTCGCTCCAGCGTGTCAGGTCGCAGCCTATCCGGCGATGTCAGTGCACGGGAGACTGTTGCCGAGGAAACGCCGGCGAGGAGGGCGACTTGCTTGACATTCACCATATCGGGTCAGATGTTATCTTCAGCCGGAATGACGGCCGTCTGCCATCCATTGTAACGATTGGTAGTCGAAAGCAGTTCCCGTCGTTGGAGGGTTCCCGAAGACGGATCGACATCCCTGGTGAGGCTAGTCGAGCCGGACCTTTGCTGAATCTGCCACTCGCTTCCACTTCGAAACTTCGGCGCGAAGCAACGCATTGAACGCCTCAGGCGTGCCGCCTGCGATCTGCGCTCCTTGAGCCATCAGCTTGTCGCGGACCTCCGGATCCTGAAGGGCTTTGTTGAACTCGCTGTTCATCTTAGCAATGATGGCCTGTGATGTCCCGCTCGGGACCATGAACCCGCCCCAGGAAACGGCTTCGTATCCGCTTATCCCGAGCGCTTCATCTACCGTGGGCACATCGGGCAGTGACGGTAATCGAGTCTTGCTCGTGACCGCGAGCGCCCTGAGCTTTCCACTCTTGACTTGCGGCATTCCCGCGAGCGAGGTGGGAAGGGCAACATTGATCTGCTGACCGAGCACGTCTGTGAGCGAAGGCGCGTCTCCCTTATAGGGAACGTGGTTCATCTTGACGCCAGCCATGGTACTAAGGAGTTCCCCGGCCAGATGGCTGCCCGAACCATTGCCGGCGCATCCAAAGGTGATCTGCCCTGGCCTAGCCTTTGCCATCGAGACTAGTTGGCGCAGGTCCTTTATTGGCGAATTTGCTGCTGTGACGATAATGAGCGGCACCGTTGTCACTAAGGAATTGCTGATCAATGAGGTTTGCGCTTGATGTTGCACAAGCCAAGGACTTCAGCTTTCGCAATCCGGGAGAGATGGGCCGATTCAAGCCGTCTTTCTCGCGTTTCGCACCTTTCCTGGTCGCGCTTTTGCGCGCTCAGGACGGATTGCTCCCCTCTAAGGACAACAACAGCCTCCTGGCGAACACCAGATTCGCCAAACCAAACAGGCTGAACAACTGCGCCGTGTTCTTGAACAGGCCCTTGTAGCGAACCTTGCGATGACCAAACAGATTCTTGATAACGTGGAACGGATGCTCAACCCGCGACCGAATCTGTGCCTTGACCCGCTCGACGGCGATCAGCAAGTCCTTGACGGCTCCGTCACACATCGCCTTGATCTTGCCGCGCTTGACGGCCACCTGCCACTTCACGGTCTTGCCTTGCATCTCCTCGCGCTTGTCCACGCCCGTGTAGCCCGCGTCGCCAAACGCATGCTCCTCGTGGCCATGCAGCAAGGCATGGGCCTGCGACACGTCCGACTCTTGGCCGCTGTGCCCACCACGCTATGCACCAGCCCAGAGGCCGCATCCACGCCGACGTCGGGTAGCAGCGGCGCATTTCTGCGCCACTGCCCCCTAAGGTAGGGTCGAGAACTGGCGCGCGCACCTTCAGGTGCCGGTGGTGATTCCACCGCTTTCGCGATGGCCCGCAATCCGGCGACCATAGTCACGTTTCCAACTCCCGCCACGTCAAACGCAGCATGCGGTTTTCCCGCACTACGCTTTCCTGTTTGCTTCATGTCAAGGTATATGGGACCTATCATGCCGGGGCCGCTTTCGTCGATGGTCGACGACGAACCCGATAGCCGTTGAACAGCTTCAGTTCGTCATAGAGCCACCGCCTACTCCACGTCTTCCAGCCGAAGCCCCGACGATTCCGGGAGCGCTCCAGATGGCGCCTGACCTTCTTTTCCACCCAGTCCTGGATGAAGCTGAAGCACTCACTGGAGTGTCCGACCGCGAAGTAGTTCACCCAGCCACGTAGCACCGGATTTATCAGTTGCACCACCCGATCCACCGGCTGCGACTGGTATCGCCTGAACACCTCCTTGAGTTTGCGCAGCAACGCCGTGCGTTTCTTCAACTTGGGCGTATAGTGCGCTCGCCACACCTGTCTCTTTATGCTGCGCAATCGACGGAAGTCGAATCCCAGAAAGCCAAAGCTCTCACCGCAGTCCAAATCCACCGTGCGACTCTTCTCTTCATTGACCTCGACCTGCAACTTGGCAAACTCTTCCCGAAGCCGTCGGCTTTCGCGTCAGTTCATGCTCGACGAGCAGGCGGCGAAACTTCAGCAGCGTGGTCGCGTCTGGCACCGCCTCGACTGCCAGGTCGATCCCGGCAAACGCCCGCATCGCCATGCTGTCGTACAGCGCGTCTTGCAGTGCCTCGTCCGACAGCCCGTACCACTGCTGGAGGAAGTAAATGCGCAGCATCCGCTCAAGGCCGATCGGCGGCCGGCCACGTTTGCCCTTGGGGTAGTACGGCTCGACCGCCGCAATCAGGCGCGCCCACGGCACCACGCTCTCCATCTCCGACAGGAAGCGCTGGCGGCGCGTCACACGCTTCTTGCCGTGACTTTCCGCTTCCGCAAAACTGATCTGTCGCTTCATCACAGGACCTGAATCATGGACACGCTCATGACAACGCGCTCACCCAATGCCTCGATGACTCGCGCACTGATTTAATCAGATGGTATGGACGCCTCCCCCCGGCAACGGGGCGCCGCTTACCTGCAAGAGTAACTGTAAGGGTCCTCGCTGCCATGGCATCCCTATGCCAAAGTGGAGGTGTCGATTGCAAACGACCCTGATCGGGACGATCCAAAATGAAGCTTACCGTCATCGGCATGGATATTGCCAAGCATGTCTTCCAACTTCATGCGGTGAATGCCAACACCGGTGAAATCGAGCGCATCAAGTTGAAGCGGAGCCAGGTCACCGACTTCCTTGCTCAGCGGGAGCGTTCACTCATTGCCATCGAAGCTTGCGGCAGCGCCCACCGTTGGGCACGAGAACTGCAGAAGCTCGGCCACGAAGTGAAGCTCATCTCTGTGCGATCGGTTCGTCCCTTTGTGTTGCGTAATAAAACCGACGCTGCCGATGCCAGAGCTATCTGGACAGCAGTCCAGCAGCCCGAGGCGCGGTTTGTTGCGATCAAGAGCGAGCAGCAACAGACCATTCTGGCGCTGCACCGCATCCGGGCTCAACTGATGAAGTTCCGGATCATGCAGACGAACGCATTGCGCGGCTTACTCTATGAGTTTGGTGAAGTCCTTCCGGAAGGATCTCGGGAATTTGCCGAAAAAATTTCTGGTGCGCTTGCCAAGATCGCGAATCGCTTGCCAGCCATACTGATCGACAGCCTACGAGAGCAATGGGCACGCGTGCAGGCAACCGACAAGGAAATCGCTGTGCTGGAACGTCGGCTCAAGGTTGCGCTTTGCGACAATCAGGAATGCCAGAAGATCGCTGAAATTCCTGGCGTGGGGCTGCTAACCGCCACGGCTGCGGTGGCTGCGATCGGCGATGCCAAAACGTTTCGCTCCGGGCGTGAGTTCGCTGCCTGGTTAGGCTTGGTACCGAAACAAACGGGCACCGGTGGTCACGTGCGCCAGCTTGGCATTAGCAAGCGAGGTGACACCTACCTGCGCACCCTACTCATACACGGCGCCAGATCGGTGATCATCAAAGGCGCATGAACCGCCTGGCTCGACGGATTGCTTCAGCGACGTCCTTTCAATGTAGTGGTGGCTGCCGTAGCCAACAAACTCGCCCGGACCATCTGGGCGGTGCTAGCAAGGGATACGAGATACACGGCACCCGCCATGGCTGCATAGCCAGGTGCGTGGCCCGCCTGAACTGACTTCTTCTCAAGGAGCGCAAGCATTGATCGCATGATGGCTAACAGGTTGGACCGGGGCGAGGAAAACCCGATAGGGAATGTGAGCAGCAACGCTCGATGATCAGATGAGGACCTCGCCAGCGAATTCCATATGGGCCAGCAGGCTGAGCGGCCTGCACAAAAGGGCCGGACATAGGCGTGCTGCCTTCACCTGTCGACCACCATGTCAATCGGCTTGCAATCCGGGAGGCGTCCACATAAGGCGATTCCCTAGTGACGGATCGCGCCGCAGCAACTATGACAGTTGTGCATCGCCAGAACACCGGGTTGTCGCGCCATCATCAGTACGAGCACGCTGACAACCAAGGTGGCCGCATTGATCTGGAGTATCGGATGCGGGCTCAAAGTACTGGCTACTGAGCGGCCCCAGATCTCAATGCCTTTACGTTGACCGCCAGCCAAAGCGGCAGTGTCGCAGACACCACGCATCAGAACAGCTTCGAAGATTGATCCTGCCCGGCAACTTTCATGTCGCAGAATCGTCTGCGTAGCTAGGTACGCCTCCGCTACTCCCAAATTAGGGCGTCATCTCCTGGATGCAGCTTGATGCGGGTTTCAACGTGCCTTCCTTCGGCGCGAGTATGCCTGCGGACGGTCCATTCTCGATCGTCTGTTGCGAAGATATTGGCGCCAACATGGGCGTTGCCGTACGGGGCGTTAGTATGCGCAAGTGATCTGCTAATGCGATTTCCAGCGTCCCATTGCCAGTTGCAGCTAGTAGAACGACCACGCCTGGGTTACGGTGAAATGGGAAGCGCTGATCATCCAAGAAATCAGAATCGTGCGTCAGTATGATGCGTCGCGTTTCACAAGCCGTCGCGAAACTGGCCTCGTCGGCGTGTCCAATGAGCGCCATGCTAGGGTAAGCCGCCTACTTTTCCGATGAGAGTAAGGCGTCCGGGCCAGCCCTTGCGCCCGCAGCGCTCGTGCCGCCGTGATGCCGTGATGCCGTGATGCCGGCGGCGGGTGCCCCGACGACTACGATGTGCTCACGGGAAATCATCAGAGATCCTCGTGAACCTCGATTGCAAGCGCCGGACAGATCCCAGCGGCCAAGCGGGCAGATTCGTGTTGATCAGTCGACGGTTCCGCACCCGGGGCGATGAGCGAACTCCCTACGCTGGCCCCATCCCAACAAGCCTTGAGACCATCGCTGCGGCATTCTGAAGTGTTGGAATGATTTCATTCTCGATCCTTTCGGGTGTCGCCTCGGCTGGCGATGTGGAAATCCCGATAGCCAGCTGGCGGTTGCCAACCCGAGCAAGCGGGACTGCAACTGAGATCTGATTGCTCTCTGGATACTCGACCATCGCCCATTCACCGACCCCGAGGGTCAACGCCTGTGTGAGCGCGCTACTTGGAGGCAGGATGCTTCCAACCCGGAGATTCATCACCACGAGGCGACGGCGTTCCGCGAGTGCCATCGCCCTTCCAATAATGATCACCCCGTCGGGGTTCGCTTCACCCAGGTTGGATGTTCCTGCGTACGTGTCAGCCAGTTGCTGGAGCATCTGCTGAACCGAGTCTGTCACTCCCAAACTTTCCAAAGCAGCAAAGCCGATTTCGAAGACTCGGGTAGTCAAGCGCCATTGGTTGCCCTCGCGCGCGACATATCCCTCCTCCTCCAAAGTCAATAGAAAGCGCAGAACGGTCGGGTGCGGCAGGTCTACGGCACGCGACAACTCCGCCAACGTAGGTCGCCCGTTCTCTCGGAAAGCGCGCAGCACCGCTAGACAGCGTTGGATCGATCTATTATTCTTCATTCGTACACCCTGTGTACCGCTAGTTCACCTAGTGAACATCATAAACCAGGTGCCCTTGAGATGCAACCTGCTTCTTGAGGTCAGGAGACAACGAATGAAACGATGGATATTGGGCTTTAGCGCCGCTGTGGTGGGGTGCTGGGCAGCGACCGGTCAATCTGTTGCGAACGCCAGCGAGTCCTGGCCGAGTCGCCCGATCAAGTGGGTCGTGCCGTATCCGCCGGGCGGCACCACTGACATGCTGGCACGTATCGTCGGTGCCAAGCTCTCTGAACGACTCGGGCAGCCCGTGGTGATCGAGAACAAGCCAGGCGCTGGGGGCGATGTTGGCACGGCCTATGTTGCGAAACAGCCCGCTGATGGATACACCATCGTTATGGGCAATATTGGTCCTATTGCCATCAACCCCACGCTTACTCCCGACGCTCGCTTTTCTCCCACGCGAGATCTCGCGCCGGTGACGCTCCTGGCGGAGGTTCCCAACCTGCTGGTGGTCAACCCGCAACTGCCGGTCAAATCGGTGAAGGAACTCGTTCAGTACGCGAAGCAACAGCCCAATCCCTTGTCGTACGCAACGCCTGGCAACGGAACATCTTTGCACTTGGCGGGTGAACTGTTCGCTTCGACAGCGGGCCTGCGCATGGTTCATGTGCCATACCGCGGTAGCGGCCCCGGCCTGAACGACACGATGGCAGGCCATGTACCGATCATGTTTGACAACATGCCTTCGGCATTGAATCTCGTAAAAGGCGGAAAGGTTCGCGCACTCGCCATCACGAGTGCTGTCCGTTCCCCGTTGCTGCCGGACGTCCCAACGATGACTGAAGCTGGTCTGAGCAACTATCAGATCACTGGTTGGTTCGGCGTCTTGGTACCTGCCGCAACGCCGAAGCCGATCGTCACCCGTTTGGATGCCGAAATTCAAGCTGTACTCAAGATGCCTGACGTCCGCAGCAAGATTGGCGACATCGGCGGAATCATCTCTGGCGCAGGACGAGATGAGTTCGGCCGATTCATCCAGCAGGAGTCGGCGAAATGGCAAAAGCTCATTCGTACCGCGCACATCACCGTGCAGTAGGTCAGTTACTTTAAGGAAGAAGCAATGTTGAACTCGGTTGACAGAATCCTCGTTGCGGTGCGCGACCTCGATCAAGCAGAGCAGAACTACAGGGAAGTACTTGGGGCGCAGTATCTTGATGAGCTTGCAAGCGACCATCTGAATGCCCGTGGCCGTAGCCTGGTAATCGGCGAAAGCACGGTCGAACTTTGGACCCCGCGGGGAGCAGGGGTCGTAAGTGATCATCTTGATAGCTTCGGGGAAGGCCTCTTCTTTGGAGGGGTCTCGACAGCTAGCCTGGCTGAATGCCAGAGGTTCCTTGCCGAGCAAGGTATCCGATTTGCTGAAGCCGACGGCCGTCTCTATTTGAACGCGGGCGGCCTCTATGGCATGCCACTCGTTGTCAGCGAAGCGGCAGCGCGGGTTCGAGCGAATGGTCCTGTGTCGTTTCTGTACGAGCTCACCATGGTTCTCAGCACCGACTGGCGAGAAGTCGCGGATTGCTACGCGCGAAAACTGGGCCTGCAGCGCGACAAGGCAGTAGACATCACGTTCGCGCGATTTGGCTATGAAGGCACGCTGCTGATGTTCGCGCCGGATCGTCTCGATCGCATCGAATTGGCTGAAGCGCATGATCCCGCCTTTGCCATGGGCAGGTTTTCGGGCAAGCGAGGTGACGCACTTTACATGTGCTACATCGAAACGCATGATTTGGCGGACGTAATCAGGCGACTCGAATCGCGCAACGCAAAGTGGACCCGAAGGACCGACACGGGCAAGCCCGAGCAGGACGGCCTCTGGATCCATCCGAGCGCGCTGAATGGCGTCCTACTTGGTGTATCCCGAACCTCGTTGGCGTGGGGATGGTCCGGTAGCCCCGAGAAAGTCGAAGAGATTTCAGAGGTGCAGTCGTGATGCCGGAGATCTTCGATCAGCAATACATCGGGGGATCGTGGCGCCGTGCTTCTGGCACACAGCTCATCGACGTAGAGGACCCGAATACTGGCCTGGTATCGGCCCAAATTCTTCCAGGTACCGAGGAGGACGTCGGTCTCGCCTTGGGTGCCGCGCAGAACGCATTGGCCAGCTGGTCCGCAACATCCGTGTCGGACAAATGCGCAATTCTTAATCGCCTAAAAGACCAACTCACAAATCGGCAGGAGTCGTTGGCCGATGCTATCGCGGCTGAGGTTGGCACGCCCTTGAAGATCTCACGCATCGTTCAAGTCGACTCGCCCATTCGGAACATTGGGAACTTCGTAAAGCTGGCGGAAGGATTTCCATGGCAATCGCGAACGGGCCCATCTGTCATCGTCCGGGAGCCATTCGGCGTCGTGGCATGTATCACGCCATGGAATTTCCCGCTTCATCAGATCATTCTGAAGGTGGTGCCCGCGCTTCTGGCCGGGAACACAGTCGTGCTCAAACCAAGTGAATTGACGCCCCGAACAACGCGCCTTATCTGCGATGCCATCAATGACGCAGGCTTTCCTTCGGGCGTGGTGAACGTTGTGAACGGCTTGGGTGCGGTAGTGGGCGCAGCGTTGGCGCGAGCTGACGGCGTGGACATGGTTAGCTTCACAGGATCCACGGAAGCGGGTCGTGCAGTGTCTTGCTTGGCCGCGTCGACCATTAAGAAGGTGACGCTGGAATTGGGCGGCAAGTCGCCTTCCTTGGTATTGCCGGGTGCGGACCTGACTGTGGCCGTCAAGGGAACGCTCGCTTCCTGCTTCCTCAACAACGGTCAGACTTGCAGCGCGCTGACCAGGTTGATTGTTCACTCGCGTGATGTGTCGGCCGTCGAAGCCCTGGTGAAGCAAGAACTCGCCAAGTTCTCTGTCGGATCCAGCCTCGTCGAAGGCCATCGGATCGGCCCGCTCATTTCTGGCAAGCAGCGTGACCGCGTGCAGGAACTAGCGGAAAAAGGGGTAGCGGAGGGCGCCACGCTCATCGCGTCAGGCCAGGATGTTCCGCCTGCAGGATTCTTCGTCAGCCCGAAGGTGTTTCTCACAGATCAACATAACTATCTGGCCAAGGAAGAGGTGTTTGGCCCCGTGCTCTGCGTGATTCCCTACGACGAAATCGACGACGGCATCCGCATCGCCAACGCAACGGTGTATGGCCTGGCGGCGGCCGTTTGGGGCGATCCTGACCTCGCACTCGACGCCGCTAAGAAGATTCGTGCAGGACAGGTCGATATTAACGGCGCCCGATTCAACCCCGTAGCGCCCTTCGGCGGCTTCAAACAAAGCGGTGTTGGCCGGGAGGCGGGTCACGTCGGTTTGGATGAGTTCCTCGAGTACAAATCTATCCAAATGAACGAGGGATGACGGGATGTCTCTTATGCAGAAACAAGCTCTAGGGAACATTCGCGTATTGGATATGACGCGAGTGCTCGCAGGGCCATGGTGTACCCAGATGCTGGGCGACATGGGAGCCGATGTCATCAAGATTGAGCACCCATCGCGAGGGGATGATACGCGGCAGTGGGGGCCGCCGTATGCGATGACGAGTGAAGCGGAAGTGCTTGAGGATTCCACCTACTTCGCTTCCGCAAATCGGAACAAACGATCGGTTGGCGTGGACATCGCCAACCCAGACGGTGCGGATCTGATCCGTAAGCTCGTTCTTGAGTGCGACATCTTTGTAGAGAACTTTAAGGTTGGTGATCTGGCTCGTCGAGGGCTTGACTACGACAGTCTGAAAAAGATCAATCCGCGCCTGATCTATTGCTCTATCACCGGGTACGGCCAATCCGGGCCGTACGCTGACCGCCCCGGCTACGACTTCGTTTTCCAGGGGGAAAGCGGGCTGATGAGCATAACGGGCGAGCGTGATGACGAGCCTGGTGGTGGGCCACAGAAGGTCGGGATCGCCATTGCTGATCTGACGACGGGACTGTATGCGACGGTCGCGATCCTCGCCGCGTTGAACCACAGGAATGTCACGGGAGAAGGTCAGCACATCGATTTGGCACTGCTCGATTGTCTGGTTGGCTTGTCGTCGAATCAGGGATTGTCGTGCCTGATCAATGGCGCCGAACCGCACCGGTGGGGGAACGCGCATCCGTCTCTCGTACCGTATCAAGTCTTTGATACGGCAGACGGTAAGGTGGTAGTTGCTGTGGGGAACGATTCCCAGTGGCAACGCTTTTGCCAAGCGATCGACGCCAAAGAACTGGCCCGGGATTCGACGTTCTATTCCGCATCCGGACGCATTCGGAATCGAGAGGCGCTAATTGCGCAGGTGTCGTCGGTTCTTGCGGCGCGCCAAACCGAGCATTGGCTTGCCGCGTTCTCCGCAGCGGATATCCCGCACGGTCGTATCAATACCTACAAGGAAGCCTTTGCTCACCCACAGGTCATCCACCGTCAGATGGCGATCGACGTGCCGGTTGACAAAGGTATCGGCTCGGTACGGGGCATCGCCAATCCCATCAAATTCAGTAAAACGCCGGTGCACTACGTTCGGGCGCCCGCGAAACTCGGTCAGCACACAGAAGACGTGCTTTCCGACTTGCTAGAACTTTCCGCGGACCACATCGCCGGTCTCGAAGAACGTGGGGTGATTAGTTGCCAAACGTCAAAAAAGACACTTCAGGAGCAATCATGAGCATCCAAGCTAATAATGTCGGAAACGTCCTGGAGATTTGCATTGCGCGTCCAGAAAAGCGCAATGCGATCAGCGCCGCGATGTACCAGGAACTGACCCGTCTTCTGGATGAGGCCAACGCGGACAAGGAATGTGCCGCAGTCATCGTGCATGGTGCGGGCGGACACTTCACTGTCGGTGCCGATATCAATGATTTCCAGACCCGGCGGGGTAATGAAGATTCCCCTGCTGTCACGCTTCTCCGGAAGATGGCCGCGATCGATGTGCCGCTAATCGCAGCAGTCGAGGGACTGGCGATTGGAATCGGCGCCACGATGCTGCAACACGTCGATTTTGCCTACGCATCCCAAGATGCGCGCTTCCGCATGCCGTTCGTATCGCTGGGTCTGTGCCCCGAGGGCGCATCCAGCTACCTGCTCGAATCGCTGGTAGGTGTCCGGAAGGCACGTGAGTGGTTGATGCTTGGAAAGTTCTTTGATGCAGAAGAAGCTTTCGATGCCGGGCTTCTGACGTCGCTGACGCAGGACGGGGAAGCCCTTGCACGGGCGCGCGAAACGGCTGCCGAACTGGCAAAGCTTCCCAAGGCTTCGGTACGCGCGACAAAGCGGATGTTGAACCACGAGAATCGTGCCGCTGTGGGTTCTGCGCTCGACCTGGAAGTGAAGATGTTCGCCGAACTCTTGAATACCGAAGCCACTCAGGAAATCTTCAAATCCTTCCTGAACAAGAAGCGTTAAGAACGCCATGGCCGAGTTGATAAAAATCGAATCAGAAAATTTCGTCCGGGTCATTACGATGAATCGGCCGGATAAGAGAAACGCGCTGAACTCGGAAATGTGCGACGCGTTGCACGACGCGTGGCAAGACTTCGCGGGCTCAGAGGATCGCGTTGCCCTGCTACGTGCAGAGGGGTCGGTGTTTACGGCAGGCCTCGACACGAACGATCCACCGGATTCCTTTTGGCATGCCATTCCCAATGTCGCATTTGACATTGGAAAGCCGGTTATTGCAGCGGTTAATGGCCCCGTGATAGCGGCGGGCGTATCGATGCTTGCATTCTGCGATCTTTGTGTAGCGACTTCGGCAACGACCTTCGTTTATCCCGAAGGTCGCCTAGGCATGGCAGCCGGCTTGATTAGCTCGCTGGTCGGTCGGATTCCCCACAAGATCGCGATGGAGCTCATGTTGACCGGGCGCCCGGTATCCGCCCAACGGGCCTATGAAGTCGGATTCGTAAACGAACTCTGTGAACCAGGAAGCGAAACAGAGGCAGCTCTAGTGACAGCGCGTCAGATTGCGAGCGCAGCGCCGCTGGTACTGCGTTTCCTCAAACAGGCGGCGAGACACTCGATTCCGGTAGGACTGGTTGAGGCAGGCTATAGCGCCCAGTACCAAGCTCAGATGCTGGCCAGGAGTGAAGACGCCCGGGAAGGGGCGTTGGCGGCCAAGGAGCGTCGCGCTCCCGTTTTCGTGGGCCGCTAGGACTAACTAACACAGTAGGGGACTGAGAAATGGATCTGAATTTCACAGAAGAAGAGCAGGAATTTAGAAAAGAGGTACATGCGTGGATCGACGCCCATTTGCCGAAGGAGATCTCGCACAAGGTGCACAACGGACTGCAGCTATCCCGCACCGATATGCAGCGTTGGCACCAAATTCTGGGGAAAAAGGGTTGGCTGACGTATAAGTGGCCAGTCGAGTTCGGCGGCACGGGCTGGACACCAGTGCAGCGGCACATATTCGAGGAAGAGTGCGCGTTGGCAGGAGCACCGCGACTCGTGCCCTATGGGCCTGTCATGGTGGCACCAGTCATCATGGCATTTGGTAACGCTGAGCAACAGGCGCGCTTCTTGCCCGGCATTGTGACGGGCGATGTTTGGTGGAGCCAGGGTTACAGCGAGCCGGGATCGGGTTCCGACCTGGCTTCGCTCAAGACACGAGCGGAGCGAAAGGGAGACAAGTACATAGTCAATGGTCAAAAGATCTGGACCACGTTGGCTCAGTACGGGGAGTGGATTTTCTGTCTCGTCCGGACCAATACAGAAGGGAAGCCGCAGGCAGGGATCAGTTTCCTGCTCATTGACATGCGTTCGCCTGGCGTCACGGTTCGGCCCATTAAGCTGCTGGACGGCGAGTGCGAGGTCAATGAGGTCTGGTTCGACAATGTTGAGGTCCCCGTTGAGAACCTGATTGGCGAAGAAAATAAGGGCTGGACCTATGCCAAACACCTTCTCAGTCACGAACGCTCGAACATTGCAGAAGTCGGGCGTGCCAAGCGTGAGCTCCGACGCCTGAAGCGAATCGCGGCTGCAGAAGGCATGATGGACGACCCTCGTTTCAAAGACGAGGTTTCGAAGCTCGAGGTAGATATTATCGCGCTCGAAATGCTGGTTCTTCGCGTTATCTCGGCAGAAAAATCCGGGAAGAATCCATTGGATATCGCAGGCCTACTGAAAATCCGAGGCAGTGAGATTCAACAGCGCTACAGTGAATTGATGATGCTGGCTGCAGGTCCCTATAGCCTCCCATTTATTCAAGACGCTATGTTGACGGAGTGGGATGGCGAGTTCCCAGGTGGAGAGCGACGGAACGCTCCGCTTGCCGCGACATATTTTAATCTGCGGAAAACCACTATCTACGGTGGCTCCAATGAAGTGCAGCGTAACATTGTTTCGCAAGTGGTCCTCGGATAAAGGAGTAGAGCATGGATTTCGAATTCACTGACGACCAGGACCAACTGCGAGATGCAGTAAGAAAGTGGGTAAAGCGTAGCTATACGTTTGAGCACCGTCGCAGTTCCGAGAGCAGCGGCGGATTTTCCCCGGACGCGTATTCGGAGCTTGCGGAGCTTGGGCTGACTGGACTTTACGTCCCAGAAGAGTATGGCGGCGTCGGTATGGGGCCGGTCGACGTTATGGTGGTTATGGAGGAACTGGGGCGGGGCATCGTACTCGAACCGCTGGCGCAAGTTCTACTTGCGGGTGCAGTGCTGTCGAACTACGCCGAAGCAAGCGTACGTGCGGCGTGGCTGCCTACGATCGCTTCTGGAGAAAGTCTGGTCGTACTGGCCCAGCAGGAGCGCGCGAATCGTTATCGCATCGATACGTGCGAGACGCGAGCAGTCGAGACGGCGGAAGGTTGGGAGCTTACTGGGAGTAAGAGCCTCGTGCCGGTTGGCGATCATGCTGCTGCGTACATTGTACCCGCCATGATTGCTGACACTCTCGGAGCGTTCCTTGTGGAGCGCTCCGCCCCAGGTGTATTGGTACACCCTTATCAAACTGTCGACGGCTCGCGCGCCGCGGAGCTGACGTTGTCGAAGGCGCCGGGCACGCTAGTCACCCGCGAAGGCCAGGATTGCCTGTCGTATGCCGTGGATCTTGGCATTGCAATGACGTGTGCAGAGGCCGTGGGCGTGATGGACGTAACCCTGGAGGCTCTGGTGGATTACATGAAGACGCGCAAGCAGTTCGGCGTCGCTATCGCGAGCTTCCAAGCGTTGCGTCACCGCGTCGCAGATATGAAGATGAGTCTAGAGCTCGCGAGGTCTATGAGCTACTACGCCTCGCTCAACGTCAACGCGCCGGCGAACCAGAGACGTCGCGCCATGGCACAAGCGAAATATCAGTTGGGCGGGTCGATGCGATTCGTCGGCCAGCAGGCCGTGCAATTGCACGGTGGGATTGGAATGACGGATGAGTATATCGTCAGCCACTATTTTAGACGCCTTACCCAAATGGAATCGGTGTTCGGAGATACGCTGCATCATCTGGCGCAGATGTCGGACTCCATGCATCCCGAGCTTGACAAGGCTGCCTAAGGCGCCGCGAAGAGTAAGTGCTCGATGAATTGCGATGGCGGGTGACCCTCATCGTTTCCGGCAGCGCGGTGGTACATCCTCGCGCTGCTCATAGTATCGGACCGGGATAGTAGCGTAATTGATGCAGACGCAACTTCAGTCACGAAGCCAAGTCGGGATCCATGATATTTTTCTTCCAATTCCAATGAAAGTGACTTCGTTGAGTGGCGAGCAGATAATCAGCCGACAAGGCTATTCACGCGTAATTAAAGAGGGGAAGTTCGTGAAGCTCCCCGCTTTTTCTCCTGCGAGTCTGTTCTTGGGCGGCTCTATTTTTAAGAGCTCGCATTGCAGCTTCGATCTGGATGTAACTAGTTATTCTGTGGTGCGTGATCAACCAATGCACGATCTGTGGGATTCCAGGCCGCTTTGGGAGGCAATTTCATTGTCGGTGTTTATGAATCCAAAGGAAGCTTGGAATATTGCAGATATAGCGGATAGTTTGCAGACAACATCCTCGAGAGTCAGGCGGACCCTCTTCAGCCAGGGCAATTGCTTCACGGAAATATGTAACACGCAGCGGCTTATGCGTTCGCTGTTCGAATTGGCAGGACTGGAAAGATCTATACCGGATATTTCGAACAGAATTGGGTGGAGCCAATCCTATGACTTTGAGTCATCTTTCTATAATAGATTTAAAGTTTCGGCAGATGTTATTTGCGGAATGAAATTTTATGCCCGCTAGGCGATCTATTTAGAGGAGCTCTACTGAACGTTTGCCAGCCATCAACCGCTTCGAAAGAGATGGGCGGCCGTTGGGCAGGCCGCCCTCTTTTGCGATGGAAGTACCATCCGCCCCAGCCTCGCGCGCGCAGGCTGCTCGTGCCGCCGTGATGCCGGCGGCCGTTGCCCCGATGACTACGATTTGCTTAGGGGAATCATCAGAGAGCCTCGTGAATCTCGATTGCCAACGCCGGACAGATCCCAGCAGCCAAGCGTGCAGATTTTGTATTGATCGGCCGACGGATCGGCATTCAAAAGAATGACGATTCCGTCATCCTTTTGGTCGAACAGATCCGGCGCATTGACGACGCATTGGCCGGAACCGCAGCATTTTTCGGGATAGATTGTGATTTTCATCGTGATTCGCCGTAGTGGATTTACCAGCTAACGGGCAGTGCCCTAACACCATACATGAGCGAATCGCTCTTGAACGCGAGGCTCTCGATGGGCACGGCCAGCCGAAGATTCGGCAGGCGCTTCAGTAGGGCGGTGAACATGATCTGCATTTCGACTCTGGCGAGAACTTGTCCCATGCACTGATGCGGGCCGTATCCGAATGCGATCTGTGTCCGGGCATCACGGCGGAGGTCAAAGACGTGGGGATCTTTGAACTGCTCCTGGTCGCGATTTGCGGAAATACTAAGCACGACAACGGGATCACCGGCTCGGATCAATTGCCCATTCACGACAACGTCCTCCAGTGCGACACGTCGCGTCCCGGACTGTATGACATCCAGGAAGCGTAGCATCTCCTCCACCGCGTTTGGAACGAGGCTTGGATTCTGGCGAAGCTCTTCCCAGATGTCCGGCCTCTGAAGTAGGAAGAGCACCCCCATCGACGTCGTATTTGCCGTCGTCTCGTGCCCGGCAATCAGCAGAAGCCTTCCAAGCGAGACCACGTCTGTTTCAGTGATATCGCCCTTCCGTACATGATTAACGATAAGGCGACTGAGGATGTCCTCCCCGGGGCTTTCGGATCTCTTCGCCACCAGTTCACGCAGGTATTCGCACAACGCTTGATTCGCGGCGCTAGCCTCTTCCCTCGTCGCGGTGCTCGACGTCATGATCATCGCCTGTTCTTGGAAGAAGTCGTGATCGTCGTATGGAACACCAAGCAACTCTGAGATAGCCAATGCTGGTGTCGCCAATGTAAAGGCGCTAACCAGGTCAGAAGGCTGCGGCCCCATCGCAAAATCTTCCAAGAGCTTGTCCACGATGGCCTGAAGTCGCGGCCGCAGATTCTCGATCTTTCGGATCGTGAATTCGCTGGTCAGCATCCGCCGTTGCTCTGAATGCTTGGGTTCATCCATGGTAATGAAGGTCCGGTTACTACTCCGAACAACCTTTACTGCGGCGCTGGAAGAGGGAAATCCCGGATGTGAGACGTCGGAGCTAAAGCGAGAGTCCGACAAGACAGCGCGAACATCGTCATAACGCGTGACAAGCCAAGCGATCTTTCCGTCCCAAAGCTTACCTCGTGCCAATTCGCCCTTCTGTTGCATCTGGAAGAACACCGGCGGCGGCGCCAAGGGATCTACGCGCTTAGGGGGGAAATCTGGGATTCCGCCGCTGTCGCCCTCAGCGTGAAAAGGACACGCTGATTTCGGCTCGTTCGCAGCCGCATCAAAAGGACAGCGCCCTTCTACCGCGGAAGATGGGTTGGAGGAAGGGGTGGGAGCAGGCGACTCCGTCATGGAAATATCTCCGAGGGCGATTGGTGGCTAATGTTAGGTAGCCTACCTATGTGGCGCAAAGGGGGGTTTACCCTCAACAACAGAATCGAAGGTCGACCCGTAGACATCAGAAGAAAGCGGAGAACCCATATGTGGCGATATGCCCGCCGACGTTGGAGTGCTTGCCCGCCCGCAACACCATCGCCATGGCATTCCAGCGCGCCATGGCGGCCAGTCGGCGCTCGATCGAGGTGTCGCCTGGGTACGGCTGCTCGCCCGATTCGGCAATCGTATTGACGTAGGGCGTCGTGATTGCGCCATGGAAATCCCCGTGTCGGGCCGCGTCCGATTCATGCAGGCGGCCGATCAGGTAGTGGGCGCGTTCGCGGCCTTCCACTTCGGTCACGGCGGCCAGGGCCTCAATCCATTCCTGGGTTTCCTGCGGGTCCACATCCAGCGGCAATACGTGTAGCGGCAACACCGGGGCATTCATCTCTGTCTCCATGGGATTGACGGGGCTTCGGTTCGCATCAGGCCCGGTCGGATAGGCGTGGCCATTGCGCTTCAAATGAATTGCAGTTGCAATCGTCTGGGCATTGTGAGCGCTCTGCGGCATAATTGCAACTGCAACTATTGGAGATACCATGTCGACTGAGAAGCCGGATTTGTGGTTTTCGTTTGTACGGTCGCACCGGGCCTTGATACGTGAGGTGGATCGGCGTCTTGCCGAGGCTGGACTGCCTGTCTACGCGTGGTACGACGTGCTGTGGGGGATTGAAAGCGGGCCGGAGGAAAGCCGCCGGATGCATGAGCTGGCCGATGTGCTTGCCATCGAGCGGTACAACCTGACTCGCCTGATTGACCGGCTGGAGCGTGAAGAGCTGGTGACCCGTATCCGGTCAGAGGAAGACGGCCGCGCCGCGTTCGTGTCCGTCACACGGCAAGGTAAGGCCTTGCGCAAGAAGATGTGGGGCATCTACGAGGCGGCGGTCACAGAACTGTTTCTGGCCGAGTTCCGGCCGGAAGACATCGGGCGATTTTCTCGTGCGCTGGATGCGGCGGCAGCCAAAGCGGGGTGGCCGAAATAGGTTCGAACTCCCTTTTCGTGCGGTGACGCTTCTGGCTCGCGCCGGAGGGGACGAATGTGTCCGCTTTTTGGGACACGTTCGACTTAGTTGGCAACGGCGGTACCCTGACGCCTCAATCAAAGGTCAGTGGCATGACCGGCGCTTACCGGCCCACCCTAAGCGGACATCAGGATGGAGCAGAGACTGATATCCATTAGGCGCCCCGCATGACTGAAGAATTCCCTCAGAACGTTGTCTGCAACGCTTCATTTAATAGCTGGACAACGTATGCTTCGACCGCTTTGTGCCCGGTGAGGGCCTAGCTAGAGCGACGGCTGAGTTCCGTCCGTAGCGACAAAACGTAGTTTGGCTCACCAACTATTGGGGCGGCGCCGTACTTTCGCGAACTACAAGGTCAGGCTCGAACTCGGTCTGAATGCGTTTGGACCCGCCTTCAATCTGATCAACCAGGTTACGAGAAGTAAGTTCGCCAATCAGAACGGGATTCGAGTGTACGGTCGTGAGTGCGGGCGTCATCAGTTCCGCCATCTGCCAGTCGCCGAAGCCTGTAACTGAGATGTCGCTCGGAACCGATAGTCCCAATGTGCGGCACTCCGCGATCGCTGCCACAGCAACGAAGTCATTGATGCATATCAGGGCAGTCGGCTGTTCCTGATGCGGCAGCGAGTCATTACGCTCGAGACAGGTCCGAACCGCTTGCCGGACGGCAGATGCTTCGTACGGTGTCGGGAGAATGCGGTCGTCGGGTATCGAAATGCCGTTCTCACTGAGGACGTCTTGGATGCCCAGAAGTCGTTGAGAGGAGAGAAATTGAGTCTCTAGTGGCCCTGGGAGGACGGCAAACTTTCGATGTCCCTGTTTGACCAAATAGCTCGTCAACCTGCGCATCGCCAAGCGATTGTCATATCCCACCGTGGGATGCATACCCTCACGATCGACGGCCCACATTAGGACATACGGAATGGCATGCTTGTGGATTAGCGAGAAGACGTCAGGGTGATGCTGTGACCCGATAATGGCGATTCCGTCGACTCTGCGCTCCAAAAGCGCGCGCGCGCAGCGTAGTTCTGTCTCACTGTCGTCCCGGTGGCACGTCAATAAAACGGTGTATCCGAGCCGATCGAGCTGCGCCTCTAAGGTATCGACCGCTTTCGCGTAAAGCTCGTTCATCAGTGTCGGCGCAATGATGCCGACCGATCGCGTGCGCCCTTGACGCAGGTCCCGAGCCGAGGAAGACGGGACGTAGTTGAGGCTTGCGATGGCGTTCTGCACGCGCTCCAGCGTGTCAGGTCGCAGCCGATCCGGCGATGTCAGTGCACGGGAGACTGTTGCCGAGGAAACGCCGGCGAGGAGGGCGACTTGCTTGACATTCACCATATCGGATCAGCGGTTATCTTCAGCCTGGGATATCGGCCGACTGCCGTCATTGTAACGACCTTGGTAGTCCACAGGCAGTTTCCGTCGTCGGGGGGTATCCCGACGACGGACCGGCATTCCCGGTGAGGGCTAGTCGAGCCGGACCTTTGCTGAATCAGCCACGCGCTTCCATTTCGTAACTTCGGTGCGCAGAAACGCATCGAATGCTTCCGGGGTGCCGCCTGCGATCTGCGCGCCTTGAGCCATCAGCTTGTCGCGGACCTCCGGATCCTGAAGGGCTTTGTTGAACTGGCTGTTCATCTTAGCAACGATGGCTGGTGAGGTCCCGGTCGGCACCATAAATCCACCCCAAGAAACGGCTTCGTATCCGCTTATCCCGAGCGCTTCATCTACCGTCGGCACATCGGGCAGTGCCGGCAATCGAGTCTTGCTCGTGACCGCAAGAGCCCTGAGTTTTCCACTCTTGACATGTGGCATTCCAGCAAGCGCGGTGGGAAGGGCAACATTGATCTGCTGACCGAGCACGTCTGTGAGCGAAGGCGCGTCTCCCTTATAGGGAACGTGGTTCATCTTGACGCCAGCCATGGTACTAAGGAGTTCCCCGGCCAGATGGCTGCCCGAACCGTTGCCTGCAGATCCAAAGGTAATCTGTCCTGGCTTGGCCTTTGCTAATGAGACCAGTTGGCGCAGGTCCTTCACCGGCGAATTTGCTGCCGTGACGATAATGAGCGGCACCTTTGTCACCAAGACAACTGGCGTAAAGTCTTTCAGCGTGTCATAAGGAAGTCTCCCGTATACGGCCGGGTTGATGGCATTCGGCCCAAGGTTGGCCATCAGCACGGTGTAGCCGTCAGGCTGCGCCTTCGCAACGGCTTCATTAGCGATGATGCCGTTTGCGCCAGGCCGGTTCTCCACAACAACAGACTCTCCCCATGCCTGGCTAAGCTTAGCGCTTAGGAGCCTGGCGGTCACGTCTGAGGCGCCGCCAGGGGGATATGGAAGAACGACCCGAATCGGCTGGACCGGCCATTCCTTAGCGTGGGCGGCGGCCAGACCGATGGTCAGTGTCACTCCGCAAACGGCTAATGCCCCCGCAATTCGTAGCAATCGATGCATGTCTGTCTCCTTTGAACGTGATCTTTATGGTGATCACTGTGGTCGGGCGGATTACACGTCAGATCGTCCCATCGCGGCGCATTGCCTCAATTTGCTCCACAGACTTCCCGAGCTCATTTTTCAGGATGGTTTCAGTGTGTTCGCCCAGCGCTGGGGGCGCGCGAAGGTAGTCGATACTGCTGCGAGAGAACTTGATAGGGTTCGCAACCTGGGGCGCGCTTGCACCGCTGCTGTGGGGCAAAGAGAAAACCATTTCACGCGCCCGGATATGGGGATCCTCCAGTGCTTCTGGAATGCTCTGGATCGGGCCACAAGGTACGCCGACCGATTCCAGCAGTTTGAGCCACGTGTCTCTCTCTTCTTCTTCAAAGCGAGCCGAGAGCACCTCCACAAGACTTTCACGGTTCTTTAGACGATCCGCATTGCGTCGATAGCGGTCATCATCCGGAAGATTGATTAAACCCAGCGCTTCGCACATGGCTCGGAACTGCCGGTCATTACCGACTGCTACGATCAGAGAGCCATCGCTTGCAGGGAATGACTGATAAGGTGCGAGATTGGGGTGCGCGTTGCCCCAACGACGCGGGTGGCTCCCGCCCACCAAATAGTTCGAGGCCTGGTTTGCCAGCCACGCCACCTGCGTATCCAGCAGGCTCATATCGATGTACTGCCCGCGGCCACTGCCGACTCGCTCAAATAGCGCGCTGACAATTGCAACGCTTGCATACATGCCAGTCATCAAGTCCGATATGGGCACCCCGCATTTTTGCGGGCCGCCACCGGGGACGCCGTCGCGCTCGCCTGTGATGCTCATCAGCCCGCCCATGGCTTGCACCACGAAATCGTATCCAGCCCGCTTGCGGTATGGGCCCGTCTGCCCGAAGCCGGTGATGGAGCAGTAGACGAGCCGAGGATTGATCTCACTCAGGGTCTTGAAGTCCAACCCGTAACGTTGCATATCGCCGAACTTGTAGTTCTCAACGAAGACGTCGCAATCTTTGACTAGCTCGTGCAGCAAATCCTGACCGACCTTGCTGCTGACATCCAGAGTGATCGAACGCTTCCCGCGATTGGCGCAAAGGAAGTACGCCGACTCTTCCGTCGTCGTGCCATCCTCACGAGTAAGGAACGGCGGGCCCCAAGCTCGCGTGTCATCGCCGGTGCCGGGACGCTCAACCTTCATCACGTCAGCGCCCAGGTCGGACAATAGTTGCGTGCTCCAGGGTCCAGCAAGGATCCGGCTCAAGTCTAGGACCTTGATACCTGCAAGGGGGCCTGCCATATCTCCTACTCCTCTTTTTTGAGTTTCTAACTAATTAGCTCGGGTCGAACAGCACGCCAGGGTTCAAGACCTGGTGCGGATCAAAGGCCTGCTTGGCGGCCTTTAGCGCGGTGCAGAACAGCTCCGGCCGTTCCTTGTCGTACCAAGGGCGATGGTCCCGACCAAGCGCATGGTGGTGGGTCACCGTACCGCCTGCGTCCACCATGGCTTGCTCTCCAATGCGTTTGATCGCTTGGAACTGCTCGGGCAATCGAGCCTTATCGCCATAGGCAAACCACGTGAAATATGGCGCAGGGCCATCAGGGTAGAGGTGGGTAAAGCGGCAAGTCACCGAACCCGGGCGGCCGGTAACTTCGCGAATGGCCCGATGCGTTTCTGCCTTGACGTGCGCGTGAAGAGCGGCGAACTTGTCCCACGTGCACGCGGTTTCCATGGTCTCGCGCATGACGCCGCGAGCAATGGCGTACTCGCGCAGGTATGGGCCGCGCAGGAACTTGTTTCGCCAGCTCGATGTCGCAGCGTCCGCACCACCTTGGTTTCCGCTGACCGGATCATCGTCCCATTCGCCGCCGCACTCCGCGCAAATTTCCAGTGCTCGCTTCAGGCGTGCCTCGACCGGGTGGTCGGCGGACTCGAATCCCAGCACGAGAATGTCATAGCTGCCGTCGCTCGAACCCGTGTACAAGGCTTCTTCGCGTTCCACAAGGCGGGCATTGGCAGGGTTCAGTCCAGATTGAGACAGTACCCGTGTGGCCTCGACAGCGCGCGCATAGTCACGGAAACGTACGGTCACCTGCTTGCGGAAGACCGGCCGGCGGTGAAGCTTGACCCACGCCTCGGTAATGATGCCCAGTGCGCCTTCGGAGCCGAGGAAAAGTCGATCCGGATTGGGTCCCGAACCCGATACCGGGAAACGTCGGGATTCAATGGCACCCTGGGGCGTTACCACTCGCATGCTCTCGACGTGGTCGTCGATCTGAGTGAACGCGGTCGCAAAGTGGCCTGCTGCTCGCGTTGCGATCCAACCCCCCAGTGACGAGAACTCCCACGCTTGCAGGAAGAATCGCATGGTCAGGCCGGTGGGCTTGAGCTGTCGTTCCAGCTCCGGGCCAAGGACGCCCGCTTGAATGCGCGCGGCCTGCGATGTTTGGTCTACCTCCAGCACTTTGTTGAAGTGCTTCATGTCGATGGACACCACGCCACGGTAACGATCGTGCTCGGGCGGATTCACGCCGGCCACGACGCTGGTGCCGCCGCCGTACGGAACTGCAGCAACGTTCTGGCGCCCGCACCAGTCGAACAGGTCCACGATGTCCTGCTCAGTGCGCGGGTAGGCGATGACGTCCGGCGGGTTGGAAAATTCCCGGCGCATTGCGCGCGCAACATCCATGGTGCCCGCGCCGTAGGTGTGATACAGGCGGTCGTAATGATCGCTTGTGCAGATTTCGCGAAGCGACGCGGGCAGCTGTACGCGAGGTTTGCGCAGCGAAATTTCTTCGGGCGTCGGAAAAGGTGTCGCTTCGAAGTGCTCGACACCCAGCAAGCGTGTCCACGCTGCCTCGAACTCCCGGATTTCGTCCGGCGTGACGGTGTCACCCTCATAGCCCCACCCGTAAAACTTACGACGACGTTCCTGCATTGTTGCCTCCTGTGTGATGTGGTAATCGATTACATACGTTACGGTAACCTGCATCAGAGACTGTAAATAACCAATGCCAGTACGGTGATGAGGCGAAAACAGCACTGCGTGCAATCGATTACATAAGTTTAGATTGGTGCGGCATAATGTCAAGCAGTTAACGCAGTCGCGGCCATGGGTTGGAGCAGGAGTCGACGAAGAGATCGGATCGCTAAGAGACCTTCCCGCGGCGAGGTCACTGTGGGTTGGAGAGCGACTTACTTGGTGGTCTTCCCTTGCAGGGCGTCACGTACGTCCTTGCCTGAGGACCCAGTGAGTCGATCCTGAGCAAGCAATCTGGGGGCGCTTGCTCGTTGCAGCGTTGGCATGGTGCTCGAGCGACAGAGCAGCAAGAAGTGTGGCCGCTCCCTAGGCCTCAAGCGATGACATGCGGCATATCCGCCCTGGGTAGCCCACCAAACGGAGAGAAGATATGGCCCTGCAACACATCCCGCCCATTCAATGTCTTGTCACCTTCGAGACGGTTGCAAGGCTTCGGAGCGCCACACGTGCCGCCGACGAGTTGTGTGTAACAACCAGCGCCGTGAGTCATCGAATCCGCCAGCTTGAATCTCACCTCGGTGTTGAACTCTTCGGGCGGAGTGACTTCACGCTTTCTGCACATGGTGCAGCGTACCTGGCGAATGTCCGAAGCGGCCTCGCTGCGCTACAGCAGATGCCGGTCAAAAATGGAAAAGCCTCTTCCACGCGACTGCGGGTCGCGGTGACCCCAACTTTCTCCAGGCAGTTCCTGATGCCCAAACTGGAACTGTTCCGCAACAAGTATCCGGACATCGACCTTATCTTGCAGGTCTCCATCCCATTCCTGGACGTCACAGCCGAGCCATCCGATTTGGAAATCCGGTACGGCGCCGGCGGATATGCGGACGTCGATCATCGCGTCGTTCTCTCGGAGGAGGTGGCGCCGGCTTGCAGCCCTACCTATCTCAACGAGTTCGGCCCCTTCGAAGGCTTCGAAATGGCGGGTGAAATCGACCAGGCGCGTCTGATACGTAGCCCGCTTGAGCCTTGGACGACATGGTTCTCCTCATGTGGATTGACGAGAACGGAGCCGCATGTGGGCGCTCAATTCAACGATCTAGGGCTTCTCTATGACGCAGCCGCGTGCGGGTTCGGCGTGGCACTAGTGAGGACCCGTATGGCGCAGTCATGGCTAGAGGGGGGGCGACTCATCCGCATATCGGATCGATCCGTGCCTTCACCGATGGCGCACTACTTATGCTGGGAACCTGGGGCCCTGGAGAGATGGGAGTGCGCCGCCTTTATGGAGTGGCTCACCGACTCGCTAAGTTGAGCGGCCCAAACACGGCAATCAAGTTTTCTGCAACTCAACCGCAAATAACTCTCAACCTGCTATATCGCGTGATTGTCTACAGTCAAGTCATGGCGTCTCGTCGACGCCTTTGACAGAAGTGTATTAGAACCTCCCCACACAATGCATCGCATTCATCGCTCAACGTTTGAGCCTCAGCGCCCGGAAGCAACGCTCCGCCTTGGAGCTGCAGCATCCGTCCAGGCTGATTGCGCGGTTCGCCGGCTCGCTACGGTCGCGCCGTCGCTCCGCACTGATTATCCAATAGACCGGCACAGCACGACGCAGCTTCATCGCACCAGGAGGGCAAAGTCATGAATGCGACGCGTGACGGCTGGTTGGCACATCCTACTGACGCTGAGCGGAGGGAAGCCCGGCGTGCGGAAGTGGTTTCCGCGCTAGAAGGCGTGCTGCCTAGGGACCTTATCCTGTCGCAGCGCGAGGACACCCAGCCATTTGAATGCGATGGCCTTACGGCCTATCGGGCGCAGCCGCTCGTCGTGGTGCTTCCCGAAACAGAAGAGCAGGTTGTTGCCATTCTGCGAACGTGCAAGACGCTCGGTGCGCCCGTCGTGGCTCGGGGCGCAGGCACGGGATTGTCAGGCGGTGCGCTCCCACATGAGATGGGCGTGCTCCTTTCGCTCGCTCGTTTTAACCGGATCGTCAGGGTAGATCCTGTGAGTTGTACCGCAGTGGTCCAATGCGGTGTACGCAACGCCGCAATCAGTGAGGCAGCCGCTACGTATGGGCTGTACTACGCCCCCGATCCGTCCAGCCAGATTGCCTGCACGATCGGTGGAAACGTGGCCGAGAATTCCGGAGGCGTCCATTGCCTCAAGTACGGACTCACGTTGCAGAACGTAATGAAAGTACGGGGATACACCATTCAGGGCGAGGCGATAGAGTTTGGATCGGAAGCCCTTGATGTCCCTGGGCTCGATTTGCTCGGCGTCGTTGTAGGCAGTGAAGGGATGCTCGCAGTGACATTGGAAGTCACCGTCAAGTTAATTCCTAAGCCAGAACTTGCGCGATGCATCGTTGCAAGCTTCGACACCGTCGAAGCCGCTGGTGACGCCGTAGCCAACGTCATCGCGGCCGGCATCATCCCAGCCGGCCTGGAACTGATGGACAAGCCGATGACCGCCGCCGTAGAGGACTTCGTGCATGCTGGCTATGACCTGGACGCGGCCGCAATCCTATTGTGCGAGAGTGATGGGACGGCGTTGGAGGTCGAGGACGAGATTGTGAAGATGAATGCCGTCCTCACCGCCAGCGGGGCCACTCGTCTTGAAGCAAGTCAGGACGAGGCGCAGCGTCTTCGTTTCTGGAGCGGGCGAAAGAATGCATTTCCCGCGACGGGGCGCATGAGCCCGGATTACCTGTGCATGGATTCCACGATTCCTCGCAAGAGTCTCGCTGCGATCCTTCGAGCAATCAGCGAGATGGAGGTGCGCTATGGGCTTCGCTGCGTGAACGTGTTCCACGCCGGCGACGGGAATCTACATCCGCTGATCCTTTTCGACGCCAACAATCCCGAAGAACTGCACCAGGCGGAGCAATTCGGCGCAGAGATTCTGGAAACAAGCGTCACGCTTGGCGGGACGGTGACCGGAGAGCACGGTGTGGGCGTGGAGAAGCTGAACTCAATGTGCGTTCAGTTCTCAGGCGCAGAGCGAGAACAAATGTTTGCGCTGAAACGTGCATTCGATCCGCAATCGCTCTTGAATCCTGGGAAGGTAATTCCGACGCTGCATCGATGTGCCGAATATGGTCGCATGACTGTTCGGCGTGGGATGCTGCCGCATCCAGAAATCCCGAGGTTCTAGAATGACGACGATCCCCACGGAAGTGTCTCATCTGATTGAGACAGTCCTGCATGCAAGAAAAACGAAGACCTCTCTCAACATCGTTGGCGGCGGTACGAAATGCTTCTACGGTGAAGAGCCGTCGGGTGAACCGTGTGATGTCCGGCGCCTCAGCGGAATTTGCAGCTATGAACCGTCTGAGCTGGTTGTCACCGCTCGTGCAGGCACACCGCTAGAAGAACTTGAGGCCGTGCTGGCCGAGCACAATCAGTACCTTGCCTTTGAGCCGCCACGCTTTGCTAAAGGAAGTACTGTCGGAGGAGCGGTCGCGGCAGGTCTGAGCGGGCCAGCACGCGTCGGGGTAGGGTCCATTCGGGACTTCGTTCTCGGCGCGACCATGATTAACGGCAAAGGCGAGCTTCTGACATTCGGCGGGCAAGTGATGAAGAACGTTGCCGGTTATGACGTTTCGCGTCTCCTGGCGGGCTCAATGGGAATACTCGGTGTTATCTGTGAGGTCTCGCTGAAGGTTCTGCCCATTCATTCATCGAGGATCACCCTGTTCATTGAACGCGACGAAGCAGGGGCGTTGTCTCTCTTAAACGGGCTGACTCGGCAAGCATTGCCAGTCAATGCGAGTGCCTGGCACGACGGAAAGCTGTTCCTCCGACTGAGTGGTGCAGCCTCTGCTGTCACGGAAGCCAGAAAGCGTTTGGGCGGGACTGAGCTGGAACCAGACGAAGCGTTGTCCTGGTGGGATGCCGTCCGCGACCACCGCCACGACTTCTTTTCACAGAGCGACGCGCCTCTCTGGCGTGTTTCCGTTCCGGCAGTCTCCCAACCCTTCTTGGCCGCGAATCAGCTTATTGAATGGGGTGGTGCATTGAGATGGCTATACACCGACGATCCCATCGAGGACGTTCGGGAAATGGCGTCATCGCTTGGTGGTCACGCCACGCTGTTCAGGGATCCGCATCATAGGAGCGGCGTGTTCACGCCACCGAGCGATGCGCTCTTCGAGATTCATCGCAATCTCAAGCAAGCGTTTGATCCCGATGGCATCTTCAATGTTGGTCGACTCTACCCCGGCCTGTAAGGGGCTCCATATGCAGACAAAACTAAGTCATGAGTTTGCCAACACTCCAGAAGGGGCGGAGGCCGAAGAGATTCTGCGCAAGTGCGTGCATTGCGGCTTTTGTACGGCAACGTGTCCGACTTACCTGCTTCTGGGCGATGAACGTAACGGACCCCGGGGACGCATCTACTTGATGAAGCAGTTGCTTGAGGGGGAAGAGGTCACAGCAAGCACCCAACAGAATCTAGACCGCTGCTTGACGTGCCGGAACTGTGAAAGCACCTGTCCCAGCGGTGTCGAGTACGGCAAGCTAGTTCACATTGGGCGGAAGCTAGTCGATGAGCGAATTCCTCGTCCGCCAAAAGACCGCGCGGTGCGTTGGCTGCTGCGTGAGGGGCTAACTTCGCCATTGTTCTTGCCGGCCATGAAGATTGGCCGAATGGTTCGGCCGCTACTTCCTTCCAAGCTCGCCAACAAGCTTACGCCGAGCAGACCTGCGGGTCAGCGCCCAACGCGCCGCCACGCCAGGAAAGTGCTCATGCTCGAAGGTTGTGTGCAGCCGGCGATGATGCCGAACATCAATTCTGCGACCGCGCGGGTACTCGATGCAGCCGACTTTCAGGTTGTAAGTGTTCCTCGAGCCGGTTGCTGTGGCGCGATCCGGCTGCACACCGGAGATCACAAGGGCGGCCTCGATGATATGCGCAGAAACATCGACGCCTGGTGGCCGGCGATTTCCAGCGGTGAAGTCGAGGCAATTGTCATGAACGCGTCCGGCTGCGGCGCGACCGTGAAGGACTACGCCGACTTGCTAAAGCATGACGCGGAGTACGCCGAGAAGGCAGCTCGGGTTAGCGAGTTGACCCGCGACCTGAGCGAATTGCTTCCTGAACTTCTGCCAAGACTGCGCGGCAAAGTCAAAGCGTGCGACAAGCCGGCCTTGGCGTTCCATCCGCCGTGCACGCTGCAACACGGCCAGAAGCTGCGGGGAGTGGTGGAGGAGCATCTGGGACAGTTGGGCTTTTCCGTTCATCGTGCCAGCGTGGAGAGTCACCTTTGTTGCGGCTCAGCCGGCACCTACTCCGTTCTGCAGCCCGAAATTTCACTCCAGCTCAGAGACCGCAAGATCGAGCATCTGAGCGAGAAGCAACCTGACTGCATCGTGTCCGCGAACATCGGTTGCATCCAGCATTTGCAAAGTGGAACGCCCACGCCAGTAAAGCACTGGATCGAGGTACTGGATGATGCAATCGAGCCGGCAGTCCAACCAGAGGAACAAGTATTTATCTAGCGGCAGGGCAAGAAACGGCGTCGAAGTCGGCACGGGCTGCGAGAGCGGCCCATGCAGTAGTGTTTCGCCTCCTGCAAGTAACGCGGTCGGCGAAAAGTTAGTCACATCAAGATAAGAGGAGCATTTTGTGGCGATCTATCGAATTGGAGAGAAAGAACCGACAATTCATCCGAGCTCGTATGTATCCGAGCATGCGGTAATCATCGGCGACGTGGAAATCGCCGAAGACGTGTCCATCTGGCCCGGCGCTGTGATCCGCGGCGACAATGAAAAGATCACGATTAGGCGAGGCGTGAACGTCCAGGAGGGGGCTGTGTTGCACACCGATCCTGGCTTTCCCGTCGAGGTAGGCGAGATGGTCTCCATTGGACACCAGGCGATGCTTCACGGTTGCAAGGTCGGAGCACGTAGTCTGGTCGGCATTCAGGCTGTGATCCTGAATGGATCCGAACTCGGACAACAATGCCTCGTGGGGGCCGGATCCTTGATCGGCGAGCGCAAGAACTTCCCGGCAGGAGGCTTGGTCATGGGCACACCTGCAAAGCAGGTACGTGAACTAACGGAGGAAGTCAAAGCTGCGATCGAGAAGAACGCTGACGACTACATTAACAAGGCGAAGACGTACAAGAAGGACCTGGTCAAGCTGAGTTAGCAAGCTCCGCGCGTCGGCGGATCAAGCGTCGACGCCTTGAGACGAGAGCGCCAGCCAGCGCCTCGTCTCGTCATCCCTCTCCATCAAGATTGGTGCTCCGGCCATCGCGAACGAACGCGACAAGGCCCGGCCTTGAGTTGCTACCCGGCCACAGGCACAGAACCCCTTCACGCGCCGCCGCTGTCTGCGTGGTCGCTACCCTCACCAGTCGGACCATATCGACTCGGTGCCTCCAGGTACTTCGCGCGATCATTCTTCACTGAATCGTTATATCATCTGCTCAGTGATTGCCCCCTTTTTGTAGACATGACAGAACCTACGGTTGAAATGCTTGCGGACGAACTTAGACCCCGCTTGATGCGGATCGTTGTAGCGCTGCGGCGGGAAATGAGAGCGGCGCACGTGCCCCCCGCGCAGAGCGCTGTTCTTAGTGCATTGCTCGTAAGAGGGCCGATGCGAGTTAGCGATCTGGCCAGGAATGAAGGCGTCAGATTGCCTACGATGACGCAGATTGTCGGGCGGATGGTCGACGCCGAGTTAATCGCGCGCTCCGCACCCGTCGGCTCGTACAACAACATGATTCAGATTACTGATGAAGGCCGGGCTGTGGCCGGCAAATTGGCCGCACAGCGGACGGCGGCACTGGGCAAGCGCATGGAGGGATTGACGCCCGAGGAGTTGCAGACGGTGATCGCGATGTTCCCCATCATCGATAAGATGTTCAAAAGAGAACCGTGGCTGGACCACGAGTAATACCAACGAAATCTTCCTGGAAGACGACACGATTCGAGAAGGCTTATCGCTAGCCGGCCGCGCTTGCGCTGCAACTGCGGAGCCATGCAGGGAGTTGTCAGAGTCGCCGAGAGCAACCGCATCGCCCAATATGGGGCGCACTGCCGCGACCTATACGCTAATAAAAAAGGCGCCTAACACTCACTTAGGCGCCAAAACCTGACTGGGAACGTAGCTTCGGGGGAAAGGGCGACGTATCGCCCTTTGCGGCCCCCGATCTACACTTGAGTTACAAATTTCGTGACGAGATAGCCGTCGAACGTCTCGGTCCCACCCTCACTCCCGATACCGCTATCTTTAATGCCTCCAAACGGTGTTTCGGCGAGAGCGCTTCCAAAGTGGTTGATGTTGACCATGCCGGCCTCAAGGCGGGTAGAGACAGCATGCGCTGTCTTCGCTGACTCGGTAAACACGTAAGACGACAGGCCGTAAGTCAGTTTGTTCGCCCGTGCCAGCACCTCATCCAGATCGTCGAACGTTACAACCGGGGCGACAGGGCCGAATGGCTCGCAAGTCATGAGCATGGAGTCGTCTGAAATGTCTATAACGACGCTGGGCGCGAAGAAATGTCCTGTGTCGCTGCACCTGGTCCCTCCCACGACAACCTTTCCGCCGCGCGCTTTGGAGTCGGCAATCAACCCTTCCATTGCAGCAACACGGCGTTGGTTTGCGAGCGGTCCCATCTGTGTCGAGCTGTCTATACCGTTGCCGACCCGCACTGCGCCAATGACGTCCGTAAAACGCCTGAGGAACCTATCGTAAGCCCCGCGCTGGACGAAGAAGCGGGAGGGCGAGACGCATACCTGACCAGCGTTTCGCAGCTTGTAGTTTGCAAGCATCTCGGCGGCGGTATCGACATCCGCATCGTCGAAGACGATTGCAGGGGAGTGACCACCAAGCTCCATAGTGATTCGCTTCATATGGGATCCTGCTAGAGCTGCTAGTTGTTTGCCAACAGCAGTGGACCCCGTAAAGGAGATCTTCTGGACCAGCGGAGATGCAATGAGGTGTGCTGACACCTCCGCCGGGACGCCAAATACAATGTTTAAGCAACCAGGAGGAAGGCCCGCATCATGGAACAGTTGAGCGATCGCCAGCACGGCACTCGGTGTCTCTTCTGGTCCCTTCAGAATGATCGTACAGCCTGCGCCAAGCGCGGCAGAGATTTTCCGGATCGCCTGATTGAAGGGAAAATTCCAAGGGGTGAAGGCTGCGCAGACTCCGACCGGCTGACGTAGCACGAGCTGGCGGACGTTAGGGTTGCGGCTGGGGATCACGCGGCCGTAGATCCGCCGAGCCTCTTCTGCATGCCAGTCCGCATGCTCTGCACAAACCGTTACTTCGCCCACGGCTTCGTGCAGAGGCTTCCCCTGGTCAATGGTCATGTTGCGGCCGATTTCCGGCGCCCTTTGACGGGCGAGCTCCGCAACTTTACGCAAGATTGCACTGCGTTCCAAAGGCGATGAGTCGCGCCACGTCAGGAAAGCTCGATGAGCCGCCTCGACGGCGGTGTCGAGGTCCTCGCGGGTGGCGAGCGGCAGTCGCCCAACGACCTCCTCCGTCGCAGGATTGACTACGTCCTGGTGTCGCCGGCCTTCAATGCCGAGAAATTCGCCATTGATGTAAAGGGATAATTCTGGATACACAGCGTGTACTCCAATGACTAAGAGGTTAGCTACGAAATTCTGTGCTTGTGACGGAGGTCGATCTATTCGAGCTTAAAATCACCGACCTTAATTACTGCATCAATGCTCTTCTTGCGCTGCTTAAGGTAGCCCTCGAAATCCTCCGGGGACTGCGTAATGACTTCCATTCCAGTGCCTTGCATCCGCGTGCGAAGCTCGCCGTTCTTCAAAATCGTAGCGACATCGCTCTGCATTTTTTTGATTGCGTTCTGGGGCATCTTGGCAGGCGCATACAGGGCGATGGTTCCCGTAAGCTGGACGTCAATCCCCGCTTCCTTGAATGTAGGGACGTTTGGCAGCATAGGCGAGCGTTCTGGCGTCGACACGGCAAAGGCCTTCACTTTTCCAGCCTTAACGAGTTGCGCGATCGGTGCCATATCGATCATGAGCATATCGATCTCGCCTGAAACGATAGCGGGGACACTTTGCCCAGCACTCTTGTAGCCGACTGGGGTCATCTTTACCCCGGTCTTTTGCGCGAACTCCTCCATACCGACACGCATGCCCAAGTTGGCCCATCCGTACGTGAACTTCCCGTTGGCCGCACGAGCTGCCTTAATGAGGTCAGCGAGGTTGTTGTATGGCGCGGAAGCCGGGGTCACCACAACGAGTGGGGTTGCGGCTAGCCCGCTCACAAGGGTGAGTTCCTTGGTGGGATCGACAGCAACAGTGGGGCGCAAGTTTGCGTCGATGATCAACGTGGACGGGGGCATGACCAGAAGGATCGAACCGTCCGGTTCAGCTCGCGCGACAGCCTTGCTGGCGATCGCCCCGTTTGCGCCTGGCCGATTTTCGACGATTACGGGCCGATTCCAGATTTTTGCCAGCTCTTCGCCAACTGCGCGTGCAACTACGTCGGTGCCACCGCCCGGTCCGTAGCCAACAAAGAGCCGGACCGGCAACGGGCCAGATTGCTGGGCGTACAGGATGGAGGGCAGGGCCAGGGAGCAGAGTAGGACTGCTCTGCGGATAGCCGAAGCGGGTTTTGTCATGTTGTCTCCTCTTTTATTATGAAATACAGCCTTAACCTGCTACCGCAGCTGGAGCGTGGCTCTTCGTCCACTCCTCCTTCAACAGCTTGATGTGCTCACGCGCTTTTCTACTGGCGTTCCAACTAAGAACGCCCATCAAAACGTCTCCCTGGTAGTAGCGAAAGATGCAGGAGTCGTCTTTCAGTTGATCCCCTTCGACAACTTCAACGGTGTATTGAGGGCCGATGCGTCCGTAGCTGTGGATTTGGACCTGGTACTGATCCGACCAGAAGAACGGCAGCGGAGCGTATTCAACGCGAGAGCCGAGCATGTTCTTTGCCGCGGCCATCGCCTGTTCGCTTGCATTCGTCCGGTGTTCAATACGCATGTGCTCGCCGTAGCCTTTGTGAAACCACTCTGCAGCATCGCCGGCGGCATATACGTTCGGGGCTGCTTCACAGTATTCATTGCAGACTACGCCGCTGCGGATGTTTAATCCGCTGCACCACTGCACGCTGGGAACTGCGCCGATAGCCACAACAATTACGTCGCAAGCAATCACAACCCCAGTGTCCAAGCGGACTTCGGTAATGGTGCGGTCACGCCATTTCACCTCCCTGAGTTCGCAGTCGTTGTGGAAAACCACGCCGTTGGCTTCATGGAGTTTTTCGATCCGCTTCCCAACGATATCCCCGACTCGCGCCCCGAGAGGAACTTTCGACTTGTCGATGACGGTCACCTCACAGCCGCTGGTCTTTGCAATCGCCGCTAACTCTGTGCCGATGAAGCCCGCGCCGACTACTAGTACCCGCTTTCCGGCAGTCAGATGTTCCCGAATCGCCAGCGCGTCGTTTAAGTTGCGCAGGCTGTAGCAGTTCGCCGCCTGGCTGAGGTTGGGAATCACTCGAGCGTCCGCGCCCGTGGCGATCAGCAAGCGATCATATTGAAGTGTGGAGCCGTTGCTGAGTTGCAGTGAACTGGCGTCCGTATCGAGGCCGGTGGCCGATGTCCCGTCCAGGTAGTGCAGGTTCAGCGCCTTCATGCCGTCTTCGGACACAAGGTTGAGCGCCTCTACCGGACATTCTCCTGCCATCAGCCGCTTTGAAAGAGGAGGGCGGTCATAGGGCATGCCGCCTTCCTTTCCAATCAGCGTGAGCCGCCCTCCCCAGCCCTGTGCGCGCAGCGCTCGTGCTGCCGTGATGCCGGCGGCCGAGGCGCCGACAACGACGATGTGCTCGGGGGAGTTCATCACTGATCCTCGTGAATCTCGATGGCGAGCGCTGGGCAGATGCCAGCCGCCAGGCGTGCTGATTCGAATTGGTCAGCCGACGGCTCTGCGTTCAAGAGAATGACGATGCCATTGTCCTTTTGGTCGAACAGATCCGGCGCGTTGACGACACATTGACCAGAACCGCAGCACTTTTCGGGGTAGATTGTGATTTTCATGATGCTTCTCATTTAAGTCGGGATTACCAGCGAACAGGGAGTTCCTTGACGCCATACATGAGTGAATCGCCCTTGAACTCAAGGCTTTCCACGGGAACAGCAAGCTCGAGGTTCGGAAACCGCTCCAGCAAGGCGGTGAACATGATCTGCATTTCGAGCCGTGCGAGGGGTTGACCGATGCACTGATGCGGGCCGTATCCGAACGAGACCTGCGTCCTTGAATCTCGGCGAAGGTCGAACACATTCGGATCTTCAAATTTCGAGCTGTCGCGATTGGCCGAGACACTCAGCACTACAACGGGGTCGCCCGCCTGGATCATTTGTCCGTTCACGACAATGTCCTCGGTCGCGACACGACGCTTTCCTGAATGTGTGACATCCAGATAGCGCAGAATTTCTTCCACCGCATTTGGAACGAGGCTTGTGTCTTGTCGAAGCTCATTCCAGATATCCGGTCGTTGCAGGAGGAAAAGCACTCCCATTGCGGTCGTATTCGCCGTGGTCTCGTGGCCGGCAATCAGCAAGAGCCTTGCAAGGGAAACAACGTCCGTTTCGGTGATATCGCCCTTTCGTACGTGATTGACGATGAGGCGGCTGAGGATATCTTCCCCGGGGTTCTCCGATCTCTTCGCCACCAGGCCCTTCAGGTACACCTCGCACAACTCATGATTTGCGGCGATGGCCTCCTCAAGCGTCGCACTACTCGACGTCAGGACCATCGCCAGTTCCTGAAAGAAGTCATGGTCTTCGTACGGAACGCCAAGCAACTCTGAGATCGCCAATGCCGGCGTAGCCAACGTAAAGGCGCTAACCAGGTCGGAGGGTTGAGGCTTTGTTGCGAAGTCGTCCAGCAGCTTGTCTACGATCGCCTGAATCCGCGGGCGAAGGGCCTCGATTTTGCGGATCGAGAATTCACCTGTCAGCATGCGCCGATGCTCTGCATGCTTGGGTGCATCCATGGTGATGAAGGTCCGGTTACTACCCCGGGCAACTTTCATTGCAGCACTGACAGTGGGATAGCCGGGATTCGTAATGTCAGAACTAAAGCGAGGGTCAGACAGGACCGAGCGGACGTCGTCATAGCGCGTAATCAGCCAGGCGATCTTTCCGTCCCAGAGCCTAGCTTGCCCCAAGCCGCTTCCTTGCTGCATCTGGAAGTACACCGGCGGCGGCGACAAAGGATCGACCCGTTCGGGCGGAAAGTCGGGGATGCCGCTGTCCCCGCCAGCGTGCATCGGACACGTGGACTGCGCAGGTGAGGCCGCGTGAAACGGGCAGCCAGTCGACTGCGTGGGGGTTTGGGGGGCGGTCATGAATATGTCTCCGATGGGAAATTGTGAGTACATATTAGGTAGCCTACCTACTATATGCAAAAGGGGTTTACCCTAATCGGTGCAGAGGATTGACCTCGCGTCACAAATCTCGATCGGGACCAGGGGTGGGAGAGGAGGGCGTGGCTAGACTGGGGGAGCCCAGTTGGCCTGAAGGCGGGCGACCGCCGATTTCAGTGGTCAAGATATGCCGCCGGTGACCCACTGGGTATGCGCGAGGACTGTTTGCCTTCTGGTTGTTATAGCTCGTCCCAGGGTAGATATGCGGTCCGGCCGGGCTGGCTGACGACAGAGGTCGGTACCGAGTGAGGCGCGGCCGGAGGCCCGCTTGGGACCTGCTGGAGGCCACCTTTGACGCCGGGACCTTCCGTAAGGTCGGGATCGCAGGGCTTCGGTTCTTACCTATGCATAGGCGTGAAAAAACACCCGCATGGACGTGGGGTTAGAAGTGCGCGATCGCCACCACTCGCTGACCAAGGGGGCAGCCTCACGACGCGTTGTTAAAGAGGCGCGGGGGGACAGTGAAGCCGGTGCAAGAAGGCAAGCGAGAAAGCCGAAGCGACCTCGCTTTGGCAGCCTACAAATCAAATAAATAGGCTCCAGCTCTCCCCTAACTCGGCACTGAGGTACTCGAACATCGACATGAATCGAAAGCGCTCCCATTGATTGAACGCCTCGCGTACCGCTGCCATCAGTGACATAGCTACCTCCGGGGTGATCGACTTTAGTTAGGGGGGCCACCGCAAGAAAAAAGCAGGTCTTTCAACACTCGTTCGCATCGGCGCATAGCCCATTCCACGATGCAATCGATTACATAGAGCGTAGGTCGCCACGATGGTCTGTCAAGATAAAGCGTAAAAGTGTCATTTGCGGCTCAAAATCAGCCACCTGACTTCGTTGATGGGAGGGTAAACGCCTATTTGATTGTAATAGGTAGGCTACCTAATATTTACCACAAATAAGAGTAAGCGCGCTTCGGTTTTTCAAACATTGCTTATAGAAGGGGAGACAAAATCAATGCAACATCATCCCCGAAGAGGTTCGACCCCCACCCCCCAGCGGGTCCGGGATGTTCTCAAGCCGATCTCCGGTGCCGCCGTGGGAAACATGCTGGAGTGGTTTGACTACTCGTTGTATGGCTATCTTTCCGCCACCCTGGCGAAGGTGTTCTTCCCAAGCAGCGACCCGATCGTTAGCCTGATAGCGGCTTTCGCGGCATTCTCCGTCGCATTCGTTACCCGACCACTCGGCGCTCTGTTTTTTGGATCGCTGGGAGACCGGCTTGGACGGCGCGATACGCTCGCGATTGTCGTTGGTTTGATCAGCGTTTCGACGGGGTTGGTCGGTGTCCTACCGGGATACGAGGCGATTGGCATCGCCGCTCCTTTGCTGCTGGTAGCCCTACGCATGATTCAGGGATTTTCCGCGGGAGGCGAAGCAGGTGGAGCACTCGCATTCCTTGCCGAGTACGCCCCGACACGCCGGCGTGGCGTTGTGATCGGGTTCTTCGGTATGTCGGCTGGAATTGGTGCGTTGAGCGGATCCGGTCTTGTTCTGGCGATCACCAGCATTTTTGGTCAGACGGCAGTTGAGGCATGGGCCTGGCGATTGCCCTTCCTGATCGCTGGTCCGATTGGGTTGGGTGCGTTCTGGCTGCGGCTGCGCATCGAGGAAACACCGGCATTCCGGTTGCACTTGGAACGCGAGGGCGCGGCACAAGCACCATTGCGCGAAGCCCTTCGTGACGACTGGCGAAGCATTGTCAAATGTCTTGGCGTAGCGATCTCACACGGCATCCCTTACTACTTGATCCTGGCGTATCTCCCGTCTTATCTCGTGTCAACTGGACGGTTGAGTAGCGGGCAAGCTCTAGCGGCGTCCGGCCTGGCCTTTCTGGGTTCAGTGATTGTGATCCCATTCGCTGCAGCGCTATCCGACCGCGTGGGTCGACGACCCGTCGCCTTTACGGCGGCATTGGCATACCTCGTCGTTGCGCTTCCTTTGTTCCGGATCGTCGTGGGCTCGACACCAGAGGTGGTAATTGCCACGATGGCTAGCGTCGGGGTATTGATGGGGATGTATGGCAGCGCGCCGTTCTGCATGATGACGGAGTTGTTTCCGACACGCACACGCTACAGCGCCATGTCGGTAGGCTACAACGTGGCCATGGTGCTATTTGGCGGCACCGCTCCTTTAATCAGCGCTTCTCTGACGAAGCTGACCGGAAACCCTTCATCACCCGCCTATTTCATGATGGGGGGCGCAGTGTTGTCTATTTTTGCCATCTTGGCGTCTCCTGAAACGTCACGAGTACCGATTGATGAGCTCGGACAGTCGGACGAGCACATTCGCCGCGTGCGCATGGCGCTCAAGGCATCGGCTCGCGTTGAGTGATCTCCTGATTATGAAAACCGCTACATACGACTACATTGTTATCGGCGCCGGCTCGGCAGGGTGTGTTCTCGCTTCTCGGCTGAGTGAAGATCCCAGCGTCAAGGTACTGCTGATAGAGGCGGGCGCTCCCGCGTCATCCATCTTTGTTCAGATGCCGGCAGGGATCCGGGTTCTCTATAAGAGCCAAAAATTCAACTGGCGCTATTGGACGGAGCCCCAGACACAACTGGACAATCGGAATATTTATATACCCCGGGGCAAGGTGGTGGGCGGTTCATCCTCGATCAATTCCATGATTGCTATCCGGGGGAACCGATCCGATTACGACAACTGGGCATCTCAGGGCCTGTCGGGCTGGGACTATGAATCCCTTCGTCCGTACTTTCGAAAGATTGAGGATGCATCACTGGTAACGAAGGCGAGGAATGACGATCGCGGGTACGCGGGTCCGATTCGCCTGTCATACGGCACGCAGCAAAACGCCATATCGACTGCGTTCATAGAGAGCGCAGTATCGGCCGGTATGCCGGAGAACAACGGATTCAATGGGGCGTCGCAGGTAGGCGCAGGATTCTACGAGCTTACGATTGCCGAGGGAAAGCGATCCGGTGCTTATCGTTACCTGGATCGAGCAGGTAACCGATCCAATCTGACATTGATGGCGAACTGTAAAGTCCGCAGGATTCTCCTTGCCGGAAAGCGAGCGCAAGGCGTAGTGATTGAGGATGGATGGGAGGAGGTGGAGCTTCGCGCGGACCGCGAAGTGATTCTGACAGCAGGGGCCATTGCCTCACCGCAACTCCTGATGCTTTCGGGGATCGGACCGGCCAAACATCTGCAGTCGATTGGTATCGCTCCCGTGGTCGATCTGCAAGGCGTCGGTGAGAACCTTCAGGACCATCTTGATTGCGCGATTCGCTTAGAAGCGTCGCAGCCCAATACGCTCACGCCCTATATCGGCCTGGTAAGAGGCGGAATGGCAGGAGCTCGCTATCTTCTTTCAGGAGGCGGGCCGGCTTCCTCTCAAGGCGTTGAGGCAGGAGCATTTTACAACTCCGACAGAAATCCGGATCTGCCTGAGTGGCAGGCCCATCTGATCATTGCGCTGCGCAATCCACCGCCTAACGAAAAAGTTCCCCACGGATTTGCAGTCCGCGTATGCCAGCTGCGTCCAAAAAGTAGAGGCGTGCTGCGACTGCGTTCTTCAGATCCGTCCGATTCTCCCCGAATCGACCCTCGCTTCCTCTCAGACGAGTCTGACCTGGAGAGTTTGGTGCGCGGCGTGGAACGCACGTGCGAGATTGTCGACCAGCCGGCGCTCCGGAAGTACATCAAACGAAGGCTCGACATCGATGCTTTCTCCACCGGTGCAGCCCGTAAGGCATGGATACGCTCGCATGCGGAAACCATCTATCACCCGGTTGGCACGTGTCGCATGGGAGTCGACGACAACGCTGTTGTTGACGAGGAGTTGAAAGTGCGCGGGGTTGAGAACTTGAGAGTAATTGATGGATCTGTGATGCCAACGATCATCAGTGGGAACACGAACCTTCCCATTATGGCCATGGCAGAGAAGGCCGCAGACTTGATACGAAATTCACGCACATCCGCTCGTTGAAGTTTTCGGAGAACTCTGTTCACTGGCGTTTCGAGCTTGCTCCGTCGCCTTCTTCCCGGTTGTCCCCTTACACGGGGACGAAAGGTTGCAGCATAGATTTCCCAGCATCGAATGGGAACGTCTACGGGCTTGCGTCGTTTGATGGAAGCGTTGGGCCACACCCTTTCTCTCAAGCGCCGAAACCGCCGGAATGCCAAAGCGCGGGTTCCAGCAAAGAGGACCACGTGAACAAGGGACTCGCCAGTCAACACATACCCATCACGGGCGCGTCACAGGGCATCGGCCGCTGGACATTCCCTGTACTTCAATAACCTTAAGGAGATAAGAATGGTCAAGTTCACCTATCTGGTACTCACGAACGCGGTTCCGGGGCGTGAAGAAGAGTTCAATCGCTGGTATACCGAGCAGCACCTTCCAGACGTGTTGCGCGTACCGGGCGTGGTGAGCGCACAGCGCTTCAGTCGCACGGAGCAGCAGCGAAAAGCGGGGCCTCATCCGTGGCAGTACCTGGCACTCTATAACTGCGAGGCCGCTGACCCGCAGGTCGTCACAGATGGGATCCAGGCTCGCGTCAACACAGCGGAGATGCAAATGAGTGACACGGTGGGCGATGTCAAATATGGTTGCTATTTCGAGCCAATCACCGAGGTGATTCGCAGTAAGTAGACGGCATGGAAGTACCTGCTTTCCCGTCGTCTCAAAGATGAGTCGGGTAGAAGCTCAACAGCTTCTCCGCCACGTGAGGCGACGGGCCAGGGCGGGTCGCTTACTCCGCCGTAGCGGCGATGGAAGGCCATGCAACCCGGTGCGAGAGCTTGGGACTTGGGCCGAGGAGGCCAGCCTAAAACCTTCAGCGCTGCAATCACATGGGCGACTGCGCTGTTGCCCGTAGCGGATCACGCATCCATTTCGCGGCGCCAGGCTTGCGGGCTCTGCGATGTCCATCTCCGGAATGCGCGAGTAAATGCACTGTGCTCCGAGTACCCAAGTATCCAGGCCACCTCAGCGAGCGAAAGCCGTGGATCTTTTAGGTAATTCTCTGCAATCCGGCGTCTCGTGTCGTCACGTAGCTCGCGAAATTTCAGACCCAGTTTGTCGAGTCGCCGCTGCAACGTGCGGGGGGTCATGTGCATGGAGGAAGCCACTGTTTCAAGGCTCACTTCGCCTTGACGCGCGAGCCCGGCTACCGCTTGCCTGATGGCATGTTCCATGTCATCCATCTTCGGCATGGCACCCAGCAGAGCCTGTACCTGAAGCTCCATGATTCGCAGTAGCGCTTCATCAGGTTGACGCAGAGGCGCCTGCAAAAGGTCGACGGGGAAGCGCAGACTCGTCTCCGGTTGGTCGAACTTCACCGGGCAGCCGAAGTATGCAAGATAAGGGGTGGTGTCTTGAGGTGTTGCGTTAACAAAGCACACCTCCTCCAGCCTCACATCACCATCTGTCATGGCTCGCGTGAAACGGGTCATCGCAGCCAAGGCCGTTTCGTCAACGAGCGGCCCCGTTGGTTCCGTCGAACGGGGCCACGTCATCACGACGGACTTACCTTCGGTTCTTAGCTCCGCCGGCGTTACGTTTGCAACCACACGGTCGTACTGTTGCCAGCGTTGCAAGACAGCCCCGACGTCAGGGCAAGCCCCAAGTGCGTATCCAAGCACGCCGAGATGCGCAGGCGCAATGCGCTGGCCAACGTGCAATCCGAGGAGCGGATCATTGCAAACCTCGGCGGCACGCTCAAGCAAACGCCGCCAGTGATCGAGCGCGTAGAGTCGCACTTCCTGGCAATTAGGGCTGGATTCCCCCAGCACATGCACGGCATCCAGCCCTTGGTCCTGCAAGTAGTCGAAAAGCAGGTTCACGTAGGTGCTGGCGTAGTAAGCGGTGGGCGCGGACATGGGATGACAATGAACAATGTCGCGAAGTGTCAAGAAAGTGTCGAGGACTGTCAATGCGGAGGGTCACCAGTTTGATCAAACTGTCGGCAAGCCAAGCGAACAGGAGTCTAAATTGCCGTCCGATATGATGAACTGGCTGCATTCCATATTTGGGAAGTCCGTGGATTGGAAGCAGGCGTTCATGCTCAGCATGGTTCCTCTCTTCATCATTGCATTCAGTCTCGAGACCCTGATCAATCGAAGGCGTAGAGCCGAATCGACACTGAACTGGAAAGAGGTGTGGGCGAACATCGCATTGGGCACCACTTACCAGATCATGGAGCCCCTGGGAGTGGCTCTTGTGACAGGATCCATCTATGCGTGGGTATATTCAAAACGTTTGTTTGATATCCCGGTGGACGGTTGGACCATTCTCCCAATCATTCTGTCGGTCGAGTTCTGCTACTACTGGTTTCATCGCGCCAGCCATCGAATCCGCTGGTTTTGGGCGGCGCACGTCGTTCATCATACCGGCGAGAACATGAACTTCACTACGGCGGCACGACAATCGATGCTCAATGTGGTCGCTGGGAGTTTCATCTTTTTCCTTCCTCCCGTGCTCCTCGGTGTGCCGCCGGCCGCAGTCGCACTCATCCTGGCCGTGAATCTGTCCTATCAGTATTTCATTCATACCGAACTGATCCGCCGCCTTCCTGGCTGGATTGAGTACATCTTCAATACACCGTCCCATCACCGTGCCCATCATGGCCGAAACGACCAATATATCGACAAGAACTACGGTGGCATGTTGATCATTTTCGATCGCATGTTTGGCACTTTCGAAGAAGAACGGGAGACGGTGCAATACGGCATCACCCAACAGATTAAGTCCTACAATATCCTGGTGCTGAATCTCCACGAGTTTGTCGACATGTGGCGTGACGTGATGTCACCGGGGCCCGTGTGGCAGCGACTGCAACACCTGTGGCGGCCGCCGGAATGGGTGCGCCGTGGTCATGAACCCATCCACACATGGACGGTGGACAGGAACGAGCCGACCGGCAGTGAGTCGACACCCACTCCGTCAACGTCCGCTACCTGAGAGCCAACTCATGCATCGCCTCTCTCAAATATACCTGGCCGTTTCGGCACTGGCTTTCCTGCTAATTGGCTTGCATACGTTTCACGACCCCGCTACGGCAATGGCGGGCCTCGATATGCAACCCCATTCGGTGAATGCCTTCAATGAGATCCGTGCCAACTACGGTGGCATGCATCTCGGTATCAGTCTGTTGCTGGCCCTGGGTCTACTCTCGAAGGCGTGGCGAAAGCCCTCGATGTGGATCAACGTCGTGTTCACCAGCGGCCTGGTGCTCGGGCGGCTGGTCAGCATTTCCGCTGACGGGTGGCCAAATGATCTCGTTCGAATGTTGCTTGGAATCGAAGCAGCAGCGGCATTCACCGGCCTAGCGCTGTTGTGCTTCCTCAACAAACATGATGCGCGCTCTTCCATGAGATGAGCGCTCACTTTGAGCGCCCGCGACGCGTGGACATGAGGTCATCGTTCACCCAGTCCTATCAAGTTAAACTCGCACCGATCAACCTCCACCTGTCCTGATACCGGTCTTGCGGACAACGCGCGAGATATCCGCGTTGACGGGCTTCACCGCTTTCTAAGCATCCTTTCATCGCGACGGGTCCGACGCAGCGAAGAGAACGCTAGCTCTCCCGAGAGCAGTCAAGGTGTTGGGGCCTGGCCCCAGTAGAGACTACGGAGGTTGCGTCCAGGACCGTAGTGTTCGGTCTCTTCTGGGGTCTTTCGATGCCGTGTCTGCAATTGCCACCCTCTGCGAAGTGCTTATTAGCAGGCGCAGATCTTTGCCGGCATCCGGCCGCCATTGTGAGAGTATAATTTCACGATAGTGAAACAACACAGAAAACCGCTCTCCACGCTGGTGTTCCTTTTGCAAGAACGACCTCCATGCCACGACCACTACCTGATCCGAAGCCACCGTCGCGTGCGACGATTCGCACCATTCACCAACTGGGCGACCGCATTCGAGCAACGCGGGCAGGGAAAAGGATGCCCATTGACCAGGCGGCAAGACATTGCGGGGTCTCGGTCGGCATGCTGTCCAAGCTCGAGAACGGCAAGGGCGTCAATCTCGAGCACGCCCTGCGTGCGTTGGACGGACTGGGTTTGGCGATGCTGGTCGTTCCCAGGGCGCATGCGCCTTGGCTTGAACAGGCAGCGGCCCATACGGCCAAGATCGGCGAGGACGCGGCCAGGCGACAGCACGCCTGGCTGGAAGAGTAGTAGAGGCCTGCGATCAGGCTGGGCATCAATCTCTGATGCGATCCCAGATCGGTGCGGAAATGCACTTCGCTTGGTGTGCTGACGCGCCTTATGCTTTCCTGATCCATCCGATGCGGTGCCGCTCCTGCGTGGCCTCGTGCCGCGCATCCTCTTCGCTGTGCAGATAGCCGCTCGTCGTCGACAGCGAGCTGTGCCCAAAGTTGTCGCGCACATAACGCAGGTCGACCTGCTGGTCGGTCATATGCGAGCCGGCGGTGTGGCGCAGCCAGTGGGCCGAGGCGCTGGCCAGCACCGCGGCCTGCGCCCCCCACTCGGGCCCGCGCGCCCGCAGGCGCTCCGCGGCCATGCCAAACACCTCTTTCAGGATCAGGTGCAGCGCGCCGCGTGACAGGGGTTTCTCGCCACCCTCTCTGCCAATCACCGGCAGCACCAGTGGCCGCGTCTCCCCGAACTGCGGGGTAGGCGGCAGGTCGTGGGCGCGACGGTAGCGCGCGAGTTCGGCAATCAGTTCGTCGGTCGCCGGCACCAGCCGGGTCTTGTTGCCTTTGCCGGTCACCTCGAGCCACCAGCGCTCGATGCCCTGGCCATCGCGCCGGCAGAAGAACGCGCCCATGGGGGTCGCCGTCAGCTCGGAGGCGCGCAGGCCGCCCAGATAGAGCACGGTCAGCACCCACCGGCAGCGCGCGGCGTGCCGGCGTTCCCGCGCGGTCTCGGTCGGCATGGCCGCGACGGTGTCTTTGACCGTTTCCCACAGGTCGTGGCTCAGATAGCGGGTGATGCGCGCTCGGGTGGGGGCGCGCCGGCGGCGGGCGAGGGCAAGCGGGTTGCCGGCCAGGTAGCCCGCCTCGGTCAGCCAGGCGAACAGCGCGTTCAGGATCACCATCGCGTGGCGCACGCTGGACGGCGACAGCGGCCCGGCAAACGGGCGCCAGTCGGGGTGGCCGCGTGCAAGCTTCTTGCTGCCGGCCAGCACCCAGCGCGCGGCGGGTTGCGGATCGGCGAGGAAGCGCTCGTAGGCGAGCAGGTCTTCGTGCGTCAGCGAGGACAAGGGCTTGCCCACCTGGAGCACGGTCCACAGGATCAGCCGCTCCACCTCGCGGCGATAAGTGGTGAGCGTCGCGGTGCTGTCGGCATAGCGCGCGAGCCAGGCGGTGACGGCGGCCAGGTCGTCGGCCGCGGCGATCCGCGTGGCGCTGGCGGGCGCGCGGTTGCTGCCGGCCGCGCCGGACAGCGCCGGGGTCAGGCGCAGGCGCTCCAGCGGGGTGGGAAGCGGGGCGGCCAGGCCATCCAAAGGTTTAATCGGGAGCAGTTCCATGGTGTATCGGCCTAAGCGTCGGTTTGCACAAATTTGTTCCCGCTGGTCGCACGCCAGCAAGCCGATTGCAGGGCGATGGTAACAATATTGCGTCGAGAAACGCTGCAAGAAATTGTTCCCCCAGCCGACACTTGAAGCAATTTTGTACCTTCCCCCAACGCATCGGTCCGTCGTCAGCCTTCACCCCGCCGACGGCGCGGGGCGATCCGATGGACGGGATTCAGCTGCGCAAAGCGATGACGTTCGCCGTCAGGCGTGCCACGCAAGCTAGCCGAGTCACGCCGCGCCTGCCGCCGGTGCGTGCGCTCCAGCGCGCCAGCCAGGCGTGCCCATGGGGGTCGGGAACAAAATTCTGCAAAAAGAGGGCACAAATTTATGCATACCGACAGGGGCAGCGTGGGGAGGCGATTCGAGCCAATATTATAGACATAAGCGTACTTATGTCTAAACTTTTACACGAATCTTGTTATCCACTACGTATTACGTAGTAATATTTAACTCTGAATGTCCAAAAAGGTGCTCGACCATGACGCCAGACGCTGTAGATCCCCTTCGCCTCGAAGCCGAGGTCGAGCAGTTGCGGCACCTTCACGCCGACACGCGCACGCTCTACCGCGAGGTGTGCGGGCTGCTGTTCTTTCGCTACGGCATCACGCCCACCACCAACAAGCTCTATCAACTGGTGCGCAAGGGCAGCATGGGCACGCCGGCCCAGGCGCTGCAGCAGTTCTGGCAAGACCTGCGCGCCCGTTCGCGGGTCACGATTGACCATCCCGATCTCCCCGACAGCCTGAAGCAGGTGGCTGCCGACGCCGTCCAGACCATCTGGCGCGCCGCCGGCGAAGCCGTCTTGGCCGAACTCGCCGCGACGCGCCAAGACATAGAGGCGCAGGAGCAAGTCGTCGCGGCCGAGCGGGATGCCGCGCAGATGGCTTTCGCCGACGCTCAAGCCGCGCTCACCGCGCTCGAGCGCGAGCGCGAGGCGTTGCGGGCTGAATGCCGCCAGTTGCAGGAGCAGGTGGCGCAGGCGCGCGGCGCCGAAGCAGCCGCATCGACGCACCGGGAGGCCTTGCAGAGCGAACTGCTGGCGGCGCGCGAGCAGGCGGGCGCCGCGCGCAGTGATTTCCTGGCGGAGCTGGAGCGCATGCGCGAGCAACTCGAAGCGATGGAGGCGCGCGGGGACGCTGCCGTGCGGCGTGCCCAACTGGAATTGGACCAGGAACGCACGGCGCGGCGCCAGAGTGACCGGGGACTCGATGCGGCGCGGGTGGAGGTGGATCGCTTGCGCGACATGCAGCGGCAGGAAGCGGTGGCCGCGGCCGAAGCGCTGGGTAGTTGGCAAGCCCAGGCGCAGGCGGCGCAGGTACGTTGCGCGGCGCTGCAGGACGCGCAGGAGAGCGGACAGCAACAACTGGGTGCCGCCCAGGAGGCCTTGGCAGAAATGACCCGGCGGGCCGAGCGTGCCGAGACTGAACGGGACCTGTCGCGCGAGTTGCTGGGCAATTGGCGCGACGGCGCCAAGGTGCGATCCGGGGCACGGCGCAAGGCCGCCGCCTAACCGCTTCGAGCCACCGCCCATGCACGCGCCCCATGAGATTGCCCGCGCCGACGCCATTCGCTGGGTGCGTATCAAGATGGCGCAATCGGGCCTGACACTGGCCGATTTATTGGCGGCCGGCTGTTTCGCGCCCACAGCGGCACGGCCACGCTACCGCAAAATGCCGAGGGGCAAACCTGGGATGGGCGAGGGGAGCGTCCCGACTGGTTTCAGCGGGCCATCAACGCCGGACAGCAGCCGGAATTCTTTCAGATCGACTGAGGAATCTGCGCCAAACGCCCCTGGCTCAATGACGCGGGGCGCGCTTGCGCGGGGGCGTCACGTCTGGCACGCGAAACAGTTCCGCGACCGGGACTTCCAGGGCGAGCGCCAGCCGTTCAATGACGTCGATCGACAAATTGCGGGCCGCCCTTTCGACGTGTGCCAGAAACGAACGGTCCATGTCCGCTTGCCAGGCCAGATCTTCCTGCGTCCATGCATAGGCCGCGCGCAGTCGCCGAATATTCAGGGCGAGCAATTCACGAGCGGAGGGCTGATGGACACGGGACATGCGTCCATATTGCGGACCGTTCCCTTATCTGTCAGTGGTCGTTGAGTCACAATATTTTCCTGCTATATAAGCTCGCCGTTTCCATGAAAGACAAGGCTTTCCGAACATATTCTTGCGTCAAGGTCTTCTCATTCTGTAGTCGTTGAGACACAATGCCGCCTTTGCAGCGGCCCTTAACCAAGGGCTTCGCGCGGCGTCACACTGCTGCGCACACCGATCGCCGCCCCGCGCGCATAGCACCGAGAGGGCCTGCCGCCGAACGGCGGATCTGGGGCGGCAGGCACGAGCGGCTACGCATTGCCCTGCGTCAGCGCAACGACACGATGCACGATGATTTTGTTTCTGGACTACGACGGTGTTCTGCACCCCGATGCGGCCTATCTGGTCAATGGCCGGCCTCAATTGCGTGCGGCAGGCTCGCTGTTCATGTGGGCGCCGATTCTCGTGGAAGCTCTCGCCCCCTATCCCCAGGTCCAGATTGTTCTCTCCACGTCGTGGGTGCGCGTGCTCAAGAGCTTCAGCCGAACCCAAGCCTATCTGCCCGCTGCGTTGCAGGCGCGCGTGATCGGCGCTACTTGGCATTCGGCCATGGCGCGACACCATGAGGGTGCGCACCGCATCGACGCGAGCTGGTTCAGCGAACTCACGCGGTATGCCCAGATCGCGCGATACGTTGCGCGATCTGGGCTGCGGGCCGAACATTGGCTGGCCATCGACGACGACAGCGAGGGCTGGCCCGTCGCGCTGCGCGACCACTTGGTCGAGACGGATGGGGCGCTGGGGCTTGCGAGCGCGTCGACACGGTGCGACCTGACCCAGCGACTGCAGGGGATGGCCGCAAGCACGCTCAGCGGGAAGTGAACACCATGCTACGCGTGACCGTGGAACTCATTCCAGACGGACAGGAAGACTGCCGCCGAACACTTGGGCAGCTTGAGATCGAGAACATCGCGGGCGATTCGCTGGTGACCGGTGCCTACCGAATCGTCATGGACGAGTTCGATGCGCGGGGCCCGGGGCCGCGCACAACGTTCCGGACCATCGCATCGCTAGACAATGTGGAACGGGACCTCGTTCGCCCAATGCAATTGGTCGGCATGGCGCTTAGCGTCGTGGCACCGGTTAAGCGCACGATGCATCGTTCGGAGGACGTGCCGCAGGGCACCGTGCTATCGCGCGAGTCGATCTAAGACGGTTTCGAGTTGCTGGGAGGGGTACCATGGCTGAAAAATTTGTATTCCGAGACCTGGCGTTTCGCGCGGGTGCACACCTATGGTCCAACCCCAAACTGCGCGGCACCCCGGCGGAAATCCCTATCATCCTCGCGCGTCCGACCCTGTTTGATGTGGTCCAACTCGCCCAACGCTACCCGCTGGAAACGTTGTACCGGGCGAATCGCCGGCTCCGGGCGACCCGGGAGATTTCCGAGCGCCAGTTTCTTCGCACGCAGGAGATTCTGCGCAACATCCAACGCGCAAAGAATGATGGTGCGCTCAGTTGCGAAGATTGCGTGACGGCGGTGACCGTAGGTTACGAAGATCCTCCGAGGGAGGAACGAACGTCGACACCAGCGCAACGACACTGCGCATTGGCGAATTGGTTGCCGGGCGGACTGCAAACCATCAAATCTGAACCCGAAGAATACATCCGCCTTGACGACGTGCCGTCGGAGTTCACGGTGCCTCTCCGTCGATGGCTACGGTGGCAACTCGATTGCGCGCCGGGCCAGTCGTCGGGGTGGCTGATCGATACGCCTGACGGCCAGGGTCTCTCACACGGCGGATGGTGCGCTTTCCTGTCCTGGCTAACCGACGCCTTGCTTTGTCGATTAGATCAAATCGAAGTTGGTATGTGACGAGCATCGCTCCGCCGCCGCTTCGACAACTTTCATGTAGCCGTCCGATGCAAAACTCTCTCGTTGTTCTTTCCCTTCCGGGCGCGTGGGTCTCCCGTGCCGAATTTCTATCCGCGCTAAGTTCTCAAGCGCCAAAGTATCGTCTTGTTGACGGCATGCTCACGGATTTGCACACGGGGGAGAGCGTCCTCATCGAGTTTCGGAAAGGACGTCGTAGGAATACCGTGCTGGATTTTTGGTGTTTTGGTCTGCACTGGCACGACACCAGCGAGATGCGTGCAGTGAGGCAGCACGCGTCGTGCGTCATTATCAAGGGCGCGGGGGGCAGTTTGCATCGGATGATGCATCTGATGGCTGCGGCAAGCGCTGTGGTTCAAGCTGGGGCGCTGGGTGTGCTCGTCGAGCACGTCGGCATTGCCCATACGCCGCAAAAATGGCTGGACTTCGCGAGCGAGGGCGTCGATGGGATTCTTCGGGCGTTTGTCGTGACGGTCGATGGGGCCGGCAGCGGTGCCTATAGTTGCGGTATGCATAATTTTGGGATGAAGGAAGTCAGTGCCCCGGCCGAAATCCCAAACTGTGCGAATGTTGTCGGAATCATTACCCGGCATTTGTTGGTGAAGGGCGCGAGCATTGCCCGCGGACAAACTATCGCCATCGGCGGGAAGGCAGACCGGTATCAATTTTGGGATGTGCGATCTGCGGTGGCTCCCGATGGGGCCGTATTCGACCACCAAATTGGCACGTGGAAGCTGCTGCGTGCCGAGGCCATCCATTAGAGTTCGAGGCAGCGCTGTGGACTGACGAGAACGGCCGTAGGAGGCGCCCTTCACCGACGTCAAATGCCGCCGTCCCGTACGACACTCTTGGTCGCTCATCATTCATGCGCCGAGAGTCCAGTTCGTGACTGAAAGGCGGTGCAACTCCCAACAGTCCCGGAAATCGATGTGTTTTACCGCTTTGTAAGCAGGACGGAAAATCAGCGTTCATGAACACTGGGCCGGGCAGTTAAGCGCTTAGCGGTCTCCTCCCCGAAGTCATTGTCGGGTGCTGATTCCGGGAGCCCGGCGAACGAAATCGTGGTTCGCAATTTGATCAAACATGAATTTGGCCAAGTCTTCACGGGCGACCGTCAGCGAATGCTTGGCGTGACCATACAAGCCGACGTTGAGTTGCTCCGCGGCGTGGCGATTCTTCAATACAGCCGCTCGAACCATTGTCCAATCAAGCGACGAGATACGGATCGCTCTTGCAAGTCCGATCATATCTTCGTAAGCACTTGGCATCGCGAACTTGATGATTGCGGCAGGCAGCCAGATCTTGAGGTCGAAATCATCGCCAGGATCAGCGGCTGTCCCGGTCGAGACCGCGATGAACCGCTTCACCTGCTCGCGTTCCATCGCTGAGATGATTGCCCGGGTCGCCGTAGTGATTGGCATACCTTTCGGGTGTGGCTGCCTGGCAGGGCCCAGCGCCGAAAGCACCGCATCTGATCCACGGATTGCGTCTCGCAACAAGTCAATATCGGTAAACTCGCCTCGGACAATCTGCACATTGGCGTTCTCAAACTTACTGCTGGAACGTGCAAAGACGGTGAGTTCGAAGCCGCGCTGCAGGCCCTCGTTTACAAGGGATGGCCCGGTTTTCCCGGTCGCTCCGAAAAGGGTAACTTTCATCTCTCTCTCAATTGCCGCTTCACAGCCTCAGGTGCTAGTGGCCCGATCAAATTTGATAGCATTGCATACGTGTTCGAACCACGGACAGTTGCTCCGAGCTATCGAGCGCTGTCGATGATCGAGCCGCCGTCGGGGGTAAGGCTGTATCCGGTCAAAAACTGGGCATCCTTACTCGCCAAGAACAGGACGACAGGCGCAATATCGTCTTCCGGCGAACCATAGCGGCCGAGCGGGTTGGTCGGCGGAGGGACGTTGGTTTCCGGACCCCATGTCTCGGCCACCGGCAGTACATTATTCACCGTGATCTTGTCGGGGCCCCACTCACGGGCAGCGGTGCGGGTGAGAGCGCGCACTGCCTCTTTGGCCATGTTGTACGGACCATATCCCACCAAGCCCAGGACACCAGCCATTGAGCCGAAGTTGATGACACGTCCTTCACCGCTCGCCTTGAGGTAGGGGTACGCCGCCTGCATCGTCCGCAGATACGCAATCGGTCCCATCTCGAAATTGCGCTGCAACTGTTCCGTCGACAGATCGGTAATGGAAGAGAACGGCGCGGATGAGTCGAAGGCATTGTTGACGAGGATGTCGATCCCGCCATAGGTAGCGACGACTTTATCCACCGCTGCCTTAATCTCGCCGGCATTGGCGATGTCGCAAAGCGCGCCGATTGCCGTTCCGCCATCAGCGCGAATGTCGGCAACGACCGCATCCACATTGGCCAGGGTGCGCGAAAGAACGGCCACTTTGGCGCCTTCTGCGGCAAACAGTTTTGCGGTGGCGCGGCCGATGCCGCGGCCGGCACCAGTGATGATCGCGACTTTTCCGTTGAGTCGAGCCATGGTTGATCTCCGTTAGTTGAGGGATGTTTGGCGCTCCGCAAATGGAGCGTAGGGGGACGGGGTCTCGCGAGCGATGTTCTGTGTTGCGAACGACGAAACGAGCAGCACAACGCCGACTACCGCAGGCAGCGCACCTCTCAGTTCACGGACGCCAAGGTGAGCCAAACCAGACAGCAGCAGGTGATAAAACATGCCGGCGTAGGCCAGGTCGCTTAGCGGCGCGCTGACGCGCGCCAAAATGGCGGCCACGCCCAGGAGCTTTACCGCAGTGAGAAACGGTACGAGATAGCCGGGATAGCCAAGGTCTGTAAGTGCCTGGACAACCCAAGCCCGTTTGGCTAAATACATCGTCGCGGAAGCGAGATAGAGCAAGGAGAGCAGCGCCGTGCTGATCCAGTACACGTAACTTTGAGTCATGAGGTTTCCTAAAGCTGGGGGATTGCATCGACACGCAACAGAATGTCGTCTAAGCTAAAAGTCAGCAAGTAGGATGAAAAACTGGTGGTTAGTATGGAAAAGAAGACTAATGGCGGCGATGAGATCAACATGCACGAGGAAATGCGCCGGGCATTTGCGCTACTGTCGGGAAAGTGGAAGCTGGAAATCATGTGGCTGCTCAACCAGCGGATCTATCGCTTTGGGGAACTGCGCAAGGCCATACCGGGGATCACTCAGCACATGTTGACGGCACAGCTTCGTGAATTGGAGGCGGATGGCCTAATATCGCGCACGGTGTTTGCTGAGGTGCCGCCGCGCGTCGAGTACGAGATCACGGCAAAGGCGCGCGGCTTGGGGGCCACGATGGAGGCGCTGACAGCGTGGTGGAATGAGTATGGGAGAAGTGTGCCGGCGAAGCCGACGTCGCGCGGGCGCAGGGCAAAGGGGAGTTAGCGCATCCGGCATGAGACTGCGTTTGCCCCGGCACCGGTTCGCATCACGCTCGCCAAGCGCAGGGGTGAGCATCGTCAACCCGCTAGTGAGGGAGAGTCTTAACGTGCCAGGAATTACACAAACTCCCGTCAACGGCGACCTGGAGTTCTCGTGCTTCGCATTGCGCGCCCCCATACGCCGGCACAACATGCAGTCAGAGGGCTATACCGCTGCTTGCCGTTGACCATCCCCAGCGACGAGCGGCTCAGAGCCGCAGCGGGCTCAATGAAAGCCGTAATCGATCAGTTGCCTGCCCGCGACGAAGCGCCCATCGTTGGAGGGTGCGCCGAGAACCACAGCGAAAACACGTCGCATCGCTTTGCCCTTGGCCACCGAGCGCTTTGCCGTGACCGCCAGGCAATAGCCTGCCTTGGCAGTATGGCCCGTCTTCAGGCCATCGATAGTTGGATCGTCCAGCAGCCGATTCTTGTTGTGTCTGGTGAAGCTGCCATAGCTGAAATCCCGCTGAGCGGAGAAGGCCAGGTAGACCGGAAAATCCTCCGTCAAGCGCACCGACAGGTGGGCAATGTCTCGGGCAGTCGAGTAGTGGTTTGGCGTGGTAATGCCGGAAGGGGTGGCGAAGTGACTGGCACTCAGCCCTAGACGATTGGCGTAATCGTTCATTTTCCCTAGAAATGCGTCCTCCGACCCGGCGACCGTACGGGCCAGGACCATTGCCGCATCGTTTGCTGAGACAACAATGAGACCCGTCAGTAGGTCCTGAATGCTGATGATCTGGCCGGCCTGGAGGCGCATGGTTGCCTCGTCGCCGCCCACATGAGCAAGGTCGCTGGCCTCCACACGCACCAACTGTTCCCACTTGATCGTGCTCGCCTTCAGGGCGTCAAGCACGACGTAGGCTGTCATCATTTTAGTTAGCGACGCGGGCTGTAGACGCTCGTCAGCATTCTTCTCGAGCATGACGCGATGCGAGCCGCTGTCGAGCAAAATGTAAGAGCGTGCTGCAATCTGTGGAGCCTGCGCGGCCGTTGCGGGGAGGGGGAGGGCGCCGAAAGCAAATGCCGAGGCGGCAAGAAAACGAGTGAAGCGCAAAAAAGGCATCAATGAACTGTCGTGCGTGGGCCGAGGCGTGAGGCCGCCTCGAGGAGAGCATTGTGTAGGTGACTACGCCTGGGCGGAGGACGCTAGCTGGACGCACCGTTTTGCAAGGACATCAGTTGGGTCCACTAGTGCGACGCTCGCGCTTCCGACCGGGAAGCTGTCGGTCTGCGAGAAAACGAGCGGGAGTTCGGTGCAGCCGAGGATCTGGACTTGCGCACCCTTATTTTGGAGGTGCTCGATGGCTGCCCGAAGCGACGCTGCACAGTGCCCCTGCGTGTAGCCAGCCTTCACGCCTGTCGGGCCATAGATTGCCTCCATCACCATCGCCTGGAAGTCGGGCGGCGGTGTGATCAGTTCTAGCTGCCCTGCGGCAGCATCGTGATATACCCGACTCTCCACCGTGCCCGACGTCGCAAGAAGTCCAACTTTCGTTCCCTTTCCATACTTGCCGACGATGTGTCCGATGGTTTCCGTCAGCATGTTGACGATCGGAATCGAGAGATGCGGCTGAATCCGCTCAACATACGCATGGGCGGTATTGCAGGGGATCGCAATGGCGTTTGCCCCCTCAGATTCCAGACGTTTGCAGGTTGCGTAGAGTGCAACTGTCGGGTCCGCTTCGTGGCGCAGCAGATTTGCCGTGCGATCCGGGATTTGCGGATTCTGCTCCACGACCATCTTAATGTGATCCTGGTCCTTGGACGCAACGGTGTTGCTCACGATCTTTCCCATAAAGTCCACCGTTGCAGCCGGGCCCACGCCGCCGACGATGCCGAGCTTGAACGCCGGATTGAATTGTCCGTCCGCCAGCGACGTCGCATAGTCAGCGTAGATCTGGTTCACGTCGACAATGGGGATACCACGACGTTGCAGGGCGGTGGCGACCAGTGACAGTTCGGTCATGCCTGGGACAATCAAGGAGGCCCCGGCGTCAAGCAACTCCAAGCACGATTGATGGACGTGCTCCAAGGAGAGCCCCTCGGTATTGCCGGCTTTGATGCCGTCGGCGCCGTACACCGCCTCCATCAGCACGGCCTGTGTCGTGGTGGTCGGATAGACTATCTCATAGCGTTGTCTGAAGTGTGTATCGAACAATGCGGCAACGCGAACGTAGTCTGATGCCAGGACACCAATACGCCCACCCTCCGGCAATGCGTCGCGCAACGCCTGGCCCAGTGCATCCATCATGTTGACAATGCGAATGGACAACTCCGACTGGAGTTCATCACGGAAGGTGTGAGATGCGAAACAGGGCATAAGCACCGCATCAACCTTCCTGCTCTCGAATGACTGGCAGGTCTTGAACACGTAGAGCTTACGGCTCGTCATGTTTGCGTCGCGGGTGAGCGGCTCCGCGACATCTCGAAAGGGATGCTGCTCGAACAGGAAGTGATATCGGCCCTGGTCGGCCATGACTGCACGGCTTTTCACAAGCTTGAGGAAAAGATCAGCCCCGGCAAGCGTCCCGAGGCCGCCGATCATTCCAAAGGTAAGGTCTTGCATTGCGTCTAGGTGATCCGGTTTCGAGGCTGATTTCGTGCAGAGAGATTCAAGCTTAGTTCATGGATGCGTGGCGGCTGACCTGTGCGGCGATCGCCCCTGCCGGCGCGACATCTGCGTCATCACCGACCGTTCCAGGTGACGTCTCGTTCTCAAGTTTTGCCACGACAGCGGTGGCGACACTGTTGCCAACGACGTTGGTCGCGGTCCGACCCATGTCGAAGAACTGGTCGATGCCAATGATGAGCAGGAGGCCAGCCTCCGGCAGATGAAACATGGGCAGCGTGGCAGCGACCACCACCAGCGATGCCCGTGCAACGCCAGCCATGCCCTTGCTCGTGACCATGAGCACCAGGAGGATGGTCAGTTGCTGGGTCAAGGACAGTTCGATGTTGTACGCCTGGGCAATGAACATGACGGCGAAAGCCTGGTACATCATCGACCCATCGAGGTTGAACGAGTATCCCAGCGGCAGGACGAAGCTCGACACGCGCTTGGAGACGCCAAAGCGTTCCAGGGCCGTGATGGTCTTCGGGTAGGCCGATTCGCTGCTGGCGGTCGAGAATGCGAGCAGAATGGGTTCACGAATCAGCTTCCCGAGTTGCCAGGTCCTACGGCCGAGGAACAGGAAACCCACACCGAACAGCATCGCCCAGAGGATCGCGAGCCCGAGGTAGAACTCGCCGATCAGCTTGCCGTAGCTGGCCAGAACACCGACGCCTTCCACCGTGATGGAAGCCGCCATCGCGGCGAAGACGCCGACCGGCGCGAAGCGCATCACATAGTCCGTAATGCGAAACATGACCTTCGTCAGTTCTTCAATTGCGTTGACGAGGGTGGAATTGCCGCTGCCCTTTACAAACGCCAACGCCGCGCCGAAGAAGAGTGAGAACACGAGAATCTGCAGAATCTCGTTGTTGGCCATGGCTTCGAAGATACTCTTCGGGAACACATGTGTGATAAAGCCCTTCAGGCTGAAGTCTCCAACCCTGAGGTTGGTCGCTGCCGCGCTGGCTTCGGGGATGGTGAGATTCAAATGGGCACCTGGCTGGAACAGGTTGACCAGCAGTATGCCAAGCGCGAGGGAGATCGCCGAGGCGGAAACGAACCAGACCATGGCCTTCAGGCCAATTCGGCCGACGGCGCCACCGTCAGCCATGCTGGCCAGCCCACCAACCAAGGTGGCGAACACCAGGGGGGCAATGATCATCTTGATCATGCGCAGGAAAATGTCGGTCACGATGCCGAAATAGCCGGCGATTTCCTTTGCGGCCTGGGCATCCTTGGCCAGGCTGTGGCACAGCCAGCCAACGGCTATGCCGGCCACCATTGCAACCACGATATGTGTGGTCAGTCGCTTCGTGTTCATTGTGTCCTCCACCTACAGATGGTCTGACCGGGAACTCGTCGATCCCCGGTGCTTATTTATTGAATGCGATCGGCGCGCGGGGCGACGTCAAGACTTCCGGCCGGAGAATCTCGTTCAGTGCTTCCTGCGACAGCAGGCCTCGCTCCAACACGATGTCGGCAACCTTGCGGCCCGTTTCTAGCGCCTCTCGTGCGACCTCGGTCGAATTTGCGTAACCGATGTAGGGGTTCAGCGCGGTCACAAGCACGATGGATCTGTCCAGCATCTCTCGCATATGGTCACGGTTCGCCGTAATGCCGCGTACGCACTTTTCCTCGAGCGTAGCGCAAGCCTGCGTCAAATGGCTGATACTGCGGAACAGCGAATAGGCAATGACCGGCTCAAAGGCGTTGAGCTGCAGTTGCCCGGCTTCAGCGGCCATCGTGATGGTCATATCATTGCCGATAACTTCAAAGGCCACCTGATTCACAACTTCCGGAATCACGGGATTTACCTTGCCAGGCATGATGCTGGAACCTGCCTGCACCGGCGGCAAGTTAATCTCGCCCAGCCCAGAGCGTGGACCACTCGAGAGAAGGCGCAGGTCGTTGCAAACTTTGGAGAGCTTGACGGCTATCCGCTTGAGCACCCCCGAGAGCTGAACGAATGCTCCGCAGTCTTGTGTCGCCTCAATGAGGTAGGGCGCGGTATGCAGCGGGAGTCCGCTTACGGTGCACAGGTGCTTGCGCACGAGCACTGCGTAGTCCGGATGGGCGTTGATGCCGGTGCCGATCGCTGTCGCGCCGAGATTCATTTCGCTGATGAGTGGCAGTGCTTCGCCCAATCGCTGGCGGTCTTCATTCAGCATGACGGCGTACGTACCAAACTCCTGTCCCAGCGTCATGGGCACGGCGTCTTGGAGTTGCGTGCGACCCACCTTCAGCATGTCGCGGAACTCTGCGGACTTGCGTTCGAAGGACGACTCAAGCAGCGCCATCTGGTCCAGCAATCGCAGCACGCTCCGACAGGTGGCAATCTTAAGCGCGGTTGGGTACACGTCGTTGGTCGATTGACTCATGTTGACGTGTTCATTCGGATGCAGCGCGTCGTATTCACCGCGCTGGCGTCCGAGAATTTCCAGCGCCTTGTTGCACACGACCTCATTGGCATTCATGTTGTGGTCGACGTGCCCGCGCCGCCCTGAATCAGATCGACGGCAAACTGGTCGGCGTGCTGGCCCGCGCGAATGGCCTTGCAGGCCTCGACAATGGCGTTGGCGCGCTGCTCATCAAGCAGTTCCAACTCGCGGTTTGCAAGCGCCGCGGCCTCCTTGATATCGACCAGGGCCACAATCAGCTCTGGGTACTTCGAGATTGGGTCGCCAGTGATCGGGAAGTTCTCCAGTGCCCTCAGCGTATGAATGCCGTAGTACGCGTCTGCCGGCACCTCGCGGTAGCCAAGCAAGTCATGCTCGCGCCGCGTTCCCTTGAAATCTTGTTGAATAGCCATCGCATTCCTCATCAGTGCGCCTTGTTTGCCAACCGGATTCTAGGAGCGCAATGGAATCCACTTTATGAGGATGTAAATTGAAACTATTCCATACCAGAATAGTTTTGCTTGGAGCGCCACATAGCGCACTTTATGCTGTACTTTGATGATCAGGATTCGCTTATTTCTTGCGTTTTCGGTCCATACATGGGGTTTACGTGGGCGTTCGGCTGCCCACTTGGGTACGTGTGACCCTCAGCGGCAAAGAGGTGCCAAATGCAACTGAAGTGGATCGAAGATCTTTTGGCGATCGAACAGACGCACAGCTTCTCCCGGGCCTCAGAGCTCCGATTTGTTACGCAATCAGCACTTTCTCGACGCGTAAAGTCGCTGGAAGATTGGGTTGGCGTCGAATTGGTAGACCGAGGCACCTACCCGGTCGAATTGACGCCTGCTGGCCGCAGGTTCTGCGAGCAAAGCAAAGAATCCGTCGGTGCCATTACGGAACTGCGTTCGGAACTGCGCCAGGAGGCAAAGATGCCAGGCCGTTCCATCCAGATCGCCGCCGGCCATACGCTCTCGTTGACGTTCTTGCCAAGGTGGTTGAAGCAGTTCCACCAACAAACCGGTGATTTCAATGCGCGAGTCGTCGCAGCGAACGTTCACGATGCCGTCGTCGCATTGGCTGAAGGCAGTTGCGACTTGATGATCGGCTATCACCATCCACTCGTGCCGATCCTGCTCGACCGCGACAAGTTCGCCGGCATCACGTTAGGCCATGAGGATTTCATCCCTGTATCTGCGCCAGACGACCGCGGCAAACCGATCTTTTCGCTGCCGGGCACGACCGACGCTCCGCTCCCGTACCTCGCGTACACGGCCACGACATTCATGGGACGCGTTGTCGATATGATCTTGAACAGCGCCGACGCACCGTACCATCTGCGTAGCTGCTACGAGGCGGACATGGCGATGTTGCTGATGAAGATGGTGGTCGAGCGATACGGCGTTGCGTGGTTACCGGTAAGCGCGGTTGCGGAGGAGATCGCAGCGGGACGCCTCGTCCAGGCGGGCCACGACACCTGGACTGCTCAATTGGAAATCAGGTGCTACCGGGCGATTGCCAACGCCAACCCTACGCTGCAAGACCTGTGGCAGTCATTGGACAATACTTCATCGTGTGAACACGTCGAAGATGATGCTCCAGTCTGAACAAGCGGCGAAGGGAAGGGGAGTCGCTGGGACCTGTTGGCAGAATGCGGGGAAGCAATGACCGCGGAATGGTTGCAAGGGTCATCCGTCGACACAGAACTAGAAAGGCCTACAGAATGCGCGCGTTCGAGATCGAGATCTCAAAGCCAACGAATGCTGACAGCTTCGAAAACATGTGCACGGATGTCTACGGTGTCGTGTTCGACGATCCGACTCCAAAGAGGAACGGCAGATCAGGGCAGAAGCAGGGCGGTGTAGACATTTTCGTTACATCAAGAGCCGGTCGAATTGGCATCCAGTGCAAGCGGTATGTCGATGGCGGGGTGACCACCAAGACAATTGATGATGAGGTTGCCGCGGCCGACGCGGCGGGTTGGAAGATTGTCCGTCTCATAATTGCCACGACAGCTGCAAGCGACACGGCGCTCGTCAAGCACGCACAGGAAGTCAGCGACCTTCGGCAGGCCAATGGCCAATTCTTGGTCGAAGTGGAATCGTGGACCGAGATATGCAACCACATCCAACGATACGACGCATTGCATCCGAAATACTCCCCAAACAGCGCGGGCGGTGCCATTGCGGTGCTACGTGAGCAGGGAGAAAGGACTGGGGCGCAGATCGCTGCCATGCCTGCGACGATGGAAGCAACATTCAAGGCGGCACTATTGCAGATGTTGCCTACAGGTCGGACAGATTCACCGAATGGGCTTGTGACGAGGCAGCTTGACAAGGTGAACGACCTGCTGCGCGGCCTGAAATTTCAGGCTGCGCAGGAGTTGCTTGCCACTCTCGAAACCGAGATCGCGAGCTTCGACAGACATCAGAAGGCGCGCTGGACTCTTCAGAATGGCATTGCACACTGGCAACAGAATCGTGAGGAGGTCGCTGCTGAGTGGTTTCTACGTGCCTATGACCTGTTTTGGGATGACGAGCGCATCGCCGCTAACAAAATCCGAGCGCATATCATCCAGGGAGACCTCAAGCTTGCCAACGCTGAAGGGGCACGCCTGCTAGGCCTATTCCCGCTTTCGCTCCATGTTTGGCTAGCGGCTACCAATGCTCGAATCTGCGAGAACGAGGACTTGACGGAAGCCGAATTGCCGGCGCGCTTCAGAGAAGAAGCAGATGCGCTGCAAATGATGGCCTACGCCTTTTATCGGCAACAGAGCGACTTGGCGGTAACCTACGCACGGCGAGCTTTACGCGCAAAGGATGCAGGCCTTTTCACCCGCAAAGGGGCCGCAGGCATCATCGTTAGCGTCGCAGGAAAGGACGGGATTTCCGCGGACTTCGACGCCTACGCCGAAGATTTGCGTGAGGGTCTCGATGAGGTAATCGCCGCGTTCGAGCCTGCGGCAACAGAACTATGGCGGATCGAAAATAGCCAGCACAGGGCCGAAGCTGCCTCGCACGTGGCGCTTGCCCACATGCTAACCGGCAAGCCTGGCGTGGCGCTCGCCATATGCGAGCGAATCGAAACGGAAATTCCTGAGTATGCCGATAACGTGGCCGCCCTACACATCGGATCCTTGCTCTTCCTCCGCCGGCACGAGGATCTTGTTAAATTTTCCATAGCCCACCTCAATGCGCTGGACGAAGACGGATTGCTCCTTGCGGCCGAAACGGCCGCAAACCGAGGCGAGTCCGAGGCATTTGCTCGCATCACTCACGCATTGCGCGAGCATGCGCCGGACGAGAAACCGGTTGTCAAGCTGCTTGAAATGGTGTGCGCGTGCAACTCCGGCCAATCCGAAAAGGTGGTCAAGGAAGTCAGTGAGACGCCCGCTGATGGCCTTGATCTGATTACACTCAGCGCCTTTGCGGGGCTGATGCTCAATGCCGGCCGTGACAGCGAAGCGCTCCGGTTTGTCGAGGTCATAAAGAAGCGAGTCTCCACCCATTCGAGTTCGCGCGAGCGTCTGATCGTCGCGGATATTTTGATTCGCGCCGATCAGTTCTCCGACGCCGTCGGCCTCTTGGAGTCGGTGGACCCCAGCGGCCGCAGCCTACCAATTCAGACGCGACGACTGCGTGCCCTATTGTTTGGTGGGTACCGGCGAAAGTCAAAAGACCTCCTGGAAAAAGTGCCACCCGAATGGCTTTCAGATGACGCCTTCCGCCGCCTAGCGATGGGCGTCGCACAAGAAGCCAATGACTGGAGCCAGCTCGAACTGCTTGCGAGACTGCATCGCGAGGCCCATCCAGAGCGGGCGGAAGCATGGGTCTTTTGGTACCAAGTTGTTCTTCATACCAGACCACCCGCACAAATCCGAAACGCCTTCAGCGAGGCGCCCGAGCGTCTTACGGGGACCCTGAAGCAGATCGCGCACTTGGCGGCGGCAGAGTTGCAGTATGGCAAGCCAGAGGTCGGGTACGCGCGGCTTTATCGCATGTTCCGCTCGAACATGGACGACGTCAGTGCCGCCTCCTCCTATCTAATGGGAGTTTTGATCGGTCACCGAGCCAGACACGGTAGAACACACTTTCCGGAGGTGAGGCCTGGCTCCATGGTGACGCTTGAGGGCGCGGACAGGAGCATCGTAAAAATCGTGATCGATCCTGCAGGCATGACGGATCTGCCGAAATCTGCGAGATTCCTTGCTGCGGACAGCCCGCTGGCGAAAACGATGCTAGGACTGGCATGCGGCGACACCGTTGACATCGAGGGAACGTTCGATGTTCGCAATTTCACGATTCGTGAGATCAGTGATGCTCATCAAGGACTGGGCGAGTACGCGCACGAACTCTTGTCGAAATCGCTAGAACCCGCGCCTGGTCTGCAGCTCTTCAGCCTGACCGAGAAAGAGGATGGGAACCTGGATGTCTCGCCCATCCATGACCGACTCAAGGCGCAAACGCAACGTAGCAAATCGGTAATGGAGCAATACGCCGAGAGCAAGCTTCCGCTTGGCTTGTGTGCGCAAATGCTCGGCGCCGACGGCATGCAAATGGTCTTCAGTTGGGACCAGCGCAACCCTCCGCTCGCAAGTGGTGTCACCACAGCGCCAGAGCTTGAGGCCGCAAGTGCATTGTTGCTCGACCAATCGTTCCCCGTTGTGATGGACGCGCTCACGCTGGCTGAACTTGTCCGCTTTGGACAGGGTGATCTTCTCTCAGTGTTGCCACGGGTGTATGTTTGCCGGGGGACCTACGATCGATTCAAACAAGCGGAAGTCGAGGCGTTGGATTCTCGCGCAGAGGGACATGCGGCCGATATAGATGGGCAGTTCGCATTCTTGCCTATCACGGAAGAGGCTCGCAAGTGGAAGGCAAGCCAATATACCGAAGCATTGAGGCTAATGGACGAACACTGCGAAGTTTGCCCGGTGTATGGGCCGGAGCAAATGCCTCACGAACTCATCCTTCTAAAGGATCTTCTCGATACAGATACCTATGACGCGCTCGCGTTGTGCCTCGAAAAGGGGGCAGCCTTGTTCTCGGTGGATGAACGCCTTAGGAACTGGGTCTATGGAGTGTTTGGTATCAAGGGTGTGTTCCCCTATCTCGTGGCGATGAAGGGCTTGCAGGACGGCAAGATCTCACGTGGTGATCACGCAGAGTTCGCCCTCAACTCGGCGCTGCACAATCGCACCGTTTTCGCCCTTCATGCAGATGACGTCTTTTGGGGACTCCAGCAGCCGCAGATGGCGGCGCGGACGCTTGAATTTGTTGCCACCCACCTCGCAACCGCGCTCAATCGCCGGTACGCGATCGGCCTAGCGCGCGACCTGATTCAAGGAATGCCAAACGTGTCCATGCAGTACGGCGCAGTTGTAGAGTTCGTGAAATTTATCGCCAATGGCTTGTTTCGCAGAAAGGATAACGTCACAGGAATGCGCGAGGGCTTTGCCCGATGGTTGCGGCAAGTAGCGGACATGTTGTTTGCTTATACCTCGCCGTATCCCGCTACACGAGAGATTCCCAGGGAAGACAAGGCTGAATTTCTCAACGTGCTGGAGCATGGCTTAGAAACGGGAATTGCATTGGCCGGGGAGGGCGGCGCGATAGAGCCGCCCGCGATCGGAGCGCTCTATTGCAGAACCGGCTTCGTCGTTCATCAGCCAAATGCGAAAGCGCTCACAAACGTCACGGTGTCACCGGCAACGGCAAGCTAATAGGACGGCGACGGGTCAACGCGTAGGGCAGGGCAGGCCAGCTTTCGTCGCATCACCTATACGTTGCGCATGAATGACGCACGTGCATTTGGCAATCCGCTGATATCGTGGCAGCAATGCGTGGCTAGTAGTCAATCATAAGCGTTCTGCTCGCGTCCACCGACGCTTTGCCGTGACCGCCAGGCAATTGGCTGCCTTGGCAGTGCGGCCCATCTTCAGGCTATCGGCGGCAGTTGGAATCTGCCCCCGTCTGCGAGATAGATGAAGCCCTGCTTCGCGATGGCATAATGGAAGCAGGCCTAGCCTACGAGGCCACCCCAATGTCTCATTGGTGGCCGCCAAAAGCCCGCGCAAGCGGGCTTTTGTTCGTCTCTATGGCTCAGAATTGCGCTGAAGGCGAACCTGAGCACTCGAGCGTGGCGCGATGTGTGAACGAGAAATAGCAGTTAGAGGATTTTCAGATTCAGCGCTAGTTGGCGGCGGCACAACACTCCACAGGCTCGTATAGCCGGTAACCCAGCCAGTGACAACGATGCCGAGACTATTCGCGTATCCATATGCCGAATGGTGGTGCCCTGGGCGGGTGCAGCGGTGCCGATATGCCGTAAGCTAAGCACTCATCCTTGGGATTGCGTAGACATTTTGCCGAGAATCTACGTTCATTCGACGATACGTGACCCTCAACCAATGGGGAGTTGCCTTCCTAAAACGGGCAGCTTCATCCGGATTTTTGTGTTCGATCCTGTCGGCAACGAGGTTCACGGCGTTTTTTACTATTCCATAGATTGAGTCCCGGCCTAAAGGAACAGCTTGCTCGTCTCCGTGGAGCCGGGATACCAAGGGCGTTGCTGACGGAGGAGGAGGAATGTGGATACCACGTGCCGCCAAGTATCTGTAAATGGCATACTTGGCCGAAGGATTCAGGACAATCTTCCTTGCCTGCTGCCCGCTCGCGTTCCTTAAAGAAAGCGACCACGTTTCATCTCCGGAGCTTGGTGACTTGTAGCAAAACAAATCGGACAGGCGGATACAGGCCAACTCCTCCCCGCGGATGCCAGTGTTTCCCATGAACCGAATTACGAAGAGCATCCGCTCGGCCTCGTCATGCGCTGGATGTCCGACTGGAAACTTCTCGCACTCTAACTCGAGCTCTCGGAGTAATCGAACAAACGACAAAAGGGGCAGGGATCTCGAGGGCTTTGTGGATCCCATGGCACTTTTCTTCCGACGGATTCGTCGCTCGCGGAAGAGGTTATATTGGATGTGCCGGAAATCGACCAGAAACGAAAATAAACTTTCCAAGACGCGAAATGCGAATGAGCAGCTCGCGTCCGACAAAGCTCCCTCGAACGGCCGCCAATCTCCGGCAGTACGACGCCGATTGCGCATTCCGCACCAGGAGTCTGGAGGATCCCGGAGAAATGCATCATAGAAGTCTAGGTCTGACGGGGTGATTTCGGCCAACAGCTTTCGATCGATGAAGAGCGCCCAGCAGTAAAACCTATGGACTTCCTTCTCATAGGCACGCTCCGTAGCATGGGTAGCAAATCCAGACAGCCACTGCAGTACAGTCCCCAGCTCCTGATACGCGCCATCATGTAAAGCGCGATCGACGGGATCGCAAGGATGCCCTGGTTGGCATAGAGTTCGGAGATCCCTCAGGGAAGAAGGAAACGGTGAGATGCTTAGCCCATCTTCTTGAGCGGCCATGTAAACTCCTGCGGCACGTATGCGTTGGACATCATCGCACGGGTCGAAGGCATTCGGCCGATAACAAAACTGTGGGCAGTAAGGGATGCAAATGAAAAAGTATGTTTGTTTTGGCGCGTATGAGCCGAAGAGCATTCGGACACGTATTTACGTCGCGATCAAACATAGTTTTGCGTCTTTCGACTGTTTGGACTGTTCCTGCCGGCTGCTCTGATATTCGTTGAATTTTACATAAGACAAATTATGCACACAGAGTGTGTAGCGGCAAAGTTGTAATGTCCGGTTCTGGCAAAGTTCAAATGTCCGCCTGAGGCGCCCGTCCATGGTATTCAGCCTGCCCGGTTGAATGCAATGGAGACGCCAGAGGATGGCTAGACCCGAGGTCATTACAGTAAGCATGCGTGAGTTAGACAGGCTCAAGACCGTCCAGGCGGTCGTGGATGGTCAGTTGCGGCCCGGCGTGGCCGCCGAACGGTTGGAGATCACGGATCGGCAATTCCGGCGGCTGCTGGAACGGTACCGACAGGAAGGCCCGTCCGGACTGGTGTCCCGCAAGCGCGGCCGGCCCAGCAACAACCGCCTGTCGACGGACCGCGAATCCGTGGCCCTTAGGCTGATCCGGGAACACTACGCCGACTTCGGGCCGACGCTTGCCTGCGAGAAGCTGCGCGAACGCCATGGAACCACGTTGTCCAAGGAGACGATCCGTCGGCTGATGACCGCGGCCGGGCTGTGGGTGCCGCGCAAGCAGCGCCCGCGCAAGGTCTACCAGCCGCGTAACCAGCGTGCCTGCCTGGGCGAGCTGATCCAGATCGACGGCTGCGATCACCGCTGGTTCGAGGACCGCGCGCCGGCCTGCACCCTGCTGGTGTATGTCGATGACGCGACGAGCCGGATCATGGAGCTGCGCTTCACACATTCAGAGTCTACGTTCACGTACTTCGCCGCAACGCGCGCCTAGCTGGAGCGCCATGGCAAGCCCGTGTCGTTCTACAGTGACAAGGCCAGCGTCTTCCGCGTCAACAAGCCGAGTGCGACCGGCGGCGATGGTCACACCCAGTTTGCCCGGGTCCTGTTCGAGCTGAACGTCGAGGGCATTTGCGCCAACAGCAGCCAGGCCAAGGGCCGCGTCGAACGGACCCACCTAACTCTGCAGGACCGCCTCGTCAAGGAACTGCGCCTGCGCGATATCAGCACCATGGAGGCCGCCAACGCGTTCATGCCGGAGTTCATCGCGGACTACAACTCGCGCTTTGCCAAGGTGCCGCGCAACAGCCATAACGCTCATCGTCCGCTGCAATCCGATGAGAACCTGGACCTGATCTTCACCGTGCGTGAGCCACGTTGCGTGTCCAAGAGCCTGACGATTCAGTACGACAAGATGCTCTACCTGCTGGCCGATACTCCGGAACATCGCAAGCTGGCTGGGCGCTATATCGATGTCTACCACTACCCGGATGGCACGATTGAGCCGCGGGCCAATGGCGCTGCCCTGCCCTACACGACCCATGACCGTCTCTCGGAAGTCGACCAGGGCTCAATCGTGGACAACAAGCGCCTCGGGCACGTGCTGCAATTGGCGCAATACGTTCAGGAGAAGCGCGACAATCGACGATCGCAATCTGTGCCACGACCCGACGGGACACCACGTAGGCGTGGCCGACCTCCCGGCACCAAAGCGCAGCGGTCGCTGGACCAGAACGACATGCTGGAAGCATTGCAACGACTTCAGCAGCAGCCGTGGCCGCTTAACGGGACTGAGAATTGACTTTCAGCCGCCGCTGGAACTTACATGCAGCGACTCCAACGCCATGCCGATTATTTGATGTATGAGGAGAAATTCTTGATGTAGTCATCAAGATTCTCCTCGAGCATAAGACGGTATTGCTCGCAAAAGTACCCTGAGGGTTTCTTCCTTTGCCATAGCCATCTCTTCCCCCCGAGGCAAAACCGCAGGCGCTGACCCACGCATTGAAACGAGCCGCCCCATACATCATGGATGCGCTCACCGTTCCCTAACTACCCACATTTCCGAGCTGCTCATTTGAGAGATGAATGTGTGCATTCGCTCTGTCGTAAAACGCTCTCGGGCGAGCCCCCGCGCCCGGCCAAGGTTCCCTTGAACGTCAGGCGCCAGCGGCGGATCAACCGGCTCGACCTGGAGCGCGCTATCGGGGACGCGGCGCGCCCCACCCTGCTCCCAGCTCAAGCGTCGCCGGCCAGCGCCACTGCCTTACCGCCCCCCCAAAAAAGCCAACGGTGGCGGATAGATGGCCGGACGGGACTTCTGTCACGGCGGCGCGGACAGCCTGGGCCATCGGCAGCTTCCCCGCATGCTAGAGGCGCAGGCACGGGCCCTGATCCATGCCCACTACGCCGATTGCGGCCCCACTCTGGCCTGCGAGAAGCTGCGCGAGCGACACGGCATCGATCTGGCCAAGAAAAACGGCGCGCCTAGCCAGTGAGAGGACATTCTGGTTTAGCCGGAACATCAGGTTTGTAGAGGGTGATGTGGTCGCGAATCTCGCGCGACGTGACCCCGGCGGGCGAGGATTCGACGGAGTGGCGGATAGCACCGGCCATGATCGTCATGGGAATTCCTAGTTCGTTCTGGGTTGTCAGAAGGCGTCCAAAATGTGAGAGCCCCGGTGCCACACCAATGAGCACGGGGCTAGGCCGCAACTGCTCCCCACCGGAACCTGTAGCGTCGTTCTTCTCTGCCAGCAGCATGTACGCAACGACGCGCTGCGTCGACTCAACCTCACGGCGCAGTCCGGTGAAACGTTCTTCTGCACGGCGCGGCCTTCATCATCACCGCGTTGCGAAATTACGGACAGTCGGACTGGCCGTTTTCCCCACGCGATCCACTCGCCCCCCTGTTCAGCACTAGCCGTCGCAGCACCTACCATGCATTCGCATCTCGAAAAAGCGAAGGGCTCCGATTTAATGATTGACGACAAAAACGCCGGGGATTTCACAGGATTTTGGAGTGGCGTGATTGACGTTCTTTGGGTGCGACCCTAGATTCTTCGCGCTATAGCTGCGGACGCAACGATTTTACCGCGTGCCTTTCAACCGGAATGGGATGTGTGTATGAATGCAGTGACCAAAAGCTTCACCGATACGCTGCGCCACCCGAGCGCGCGTCTGAGCCAGCATCTGCGGGTCTGGGTCGGGACTCGCGAACACGACTTCGACGTGGTGAAGTTCCGGGTGCGGGGAGGCTTCTGCAAGGACTATACGGCTGACGTGACGGTGACTTCTTCGCAGCTTGATCTCGACGGCAGGCAGTACGTCGGGCGGCGCGCCGGGCTGCAGGTCGACGAGCGCGTGGCCGTACCCTCCGTCAGCTATGTCGAACCCGTCGATCGAGAAGCCGCAACCTTCAACGGGGTGATCACGCGCATCGAGCGTATTGGCGTGAGTCGCGACGAAGCCACCTACCGGCTGCGCATCGAGCCGCGCTTTGCCGCCCTCTGCAAGCGGATCATCAAGTCAGATACCTTCAAGGACGTGACGCTGCAGGAGATGATCCGGCAGGCGCTGGTTGATCGCAAGAATTTCGACGCCTTTGACGTGGCGTTCCAGATCGAAGGCCTGCTGGAGAAGATGGAGCAGGTGGTGATGTACGAGGAGTCCCTGTGGAGCTTCATCACCCGGCACTGCCGCCGCAAGGGCGTTTTCTGGTTTTACAAACAGGGGCGCGGCAAGAATGGCCAGCTCGACACGATTGTCTTTGCCAACAATCCGCGCGCCTATATCCGTTCGGTCGAGGTCCCGCTTATCCCGGATTCAGGCCTCTCGGCCGGGTGCCACGAGGCAGTGCTGTCGCTCAATGACGCGCGCACCCTCGTGCCCGCCACCATCGAACTGTACGAGCGTAATTACCGCACGCCGGACGACCCGTTACGGGCGACGGTGAACGTCTCCAGTGAAGCCGGCGACCGCTCGGTGTTCGGACAGGTCAGCCGCAGCGCGGAGTTTCACCTGACGCAGCAGCAAGGCGAAGCACTCACGCAGATGCGGCGCGACGAACAGATCGCGCGCCAGGTGACGCTTTCCGGCACGACGAACGCCCTAGGCATTGCACCGGGCGTCGTGATGAAAACGACCAATGTGAAGGTGCCGCGCGCCGAATACGGGTTCGTGGTCACGTCGATGGTCATGAAAGGCAGCCGCACGACACCGGCACACGCCCGCTTCAAGGCGATGCCCGCGCATCTGACTTACCGGGCCAAATTTGACTACGAGCGTGACTGGCGTTTTCTGAAGGGCCCGATTGTCGGCGTGGTCACGACAAGCGACTCTGCCCCATACGGCGACATGGACGAGCACGGGCGCTATAGCGTGCTGCCGAAGTTCCTGCAGGGCGCGGACAACACCGACAACAAGTTGCTGAAACTGCGTTTGGTGCGTGTGTCGTCATCGGACCAGGGCGGTTTGCATGCGCCGCTGCTGCCGGATACCGAGGTGCTGCTGGAGGGGGCGCATGCGGACGTGGACCGTATGCACATCAGCGGAGCCCTGCACGACTACGCCCACCGCGATCCGGTTCGGGGCACAGATGCGTTGTTCAGCTATGCGATCTGGCGCTCGCCACTGCTCGGTGCCGAGGTCGTTTTCAACGATCTGAAGGACAAGGAAAGCGCACGGCTGGCTACTGTGTACAGCCAAACGGCATTTAACCAGGGCTACCTGCTCAACGGTAAAAAGCTCGCCCGTGGTGAGGGGTTCGAAGCGACCACGAAATCGTGGGGCACGATGCGTGCAGCGAAGGGCCTGTTCTTCACGGCGGACGCAGCAGCCGGTGCTGACACGCCGCACCTTGAGATGCCCGCTGCCGTCGCGCAGCTCAAGGCGGCGCTGCAGCGCGTGACGGATCTTGCTGCGGCAACGACGCGGGCCGGGGCCGATCCTGCTGATCGTGCCACGCAGTTGGCGCTGCTCGACGGTCTGAACCAGCTGCGCGACGCGGGGCTGCTCGCGAGCGCACCGGGCGGCATGGCGTTTGTGACGCCGAAGTCGGTGCAGCACTCGGCGGGCGAGAACCTGATCGCGACCGCTCGGGACATGGACGTCAGCATTGCGAAACGTCTGCGCATGGCAGCGGGCGAGCTGATCTCGTTCTGCGCGCACAAGCTCGGTATCAATCTGGTCGCGGCGAAGGGGAAGTTCACGGCGTCGGCGTTGACGGACGGCATGGACCTGTTCGCTCAGAAGCAGCTCCGCATCGCGAGCGAGAGCGAGGACGTTCAGGTCGCGGCGAAGTCGAAAATCACACTCAACAGCGGCGGAGCCTCGCTTGAGATCGAAGGCGGCAACATGACGTTCCACTGCCCCGGCGCGTTCACCATCAAGGCAGGCTCGTTCACGTTCGTTGGCCCGGCTAACGTGCCCGCAGTGCTGCCAGTCCTGCCGAAAAGCAACCTAACGCTCAATGAGCGGTACTCCCATACGAACTGACGCGCCATGATTATCAGCCCTCCGTTTTTGCCTGAATCCGGCCTTACGTCTAGCGACCAATCGAAGCCGGACCCCATGATGGACGCCGTCGACGAGTTCGAACTTGCTCACGGTATTTACCCAATTGCGTTTGACCGGCGCTGGCATTGCGGTGCCCATCTCGCCCCTGACACGCATGGCCCTGTGTATGCCATCGCCGATGGCGAGGTGGTCGCCTACCGGGTCTGCCAGCATGCGATGGACTCGGGCAATGGCAACGCGGGCTTCGTCCTGCTGAAACACTCGACCGAAACGGGCGAAGGTCGCACGATGACGTTCTATTCGCTCTACATGCACTTGCTGCCGCTCGCCGAGTACCAGTCGTTCGGGCACGACGCAAAAGGATTGCCAGAGTTCCTTCGCAAACCTACCGGCCAAGTCGCCCAAGGTGCGGTGGAGCCTGCGGTGGCTGGCGGTGGCAACAAGGTGCGGCGCAAGGACGTTATCGGTTTTCTCGGGCAGTATGAAGGCGTGGTGTATATGCACTTCGAAATCTTCATGATGCCGGGGGATTTCGATACGTACTTCAGCCATACGGCGCTCGGCAATGCCGCGCCAGACACGCCGACGACCTCGGATTGCTGGGGGCATACCTGGTACACGATTCCCGGCGGACAGCAGTTCTATGCCCTGCCGCCGGGAACGGACGCACACAACAAACTGCATGGCATCAATTTCGACGCGGGTCACACCGGTACAAATCCATTGCCGCTCGTCGTCGAGACCTACTTCAGCAAGGGCGGGAAGTACACCAACGTCTGGAGCGTCGCGACGGGCGGTTCGCGTACGCTGCTAACTGCGCAGCCAGTAGTTGAAGCCGATTACGAATACGATCTTTATCGTCGCGCGACGGCACTCTACAGCGCCTGCCCGAGCGACGGATACGAGATGCTGCGCTTCGGGCGCATCCTCTCGACGCCGGCGACGCTGTCCGGGAGAGACTGTGCGACATGGGTGAAAGTGACCTACGCCCCGGGAGTGCAGGGTTACATTGATATCAACAACACCTCGGTTAAGAAGTTGTCTGACGCAGATTTCCCGTCGTTTATGGGCTGGCAGAAACTTAGCGATGGCGCTACGCCCTTTGGCAGCGATGGGCTGTGCGATATCGACGCACTCAAGAAAATCGTCAAGGATGCAGCGGCCAGCAAACATGAGCAGACGGTAGTTATTGAAACGATAGAGGTACAGAAGGCGGACGAGCTTTCCGGCTACGTACGGTGCAACGATCAGGTACGGCAGGCGTTGCGCGGGTTTATCTGCAATGCCCCGAGCGAATGGGATAGCACGAACAACGAGACGCGTTACGCGAAACTGCTCGATGTAGGCGGTTTCTATCACGGCAACGATCAGGGTTACAACGACTTTCTTAAGTATCTTAAGGAAATACAGTTCTGGGGCGTGACGGGTCTCCCCGCAGGGCAGAAGCTGTGGTTCTTCCACCCGCTTGCGTTTATCCGGCATTTTAGGAAGTGCGGATGGCTTAGTTTGGACGAACTTACGCAGCTTCTTCCCCGTCGGTATGGTTTGAATCATGCTGGAGCAACGTTGAGCTGGCAGACGGCTCGCGGCCGATTGAGTGGCGGCACTATTGCTTATGCTGAGTTCTGCAAGGCATGTCGAAAATATGGAATTACGACGCCAGAAAGACAGACGGCATTCTTGTCGCAGACCTATATTGAGACGGGATTACTGAGAACGGCGATTGAGGATGGCCAAGGAAATGCGACCACCGGAAATGCGCAATATTACCAAGCATTCTATGGTCGTGGGCTAATGCAGCTTACTTGGCCGACGCTATATGACGACTATGGCAAATTTCGTGGGTTTGCCGGAAATGAATCTGGACACTATGTTGACCCAAGAATTACCACTGTTTCGACGCATTATTGGTCTGGACCGCCGGCTGTAGATTCTCACGGGCGTACGTACAGTGGCAGAAGACAATGGTATCCGCGCTACGATCCTGACATCGTTGCCTCAAATCGTTCAAATTCTTGCGATAGCGCCGGATTTTTTTGGGTCTGGAAGCATTTCATGGGGGCCTCGAATATTTCACGCGTAGCCGATAACGGTATTGATACTGAAACGATTGGTCGGGTATCCGTGTTGGTCAACGGAGGCGGGAATGGATACGATGATAGGCAGCAGTATGCCGCCTTTATCCTTCGTTATCGCGGGGACACGACGGAGGCGGTGATGAGTAAAACATTGACCTATGCGAGACAGAGAATCGTCCCGGTTCCAAATCGCTCACCAACGTGGGGCGCGTCGACAGCGCTCTCGCAGGTCTTCGTTGACTTTACCGCTCAAAGCCCGTTATGAAGGGAGGATATTACTCATGAAAATTTTCGCCGTCGTAATGCTATGCGCTTTGTTTTCCACATTCAATACCAGTGCCAATTCTAGTGCCGCGGCACTTGGGCCGATGCCGGCGATTTCAGACGTTTCGCCAAAGTTGAAAAAAACTCTTGACGCGCTGAGGACGCAGATTGAATCCGATGCTAAAGATTGCGACGAAGCGGCAAAAGCAATGAATTCAAATGGGCGATATAGTTCTTCCATAAAAAAAAATATCGACACGGGTAAGATAGTTGCTCTTCGGGTTTCTGGAGTCGTGATGTGTGATGGAGTACATTCTTCGTCGTTTCAATATGGCATTACTTTCGAAAAAGCAAGTGGGAAACGGCTTGATTTGAATCTAATATACAATATTGCTATCCGACAAGATGGGCGTCTATTTGTTAGACCCGATCTCATCGATTCGGTGAAGACTAGCTATAGGTCAGCTAACAAAAATAACCCGTCCTGTCTTTATGCAACGGAATGGGAAGATGAACTGGCTAATCTTCCAATCACGTTTTCTCCACTTCCCGATGGATCTATTGCTCTTTACTATGCGGCGCCGGATGTATCTGCCGCTTGCTTTCCCGCTTTGCGGTTGGAGCCGAAGGAGTTTTCGAAGTTTAGAGATGCGAAACAGGCGACGCAATACGCATTGCCGTAGCCCCTCTTTTCAATACTGATTCGAGGGACTTGTAATTAAGGTTGGTTATGTTGATTTGGAACGGCAACTTGATTTCACTCGATCTGCGAAAGAAGTTATTTCGTGAGAAATTTAAAGCAGCTGGGGTAAGACGGAATTTGGTCATGCTGACATCCGTTTTTTTGCGGGAACTGTCCATGCAGATAATACGTATAAAGTGACTGGTTCATCAATAACAATCGACAACTCAAGAAAATGCGCGCTTGACAAACCTGTGCTTTATGCAATCGAGAGCTTCGATAAATCGGCGGTAATGGTCTCAGAAACTGGGTATGTTGCCAAACAGGACCTAGCCACTTGCCAAGCTGGGCGGGCCGCACACGTCCTCTCGATCCCGTCAAATGTAGGGGTGCTATCCGACATCAATCTCTCAGCCGGTATTTATGTTGCCCTTGATTTTGTTAGCGTGCGGCCATTCGCATATCTGGCTACTGTTGCACGTATCGGCACCTCGCGGAATCTTGTTTCGCTAAGGGAAGCGTATGTTTCAGGCCGGAAACTTGGCGAACTGAGGGAGTCCGCCTTTGGTGGAACCGGCGACGCGGGGACTGCGATCATCTCCGCTGATGGACGCTATGTCGCGCCAAGCGGCGAGATAGACTGTTCGCAAGACGCTTATCCAGGGGTGTGGGGCGTTCGGGGCAACCGACGTGTCACAGCGACGGACGATGCCTGCGCGTCGCTTTTTAAATAAAACCAATCTCTCGACATGAAATCCCCTATCCGCAAAGGCGACAAACTGGAAAACGGCGGCGAAGTGACCGGTGGCTCCGAATGGTTCGTATTCATGGGTCGCCCGCTGGCCCGCAAGGGCGACGAAGCCCTTTGCGACGAGCACGGCCCGACCGTCATCGACGAGGGCTACGCAAAGTTTCCCGACCGCGACGGCAGGCCGGTCGCCCTCCACCACTACCGTTGCGCGTGCGGCTGCCGCCTGATCTCGTCGCTCCAGAACGTCAATATCGAGTAATGCCGGTCGATCTGTCTTTGGCCGGACGCCCCAGTGCCTATCCACGCCGCCCACGGTTCTGGCCGTGGTGGTTCTGCATCTGGCTTGTCTGCAACGTTTTGGGCGTTACCGTTGCCATGCTGCTCTGGCCGAAGGGAGAGCCCGTGAGTGGCGCGCCGTTCTGGTTCTGGTTCGTTGGGGTACCTAACGGTGCGTTCCTGCTCCTGTTTGCCATTGAGCGCGCTGGCTACGAGGGTCTCTGGTATCGGGCGTACTGGCGCAACTTTCATCGTAGCCGTTGGCTGGCGGAGCGGTTGTGTAGAGCACAAAAACCCCTCCAGGTACTCGGTGTCGGCTACTGCCTGCCGCTTGGCGAACAGACGCTTGCCGGTGCGATTGCTGCCAGGGAACGCATGCCTGCAGCGCAGTTGCCCCGTACAGGTGCTGAACTCGTCTTTCACGCTCGTTTCGAGGACGCGGACTGGAGGGTCGACGAACCTGATGCGGTCGGTCTTAAGGTGGGCGAAGAAAGCATTGAGGCGGGCCGGATGCCGAAGAAAATTGAGTTGCTGACGCTCAAGATTGCCGATTCGCTCAAACCGCTTGTGACGAGCCTACGCGCCCTGACGCGCTACGAGCGGCAATGGTGGCCGCAGATTCGCGTACTGAGCGCAACGGGAAGCGAGCAGCGGGACGTCGCGCGGGTCATTGACGCACTGCGCATTGCGGGCCTGCCGCCGCTCGCGGTGCAAGCGGTAGCGGCTACGGATGGCCTGATGGTCGCCGATGCGTGGCTCGACGCAAAGGACGCGCGTCCGCTGCTCGTCGTCGCGACCGCATGGCACGAGGCGGGACCGCCCGAAGGCAGCACCGAGGGGTGCGTCGCCGTACTTCTGACGGCGGGATATTTCCGGCTGCCGGACACGGTCAAGGTCGCCGCGCTGCTTCACAGGCCCGTTACCGCACTCGCGGGCGAGGTCGAATACGGCTTCGCCAATGCTGCGGTATGGGGTAAGGCCGACTTCGCCTCAATCGTTCGCGCATGGATAACGCGTCCTGTAGATGGAGGCGACAGAGCATTACGCGCGGCCAATATGAATTCCATTTCAAAAGACGAGGCGCAGCGACGCCCCGACCGCATCGCCGGCGACCTCGGTGACGCAAACGGCTGGCTGTCCATCATAGCGGCGATCGAATCAGGCGCGGCAGATGGTCCACAACTCATCATAGACGGCTTACAGTCCGCAGTCCTGCGCGTAACGCCCGCAATAAACGATAACAACCGGAATACCGATGAACGACCCCAGGCTTACCCTGCGCTCGCTTAAGCCTCCAACCGCGAACGAGGAATCCGCGCCGTCGAGCCGTCTGCCAATCTGGGGAATACCCGTCGGGGCGCTGATCGTCGCCCTGCTCGCAATCGGCTTCGTATCGCTGCGCGGCGACATGGTTGGCGTTACCGCAGGCGAGTCGCGGCTGAAAGCGATCATCGTCATCCTGTCAACCTTCGCAGTCGTTGTCGTCGTTCACCTCGTCCTGTTCGCGACCGGCGCTTACGGCTTCGCGGCGCGACTCTTTCGTAGTGAGACTGGAGACCGTGAGGCGGCGAAGCCGCTTAAGCGCGACGCGCGGTTGCAACACATGTATGAGGAGCTGCGTGTCTCGCATGGCTGGTTCTGGCGCGGCCGTCTGCGCTGGCTGATGGTCGACGGCACCGATGAGCGCGTCGATCAGGTGGCCCCCGGCCTCAAGCAGGCAGGCGTCATGCACGTTGGCGAAATCGTCCTTGTTCACGCCGCGCCGGACGGAATCGAGAAAGAAAAGTGGCTTGGCCAGATCCGCCGGTTGTGCCGCCGTCGCCCGGTGGATGGCCTCGTACATGTGGCTCGCGCTGAAGAAGCCGGTACGGGCCTGCCCCGCGAACTCTCAATGATCGCGACCGCGCTTGGTTGGGCTGCGCCCGTCACGTTCCTGCATCCGGTCGAGACGAAGGGTAGCCTTTCCGAACGCTTCGACGCGGTCGGTGCCTTCATGCCGAACGAGTCGCGCAGGCAGGCGCAGGAGGCGGCCGCCAGGGCGCCAGAATTGCTGACCACGGTCGAGCAAGGGTCGGCAGACGCTGGCGTGCGCCTCTATACGCGGGAAAAGGCGACCTGGTTGATGGAGGTCTCGAAGTACATCAGCGACCACGCTGAACGGATTGGTGGAAACCTGCGTGCACTCGCCGCCTCGAACTGGCTGCGTGCGCCGCTCGCGGGTGTCCTGTTCGCGCCGGTCTTTCCGGGCGCCGCTGTCGTACCGGTGCCGGTGGCTAATGGTGTTGACGATGCACCAGCACGAGCCGTGACGGCGTGGCCGATGGCCGACGTGCCTCGCGAACAGCCGCGCGCCCTGCTGCCGGTGTGGCAGCAGATTGCGGCCTGGATGCCGAGCTATCGGAGTCGCCGCATGGGGTTGTACTGGCCCGACGTGCTTGCGTGGTGCGTCGTGATCGGGGCCATCGTGTGGATCATCCTGATGGCGATCTCGGGGCTGGGCAACCGGGCGCTTGTCAAGGATGCCGAAGCAACTGCCACCCTGGCGCTCGCGGCCACGCCCGGCACAGCGCCTGCGCTGCGTGCGCAGCTTGCGCTGCAGAACGAGATCGCAACGCTCGAATATCGCCAGCAGCATGGTGCGCCGTGGTACCTGCGCGCGGGCCTGTCGCGCAACGATGACCTGCTCGCTGCGCTCTGGCGGCCGTACCAGACCGTGGCGACCCGCAACCTGCAGCAGCCGGTCGTACAGGCGCTCGAAGGGCAACTTGGCGCATTCTCGCAAGTACGCGCCGACGAACAGCAGAGTCACGACGCCCAGCAGCAGGCGTACAACCGCCTCAAGGCGTATCTCATGCTCGCCACGCCGGCGCGCACCGATGCGCCGTTCCTGAAAGCACAGATGCTCGCAGTCTGGCCCGCCGTCGCCGGCATTCCCACGGGCGAATGGCTCGACACCTCACAGCGGCTCGCGGGGTTCTGGTCGAATCGCCTGAAGACCCATCCGGAGTGGCGTATCAACGCATCGATGCCGCTCGTCACGCAGATGCGCTCCACGCTCGTGAACCAGATCGGCCTTGCCGCGAGCGATGATGTGCTCTACCAGCGCGTACTCGATCAGGCGCGCGGCAAGTACGCGGACGTATCACTCGCGACCCTGCTTGCTGGCACCGACTCCCACGGACTGTTTACGACGACGCAGACGGTACCTGGCATCTTTACGCGTGCCGCCTGGGAGGGCGTAGTCGAGAAGGCCATCGATGACGCAGTGAAAGGACAGCGCGTCGAGGGCGACTGGGTACTGACCGGGCACCAGCCGACCGAGCAGATCAGCGCGACCGCCGTGGAAGTTGCGGTCGACGCGGCGAAGACCGCTGTCGATGACAGGCAGAGTGCCGACGAGCTGAGAAAGCGGCTGCGCGACCGGTATTTCACGGACTATACGGCAGCGTGGGCGACCATGCTGAATAGCTTCCGGTGGATCGGGGCGACCACCTTCTCGGGCGTGATTGACCAGCTTACGCGTCTGACCGATGCGCAAACCTCACCGCTGCTGGCGGTCATGAAGTCGGTGCAGTATCAGGGCGAGGCAGGCCGTCCCTCGCAGGCGCTGACCGCCACGCTCGTGCGCAAGGCGCAGGGACTGCTGGGAGGGAGCGGAAGCGATCAGGTGCAGGCCCCCGCGGTGAACCCGCTGGACCGTACATTCGGCCCGCTGCTGGCGCTGATGGGCGACGTGAATCCGCCTGCGGCCCGCGGCAATGCGGGGAACGTCCCGGGGGCGAATGCCGCCGCATTCAGCGGCGTCAGTCTCTCGCGCGTACTGACGGCCGATACGACGGTGCGCCTGAAGCTGCAGCAGATCCAGGCGAGCCCGGACGCGCAGGCGATGGCGCGCTCGCTTGCGCAGGCGATCTTCCAGGGCAAGCTTTCCGATCTGTCGCAGGCGCGCGACGATGCCGCGTTGACCGCCGCGAGCCTGGGCGCGCAGTGGTCGGGCTTCGGGCAGACCCTGTTCGTCCAGCCGCTCGATGCAGCCTGGCAGGCAGTCCTGCAACCCGCCGCCGCGAGCCTGAACGACGCGTGGCGCGCCGCCGTGGCAGCCCCGTTCCAGTCGTCGTTTGCCTCGCGCTATCCTTTTGCATCAACGAGTGCAGACGCGTCCTTTGCCGAGTTCGGCCGCTACGTGCGCCCCGACACAGGACTCATCAACCGCTTCATCGACATCGAGCTGACCGGCGTGCTCAAGCGTCAGGGCGACCAGTGGGTGCCGAACGAACTCGCGCCGCAGTCACTGCAGTTGGATCCGAAATTCCTTGCGATGTTGCGCCTCATCGGCCCGATGGGTGCGCGCCTCTATGCGAGTGGCGAAGCGGGTTATCACTTCAATCTCATGCCGCAGCCAACGCCCACCGTGACGCGCACGGAACTGACGGTGGACGGCCAGCCGATCGTCTACTTCAACCAGCACGAAACCTGGTCGCCGCTAGCATGGCCTGGCAACGGCCTGAACGGCCATGCGTCGTTGAACTGGCAGTCGCTGGACGCTGGGACGCGCATCGCATTCGATGCGGCCGGAGACTGGGCGTTCCTGCGCATGCTGGAAAAGGCCCGCGTGAAACCGCTCGACGATACGCGCTATGAACTCGTCTGGAACGCTGGGGCTGATGGCGACGCGGCGAAGGCCGCTTCCACCGCCTCTGCAGCGACCGGCACTGCCAGTGATAGTGATAGCGCGGACGGCAGGACGGCACCACTGCGCTATGTGCTGCGCACGCAGGCAGGGTCCGGGCCGCTGGACCTGCTCAAGCTGCGCGGCTTCCAGATGCCTGAGCGAATTTTCATAACGGGCCAGGCCGGGCAGATCTCCGGACGCCCTTCCCTGCCGCCATTGCCTCAGGAGTTGCAGCCATGACCGCACCGTTGAAGGAGTACCAGGCCGACCAAGCGAATCCGTTCCTGACGAAATTCGATAGCGAGATGCGCTACCTGCGCGCAGCCGGTCGCGAGTTTGCGCGCGACCAGCCCGATGCTGCACGGCGTCTCGGCATTCAGTATGGCCAGGAGGATGAGCAGGTCCGGGCGGTCAACGAAGGCTTTGCGTTTCTGGCGGCGCGGCTGCTTGGGAAACTCGACGACGGGTTGCCGGAAATCACCGAGGCGCCACTCGACAACCTGTTCGAGTATGCGGCACGACCAATCCCGTCATTGTCGATCATCGAATGCAGTCCCCTGAACCGCAACGCCACGACGACGGCGCAGATCCCGGCCGGCGCCGTGGTGCGTTCCGCGCCCATCGGCCCCAAGCAGGTGCAGTGCCTCTACCGGACCACGCAGGCTGTCGAACTGCTGCCGCTCTCGGTCGAGCATGCAGAGGTCGCGGTGCGTGCCGATGGACGCACAGTGATCCGTCTTACGTTCGGTCTGTGGCTCGGGGAACAGCGCGAACGGATCGACCTGTCGCGTATCCGGCTGTACCTGCACGGCGACCGGCCCGCCGCCGCGGCGCTCTACGCGGCCCTGATCCATCAGATGGAGTCCGTTGGACTGCGCCTGCCATCGGTACGTGATGGCGCGCTGGAGCGACTGAGGCGGGTGAACTTCGAGCCGGCAGGATTCGGGCCGTCGACACGGCTATGGCCGATCCTGGACCCGAAGCGCGACGAGGAACTCGATCGCGAGCAGACGATGCTGGAGTACTTCGTGTTTCCGCAGAAATTTCACTTTGTCGACCTGTGCGGCTTCGATAGCGCGGTGCTACCCGCCGGAGAAAAGCAGATGGTCTTCGAGATCGAACTCGACGGCCGCATCCCCGGCGACCATCCCGTGACCCGCAGCAGCTTCCGCCTGTTCTGCACACCGGTGATTAACGTGTTCGAGGTCGACGCGCTGGCGCTGCGGCCTGCTGGCTGGCACGACCGGGAGCACCAGATCCGCGTGCAGGAGGGCCTGGCGGATCATGTCGAACCCTATGACGTGCTTGCGCTGGATGCTGCCGACCCGGAGGACAGCGCACAGTATTCCTACAAGGCGTTCACGAGTTTCCGGCATCGCGGAGGGATGCTGCGCTACGAGAAACCGGAGCGGTACTTCCATACCTCAACGCGCTTCGGCCCGGTGGGGCGGCAATTGTGGGTGTCGCTCTCGGGCCAGCTCTGGGAGGGCACAATTGCCGACGCGAAGAACGATAAGGACCGTCCAGCGCCTGACCGCTACCTGACGGTGCGGGTGTTCGCCAACAACGGGCACCTGCCGCGCATGGCGCTGTCCGAGGCGACTATCACGGAGACGGTCTCGGGCTTTACCGGCGTCGCGTCGGTGCGCAACCTCACGGCACCGAGCCTGCCACTCTATCCGCCGCGCTATTACCCTGGCTACGATTGGCGCGTACTGGGCCACCACACCGCGGGCGGAGCGAACGAACTGAACCGTATCCATCCGGAGGGCGCACCGGCGTTGCGCGAGGTGCTGAAGCTTTACGACTGGACGCCGGAGGATGCTGCGGCACGGCGTATCGACGCGATCCGTGACGTGCGGGTGTCCTGGCGGCGGGTGCTGGCGCATGGCGGCCCGCTCACAGAGGTCCGTCTGCACGTCGATCTCGACGCCAGTGCCTTTGACGGGCCGGGCGACGCCGTGCTGTTCGGCGATGTGCTGAATCATTTCATCGGGCGTTATGGGGCCGTCCATCATGCGACGGGGCTGACGCTGGGCATCGACGGCCGGGAGATTGTCTATCCACGCATCGAATTCGAGGGGGCACCGTTCTGATGCACAAGAAGATGATCCGGGGCGCGTGCGGCGTCATCCTCGCGCTGGCACTCAGCGCATGCGGTGCGTGGCAGTCCGTGAAGGATGGCTCCGTGGCTGCCACGCAGGCGGTGTTCGAGACGAAGGTCAAGCAGATGGATGTCGTCGTCACGGCACGTAGCGCGCTGAACCCGGACGCGCGGGGCGCGGCGCTGCCGGTCATGTTGCGGATCTGGCAGTTGAAGGACGACAAACCGTTCGCAACGGCGACCTATGCGCAACTGCTCGGTGGCGAAGATGCGCTGAAGGCGTCGACGCTCTGGAGCCGCGACGTGACACTCGGACCTGGACAGACGCTAAAGCTGTTCGAGCCGATGGACGATGCGGCGAACTACGTCGGTGTGGCGGCGTTCTTTCGCGATACGGCTGATGCCGAGTGGTCGGTGCTGATTCCGAAATCACAGTGGAAAAGGACTGACCCGGTGAGGTTGGTGGCTGCGGATCGCGCGCTTGAAATCGACTCGGAGCACCGATGAAACCTTTGCGCAGATAGATGGTTGCCGTTACGCTGGCCGGTCCGAGGTCGACCAGAGCGCAATTGTCGACAACAAGCGACTGGACCATGCGCTGGAAATCGCCCAGCGCGTGCAGCCCGGTGACGAAGACCTGGCGCGCATTTACATGGCGCAAGGTCTCACACAGCCTGTCGCTGCAGTACGCCAAGGTGCTGTACCTGCTGGAAGATCTCCCGCAACACCGCCGCCTGATCCGCCGATACATCGAGGTGGCCGGGTATCCGGATGGTCATGTCGAGTTGCGGGCGGATGGCACTTCCCTGCCCCCAACCGTCAGAAAAACGGCCTCTCTAGTCGAGACGAATTTTCAAACGGTCTATCAAACGCTTCCATCGAGCACGTTCTTGACTTATGAAATTCATGAACGCTGCCGGCGGTGCATGACTTGACTCGAAGCCAAGATCAGCAACCGCAGCATGAAAGCTCGGATCCAAAGAGGCCGAAGCAACTACATTGTCTAAGCGCATAACTGCGGACTGAGGGGTGCCTCGGGGAGCGAGCAGCCCGTACCACCCTTCCACCCGCACGTCGGGCAAACCTTGCTCCGCGAAGGTCGGTAGCTGAGGATACATCGACAACTTTGCGGGCCCGGCGACCGCAATCGCGCACAGTCGCCCAATTCCTACGTACTTCAAACTGTCAGCCCCGGCGAACACGACGTCGGTGTCGCCAGCAATCACACTTTGGACCGAGTCGCTGCCGCCTTTGTAGGGCACATGGATGACATCCAGGCCTGCGCTCTTGGTGAATTGCTCCAACGCCAAGTGGCTAGTATTCCCGTGTCCGGCGGATGCTATCGCCAGTCTGCCCGGATGCTCCTTTGCGTAGCGGACGACAGCCTGAATCGAACAAAGACCTTTGCTCGGATTCCCGTACATGACGAGAGGTACCTTCGCGACCAACGAGACTGCCGAGAAGTCGCTCACGGAGTCGTAAGGAAGGTTCGCATAAAGACTCGGATTTATCGCATGCGCGGCGGCAGCCATAAGCAGCGTGTATCCGTCCGGCGCAGCTCTGGCGACATACTGCGTCGCAATGGCTCCACTTGCTCCCGGTTTATAGAGCAATACTACGGGCACACCAAGAGCCCTCTGCATGCTCGCAGCAAGCGGCCGGGCCAAGACATCGGCCGTCCCGCCAGGTGGGTAGGGGATGACAATCGAGATGGCACGATCAGGGTACGCTGCACGGACGCTGCCACAAGTCAACGCGATGCAAAACCATGCGACGCAGCGAATAAATGCAAGCACTTAGGGAACCTTGTCACGGAGTTGGTTGGCAGCCGGCCATTCTGCCCTAACTCTTGATCGCGGAGGCGTATCCGTAAATCAACGACTCCATCATGCGTAAAGTTGTCACAACCGGTAAATCTGAGCCTCGCCTCGACCAGCCGTAAGCTCGCTTGGCGCGTCGCGCCCGCCAGATCGCTTAAGCAAAGGGGAACGGCCCTTCGAACTGGTCCACGTAGCAGAGGTGCGTTACGCCCTCGCTCGTATCGGCCGCCCAGCGATGCAGCAGGAATGCGGCTGGTTCCAAGTATGAGGCTGGCCGGGCGTCCTCATGCACACGCAATGCAATCTGAGTTGTGGTGCTCGGACACGTTGACACCGGTACTGCACCGATCCTAGTCTGCATCATTCGGTGAACATGACCCGCGATAATACGGTCGATATTGTCGTGCCGAGCAATCAGATCGCGGAAGGGAGTCAGATCGCGCAATCCGTATTTATCGAGATAGGGAATGCCGGTGCTGAACGGCGGATGATGCATGGCAACGACACACCGTCTGTCCTTGTTTGAATTAAGTTCGTGACCGAGCCACGCCAGCGTTGAACGATCGAGCTCACCATGGTGGAGTCCCGGAACGGTGGTGTCGATGGCAAGGAAGCGAACGGCGCCGATGTCGAATGCGAAGTTGAGAGGGCCTTCTCCTGATTGCGAAGGCCAAGGCTGATCGTGAAATGCCTCCCGTAAAGATCGTCGTTCGTCGTGGTTACCCGGCATCAGCAAGTATCGAGATTCCAACATGCCAAGAATCTCTTTTAGCATGGCATAGGCCTCAGGCGAGCCGTCGTCGGTCAGGTCGCCGGTAATCAGGACTGCATCAGGGGCCGGCCGCAGGCGATTGATGGCTTCAATAGCCGACACGAGCATTGCATTGGAATCCACGAGGTTTTGATACAACATGCCTCTGGGCCGGATATGCACATCCGAGAGTTGCGCAACGACGGTCATGAGATTTCCTTTTTGTTGGTTGTCCTGAGTCCGGCCGGCTTCGCTCCAGGCTCATATCCTCGTACAGACGATGTAACATGCCCCACACAGGGTCCGCATGGGCAAGGTCCCCGACTTGCACGGTGGGATCGCCACTCATAGGTCGAGTTTTGGGGCGCCGATCTCGCCAGATTTAAACACAATGGCTAACGGCGGTCCCATCCTGACTTACGCCGCGTACTAGCTCATACGGGAGGCGGTGGCGATCCCCAAGCGCAGGAACTGCGCGGGGCTGCCTTGATGATCGGACAACGGTGCGCCAGAGTTCTGGCACATAAAAATTTCCAGGAGCCGACTAACGGTTCCGTTCAGTCAGGTAAAACTGTGACCAAGAAGACTTCGATACCCAAGACATCCAGGCAGCGGCTAGAACAGCTTTCAGCTCGTCGAAACATGAAGATGGCGAGGTCTGCCCATGCATACGTGCGAGGAAGCACTACACGCTTCTACCAATGGTTAAATGAGACGAGCGTCTCAGCTCTGCCTCAAGGTCCGGCCATTTGGATCTGTGGTGATTGTCATACCGGAAATCTCGGCCCCGTTGCCAATACAGAAGGCGACGTGGAAGTACAGATTCGGGATCTGGACCAGACCGTGATTGGAAATCCCGTCCATGATGTCATTCGGCTCGCGCTGTCGTTGGCCACCGCGGCGCGGGGCTCAGATTTACCGGGTGTGACAACTTTACGCATGATGGAGTCGTTGATTTACGGATACGCCTCCGCGATCAAGCCTGGAAGGCACTCTCCGGATTTGTTTCGACCTCCGAAGCCGATTGAGCTTACGGTCAGGCAGGCGACAGAACGAACGTGGCGGCAACTGGCGCGAGAACGCATCGAAGACACGCGCCCCAGCATACCGTTGGGCAAACGGTTCTGGCCGACAACCAAGCGCGAAACCAAAGAACTGAACGCGTTGTTTCGCACCGAAGACGTTGCCGATCTCGCGACGGCTCTTCGCCATCGTCCGAACGCTGGTAAGGTAAAGCTGCTTGATGCGGCTTATTGGGTAAAGGGCTGCAGTTCCTTGGGGAGGCTGCGGTATGCCGTGTTGCTCGACGTAGATGGCGGCACAGTAGTAGGTGACGATCTTTGCCTGATGGACATTAAGGAGGGCGTGACCGCCGCCGCGCCGCGGGCCAAAGGGCCAGGCATGCCCCGCGACAATGCTGCCAGAGTGGTAGAAGGCGCTCGCAACTTGTCACCGGCACTGGGCGAACGGATGCGCGCAGCCACGCTGCTTGAGCGCTCTGTCGTGGTAAGAGAGTTGCTGCCGCAGGACCTAAAGCTGGATATTGAGCGTCTGAGCAGGCGTGACGCAATGGATGTTGCAAGGTATTTGGGGGCGGTAGTTGGAAAGGCGCACGCACGACAACTCGATTCGGACGATCGAAAGGCGTGGCATCGAGCCTTGGAAGTGCGGCGTTCGCGGACGCTCGACGCTCCGAGTTGGCTATGGCGTAGTGTCGTAGAGTTGATGGCGACCCATGAAGCCGGCTACCTTGAACATTGCCGGCGATACGCCCTCGGCTAATCGCAAGCGATATGCAGAAGGATGAGATCGTTCGCTTGGGACGAGCTCCGCGCGAGACGCTCGCAACGAACGCGCGGGGCTTTGTTGTATGCCGGCGTCAGTCGGGGCGGCGTGACGGCGTTCGTGTACTCGGACCTCTCTGATTCTTTAGATCGAAATCTCTAATATTGCACACGTTGGTTTTCAGGTCGTCAGCACGATCTTGCCGACATTCTCGGCAGACTCCATGCGGCGATGCGCGTCCGGCGCATGCATGAGCGGGAACGTGCTGTCGATGATCGGCTTCAGACTCGTACCGGCATTGAAGTGATCGAGCCAATGTTCGCGGAAGCGCCGCGTCATCGCTTGTTTCTCGGCCTGGGTGCGGGACTTCATCACGGTGCCGATGATTTGCAGATGGCGGTACAGGATCTGCGCGAGCTCGACCTTGATCTCACCGCCGCCGCCTAGCAGACCAACCTGGACGAGTCGGCCGCCATTTGCCAGCGATGCAATGTTTTTCTGAAAATACGGCACGCCGACGAAATCGATCACGACATCGACACCGCGTTTTTCGGTGTATGCGGCGATGATTTCCGCAAAGTCTTCGTTCCGGTAGTCGATGACGTGATCAGCGCCGAGTTGCAGCACTGCGTCACGTTTCGACGCCGCAGTCGTGGCAAACACGGTCGCCCCCGTCGCACGGGCGAGCTGAACCACGGCTGAGCCGACGCCGCTGGCAGCGGCGTGTACGAGGACCGCATCGCCCCGCCTGAGTCGTCCAAGGTGCAGCAGCGCTTCGTGGGCTGTGATGAAGACCTCGGGAATGGCAGCCGCATGGACGTAATCAAGTCCGACAGGGATCGGCATGGCCATGCGCCAGTCGATACGCGCGATCTCGGCATATCCACCGCCGCCGACAACACCCATGACGCGGTCGCCAATGCGGTAGCCCTCGACTTCAGAACCAATATCGATGACTTCGCCGGCGATTTCCAGCCCCATCAGGGTCGAGTCACCGAAGTCCGCACGGCCGTAGCCGCCGCGGCGATGCGTGAGATCGGCGCGGTTGACACCTGCCGCATGGACGCGCACCAGAAGGTCATGCGGGCGGACATCGGGCGCCGGAACTTCTCCCAGTTGAAGAACGTCGGCGTCGCCGAACGTGCTGAAGACGATGGCTTTCATCTGTATGCTCGCTTCGTTGTTGCTGTCGATGCACTGATAGTAGAGCAGCAGACAGTCAAAACCATGATGCAAAAATGCATCACGGCGAAGGCAAAGTGCAGGTTCCGCACAGCTCCGATACCGCGCTAGACTTTCTGATCTTTGAAGGCTTCGACGATCTTGTCGATCATGGCACGGACGCGTGCGGTGTGCCGCAGGTCCTGATGGGTCACCAGCCAGACCTCATAGCGTCGCGCGCGCTCGCGCTCAGGCCAGATGCGCACGAGGCCGTCCCGCTCGGCAATCGGCACTGGCACCTCGCCGATGGCCCGACCCATGCGGATCATCGCGCGCAGCATCAGGCTGGAGTTGACGGACGAGACCACGCGACCGGAGTCGATCGGCAGACCCACGAGAGTCGGCAAGACACGCGACGTCAGAAACGGCTCCCACATCACGAGATCGTGGCCAGTAAAGCCGTCTACACGACGCGGCTCGCCGCGTTGCGCCAGATACGAAGGCGAGGCGTACAGGCCTACCGGCCACCGTGCCAGCCGGCGCGCGACCAGGTCGGGGTTTTCCGGCTTCTGGTTGCGGATTGCGATATCGGCCTCGCGCCGCGCGAGGTTGAGCAACTGCGTGGACGTGTTGAGGACGACGTGCACATCCGGATGCTCGGCGTGGAGCCGTGCAATCGACGGGATGACGAACTCAAGCGCAAGCGTGTCGGTGGTTGTCACCTTTACCTCGCCAGCCAGGCGCGTGTCGGTACCCTGCGCCTGCCGCACCAGGTCGTCGGCGAACTTCTCCATCTTCTCCGCCGACTGCAGTGCGTTTTCGCCGGCGGGCGTGAGGACGTATCCCTCCGACGTGCGCAAGAATAGCGTGGCGCCCAGCGCGCGCTCCAGGGCCGCCACACGGCGTCCGACCGTGGCCTGATCGACGCCAGCCACGCGCGCGGCACTACGTAGCGTGCCTTCACGCTGAAGCGCGAGGAAGATGCGAGTATCGTCCCAGTTCATGAGGCCGCATTATGCCGCATCAGAAGAAATGCCTGACGCCGAAGCGGAACCGTTTGATTCGACCCTGAACCCACACCAAGAATTCAATCCCGCACAAACCGCACGCCCGTACTGACATCTAAAAATGGCCAGCCGTACGACATTTTTAGCAAAGCCTAGACAGAGTGTGCTGGCAATTATCGGCAATGTGGCGAATAGAAATGTCCTGCCCTTAGTCCCTTTCCGGCATGCTGGCGACTCCCCCATTTGTTGATCATCAAGCGGCAGCGGCTCGCCAATCGGCTCGATCTGGAGCGCGTGATGCCACACCATCCACTTTTCGCCACGCCTGGCGACGAGCGCACAGAAGGCCCGCCCGGCGGCTGAACGGCGGCTTGCGACCCGATAGCGGTCTACGGCGGGAGCACCGTACGAACGTGCCCTGCTGTTGCAGTGCAATGCCTCGGATCGGTCCATGAGCCGCCAATCGACATCCAAAGTCAGTTCGCGCCGGAGCATCCGCTTGCGTATCGAAGATGTCGGAAAAACTGGCAGGGGCCAGGTCCAGACCGATATCGGCGGTCTGGAGCCGGTCAGAACTGCATCGATGCGTTCATCAGGAACGTACGCGTCGATGCCGGCAGGACGAAGCCGTCGTATGTCGTGGTCCAGTAGCGGCGGTTGAACACATTGTTCAGTGCCGCGCGCACGGTCACCTGCTTGCCGGCGACACGCGTCGTGTAGCGGGCGCCCAGGTCGGCCGTGGTGTACGACGGGATCTGCTGCGTGTTGGCCGAGTTCACGTACATCGAACCGGTTACCTTGGCACCGGTCCACAGTGTCAGGCCCGGCACGACTGGGGTGTCGTACTCGACGCGGCCAGAAACGATGTAGTTCGGCGTGGCGAACACGCGGTTACCGTTGACCGTCGGATCATCCACGTCCTTGGTCTTGGTGTTCAGCCACAGCACGCCACCCATCAGGCGCACGTCACGCGTCACACGCCAGAAGCCGCTGGTGTCCAGACCGGTGAACTGCTGCATGCCGTTCTGCACCACGTAGTTGGCCGAGTTCGTGTACGAGTAGCCCTTCTCCACGCGGAACAGCGCTACGTTGGCGCCCCACTTGTCGCGATCAGTCTTGAAGCCCATTTCGTACTGGCGGCTTTTGAGAGGACCGAAGGTCTCGCCCGCATTTGCGGCGGTCGGGCCAGCCGAGGCACCCGGCTCCAGCGACTCCACGTAGCTGAAGTAGGCAGTCGAGAATTCGTCGGTCTTGAACATCACCGCCGCAGTCGGCGTCAGCGGGTTCGTGCTGTAGCGCGACGTCTTGACTGCCGAGGGGTCGTAGTTGTCCTGGGAGAACATGTTGTAGCGCACGCCGGCAAGCACCGACAGTCGCTGCGTGATCTGCACGGTATCGCTCAGATACACCGACTTCTGCTGGATCTTGTAGTCGCGATACGGCATGTAATCCTTGCCAACGCCGGGCTGCTCGGGCAGGTACACCGGGTTATAGAGGTTGTTCATGCCCATGAAGATGCCGTTGCCGCCCAGGCCGCTGTCGAGCTCGCGTACCTGCGACTGATAGCCCAGGCCGGCGACGATCTCGTGCTTGAGGCCGCCCGTGTTGAATTTGCCCTGCACCATGGCGTCGTACGCCTGGTAGTAGTAGGCCGTCTTCCAGCGATAGTTGGTATCGGAGAAGTTGCCTGCGTCGTCGCTTACGTACAGGAAGCTGTCCGCGTTCAGGCGATTCTGGCGCGAGAAACGGTACTTGAAGCTCGTCTTCCAGTCGCTGTTGATGCGGTAGTCCACACCGGTGCCCACGGTCAGCGTGTCGGTCTCGTGCGACGACCATGGCTGAGCCAGGTTGCGCGCCACGCTGCTGGCGGCAGGGATGGTGGTCGGGCCGAACGACAGGCCGAAGATCGTGCCTTGCGACTTGCGCTTCCAGTACATGACATCCGCACTCCACGTCAGGTCCGGCGTGATGCGGAAATCTGTGGCCAGCGAGAACGTCTGGCGGCGCACGTGCACGTTCGGCTCGTTGGTATTGCCGTCCTCGTTCACCGCGTTGACGCGGTAGCCGAAGCGATCATCATTGCCGAAGCGGCCACCGATGTCGACTTTCTCGCTCCAGACGTTGTTGGTCTGGTAGCCAAAGGTCACCTCGCGCAGCGGCTTGTCCGTGGGCTTCTTGGTGACGTAGTTGATGATGCCGCCCGGCGAGCCGAATCCGTACATGAAGCCCGAGAGACCCTTGAGCAGCTCCACCTGTTCAAACGGCTCCAGCGGGATGTCCGCGTCCCAGGTCACGAAGTTCTGGCCATCGACCTTGGTGCCGTCGAGCATGTCCACGCGGATGCCGCGCACGGCGAAGTACGAGTTCTCGGTTCGAGCGTTGTCGCCCAGCACCTGTACAGCGGGGTCGTACTTGAAGACGTCGTTGGCGGTCTGCGCCAGGCGCTGCTGGATCTCGTCGCTCGATACCGCATTCACGGAGAAAGGCGTATCTACAGCCTTGCGATCACCGAGCGCACCGCTGCTCACCCGCTCCACCTTGACTGCTTCGCCCGTACGGTCTGCCACGACCGTGGCAGGCGGCAGCGTTGTCGTGGCGCTATCGGGCTGGGACTGGGCCTGAGCCTGGACCGCGCCTGACAGGGTCAGGCCCATCACGGCGATGGCAACCGGCGACAGGACAGTGGACAGACGCGGCGCGCGCACGGCGGCGCGTCCGCTGGAGAAGCGGTGTTTAGACATCGAATTCCCGGATTTTTGTTGAAAATGGGCCAGATATGCAGCGTGAAGCACAAACGGGCCGCATCAAGGTGATCCTGATGCACAATGATAATACGAATTGTTCGCATTTATTGCATCGAAAAGCCTCACCTTCGACATGTGTTGAACCATCAACGAGATCATTGTTGCGAGCGCCCAACGATTGGGGCAGAGCATTGCAATACGAACGGTGCGGCCCACGCGGGGTCGAGGGCCACCAACGGCAAGTTCAGGCGCTGGCCATCAAGCTGCCGCCGCAAGCCGCTGGCGATACCCATCTGCTGCCCTGAACGCCTGCAGGCTGGAAGCAAATGCAAAACGGCGACGCCACCAGGCGTCGCCGTTCGACTACCAGCCAGCGCTACGTTTCAGATACGTCTCAGCCCACCTTCCAAACGGGCTGAGGGTTCTTGACGCCGGCGCCGCTCAACCTTACTTGGCCGCGGTCTTGACCGGCGTGCCCGTGTAGCTCAGCGAAGACAGTTCTTCCTTCGCATTTTCCGGGGTCTCGAGTTCGAGCACGACACGGCCCACCATCAGGCCAAGAGAGGGGGAACTACGCACATACTTCGTTTCACCGGCATCGAGCACGAAGCTGAGCGTCTTCTCGGTTTCCGTAGCTGCCGACGCAATGTACTTGCCAGCCGGACGATCGACGAAGAAAAAGCCACCGGGCTTCGATTCGCCCACCACTTCATTGTTCAGACGGATATCGGGCTGAATGGCCGCGCCGAACATCGATGCGGAACGCAGAAAATAGATGCGCCCTTCGCCCGCCTTCACGGTCGGAATGGATGCGGCCATCTCGCTATGCTTGACCCCCGAGGCGCAGCCAGCCAACAGCGACGTAGCGGCCACTGTGGCAAGCAGCATGCGCGTGATCTGTTTCATTGAATTTCTCCTGTTGTAATAGGAACTGCAGTGGAAAGAGGTGAATAGGTTTGCTCACCCGGAAGGTAGAAGCCGACAAGCTGCTTGTCCTGAATAACGAGATACGCCTCGTGTACCTGGCGGCCTTCGATCGTAAAGACCGTGCCGGCGGGCCGATACACCGTCCCCTGAGGCAACCGCCCTACAGGCTTCCAGATCGAGCTGCTGGCAAGCATTCGTGTGTATCCGGTATCGAGACGGAGGTCAGCGTTGTTCTCAAAACGGATGGCTGGCGTCGCTGCGCTTTCCGTGAGCGGCGTGAGATCGACTGGCGCGGATTGGATCATCGGCGCACAACCGGCGAGTGCTACCAGACCAATCAACGAGAGTTGCTTTTTCATAAATTGTTTATCGTTAATGCTCCGCGCGTGCGATCGCTTCGGCAGCGTCAAGTAGTCAACGAGCCGAGAAAGATATCAAATGACAGCACTGCGTAAAATGACGCCGTGCCCAATCTGATGAGATTTGTATGGAAATCGCAACGTACGCTGAACACACCCAAAATTCTATTCAGCTCCATTTCCAATGCTTCAAATCACCGCCGACAGGATGGACCATTCGTCGAGCCTACATCGGCCTGTGTCGGGCTAAAGCCGAACAACCGTCGTGCCGAATTACGTTCCGTTTGGCCGAATCGCTCGCGCCGCTGTGCCTCTTTCTCGGTCAACGCTCAGCCCCTCCCCTCTAAAGTGGGATTGGCAGCAATACTGGGCGATCCTTCTCTTTTGCCCTGTGGGTCTTTGTGTCCCGGGTCTATCGCTTTCGCGCAGTCGAAGCAGTGATCGCCGAACTGCCGCGAAGCGCGCCGGCCATACTGGGCGATGCTCTCGCCTTCAACTAGCGCAAGGTAATCCTTCGCTATATGATTGCTCCGCCATTCGCTTGACAACCGGCCACGCCAGGCCGGCCCGCGTAGAGCGCCCGGCCTTTATGGAGATATTCATGTCTTTAACTAGTGCAGCGCAGTCGTTCCCTGCCGGTTTTCACGCGCAGGACATCTCCACCAACGGCACCACGCTGCATGTGCGCAGCGGCGGCGCGGGGCCAGCTGTTGTCTTGATGCATGGCTATGGGGAAACCGGCGACATGTGGGCCGCAATGGCCGCGGATCTTGTGCGCGACCATCTGGTGATCGTCCCCGATCTGCGCGGTCTTGGCCTGTCGGCGAAGCCTGCGGACGGCTTCGACAAGAAGAATCAGGCAGTCGACCTTGCCGGCGTGCTCGCGGTGCTCGGTGTCGAGCAATTCGATCTCGTCGCGCACGACATCGGCAACATGGTGGCCTTTCAGTTTGCCGCGCAACAGCCCGAACGGGTCAGGCGTCTCGCGCTGATCGACGCACCGCTGCCGGGCGTCGGCCCATGGGACGACATCCTGAAGAGCCCGATGCTGTGGCATTTCCGCTTTGGGGGGCCAGATATGGAACGATTGGTCGCGGGCCGCGAGCGCATCTATCTGGATCGATTCTGGAACGAGTTCTCGGCGAATCCGGCGCGCTTCAGCGAAGCGGCCCGCAACCACTATGCGGAACTCTATGCATTACCGGGCGCGATGCGCGCTGGCTTCGCGCAGTTCGCTGCATTCGACCAAGACGCGGCCGACAACCGCGCCTGGCTTGCTAGCGGTTCACGGCTCCGTATGCCGGTGCTAGCGGCCGGCGGTGAGAAATCGTTCGGCTCGACGATGGCCGTCGTGGCGAGATCAGCCGCCGATGACGTGCGTGAGGTCATCGTGCCCGACTCGGGCCACTGGGTAATGGAAGAGAATCCGCAGGCAACCATCGCACTGGTGCGCGACTTTATCACCGGGAACTGAACAAAGCGTGGGGCGGATGCGCAGCGCAGGCGATGGCGCGCCAAGCACGCCGCCATCGTTTTTGCGCGAAATCGGTGAGCCGAGCGGATCCGATTCCGCCATTCCGCGCCAAGGCCAATCCCGGTTGAGCAGCGTCACGCGTTGCACGCGCTAAGCTTCCCATTTCATTCTCCTCAGCCTTATTGACTGGACATCCGGGACATATCGACGAACACAACTTCCCAGATGTGGCCATCCGGGTCTTCAAAACTGCGACCGTACATGAAACCGAGGTCTTGCTTGGCGTTGATGTCCGGTTTGCCCCCGTGCGCGCCGGCAGTCTCAATCATCTTGTCGACACTTCTACGATCCTCCGCGCTTAGCGCCAGCATTACCTCGCTTTCCTGCCGGGAGTCCGTAATCGGTTTTTTCGTGAAATTCGCCCATTTTTCATGCGTCAAGAGCATCACGAAAATCGCGTCCGACAACACCATGCAGGAGCTCGTATCGTCACTGAACTGCGGATTTCTGACGGCACCGATGGCAGCATAGAATTCCGTCGCCTTTGATAGGTCCCGTACCGGCAAGTTGATAAATATCTGCCTAGACATAGGTATTTCACTCCTTTCCGTAAAGGTTTAAAACACTTCTGACGATAGCCAGCCCCAGTCCGGGCGAGCGATCCTGTACCACCACCTTGTTCATTCGCGTCGCAGCGCGCGAGTGGCGGCATAGCGCCAGACTGCGGCCAAAGATGGCGACAGTCGCGCCCACCATCCCGCAGCACCCTACTCCATCTTGTCCGTGCGCACGCTGTAGGGAATTCGTTCCTCTTCGTAGAGCCGGTAGATCAGCGCGAGCATTTCCCTGATATCACGTGACTCGTCCATGGCGCGCATACTCATGATGATGGGCGACGTGAGCGTCGGGTCATCCAGTTCCATGTAGCTCACGTCGTCGCGCTTGAGCCCGTAGACACTGCTCGGCACGACGGAAATCCCCTCACCCGCCGCCACCAGTCCCAACGCAATCTGCAATTCACGGACCTCATAGATGCGCCGCGGCGTCAGCGCACGCTCCTGAAATGCAGAGAGAACCTGGTCCGCATAACTGGGCCTCGGGGTCTTCGGAAAAACAATAAGGGTTTCGTAGATCAGGTCCCGAAGCGATAGCACCGGCTTGGACACGGAGAGCGGGTGGCCAACCGGAAGCGCGACAATCATCTTCTCCTCACGCAGAATCACCCGGCGGATGTTCGCGTCCTCATGGCGAATGCGACCGAATCCGATATCGATGCGACCGTCCTTGAGCGCGCGAAGCTGGTCCATCGTCGACATCTCGTGCAGGCTGAGTTCCACCGATTTGTTCTCGTCGCGAAATCGCCGGATGATCTTGGGCAGCATGCCGTAGAGCGTGGAACCGACAAAGCCCACGGACAGGCTACGCTCAATGTTGCCCACACGCCGCGTCATCGACTCCAGATCGTTCGTCTGCGCAATGAGTTGCACCGCGTGCGAATAGAAGAACTTGCCGGTCTCCGTAAGCTTGAGCGGGCGAGAGTTCCGTTCGAATAACTGCACTCCAAGAATCTCCTCAAGCTGCTGGATTTGCCGACTAAGCGGCGGCTGCGCGATATGGAGCCGTTGAGCTGCACGTGTGAAGTTGCGCTCTTCAGCAACCGCCACAAAATAGCGCAGGTGCCGTAGCTCCATACAATACCTCCTGGATATAGCCCGATACTAAAACGGTGTTGGACGGGTCCGTTTTGCGCCCCTATTCTGCTTTCACGATCTGTTTCAGCGGCCGATTATACCTTCCAGGTAGCTCTGGATCGACCTGAAATGAGGGTTAACCCCATCAAAAAATACAGAGACTTAGGAGCAGACATGAGTGCCAAAGTATTCGCCACGAAGGAAGTGCAGGACCTGCTGAAGGCCGCAGCAAATCTGGATAGCCCAGAGGGCAACGCGCGTGTCAAAGAGATCACGCATCGTTTATTGGGCGACCTCTTCAAGGCCATCGACGACCTGGACATGACGCCCGATGAAATCTGGGCCGGGGTGAATTACTTCAACAAGCTCGGCAAGGATGGCGAGGCTGCGCTCCTGGCTGCTGGCATTGGTCTCGAAAAATATCTCGACATCCGCATGGACGCAGCCGATCGTGAAGCCGACATCCACGGCGGCACGCCGCGCACCATTGAAGGCCCACTGTATGTCGCGGGTGCTCCCGTGCGCGACGGCGTCTCGAAGATTGACATCAATCCCGACGAAGATGCCGGCCCCCTAGTGATTCGCGGCACGGTCACGAGCCCCGACGGCAAGCCCGTGGCCAATGCCATCGTCGAGTGCTGGCATGCCAACTCGAAGGGCTTCTATTCGCACTTCGATCCGACCGGCGCGCAAAATGACTTCAACCTGCGTGGCGCAGTCAGGACGGGCGCCGACGGTAAGTACGAATTCCGCACGCTGATGCCTGTTGGCTACGGGTGCCCGCCGCAAGGCGCGACACAGCAGTTGCTTGACGCGATGGCGCGCCACGGCAATCGCCCGGCGCACGTGCACTTCTTCGTGACCAGCGACAAGATGCGCAAGCTGACAACGCAGATCAACATCGAAGGCGATCCGCTGATCTGGGATGACTTCGCATACGCCACGCGTGAAGAGCTGGTACCGCACGTGATCGAAAAGACCGGCGGCGCCGCGCTTGGACTCAAGGCCGACGCATATAGGGAAATCGAGTTCGACATCGTGTTGACCCCGTTGGTCGAGGGGAAGGACAACCAGCTCGTCAATCGCCCACGCGTGTCCGCCACCGCGTAAGCGCTCCGCACGGCGGCCCGCATTGACAGGTCGCCAACTCCTCCGCAAGAACTTTCCGAACCGTGCGGGCCTGACCACCAGGCCCGCCTGGGGAGACGACTCATGCCTGCAACTATCGACAAAGCCCGCCAACTGGACGATCTGTTGAGCAACGCCGTTCAGGATGACAAGGAGAACGGCGTCTTCCGCTGCCGCCGCGACATCTTTACGAACGCCGACCTGTTCGAACTCGAGATGAAGCACATCTTCGAGAGCAATTGGGTCTATCTGGCCCACGAAAGCCAGGTCCCTGAGATCAACGACTACTACACCACGTGGATGGGTCGCCAGCCGATCGTCATCACGCGGGACAAAACCGGCGAACTGCACGCCGTGATCAATGCGTGTGCGCACAAGGGCGCCATGCTGTGCCGTCGCAAGCATGGCAACAAGGGCAGCTTCACGTGCCCGTTCCATGGCTGGACCTTCTCCAACGCCGGCAAGCTCCTGAAGGTGAAGGACGAGAAAACCACGGAATACCCAGTGCAGTTCAACAAGCAGGGCTCGCACGACTTGAAAAAGGTTGCGCGCTTCCAGAACTACCGAGGCTTCCTGTTCGGCAGTCTCAGTGAAGACGTAATGCCACTCGAAGATTACCTGGGTGAGACAAAGGTCATCATCGACCAGATCGTCTCGCAGGCGCCGCAAGGCCTGGAAGTGTTGCGCGGCAACTCTTCTTACATCTACGACGGCAACTGGAAGCTACAGATGGAGAACGGCTGCGACGGCTATCACGTCAGCACCGTGCACTGGAACTACGCCGCAACGATGGGCCGCCGCAAGGTCGAGGGCACCAAGGCCGTCGATGCAAACAGCTGGAGCAAGTCGGTGGCGGGCGTGTATGGATTCGAGCACGGTCATATCCTGCTCTGGACCAGGACGATGAATCCCGAAGTGCGCCCGGTCTACCAGCACCGCGACGAAATCGCCTCGCGTGTCGGGGAAGACAAGGCCGACTACATCGTGAATCAGACGCGCAACCTGTGCCTGTACCCGAACGTGTTCCTGATGGATCAGTTCAGCACGCAGATTCGCGTGGTGCGTCCTATCAGTGTCGACAAGACCGAGGTCAGCATTTTTTGCTTCGCGCCGAAAGGCGAAAGCGCCGAAAGCCGCGCCATTCGTATTCGTCAGTACGAAGACTTCTTCAATGTCTCCGGCATGGGCACCAGCGACGATCTGGAAGAGTTCCGTGCATGTCAGGCAGGCTACGCGAGCACGACGTCGATGTGGAATGACATGTCGCGCGGAGCGCCCTTGTGGGTCCGCGGTCCCGACGCAAACGCCAAGGGCATGGGCGTGAATCCGCTGATCTCCGGCGAGCGCAGCGAGGACGAAGGCCTGTTCGTCGTGCAACACGAATACTGGATGCAGGTGATGCGCGACGCCCTGCGCAAGGAACGAGCAGAGGCAGACGTATGACCATCGACTATCAAGACATCTGTCAGGCGCTCTTTCAGGAGGCACGCTATCTCGATGACCGTCAATGGGACGAGTGGCTGGCCTGCTACACCGATGACGTCACCTACTGGATGCCCGCCTGGGACGACGACGACAAGCTCACCGAAGACCCGCAAACGGAAATCTCGCTGATGTTTTACGCGGACCGTGGTGGCCTGGAAGACCGCGTGTTCCGTATCCGAACCGAGCGCAGCAGCGCCTCGATGCCGGAACCGCGCACCAGCCACAATGTGACCAACGTCGAGGTGCTGGCGCAGCGCGACGACGAAGTCGACGTTCGCTACAACTTCAACACGCTGAGCCATCGCTACAAGGTGACAGACCAGTTTTTCGGCACGGTCTACCTTACCTTGCGCAAGCGTGAAGATCGCCTGCTGATTTCCAGCAAGAAGGTCGTGCTCAAGAATGACTATATCCGCCAGGTGCTCGACGTCTATCACGTCTGACGGCACGGGTTGGAATAAAGACAGGACGCAGGAGGCAACATGTCCAGCTACAACATCGCACTGAATTTTGAAGACGGCGTGACCCGCTTCGTCGAATGCAAGGCGGGCGAGAAAGTTCTCGATGCCGCGTTTCGCGCCAAGATCAATCTGCCGATGGATTGCTCCGACGGCGTGTGCGGCACCTGCAAGTGCCGCGCCGAAAGCGGCAGCTACGACCTGGGCGACGACTACATCGAGGATGCACTGAGCGATGACGAGAAGGCCGGCGGACTCGTGCTCACGTGCCAGATGGTGCCGCAGAGCGACTGCGTGATCGCGGTTCCGGCGTCGTCGACCGTTTGCAAGACCGAGCAAAGCAAATTTGCCGCAACGGTCACCAAGATCGAACAGCACAACGATGCGGCCGTGGTCCTTGAACTGAACGTCGACAGCATTCCCCCGGTCTTCCTGGCGGGGCAGTACGTCAACATCGATGTACCGGGCAGCGGCCAGCATCGCTCGTATTCGTTCTCTTCCGCGCCTGGCGCAGCGACAATCAGTTTTCTGATCAAGAAGATTCCGGGCGGGGTGATGAGCACGTGGCTGGAATCGGCCCGGCCCGGCCACCACGTACAACTGACCGGCCCGCTGGGCAGCTTTTATCTGCGTGCCGCGGAACGGCCCTTGCTGTTGCTGGCCGGCGGCACCGGCCTGGCTCCTTTCCTCTCGATGCTCGAAGTGCTGGTGCGTGCGAACTCGCAGCAGAAGGTGCATATGATCTACGGCGTGACGCGGGATCTCGATCTGGTCCAGGTCGAGCAAATCAAGGCATACGCCGCAAAGCTGCCTCACTTCACCTTCAGCACCGTGGTTGCGGAAGCGGCATCGAATCACCCGCGCAAGGGCTGGGTGACCGAGCATATTCCGGCGGAGTGTTTGAACGATGGGGATGTCGACGTGTACCTGTGTGGGCCGCCGCCGATGGTCGACGCCGTGCGCAAGTACTTTGACGACCATGGCGTCAAGCCCAACAGCTTCCATTACGAGAAGTTCACGCCCAACGCGGCCCCGGTGACGCCATGAGCGCCCGACGATTCGAAGGCAAGGTGATGGTGGTCACTGGCGCAGCCCAGGGTATTTGCCGTGGGGTGGCCCTGCGCGCAGCGGCCGAAGGCGCCAAGGTCCTGTTTGTCGACCGCGCCGACTTCGTTGCCGAAGTCGCTGCCGAAGCACAGGGGGCCGAGACAGCCGGCTTCATTGCGGACCTGGAAACCTATGACGGCGCCGCCGCCACGATGGATTTCGCGGTGAAGATATTTGGCCGCGTCGACATTTTGATCAACGGTGTGGGCGGCGCCATCCGCATGCGGCCTTTCGCCGAATTCGAACCCGACCAGATCGATGCCGAGATTCGCCGTTCGCTCATGCCTACCCTGTACGCATGCCATGCGGTGCTGCCGCACATGCTTGCCCAAGGTGGCGGCACCATCGTGAACGTGTCCTCGAACGCTACGCGCGGAATACGTCGCGTGCCGTACTCGGCGGCCAAGGGTGGCGTCAACGCCATGACGCAGTCCCTGGCGATGGAATATGGCGAGCACAACATTCGCGTGGTTGCGGCGGCCCCCGGCGGGACCGAAGCGCCTGCGCGACGCGTGCCGCGCAACGCCGCGGGCGACAACGCACAAGAGAAGGCCTGGATGCGCGAGGCGGTCGCCCACGTGACCGGGTCTACGTTCTTCAAGCGATACGGCACGCTGGACGAGCAGATCGCCCCGATTCTCTTCCTCGCCTCTGACGAAGCGGGTTACATCACGGGCGCGGTGCTGCCGGTGGCCGGCGGCGACAACGGCTAGCGCCCTGCCCCGCCGCAGGCCCTGCATCAGCATGCGGCCGGCAAACTCAACGTTTCAGCCTCGAACGGCCGCTGCCGACGTAATTCGTCGCGCTAGCGATTGGCGTCAAGCATTGCGCATGCTGCGCCATTCCGCCCATTGCCACGACAACAGCGCCGGGATTCCGAACGCCAGCTCTCGCGTGCGCTTCACCAAGGCAAGCGCCAGCGATGTGGGCGGATCGATCCCCAGAGTGGTTCCCAGCGCCACCAGCACGGCTTCCTGCACGCCCAGCCCCGCCGGGATGAAGAACGCGATCTGGCGCGCCGCCAGCGTCAATGCTTCGATCGCCAGTGCGTCGCCAAAGTCGACTGTCTGCCCCAGCAGCGACAGTCCCCACCACACTTCCAGCGTCCCCACTACCAGACTAGCCAACTGCCACGCCAGCGTGCTCGCCAGCAGGCGTCCACGTCCGCATAGGGATCGGATTTGCCAGTCGAAGCGCTCGCCATCCAACCGCGACAGCAGACGGTGCTGCTCGCCAAGCATGCGTCGCGCGGCGGCTTCAAGCCACGCAAACCATGCCCCATGACGTAGCGCATAGGCGAACAGGGCAGGCACCGGCAACGACAGCAGCAGGCCCACCGTCACCAGCACGATGTTGCCGGTAGCCGGTATCGTCGAGATAAGCAGCAGTGAGCCGGCGAGCGCGAACAGGTAGTGCGCGAACATCGTCACCATGACCTCGACCAGCACACTGGCGGTGACGGCGCTGCCGTCGGGCACCCGGCGCAGAGCCAACCGGATGCCAACGATCTCGCCGCCGACCCCGGCAGTTGGCAGTAGTCGGGAAACGGCCTCGCGCACGGCGGCCACCCAGAGCAGGAAGTTGGTATCCGCGCGCGCATCAGGGTCGGCCGGCGCCAACAGTGTTCGCCATCCGCGCGCGTCCAGCCAGAGCGCCGCGGCGTGGATCGGCGCCAGCCATATCAATGGCCAGCCGGCATGAGCGAGGATATCGAAGACCTGGGTCAGCGCTTGCCGCGCCACCACCACGGTGAGGATCAGCAAGCCCACCAACGCCCCCGGCAAGGCAAAGCGCTTCCACGTCATGCAGTGAGCAAGTCGGTAAAGCCGCCTCGGCGCGGTGCCACCCGCTCCGCCGCCGCACGCACGCGCGGAGACAGCAAAGCGGCCAGTTCATCGGCATGCCGATAGTCGGGCATCGACGCACCGATGCGGGCACCCGAGGTGACCGCGGGATGCAAGTACATTTCCACCACGCCCGGCGGCAGCCGGTCCAGCGCCGCCAGCACCGCGGCCTCGTCCATCGCGCCGCTGCCCGACAGTCCCAACACAAAGTCGTTGTGTGCGATGCCGGCACGCTCCAGGCGCCGTCGCAGCAGGGCCAGCCACGGTCGCAGGAAGACGGCGCCCCCGACCTCGCGAGGCAGACGCATGGCGCGCAGGCCATAGTCGCGGCCGACGCGGAGGATCAGGCCCAGAATGGTCGGGTGCAGATGAAAGTGCTTGTGCGCGTTCACGTGGTCCAGGGTCAGTCCTGTTTGCCGGAACGCTTCGAATTGCGCCCGTATCTCCAGCGCAAGCTGCGCGCGCGCCGCGGGAAACAGGGCAAAGCGCAGACCGTCGCGCACCATCGCATCGCCGAAGCGGCCATCGATATCGACCAGATCGGGAATCGACTCCCACGGCAGCGTCGACCAGCCATCGGCCAGTACCAGATGCAAGCCAACGCGCAGTCCCGGCAGCCGGTGCGCGCGGGCCACGGCATCGGCGGCAGCTGGTGCGCTCACCATCAGGCTCGCGGCGTTGAGGATGCCGTCGCAGTGCGCCTGCTCTACAGCCGCATTGACATCGCCGTGCAGACCGAAGTCGTCGGCGGTGACGATCAGCATCGTGCGGCTGGCCACGTCTCAGGCCTCGTGAGAATGCAGGAAGCGGAAGAATTCCACGCCTTCGCGCAGTCGCCGCCGGGTCATGCTCCAGCTACCCATCATCTCCCTGACGATTTCCCAGATTTTGGACGGGCGGAAATAAAAGCGCCGGTAAAACGTTTCTACGCCGTGATAGATCTCCTCGCGGCTCAGATGCGGATAGCTGATGGCGGCCAGCTGCACGCCCTGGTCGTTCACGAGATGGATCACCTTGTTTTCCTCGAGCCAGCCGTTATCGACCGCCTGCCGGTAGAGCGTGGTGCCGGGATACGGCGCCGCCAGCGATACCTGGATCGTGTGGGGATTGATCTCCTTGGCGTAGGCGATGGTCTTCTCGATGGTCTCGCGCGTTTCGCCGGGCAACCCCAGGATGAATGTGCCGTGGATCTGGATGCCAAGCTTGCGGCAGTCCTCGGTGAAGCGCCGCGCGATGTCAGTGCGAAGCCCTTTCTTGATATTCAAAAGGATCTGATCGTCGCCGGACTCATAGCCCACCAGCAGCAGGCGCAGGCCGTTCTCCTTCATGATCTTGAGCGTGTCATACGGCACATTGGCCTTGGCATTGCACGACCATGGCAGACCGATCTCGCCCAAGCCGCGCGCAATCTCTTCCACGCGTGGCTTGAAGTCGGTGAACGTGTCGTCGTCGAACATGATCTCGCGCACTTCGGGCATGTTCTCCTTGATCCACCGGACCTCGTCGATCACGCTCTGGGCCGATCGCGTGCGGTAGCGATGCCCGCCTACGGTCTGCGGCCACAGGCAGAACGTGCAGCGCGAACGGCAGCCGCGCCCCGTGTAGATCGACACATACGGATGCAGCAGATAGCCGATGAAGTAATTGCGGATCTTCAGGTCGCGCTTGTAGACCGGCGCGACGAACGGCAGCTCATCCATGTTTTCGATCATGGGGCGCGACGGATTGTGTTCGATCGACCCATCCGGCAGCCGGAAGCTGAGGCCGGCGATCTCGCGCAGGGGCTTGCCCGCCGCCACTTCCTGGCACGTGTAGTCGAATTCCTCGCGGCACACGAAATCGATGGCAGTGGTGGCCGAGAGCGTGCCACCGGGGTCCACCGCCGCCTTCGCGCCCACCATGCCGATTATCAAGCCGGGACGACGCGCCTTGAGCTGCTCGGCAAACCTGGCGTCGGTGGGAAACGACGGGGTGCTGGTATGGATGATCACCAGGTCGTAGCCCACGGCGATATTGAGCGTCTGCTCAACGCCCAGTCCATCGGCCGGCGCATCGAGCACGCGGCTGTTTGGCACCAGCGCGGCCGGTTGCGCCAGCCAGGTGGGATACCAGAACGACTTGATCTCACGCTTTGCCTGGTAGCGCGATCCGGCGCCGCCATCGAACCCATCGAACGAGGGCGCCTGCAGGAACAGCGTTTTCATCGGGTTTCATCCTGTAGATGGGGATGGGAGGAAGTTGCCAGTTCATGGGACATGGCGGCGTGTGCCGTTGCCTGCACGATGCCTGGGCGGGACGCGGGGTAAGCGCCAGGATGTCCGGGCGGCGCATCCATCGTAGCCATCACATGGCCACGCCAGTGCACGTGGCCATTGCCCAGCGCGGCGGCCCATTCGACCAGCAGCAGCGTGTCGCGCAGCGGGGCCATCAGGGCTCTGCCCGGGCGGCCCGCCAGCGCGCAGCGTGCCAGCACGCCGGCCAGCGCGATAACGAATACCACCGGCAGCGGGGCCAGCAGACAGCCCAGCAGCAGCATCGGCCACGTGAACGTGATGAACATGAAATAGAAGCCGGGTGCGCTGAGCGATCGGATCGTGCGCAGCCAGCGCAGTTCGTGTCGCCACAAAGCTGGCAGGCTGGTTTCGGTCACGTCGGTATCGACCACCACCTCTGAGAGAACAGTCTGCCAGCCGCACTGGCGCGTCAGCTCACCAAGCCAGAAATCGTCGGCCAGCCGGTTGGCCAGTGCGTGGAAGCCACCGATGGCGTTCAGCGTGTCGCGCCGCAGCGCGATCGTCGCGCCAAAGCCGAAGCGCCGCGACCCGCCGGCATGGGCCACGCGCACCGACGGTGCAAACCAGTCGTCGATGAACGCGGCGCCGAGGCGGGACCAGACGCTGTCGACGGCGCGGCCCCGATACAGACAGGTGACCACGCCGACATGGGGATCGCTCAGCGCGCCAGCCAGCCGTTGCAGGTAGTCGGGCGGCACGGCGATGTCACTGTCCGCGATGACCAGGTGTTCATGCCGGGCCGCCCGGTAAAGGTTGATCAGGTTGCTGACCTTGGGATTGCGGCCATGAACGCGGGCATCGACGACCAGCGCGATATCGCAATCGGGAAACTCGGCTTGCAGCCGGTGCACCACGCCAATGGCCGGGTCATCGGCGGCACATACGCCAAACACCAGTTGGAAACAGGCGTGTCGCTGGCGGCAGAGTGTGGCGAGGTTCTCGTACAGGTGCGGCTCGGCGCCGCAGAGCGGCTTGAGCACGGAGATCGGCGCGTAGTGACGGGGCAGCTCGGACGGTTTGAGCGGGTGCCGGCTGACGCTGACGGCGACGATGGCGTACACCGTGGCGGCTTCGACCAGCAGTTGTCCCACGGTAGCGGTCCAGACGGCGCTCATCTTGCCCCTCGCATACAGGAGATGCCCTTGAACTGTTGCTGCCGCGAGGTATCGGTAGCGCCGTCCCCGTTGCCACTGAGACGCCGGCAGTCGCCCTCGCATTGCCGGCACTACTCTGTCATCCAACTGTTAAGCGGACATTAACCCTCAAAGAAAATTGTGTGATACCAGACACGCCGGCGCACGGTGGAAGCATTGCAGCCCCAAACAGAATGGAGCGTGATGGATGGAGAGCTATGGGCGCTGCCACGCGGACGGCCGGGCGCATCGACCATATCGCTACCGGTAGGCGTGGTCGTCCACGACTTTCGCTACCGTCCGGAGCGCGCGCCGGAGCGTCTCAAGACTGACGGACCCAAGTGCCAGGCGGATGGCGTGCGGCACCTGTTTGGTGGCGGCGTAAGGATGCGCGGTAGAGACGGAGATACGCTCTTCCAGCAAGGTCTTCGTGATCGAATCGGCACGCGCATCCTCAGGTAGCGGCAGCCAGACGAAGTATGAGGCGGGATGCCGGACAAGATCGAGATGCCCGAGCACTTCGGTCACGATGTGCTGGCGCACCGCGGCGTCGCGTCGCTTTTCCGCCTCCAGCCGCGCAACCGTTCCATCCTCGATCCAGCCACAGGCAATCGCTGTCATCGTGGTCGGCGTATGCCAGGTGGTTGCTCGGATCGTTCGCTCGAACCTGGGAATCCAGGCCTGCGGTGCGCAAACCGGGCCGACGCGCAATCCAGTGGCCACGCTCTTGGAAAGACTCGATACGTGCACCGTGATTTCCGGCGCCAACGCTGCCAGTGGCGGTGGAGCGTCGGCTGCCAGGAATGCGTATGCCGCGTCCTCTATCAGGATCAGACCATGCTGGCGGGCTATGGCCACCAGATCGCGCCGCCGGCGCGCGCTCATGACCCAGCCAAGCGGATTGTGCAGCGTCGGCATGGCATACACGGCACGCACCCGGCGTTTTCGGCACAGCCCGGCCAGTGCGTCCAGGTCCGGGCCCTTGGTGCCCGCCGGGATCGCCACCAGTTCCAGCCGGCACGCTTCGGCGGTGAGTTTGAAGCCCGGGTAGGTCAATGCGTCGACCGCGACCACATCGCCGGGCTCCAGCAACGCCATCGCCGTAACCGTCAGACCGTGCTGCGCGCCACTCACCAGCACCGTGTTGTCGGCCTTCGCGGGCAATCCGCGTCCGGCAAGATGCCGCGCCATCGTTTCGCGGTCACGCGTTCTGCCGCCATGCGGATGGTATTTCAGCAACGCTTCCAGATTGCCGGCACCGGCCAGCTCGCGCAGGGCCGTCCTCAGCAAGTCGCCTTGTCCGGGCATCGATGGATTGTTGAATCTCAGGTCAACGGTGTCATCGCTCCAAGGCTGGAGGTCGATGCCGTGTCCACGCGGCAGCACTTCCTTTACGAACGTCCCCCGCCCCGTTTCGCCGCTTACCAGCCCCATCTCGTTCAGCTCAGCGTAAACGCGCGTCGCCGTGACCAGCGCCAGTCCTTCGCGGGCGGCGAGCTCGCGGTGAGTCGGCAGCCGCGTGCCGGGACGCAAACGCCCTTCATGGATGTCGGCCGCAAACTGATCGACCAGTTGTTTGTAGCGGTGTCGAGGCATGGCGAACGGATGCAGGACATTCGTGGAAATGTCCTGATTATGAGCCGCGATCGGATGTCGCACAAAAGCATTCGTCGTCTCTGGTACGCGCTTGCTGGCCAGCACGTTCTACACGCGTCCCGCGACTTGTATCCATGACAATGATTTGATTGTATTGAAACGCCACCCTACGATGGTCTCCAATGCGTTAGCCGCAAGCCTAAGCCCTTGTTGAAGCCATCATGGAATTGAATACCACCACCATCCTCGTGACGTTCGTCGGCGTCTTTCTGATCTGCTTCATGAAGGGAGCCTTTGGCGGAGGCTTTGCGATAGTAGGTATTCCGCTGCTGTCGCTTGTGATGGACCCCGTATCGGCGGGTGGCCTGCTCGCGCCGCTGTTTATCGCGATGGATCTCTTCAGCCTGCGCTACTGGAAACCGTCGACGTGGTCCAGGCCAGATCTGCTTTTGCTGGTCCCCGGACTGGTAGTCGGAATCGGCGTCGGCTACTTACTGTTCCGCGTGCTTGACCACCGCGCCATCTCCATCGTCATGGCCGTGGTCACACTGAGCTTTGTCGGTCTGTGGCTGTTACGGGGCGCAGAGGTTGCGGTTCAGCCCCGCTCTTCGCCCAAGGCGGTGGCAGCTGGCCTGACCTCGGGAATCACCACCATGGTCGCTCATTCCGGCGGTCCCCCGTTGGCGATGTACCTGTTGCCGCTGGGCCTGAGCAAACAGGTCTACGCGGGAACCACCAGCATGTTTTTCACCGTCGGCAACATCGTCAAGGCCGTGCCATGGCTGGCGCTGGCCAAGCCCGCAGGCGCCGTGTGGACGCTGATGACAATCTGCCTTCTTGCCGTGCCGGCCGGTGTTTGGCTTGGTTGGCGTCTGCAAGGCCGACTGAATCAGCGCCAGATGTATCGGGCATGTTATGGCCTGCTGGTTTTGACCGCATTAAAGCTGCTGTGGGATGGGACCACGGGATACCTCGGTTAGCAGCAACGTGGCGGGTCGACGCAAAATCACCCAGTCATCGCCAGGGTAACTTCAGCCGCGCCGCCAGCGTATCGAGTCAAGTCGACGCGCCCGAAACCCTGCGAAAGCCCCGAGGGGCACTGGCCGCGGCGATCGCGGCGGGCACCTGCCGCCTCAGCCACGCATGCGCCGGGTCCGCGGAGTGGCGCGGATGCCAGGCCATCACCACGGTCTCGCCACGCGGCAGGAACGGCAGAGGCACCACCACGAGGCCCAGGCCGGGTGCCATCGCCCGCCCCAGTCGTTCGCTGAGGGTGGCGACGAAGTCGCCGCGCGCGGCAATCACGGGCGCGGCGCTGGCGTTTGCGACGGTGAGCACGACGCGCCGCGTCAACCCGTGCGCGGCTAGTGCCTCGTCAACGGCCGACGGCGCTCCAGGACGCCGCTGCACGTCAATGTGCAACTGTGCTGCGTAGCGGCGCGCGGTTGCAGGGCGGGCGGCGAACGGATGACCGGCCCGCACCACGGCGATCAAAGCCTGAGGGTACAACTCGACCACTTCGATTTCCGGCTCTCGCGGCCTGAACGTGCCGATGTCGAGATCGACGCGGCCGTCGCGCAGTGCTCCGTCGTCGTCTTGTGTCTCAGTCACAAAGCGCAACTGGGCGCGGGGCATCTCGATCGCCAGTGCGGCGCCGAGGGCACCGCCGAAGGCAATTGCAAAGCCGTCCGGCGCGCGCACGACGAAGCGCCTTTCAGTGCTCGCCAGGTCGTCGACGCGTGGCGGCTGGACCAGCGCCGCGGCCTGCGCAATCCACTGCGCCACCGGTTCGCGCAGCGCCAGCGCACGCGGCGTAGGCACCAGGCGCCGGCCGGCGCGCACAAGGAGCGGATCGCCGGTGAGTTCGCGCAGGCGGGCCAGCGCGTGACTGGTGGCTGGCACGCTCAGATGAAGCCGCTCGGCGGCACCGGTGACGCTGCCGGCCGCGAGCAACGCGTCAAGGGTGCGCAAGAGGTTGAGATCGTATGTTTTCATACCGTGCAATATTGGGTTCAGAACATTGCACTGGTCAAGTGGGTTCGGCAGATCCAGACTAGCCGCCATCGCACCTCACAACTCACGCGATCCCCTTCATCCCTGATCCCAAAGGAAACGTCATGCGCTCCCCTTCAACACACGATTCCCCCATCCTCGTAACCGGCGCCGCCGGTGCGGTCGGCGCCATTGGGCGCAGCGTCACCGAGATGCTGCTCGCCCGGGGCCATAAGGTGCGCGCAATGGTGCGACGCGACGACGCACGCGCGGAAGCCCTTCGCCTGCTCGGTGCCCAGGTGACCGTGGGCGACTTGACCGACCTCGCTTCGGTGCATCGCGCCATCGAGGGCTGCAAGCGCATTTACTTTGGCATGTCGGTCTCCGCTGCCTATCTCGAGGCGACTGTGAACGTTGCCGCAGTCAGCCGTCACCATGGCGTCGAGGCCATCGTGAACATGTCGCAGATGACGGTCTCGCAAATGAGCATCACCGAGACCACCGACAGCCCCCAACACAAGCTGCACTGGCTCGCCGAGCAGGCACTTGCATGGTCCGGCCTGCCGGTCGTCACGATACGCCCGACGGTGTTCCTCGAAGGCTTCTTCCAGGCGGCCGTCGCGGGGAGCGTGCGCGACGGCGATGCGCTCATCCTGCCGCTTGGCAGCGGCCGCACCGCGCCGATCTCTGCAGTGGATGTCGCGTTAGCAGTTGCTTTGGTGCTCCACGCGCCGGCCACGCATATCGGTCGCATCTATGAGCTCACGGGCCCGGAGTCGGCCGACCTGACGTACTTCGCGAGGGTCTTTTCCGAGGTGTTGGGACGCGAGATCCGCTATCGCGATGTGCCCGTCGATACCTGGATCGGACGAATGCGCGAACTCGGTCTTCCGGCCCACGTGCTATCGCATCTGGCGGCGATGGCGCGCTTGCATCAGCAAGGGCGCTACGACCGCATGACGGACGACTTCACGCGGCTGACTGGCTGCGCGCCGACAAGCATGCGCGAATTCGTACAGGCGCGCGCCGCGGAATTCACGCGGCCCGTGATGACCGCCTGAACGAAGCGCATGCATCCGGAGCGCCTCCCAGGTTTCCACGCAACCAAGGAATATCAAATGATCCGAACACGCATGCTGGTGGCGGCGGTCACAACCGTCGCTTTCGCCAATGTCGCCGCTTTCGCCAATTTCGCCACCACCGCTATCAGTCGTCCCTTGGCGACGATCAACCACCACGCTCGCCTGCCGTCGGTCGGCGCACCTCGGCCAAACGCCAATAGCGTCAGCGAGATCGCTGGCGACCCGCTGGACAACGCGCGCGAAGGCGACGGCACGATCTACGGGTATCGCGTATAAGCCTGACTTATATGGTCATACCGATGCTCCGCCATCGCGGCAAATGATGAATTCGGCGGAGGCCGCGCTGTGGGCATTCATCGACGTCGTAGTGCCAAGAATGCGGGAAAGACTTGGCGTGGCGCTTCCTGATGCGTAGGCCGATTTAACAACGGCCGACCCCGCGGAAACGACGAGGGCGAAAGCGCCGAGTCCGGCCGCGGATTCAAGCGGCGCAACGCCCCGCAATAGTCCTATCACCGCGCCCCCGCTTCCGACGCATCCGGCGCGGCGAGCGCGTGAAGGCAGATCCCAATCATGGTCTCGATCCAGGCGTCGTTGGCCGGTGGCGACTCCGGCAGCAGCAAGCGGTAACGCCTCGCGCCCCACACCGCCATCACCAGGGTTTGTACGGTCTCCGCAGTGGCCGGTGCAGGCAACTCCGGACACGCGTCGAGCGCTACCTGCCAGGCGCGACAGAATTCGTCGAATACGCGCCGGTGATGCTTGGGCTCGGCAATGCGGTCTTCGCTTTCCAGCATGGCAAGGTCGAAGTACGGCAACTGCAGGTCGGGGTCGCAGCAGGTGAGGCGTACGAGGTGGCTCACCCGCGCGCGCCAAGACAACGCCGTGGCTTCCGTCACCTCGGCGCGGATGCGGGCCAACATGGTTTCGACGATGTGACGCACGTAGCCGGACAGCAACGCGTCGCGGTTCGGGAAGTACTCGTACAGCGTGCCGACCGAATAGCCCGCTTCCAGCGCCACTGCGCGTGTGGTGGCGGCGGCCGGTCCATCGCGGCGCCAAATCCGAACAAACGCGTCGTAAATGGCCTGCACCGTGAACCTGGCGCGCGCCTGCGATGGACGTTTCAGAGGTTTGGCGCACCCTTCGGAGGGCTCGGCGTCGCCGTTGGTTTTTCCGAACCCGGTGGCGGTCCTGCGCCGATAGAGTGAAGTCATGAATTTGACGGACAGGAGACTAAAAATGACTCAGCTTACACAAGGTGCCGGCCAACGGCTTCTCACTCGCAAGAGCGCTCTCGGCGATAGCCGCGTCGAGAACATCAACGCATTGCCCGATGCCAGCCTCGCGGACGGCGAAATCGCGCTGCGCCTCAGCCGCTTCGCGCTGACCACCAACAATATCACCTACGCCGCGTTCGGCGACGCCATGCAGTATTGGGACTTTTACCCAACTGGCCAGCCGGAGTGGGGCCACATGCCAGTGTGGGGCTTTGCCGACGTGGTGGCTTCCACGGTGGAGGGGGTGAATCCGGGCGAGCGCTTCTACGGCTACTTCCCGATTGCGAGTCACGTCCGCATGCAGCCGGAGCGCGTGACTGACCGCGGTTTCTACGATGGCGCGGCGCATCGCAAACCGCTGGTGTCTGCATACAACCAGTACACCCGCGTAAGCCATGATGCCGCCTATGATCCGGCGCTCGAAAATTACCAGATGCTGTACCGGCCGCTATTCATCACGTCGTACATGCTGGCCGATTTCCTGCAGGACAACGAGTTCTTCGGTGCGCGCCGGCTGGTGTTCTCCAGTGCGTCAAGCAAGACAGCGTATGGCACGGCATTCTGCCTGCAAGACGTGCCCGGCCTCACGCTGACCGCACTAACCTCGGCCGGCAACCAGGCTTTTGTCGATAGTCTGGGCGCTTACCACGAAAGCGCTACGTATGGTGAACTGGAGAGCCTGGCGGCGGACGTGCCCACCTTATATGTGGATTTCTCCGGCGACCCAGCGCTGCGGCGCCGCATCCACGAGTACTTCGGCGTGGCGCTCGTCTACGATTGTTATGCCGGCTCCGCGCAAAACACCGACTTCCTCGAAGCGGAGGATCTACCCGGTCCCGCGCCAAAGTTCTACTTCGCGCCGGTGCAAATCCGCAAGCGCAACGCCGACTGGGGGCCGGCAGTCGTCAACGAGAGATTCAATGCCGCGCAGCGCCGATTCATCGACCACGTCCGCGAACCTTCGCGTGGGTGGCTGACGGTGGTTGAAGAGGCAGGCATGCCAGCGGCGCAGCAGCGTATCGCCGCACTGCATGCCGGCAGGTCGGACCCGCGCGAAGGGTACGTGATCCGCCTCGGCTGAACAGAGCAGATATCGACCGATGGCCGCAAGGCGCAAGGCAGGCCATCCTCGCCTACGACTACCGGACCGGGGGGCCATACCAGCGCCCCATTTCCGATTCGGAGCGCAAGGCAACAAGTCCATCACGCGTGACAACGGCGAAATGCCATAGCCGGACGGCATGCGGCCAAGCATCCGTCGCGCTTCACCCTCCCCATCGCTGGGCACGCATGCCCCACGGCACCATCGCGACGCACGCTGACGTGGGCGACGTCGGTGTTTACGCCCGGAAACCGTGCGCGGCGCGAGCGCGCATGTCGATTTGACGATTTCCCCAATTTCCCTCGCACCGCCCGCAAAGCGTTGATATGGCAGGCCGACGTCGCCATGCCGGCGTGCGATCGCCGGCTGGCCCGGGTGGTTGGCACGCCGTTTGCTGTCTTGTATCCAAGATTGGATATGAGATGGCACACCATGCCCCTGCGCACCACAACGACTGAAAACACTGAACCCGACGCCGCGTGGATCACGCGCTTCGAGGCGCCCATGACTGCTGCAACGACGCCCTCTTCCGCGCTGCTGGCGGGGCTGCGTTTCGCCGCCAAGGACAACATCGATGTCGCGGGCGTGCCCACCACGGCCGCGTGCCCGGCATTCGCCTATACCCCCGACCATAACGCGACCGTCATCGATCGGCTGCTTGCGGCCGGCGCCATGCTGACGGGAAAGACCAATCTGGACCAGTTTGCCTGCGGCCTCAATGGCACGCGCTCGCCCTATGGCGCCGTCCGCAATGCGTTCAACCCCGTCTATGTGAGCGGCGGTTCCAGTTCGGGCTCCGCGCGGGCCGTTGCAATCGGCGAAGTCGATTTCGCCCTGGGCACCGATACGGCGGGCTCGGGGCGTGTTCCGGCTGGTCTCAACAACATCGTTGGCCTGAAGCCCAGCAAGGGATTGATTTCCGCCCACGGCGTCTTTCCGGCAGCGCAAAGCGTGGACTGCGTGTCGATCCTGGCGACAACGGTGGCGACGGCGGTGCGCGTGCTAGAGGTGGCAGCGGCCCATGATCCAAAGGACCCATACTCGCGCGCCCTCGCTATGGAACGTACGCCATTTGCCGCGGCGTTTCGCTTTGGCGTGCCTGCCGATCCCGAGTTTTTCGGCGATGCACTCGCGCGCCGCGCCTTTTCGAATGCGGTAGCGGCGCTGGAAACGCTTGGCGGGCAAGCCGTCGAAATCGACTACGCACCATTGGCCGAAGCCGCGGCATTGCTCTATGACAGCGCGCTGGTCGCCGAGCGCTATGCCGCCGTGCGGGGCTTCTTCGACCGCTCCGCCGACGCCGTGATCGAGCCGGTGCGCTCGATTCTGGCCGCTGGCCGTCGCTACAGCGCGGCGGATGTCTACGATGCCCAGCACAAGCTTCAGGCGCTTGCGCAACGCGCCAGTGCGATGTGGGCGCAGATCGACGTGCTTGTGGTGCCCACGGCGCCCACGCATTGCACGATCGAAGCGATGCAGGCGGACCCCGTGGTGCGCAATCGCGAACTGGGTCACTACACCAACTTCGTCAACCTGCTCGACTACGCGGCGCTATCGGTGCCGGCAAGCATCCGTCCGGATGGCCTGCCGTTCGGTATCACGCTGATTGGCCGGGCCGGCAGTGACTGGCAGCTTGCCGATCTGGGCCAGCGGTTTCACCACGCCACAGGCCTGCCGCAAGGCGCGACCGATCGTCCATTACCTGCACCCGTTCCCATCGCGGCGCTGACGCCTTCGCCGGCGACGCACCTGCCGCTCGTGGTGGTGGGTGCGCATTTGTCCGGCATGCCGCTGAATGGCCAGTTGACTTCGCTCGGCGCCACGCTCGACTGCGCCACGGCTACCGCCGACCGGTATCGCCTGCATGCCCTGGCCGGCACCACACCACCCAAACCAGGCTTGCGCCGCGTGGGCGACGACGAAGCCGGCGTGCCGATCGAGGTCGAGGTGTGGCAGGTGCCGCTTGCCGGCGTCGGTCGGTTCCTCGCACTTGTGCCCCCGCCACTGGCGTTGGGCAGTATCGAACTGGCCGACGGGCGCTGGCTGCATGGCTTCGTCTGCGAAGGCCACGCGCTTACGCACGCGCCCGATGTCAGCGCTTTCGGCGGCTGGCGGGCCTATATGCGATCGCTGGCCAACTGATAAGACGTCCTGTCCCAATACCCATCCAAATCCGACCAGGAAACCAACATGACCCACCCGACCCGCCGTCTCGTCCTGAAAGCAGGCGCCGCCGCCATGGCCACGCTGGCCGCCCCCGCCATCGTCCGCGCGCAAGGCACGCCAAAAGTGCGCATCGGTTATTGGCCGGTGGCCTCGGGCCTGCCGTTCTTCGCTGCCGTCGAGAAGGGCTTTTTCAAGGACGCCGGCGTCGCCGTCGAGCCGATCAAGTTCGCCAGTCCGCAACAGGTCATTGAAGCCATTCTTGCCGGGCGCTGCGACGGCAGCGCCAACGGCACGGCGTCGGCCGCGCTGGCGATTGGTGATATCGCGCAACCTGGCCTATTGAAGATTTTCTGCACAAATCCCACCAACGCCAAATTCGTGCTCGATGAATTCATTGTCGCGAAGGACAGTCCCATCAAATCCGTTGCCGAATTGAAGGGCAAGCGCGTGGCGTGCGGTCCCGGCGTGCAGAACGTGGTGTTGGCCAAAACCATGCTTGAACGCGCGGGCGCGGGCAAGATCAGCGTCACCGAGTTGCCGATCGGCCAGCATGTGGCGGCACTGGCCGCCGGCCAGATCGACGGCGTCTATTCGCTGGAGCCGACCGGCACCATCGGCCGGCTCAACGGCACCACACGCACACTGGAAGCTGGCGTAGTGGCGCGCTATATCCTTGGCGACGCCATGGCGCCGTGGCACGGCGGATCGGCCAGCCTGACGACTGAATTCCTTGCCAAGCACAAGGATGTGGCCAAGACCTACATGACCGCCTACAAGCGCGGCGTAGACCTGGTCCGCCAGAATCCGAACGACGCCCGTCCGCACCTCAAGGGATACACCGCGATCGAGGGCCAACTGACGGCCGAGGTGCCCATGTCCAACTACCTGTTCTTCGACGAGTTCAAGCCGGCCGACGCAGCGTACTTCCAGAAGTTCTATGACCTGTTCACCGAGAAGGGCATCTTCTCGCGCAAGGTCGACGTCAATACCCTGCTCTACAAGGCCTGACCATCATGTCCGAGCTATCCAACACCGCGCCGGTGCAAAACACCGCGTCGGCCACCGGCGCTGGCGCCCAGCCATGGGCGCCGCCGGCATCGCACGACGCCGCACCGCGGGCCTCCGTGGGAGAACGCTTCCTTCCCGCGATCGGCCCCCTCGCACTATTCATCATCTGGGATCTGGTAGTGCGCTTTCACCTGGTGAAGCCGATCCTTCTTCCCAGCCCCGCCGATACGATCACGGCGCTGCTATCGGGCCTGGCCGGTGGCGCACTGCTAGCGGATTTCGCGGTCACGGTGTCCCGCACCTTGCAGGCATTTGCCATCGCGGCCGCCATCGGCATGCCGCTGGGCGTGCTGTTGGGCAGCAACGAACGGGCCTATCGAAGCGTCGAATTCCTGATCGACTTCTTCCGTTCCACGCCCTCGTCGGCGCTGATCCCGCTGTTCCTGCTGATCTTTGGCGTCACCGATATCAACAAGGTAGCCATCGCAGCGTTTGGCGCGCTGCTGATCGTGGTGTTCAACAGTGCGTACGGCGTCATGAATGCGCGCAAGCAGCGCGTAATGGCCGCGCGCGTAATGGGCGCGTCGCGCTGGCGCATCTTCCGCGACGTGCTGGTGTGGGAAAGCCTGCAGCCGAGCTTTGTCGGCCTGCGCTCTGCCGTGTCGATGGCGCTTGTCATTGTCATCGTGGCCGAAATGTTCATCGGCTCGGAAAACGGCCTGGGCCACGCCATCATCGACGCCCAGCAAGTATTGAACGTCAAGACGATGTACGCGGCCATCCTGGCAGCCGGCGCACTTGGCTACCTGCTGAACATCGCGTTTCTGATGCTGGAGCGCCGCATCATCCATTGGAGTGGAAGGTAATCATGAGCACAGTCCTGTCCCCCGCACGCCATGCCGACGTCCCCGCCGCGCCTTTTCGCCCCGGGCCGCCCGGCACGCACATCACCATTCGCGGCCTGACCAAATATTTCGCGGGCTGGCCCCTTTACGAGAACTTCGACCTCGATATCCCCAAGGGCAAGATCGTCTCGGTGTTTGGACCAAACGGCTGCGGCAAAAGCACGTTGATCAACATGATCGCCGGGCTGATCCCGATCGACCGCGGCGAAATACTGTTCGACGGCAAGTCGCTGAAGGACACACGCATCGGGTACGTATTCCAGAACTACCGCGAGGCACTGTTTCCTTGGATGCGCACCATCGACAACATTGCCTATCCGCTACTGCTCGCCGGCCAAAGCAAGGCGGAAGTGGACAGGCGGATGGCTGAACTGGTGGCGTCATTCGACGTGAAGTTCGATCTGAACCGCTACCCCTACGAGCTCTCGGGCGGCCAGCAGCAAACCGCATCGATCATGCGCGCCCTGGCGCCGCGTCCGGAGGTGCTCTTTCTGGACGAGCCGTTCTCGGCGCTCGATTTCGAGATGACGCTCTTTATTCGCGAAAAACTCCAGGAAGTCTTCATGCAGACCGGCACCACGATGTTGCTGGTTTCGCACGATCTGGAGGAGGCGGTGTATCTGGCCGACAAGATCCTGCTGCTTACCAAGCGCCCCACGCGCGTGGCCGAGATACTCGACTACGACGAAGCGCGGCCGCGCACCGTGGAGACGCTCTCGCAGCCCAGCTTCGTGGACGCCAAGCGCCAGAGTCTCGAAATCTTCCAACGCGAGGTCCGGCGCTGAAAGCGCGCATGAGCGCTCCCCTTCCGGCAGGCCCAGGCCTGCCGAGCCCCACATATCCAGCTACGATGCGCCATTTCAATGGTTCCGCGCGCCCACCGCGCACCGCTCTAACCGACGCCGACTCCCTTGCAGCGATCGACACGGGATCCACCGCGGCGATCGATGGCGCACGCACTTCGCGTGCCGATGATGTCTATGCATGGCTCAAGCGCGACATCGCCGACTTCCGTCTGGTGCCGGGCGACCGTTTTACCGAGGCCGAGGTATGCGAGCGACTGGGCGTGTCGCGTACGCCAGTGCGGCAAGCATTGTTCCGACTGAAGCAGGAGGGCTTTGTCGACGTCAATTTCCGCGCGGGCTGGAACGTCTTGCCATTCGACTTCGACAAGTTCGAACAGCTCTACGATCTGCGCATGGTGCTTGAAACCGAAGCGGTTCGAAGACTCTGCGCGCTGGCACCGCAGAATACGCACGCGGCGCTGGCAGAACTGGCAACGATATGGCTGGTGCCGCGCGAAGAACGACTGACCGACATGGCGCGCGTTGGCGAACTCGACGAGTCGTTTCATTGCACGCTGGTGGAAGCGGCAGGCAATCACGAGATGACGCGTGTGCACCGCGACGTGACCGAACGCATCCGCATGATCCGCCGGCTGGACTTCACCAAACCGGCGCGCGTGGAAGCCACGTACGAGGAACATGGCCAGATTCTTCGGGCAATACTCGTCCATCGCGCCGACGAGGCTTGCGGCTTGCTGCGTGCGCATATCGGCGCAAGTCAGTCCGAGGTGCGCACGATTACCCTGCATGAGGTCTATCTGGCGCGCAACCGGGCACGGGAGTCGAACGGATAGCTGCGACAGGTGCGATCGTTGCGAAAGATGCGGCAACAGCAACGCCGCGTACAGGCGCTCAGTCGCGGGCCGATGGCGGCGGAGCGCACGATTCACGCAGGATCATCTGCGTGGTCAGTCGTGCTTCCTGTCTGCCTTGCGTTGCCGCCTCACCGCGACTGTCGCCGCTGCCGATCGCACGCAGCAGGATTTCCGCCGCGGCCGTGCCCACCGCCTCCAGATCCCAGCTGACGGCGGTGATCGCCGGGGAATACAGTTGCGGCAGGTCGCCATCGCCGACGCAGATCAGGCTGACATCATGGGGGACGCGGCGGCCGCTCTGGCGCGTCGCTTGCAGCACGCCGGACAGGATGCGCGTGCCCAGGCAGATAAAGGCGGTGGGGCGTGAAGGGGAGGATAACAGCGCCAGCGCGTCGCTGAACGACAAGTCCATCGCGGAGCGGCTGGCGCGCACGAGCGACTCGTCCAATGCCACGCCGCGCTCGGCCAGCGCCGCGCGATATCCGTCGATCCGTTCGCGGCCGGGTCGCAAGGCACCGTCGGAAGTCATCAGCGCGATGCGCGTATGTCCCAGGTCCAGCAGATATCGACACGCTTCGTAGGCGCCGCGGAAATGATCGACATGGACGCCGGACCCGCTCGCGCCGAAATCTCGATCCATCGCCACCACGGCGAGATCGCGCGAGACCTGCTCCAGATAGTCGGCGCGCTCCACTTCACAGGGGCCGAGAATCAGGCCATCCACGCGACGACGACGGAACAGGTCCACCATTAATTCTTCCTGCGCCCTGCTGTTGTGCGTATTGCCGACGACCATCGCGCAGCCTTCGCGCTGCAGGCGCATCTCCACGGCAGTAATGATGCGCGCGTACAGCGGGTTGGCCAGATCGGAGACCAGCAGCCCTACCACGCCAGACGTTCCGGTGCGCATGCTCTGCGCGATGGGATCGGGCGCATAGGCCAACGCCTTTGCCGCGCGCTCAACCGCGTGTAGCGCTGCTTCGCTCACGGGGCCGCTCCGATTGAGCGCCCGTGACGCCGTGCCAAGCGACACGCCCGCCGCACGCGCCACGTCACGAATGGTGACGCGGGGCGGGGTGTCAGCGTTGGCGTTGCGCGTGCGGCTGGTCATCAATCATCCTCGCAAAAATAGCAAACAGGTCGCGGTGTCAGTGGCAGTGTCGCTGGCGATTATCGCTGAAAAAGCCGCGCAAAAACGGCGCATTGCGTCGCTGGCGGATCATCGCCAGGTCAGTACATCGCCCGCCCACCGCTGATGTCGAACACGGCGCCGGTGCTGAAACTGCAGCGTGCGGAGCACAACCACGCGGCCAGCTCGGCCACTTCCTCCACGCGTACAAAGCGCTTCATCGGCACGCGCTCCAGCAGTCGTGCCTGGAGCTGCGCGCGCTGGCCGGGGTCGTATGCGCCAAAGATGTCCGTGTCCGCCGCGCTGGGCGTGATGCAGTTGACCAGCACCCCGGACTCTGCCAACTCCTTGCCCAGGCTCTTGGTCAGCGAGATCAGCGCCGCTTTCGATGCCGCGTAGGCGCCCGCAAAAGGATTGCCCTCCTTGCCGGCGATCGACGCAACATTGACCACGCGTCCGTAGCGCTGGTGCACCATCGTGGGCACAATCGCCTGCACGCACTGCAATGCGCCAAAGACATTCACGTCGAACACGCGCTTCCACTCGTCGACGGACGCCTCGACGGTAGGACCGTTGCGCCCGAGAATAGCGGCGTTGTTGACCAGCACGGTAGGTGCACCCAGCGCTTCGATCGACTGCGCGAGTGCGCGATCCACCTCGGCGCGATGCGTGATGTCGACGGGCACGGCCAATACGTTCGCCCCGCTCGATTGCAGGGCCTGCGCGGCATCTTCAAGCTGCCGTGCATCGCGATCCCACAGCGCGATGCTGACCTCTTCGGCCGCGAGCCGGCGGCAAATGGCCAGGCCAATGCCGCGCGCCGCGCCGGTCACCACCGCGACGCGCTGCGACGGTTCGCGCCCCGCTTCCTCGATCATTGCGGCGCTCCAATGCGGCGGATCGGATCGGCGCCATCCCAACCTTTTGCCGCAGCGGCAATCGTCGCGAAATACTCGCCCTTGCCGCCCGCCATCTCTGAAATCTCAACAATGTTGCCCGGCAGCGCGGCATGCACGTAATAGGCAAATCGGCCGCGCATCCCCATGCGCCCGCCGTGCCCCTCGACATAGCCACGCGCACGCAACGTCGCCGCGTAGTCATCGAAGCGGTCGTCGGTCCAGTAGGCGATATGCTGCATGCATTCCCCGCCGCGCTTGAGCGAATCGAGATAGAGCGACGGCGCGTCGTTGCGCTGCTGGATCAGTTCGATCTGGACACCGCCCGAATTGGCCAGCGCAATCGACAGGTCCGGCAAAGCCGATGGCAGCCCGTAGTAGCGGAATTCCGTGGTGCCAACGGTCTGCTTGTAGAACCACGGCCCCACGCCCAGCACCTCGCCCCAATGTTGCATGGCCTTCTCGATGTCGCGCACGACGTAGCCAATCTGACGCACACCCCCGAACAGCAAGCTCATCGCAGCTCCTGCAGATTTTGGAAACGTTTCCACTTTTAGAGTTTAGGCGACTTTAAGTGGCTGAGCGCTCCGCGTTAACCATGATTGGCGCTAACGTCTACGATATCCCATAGTGGTTTGGAAACGTTTCCACACGTATGGAAACGGAACAATATGTCCGCATGCAAGACGGGCAGCTACCGATGGAGACAGACATGAACAAACTCGTTGCGTGCGCGCTGCTCGCCGTAACCGCCACCGCTGCCCATGCCGGCGACGCGGGCAGCTATCCCGATCGTCCCGTGCGGATGTTGCTGCCGTTCTCGGCGGGCGGCGGCGGCGATATCCTCGGCCGCCTGCTCGCGGAGCGTTTCGCGGCGCAGTTGAAGCAACCGGTGGTAGTGGAAAACAAGCCCGGCGCAGCGGGCACCATCGGCACGCACGCGGTGGCCACCGCAGCGCCGGACGGCTACACGATCATGATCGGCGGCATGTCGACCCATCTGCTTGCACCGGCCACCTACGCGAAGCTTCCGTACGACCCGGTACGCGATTTCCAGAGCCTCGGCGCTATCGGTAGTTCGTCGATCGTCATGATTGCGTCGAACCAGTACCCGGCCAACGACCTCAAGGAACTGATCACGCTCTCGCGCAAGGACCCTGCGCCGATCCAGTACGCGAGTTGGGGCGCGGGATCGACGGGCCATTTCTGCGGCGAGGTATTGCGCCAGAAAGCCGGCATCGCGATGCAGCACGTACCGTACAAGGGCACTTCGCAGATCGTTACCGACATCATTGGCAATCACATCTCGGTGGGCTTCGTCGACATGGTGACCGCCACGCCTTTCGTGAAGGAAGGCAAAGTCAAGGCGCTGGCGGTATGCACGCGCCGTTCGCCAAGTCTGCCCAACGTTGCCAGCTACAAGGAACAGGGCGTCGACTTCGACCGCGAACTGAACTGGGCGATGTATGTCCCTGCAAAGACGCCAAAGGCGATCGTCGACAGGCTTTCGCACGTGCTGGACACCACGCTGCGGGAGCCCGAAGTCGTGAGCAAGCTGCTGTCTCTCGGTATCACCGCCAAGTACGTGCCGGGATCCCAACAACAGGCCAGCAATGCGCGCGACATTCCGATGTGGAAGGCGATTGCCGCGCAAGCCCAGATCAAGCTCGACTGAGCCATTAACGTTCAACGCCGCGACCGAGCCGCGAGTGCGGCGACATCGCGCTCGCACTTTTAGTGCAACCGCTGTTCCCTACAGGAGTTCTGCTTCATGTCAGCAACGCTTGACGCCGCGCGCATCCAGACCGTGCGCGATCACATGACCCTGGAATGCGTGCACGACTGGGATGCCGTCATCGAAACCTTCGCCCATCCGCGTTACGAGATGCATGGCAGCGGCGTAGTATTCGATGGCGAAGCCGAGGTGCGCGGATACTTCGACGCATCGCGCGTTCCGTTCCCCGATCTGACCAATGAGATCATCGCCATCGCGGCCGCCGACGACACCGTGCTGGTCGAATTCTGGCTGCAGGGCACGCACCTGGGTCCGCTCCAGGCCAACGGCAAGACCTTTGCGCCAACCGGCCGCACGTTCCGGGTGCGCATGGCGGCAACGTTTGAATTTGCGCCCGGGTCGGACAAGATCATCTGCGAGCGCCCGTATTCCGCGCCGGACGCCAAGCTGCGCGCACTCGGCCTGCTCTAGCGCGGCGCCCGTAACGCACGTCCCGCGTCAACCGTTCTGCGCAAGCTGGCCAAGCTGCCGCTGCGCCGCGGCGGCAGCTGCCGTGCGCGTTTCCACCCCAAGCTTCTCGTAGATGTGTTCCAGATGCTTGTTGACGGTGCGCGGGCTCATGCCCAGGATCTCCGCCACGTCGCGATTGGTTTTGCCGCGCGCCACCCATGCCATGACCTCAGCTTCGCGCGCGGTCAGCGCGAGGCCGGACGACGTACCCGCTTCGGATGCGATGCCAGCTGACGAACGTGCCACAAGCTCCACCACCATCCAGTCCGAACCTTCTCCCGTCAGTCGTCTCAGGCAAAGCTGATCGATCGCGGCCTGTCCGGCAAGGCGCAGTTGCCGCAGCGCATCGGCCAGCGCGTGCGGCACCATCGCACCGGCCGCCGGCGCCGGCCAGCCATGCGCCTGCAGCAACTGCGTGGCACTGCCATTGCTCCACAGCCAGCGGCCATCGGGGCCGGCCGCAAACATCGGTGTGGCGCTGCCCAGCACCACCTCGCGTGCACTGCGGGCCAGCCGCGCCTTGCTGGCGTGAGATCGCACCCGTGCCACCACTTCCGCGATGACGACCGGCTTGGTGACGTAGTCGCATGCGCCCACTTCGAACCCGCGCACGATGTGCCCGGTGTCGCTCAGTCCGGTCATGAAGATCACGGGAAGATCGGCGTGGCGATCCATCAGCGCCTCGCAGGTGGCAAAGCCGTCCATGCCCGGCATGTCGACGTCCAGCAATACCGCATCGGGCGCAAAGAACGCCAGTGCATCGAGCGCGGCGTTGCCGCTCGACGCAGCGTGCACGAGCATCGCTTCGCCGCCAAGCGCGCGGCTCAACATGCAGCGCGCATCGGGGCTGTCGTCGACTACCAGCACGCGCGTGCCAACCGCGGCACAAGGCAATGGAATTTCAGGATCGGGTTGCATGTAACGCCTCGCCAATTGAAGCGGCCAGGGCCGCCGCGTCCGTTCGTGCCAGTGTCAGCATCTGCCGCGCCCAGGCGGCCACGGCGCCGCCGTCCTGTGCCATTTCCGCCAGATACGCCTCCGCCGCGCGTAGGCGGCCCGTTGCGCCCATCGCCAGCAGCTCGCGCAATGTCTCGTCATCGGGCTGGGCTGGTTGCGGCGCGGGAGCCAGCGCAAGCGCCCGGTGCACCATATCGATCAGTTCCGGCTCGCGCACCGGCTTGCTGACGAAGCCAAGGTAGCCGTGCAACAGGCGCGCCTCCTCCGTATTTTCATGGGCGTTGGCAGAGACGATGACCACCTGCGACGTCGGTTGCTCGGCGCGGATTTGCCGGCACAGATCCCAACCCGATGCATCGGGCAGGTTCAGGTCCAGCAGCACCAGCTGCGGCCGCCACTCGCGCAACGCTGGCATGACCTGCGCGCCTTCGCCCACCTCGCGAACGGCCAGGTCGAGCGGCGCGAGGAAGCCGCGCAGCACGGCACGATGCGCGACGCGGTCATCGACAATCAACACGCGTGCACCGGTTGGCACCACCGGTGCGGGCATGTCCTTGCGCGGCACGGCTGCCGCCGAGACGGCGGGGAGATAGAGCCGTACCAGGAATTCGCTGCCCTCGCCCGGCGCGCTGCGCACCTGGATTTCTCCGCCCATCAGATCGGCCAGCAGCCGCACGATCGCCAATCCCAGACCGATGCCTTCGCGATCGTCGTGCGGCGTCACGCGCTCGAACGGATCGAAAATTCGCGCCTGATCCTCGGCGGGAATGCCAGGGCCGGTGTCGTGCACGCTGATCGTGCCGAGTTCGCGTTGATGGCGCACCGTCAGCGTCACCGCGCCGTGGTCGGTGAACTTGATTGCGTTGCTGACGAGGTTGATGACAACCTGCCGCAGCCGCTTGGAGTCGGCATGCACGTGGCGGGGAAGGCGGCCGACCACGCGATAGTGAAACGCGAGCCCGCGTGCGGCGGCCAGCGGCCGGAACATCCGCACCAGATCATCGAACAGCGATTCGAGCGAAACGGCCTCCTGTTCAAGGCGGAGCTTCCCGGCCTCGATGCGCGACAATTCCAGCAGGCCATCGACCAGGCTCGACAGGTGTTCCCCAGCCCGGCCGATGGTGCGCACATCCTCGCGGCACGCGCCGGGCAGCGCCGGTGCGCGCAGCAGCAGTTGCGAGTAACCGAGGATCGAATTGAGCCCCGCGCGCATTTCATGACTCATGCCGGTTATAAAACGGCTTTTTGCCACATTGGCTTTTTCGGCCACTTCCTTGGCGTTTTGCAGCAGCGCATCGGTCTGCCGGTGCGCGTCGATTTCCTTCTGCAGCAACATGTTCTGGCGCTCGGATTCCTCTTGTGCCACCGCGCGGCTTTCATTGACCAGTACCAGCCACCACGCGGCCACCGCGGCAAACAGCGTGAGCCCCGCGCCGATCTTCAGGAATAGCGCACCACCGGCCCCGCCGGCCGGATCCAGCACGCTCGACAGTTTTTCCTGCGTGTATAGCAGCCACAGCAGCGTACCGAAAACGAACATCATGCCGGCCAGCAACAGCACAAACTGCCCCACGCGGCGCGCGGCATCCGGCGGCGTGCCAGCCGGCAGCACCCGGGTCAGCGCCGTGGCAATCTGCTCCTGCGCGCTGGCGCCGGGCTTGCAGCGGTCTCCACAACGGGCGTCCAGCGTGCAGCACAGCGAGCAAATTGGCCCGCGATACGCGGGGCAGCCTGCCATGTCTTCGCGTTCGAAGCGGTTGCGGCAGATGGTGCAGCGGATCACCGCATGTCGCGCGCCGAAATCCACTGGCGTGCGCGCCATGAAATAGCGGCTTTTCGTCAGCAGCGCGATAAGCGGCGGCAGCAGCGTCGACAACAGCAGCGATACGCCGATCGACGCGGGACGCAGCGCATCGCCAAAGACGCCCACATGCATCAGCAGCGACAACGCCGAGGCCAGCGCCATGCTGCCGAATCCGGCGGGATTGATATCGAAGAGATATGCGCGTCGGAACTCCACATGGCGCGGCGACAGACCCAGCGGCTTGCTGAGCACCAGATCGCCGAATATCGCACCCACCCAGGCCACGGCCAGATGCGCATAGAGCGCCAGTACCTGCTCCATCGCCTCGAACACGCCCATGGCCATCAGCATGACTGCAATCACCACGTTGAACGCCAGCCATACCACGCGACCGGGGTGGCTGTGCGTAAGCCGCGCGAACACATTGGACCAGGCGAGCGACCCGGCATAGGCGTTGGTGATATTGATCTTGGTTTGCGAAACCAGCACCAGCAAGCCGGTCAGCACCACTGGCGCCCAGGTTGGCCAGCCATCGCCCAGACCGCGCGCAAAGCCCGCCAGATACATCTGCGTCGGCTCCAGCGCGTGGGCAATCGGCAATTCCGCCTGCAGCACGATAAACGCCAGAAACGCCCCGCCTGCCATCTTGCCGCACCGAGCACGATCCAGCCCGGGCCGGCGGCAATCAGCGCGCTCCACCAGCGCACCCGGTTGTCGCGCGTCAACGGCGGCATGAAACGCAGGAAGTCCACCTGTTCGGCGATCTGACCGATCAGCGCCGCGGCCACGGTGGCGGCCGCGCCGAAGGCATGCCACGAGAAGCCGCCGGCATCGGCCAGGCGACCGTTCAGCGTCAGGAACGCCGCATAGTGCTCGGGTTCGCGCCACAGAATCAGCGCATAGGGCAGCACCAGCAATACCAGCCACAGCGGTTGCGTCCACAACTGAATGCGCGACAGCAACGTCACACCGTGCGTGACCAGCGGGATCACGATTACCGACGACAACAGGTAGCCGATCCAGCGGGGCATGCCGAACAGCAGCTCGAACGCCTGCGCCATGATGGCCGCCTCGAGCGCGAAGAAGATAAACGTGAAGCTCGCGTAGATCAGCGATGTGATGGTCGAGCCCAGGTAGCCAAATCCGGCGCCCCGTGCCAGCAGGTCCATGTCGAGCCCATCGCGTGCCGCGTGATAGGCGATCGGCAGACCGGTCAGAAACATCACGACGCTGACCGCAAAAATCGCCCACATCGCATTGGTGAAGCCATAGCTCAGCGTGATGGCCGCACCAATCGCTTCCAGCGCCAGGAACGCCACTGCACCAAAAGCGGTATTGGCCACCCGGAACGCGCTCCATTTGCGGAACGACCTTGGTGCATAGCGCAAGGCGTAATCCTCGAGCGTTTCGTCGGCAACCCAGCGGTTGTAGTCGCGCCGGATCTTGCTGATGCGCTGCACGGGCTGGGTGGCACTCGGCATATCGGTGGATGCGGGCAAGGTCGAACCGTCCAGCGAATGCAAGAGGTGTGCCGTGTCCGGCCGAAACACTGGGCCCCTGCCCTGCGCATGCGCATACGTTGAATGACGTATTCCGCGCGCAGCATGCGCGCCGCATGATCCGCCCCAACGCAGCACCACCACCCACCTGCCTCGAAGGAGCGTTGAACATGCGTGACAAGAAAGACTACGGGTCGCCTGCCGCGGCTGCGGCCGAAGAGCGAGCGGTATCGCTGAACCGACGCCGCCTGATGCAGGGGCTGGCCGCCCTGCCCGCGCTGCCGCTGGCCGGCATGGCTGCGCAGGCGCACGGCGCCAACCTGCCGACATCGGCCGTCAACACGACCAAGCTGGCAGTGACCGATACCGAGGTCACGGTGGGCCAGCTCCATTCCGCCACGGGCACGATGGCGATTTCGGAAACCGGTTCGATTCAGGCCGAGCAGCTTGCTATCGACCAGATCAACGCCGCCGGCGGCATCCTGGGCCGCAAGATCAAGATCATCAAGGAAGACGGCGCGTCAGACTGGCCCACCTTCGCTGAAAAGTCGAAAAAGCTTCTCGTCAACGACCGCGTGGCCGCCGTGTTCGGCTGCTGGACCTCGGCTTCGCGCAAGGCCGTGCTGCCAGTGTTCGAGAAAGAAAACGGCCTGCTCTATTACCCCACCTTCTACGAAGGGCTGGAGCAATCCAAGAACGTGATCTATACGGGCCAGGAGGCTACGCAGCAAATCATCTGGGGACTGGACTGGGCAGCCAAGCAGAAGAATGCCAAGAGTTTCTTCCTGATCGGCTCGGACTACATCTGGCCGCGTACGTCGAACAAGATCGCGCGCAAGCACATCGAGAACTTCCAGAAGGCGAAGGTGGTGGGCGAAGAGTATTACCCGCTGGGCCACACCAACTTCAATTCGCTGATCAACAAGATCAAGGTTGCCAAGCCCGACTGCATCTACGCCATCGTCGTGGGTGGGTCCAACGTGGCGTTCTACAAGCAGCTCAAGGCGGCCGGCATCACCGCGGACAAGCAGTTCCTGCTGACCATCTCCGTGACCGAGGATGAAGTGCTGGGTATCGGCGGCGAAAACATCGCCGGCTTCTACGCGGCGATGAAGTACTTCCAGTCGCTCGATAACGCCAACAACAAGCAGTTTGTCGACGCGTTCAAGGCCAAGTACGGCGCCAAGTCCGTGATTGGCGATGTCACGCAGGCCGCCTACCTGGGCCCGTGGCTGTGGAAAGCCGCCGTGGAAAAGGCCGGCAGCTTCGACATCGACAAGGTGGTAGCCGCATCGCCGGGCATCGAACTGAAGAGCGCGCCGGAGGGCTACGTGAAGGTGGATCCGAACCATCACCTGTGGAGCAAGACCCGCGTGGGCCTGGCGCAACTCGACGGGCAGTTCAAGGTGGTGGCCGAATCGCCGCAACTGATTCCGCCGAATCCGTTCCCCAAGGGTTACCAGTAATCGTCCACGCGGGAGCACGGTCATGAATCTCTCCGACATGCTGAACATCGGCCTGATGCAGGGCTTTGCCGGGCTGAGCCTGTTCTCGGTGCTGCTGCTGATGGCGCTTGGCCTGGCCATCATCTTCGGGCAGATGGGTGTCATCAACATGGCCCATGGCGAGTTCATGACCATTGGCGCCTACACGATCTATTTAGCCTCCACGACCGTGGAGCGGCTGTGGCCGTCGTTGATGTCCTGGTATTTTCCGGTGGCGATCTGCGCGGCCTTCGGCATTGCCTTTGCGGCCGGGTGGCTCTGCGAATGGGCGCTGATCCGGCACCTTTACAAGCGTCCGCTGGACACCCTGCTGGCCACCTGGGGGCTGTCGCTGGGCATGCAGCAGGTGTTTCGTTCCACCTTCGGGCCCAAGGAGGTCAGCCCAACGCTGCCCGACTGGCTGATGGGGTCATGGGCGCCCGCGCCGGGGCTCGATATCCCCATCAACGGGCTGTTCGTGATGGCGCTGACGCTGGGTGTCACCGGGCTGGTGTGGCTGGCGCTGCATCGCTCGCGCTGGGGATTGCGCGTGCGGGCCACCACGGCGAACCGCGCCATGGCCAACGCAGCCGGCATCAATACACGGCGCACCGACCGCGTGACCTTCGCCATTGGTTGCGGGATTGCCGGGGTGGCCGGCGCGGCATTCACGACCATCGGATCGACCGGGCCCACCAGCGGCGCGCTCTATATCGTCGATTCGTTCCTGGTAGTCACCTTCGGCGGCGCAGCCAGTCTGGCGGGCACCGTGGCGTCGGCATTCGGCATCGCGCAAACGCAGTCTATTACCGAATTTTTCATGACCGGATCGATGGCGCGCGTTTTGACGCTGCTGATCATTGTGTCGATCCTGATGATTCGCCCGCAAGGCCTGTTCGCCCCGGCCGTGCGCCGCTGATCCCGATTCATCCCGTTTTCGGAGTTCGATGATGTCACCCACTCAAACGCTGCCGCTGCGGCAACGGCTGCGCGCCATCAGTGGCGAATGGATCGGCTACGCGCTGCTGGCGCTGGTATTGGTTGTCGTGATGCCGCTGACGCTCGATGTATTCCGTCTGAATCTGATCGGCAAGTACCTGAGCTATGCGTTCGTGGCCGTGGGCCTGGTCATGCTGTGGGGCTATGGCGGCGTGCTGAGTCTCGGCCAGGGTGTGTTCTTCGGGCTTGGCGGCTATGCCATGGCGATGTTCCTGAAGCTCGAAGCTTCGGACGCGAAAAGCACCGCCATCCAGTCGACGCCGGGCATTCCCGACTTCATGGACTGGAACCAGATCACCGCGCTGCCGTGGTGGTGGGAGCCGTTCCGGCATTTGCCCTTTGCGCTGCTGGGCGTGATTGCGGTGCCCGTGCTGCTGGCGTTCGTGGTCAGCTTCGCGATGTTCCGGCGTCGCGTCGGCGGCGTCTATTTCGCGATCATCACGCAGGCCGTGGCGCTGATTCTGTCGGTACTGATCATCGGGCAGCAGGGCTATACCGGCGGCGTGAATGGCATCACCGACCTCAAGACGATGCTGGGCTGGGATATCCGCACGGACAGCGCCAAGCTGGTGCTGTACTTCGTCAGCGTGGCGCTGCTGTTCGGCACGATGCTGCTGTGCCGCTGGATCCAGCGCACCAAGCTGGGCGTGCTGCTGCTGGCGATGCGCGACAAGGAGGACCGCGTGCGGTTTTCCGGCTACGACGTGGCGATGTTCAAGGTCTTCGTGTTCTGCCTGGCCGCCGCGCTGGCGGCTATCGGGGGCGCCATGTTCACGCTGCAAGTGGGCTTCATGTCGCCCTCGTTCGTGGGCATCGTGCCCTCGATCGAAATGGTGATTTTCGTGGCCGTGGGCGGGCGCATGAGCCTGGTGGGCGCCGTATGGGGAACGATGCTGGTGAACGCCGGCAAAACCTACTTTTCGGAGAGCTTTCCGGACCTGTGGCTGTTCCTGATGGCGGCGCTGTTTATCGGCGTAGTGGTGGCTTTTCCCGATGGCCTTGCGGGCCTGTACAACAAGTACGTTGGCCGCAAGCGCCGCCCCGCCAAACCTACCGAGCCTGCCGAAGGCATGCCGGCCACCACGGTCTGACCCGGAGCGATCATGAGCAACACCGATTTCATGCTGGCGGTGGAAGACTTGTCCGTGTCGTTCGACGGATTCAAGGCCATCGACAATCTCACGCTGTATGTCGATCGCGACGAACTGCGCGTCATTATCGGCCCGAACGGCGCGGGAAAAACCACGCTGCTGGACCTGGTGTGCGGCAAGACGCGCGCCACCGGCGGCAGCATCAAGTTTGCCAATCGCGAAATGACCGGCTTGTCCGAATACGCGATCGTGCGCGCCGGCGTCGGCCGCAAGTTCCAGACGCCATCGATCTACGAGAACCTCTCCGTGTTCCAGAACCTCGCCGTGTCGTTTCCGCGCGGACGTGGCGTGTTTGGCGCGCTGGCGTTTCGCACCACCGACGACGTGCGCCAGCGCGTAGACGAGGTCGCAGCGGAAATCGGCCTGTCAGATGCACTGGAGCGCGAGGCCGCGCAGCTTTCGCATGGGCAGAAGCAATGGCTGGAGATCGGCATGCTGCTGATGCAGGAACCGCAGTTGCTGATGCTGGACGAGCCGATTGCCGGCATGAGCGTGCGCGAACGCGAGCTCACCGCCGCCCTTCTCAAGCGCATCAGCCGCGGCCGCGCGGTCATCGTGATCGAGCACGACATGGATTTCGTGCAGCAGATCGCGGACAAGGTCACCGTCATGCATCAGGGCCGGATCCTGGCAGAAGGATCGATGGCCCAGGTGCAAAACGACCCGCGCGTCATCGACGTTTATCTGGGCCACTAGGCCCGCACGCCACCTGTAAGGAGAACATCCGCATGCTGACCGTCGACAACGTGGTGGTGAACTATGGCCAGAGCGAAGCGCTGCACGGCGTGTCGTTTGCGGCCGCGCAGGGCGAGACCGTCGCCATCATGGGCCGCAACGGCATGGGCAAGACCACGCTGTTCAAGGCCATGATCGGCATGCTGCCACTGCGCGCCGGGCAGGTCTGCGTGAACGGCCACGACGTATCGCAAGACGAAAGCTACCGCCGCGTACGCGCCGGCATCGGCTACGTGCCGCAGGGCCGCATGATCTTTTCGCACCTGACCGTGGAAGAGAACATCCTGACCGGCATGGAACAGGGCAAGACCCGCCGCATCCCGGACGAGATCTTCGCCATGTTCCCGGTGCTGTTCGACATGCGCCGGCGCAAGGGCGGCAATCTGTCAGGCGGCCAGCAACAGCAGCTTGCCATTGCACGGGCGCTGGTCTCCAACCCGAAAGTGCTGCTGCTGGACGAGCCCACCGAAGGCATCCAGCCGTCGATCATCAAGGACATCGCGCGGGCGCTCAACGAGATCCGGCGCACCCGAGACATCACGATCGTGTTCTCCGAGCAGGTGCTGAGCTTTGCGCTCGATGTAGCGGACCGCCTGTTCGTCATCGAGGGCGGCCGCTTCGTCCACGAAACGCAGCGCCACGACACCGACGTGGCGCACATCCGCGAATACCTGTCCGTCTAGCTTCGCGCCCGGCAATTCCCGCTTCAACCATTTATTCACCTGCACCCATCCAGGAGGCAACGTCATGACCGATACCCTGATCAAGGTCGATCTGGCCCAATCGCCGTACGAAAACCCCGACGTCCACAACCGCTGGCATCCAGACATCCCGATGGCATGCTGGGTCAAGCCGGGCGACGACTTCATTCTCGAAACTTACGACTGGACCGGCGGCTTTATCAAGAACAACGATTCCGCCGACGACGTGCGCGACATCGATCTATCGATCGTGCACTTCCTCTCGGGCCCGGTTGGTGTGGAAGGCGCCGAGCCCGGCGACCTGCTGGTGGTGGACCTGCTCGACATCGGCGCCAAACCGGACAGCCTGTGGGGCTTCAATGGCTTCTTTTCGAAGCAGAACGGCGGCGGCTTCCTGACCGATCATTTTCCGCAGGCGCAGAAGTCGATCTGGGACTTCCACGGCATGTTTACGTCGTCGCGCCATATTCCTGGCGTGAACTTCGCTGGGCTGATCCATCCGGGCCTGATCGGCTGCCTGCCGGACAAGGCGATGCTCGATACGTGGAACCAACGCGAAGCCGAGTTGCTGGCGACCGATCCGAACCGCGTGCCCGCGCTGGCCAACCCACCGTTTGCAGCCACCGCGCACATGGGCAAATTGCAAGGCGACGCGCGCGACCAGGCGGCTGCCAGTGGCGCGCGCACGGTGCCGCCGCGCGAACACGGCGGCAACTGCGACATCAAGGACCTGTCACGCGGCGCCAAGGTTTATTTCCCGGTCTATGTCGACGGCGCCGGCCTGTCCGTGGGCGACCTGCATTTCTCGCAGGGCGATGGCGAAATCACGTTCTGCGGCGCCATCGAAATGGCCGGATGGGTGCACATGCGCGTTACGCTGATCAAGGACGGCATGGCCAAATACGGCGTGCGCAATCCGATCTTCAAGCCCAGCCCCATCACGCCCAGCTACAACGATTACCTGATTTTCGAAGGCATCTCCGTCGACGAATCGGGCAAGCAGCATTACCTCGATGTCAACGTGGCATATCGCCAGGCATGCCTGAACGCCATCGAGTACCTGACAAAGTTTGGATATTCGCGCGCACAAGCCTATTCGATCCTCGGCACCGCGCCCGTGCAGGGACATATCAGCGGCGTGGTAGACGTGCCCAACGCCTGCGCCACGCTATGGCTGCCGACGCAGATCTTCGACTTCGATATCCGGCCAAGCGCGAGCGGACCGACAAAGATGACCCAGGGCGGCATCGACCTGCCGCTGTCGCCCGACAAGATCTAAGCCCGCAACCTAGCTGCCGAAGCCACCATGCCCACCTACGACTATCGTTGCCACGACTGCGGCACCTTCACAGTGATGCGCGCCATGGCGCGACGCGACGATCCGGCGCCCTGCCCCGACTGCGGCATGGCCGCGTGCCGGGCATTGGTGGCCGCGCCAGCACTGGGCCGCCTCAGCGCTGCCGCGCATGCCGCACACGCGACCAACGAGCGCAGTGCCGCGGCGCCAAAGGAAAGTCGATCCCACGGTGCCGGCTGCGGTTGCTGCGCGCCGGTGAAACTTGCGAGCTCATCCCAAGCCCCCAAACAGCCAGGTGGTCGGCCCTGGATGATCAGTCATTGAGTGATCGCGTGGACGGTGCTGATGGCACCGTGTCGTGATGTGGCGCGGGGCACTTTCTCGGTTGCCGGCTCAAGCAAAAAAGCCGCCTTCAAGATGAAGTGCGGCTTTTCTGCTGTTCACCACTGACGTGGTGGCCCGAATTATCCTGCAAGCATTGCCGGCTCAGAACGCCGAGCGAACGACACCGCCGTCTGCACGCAGTGCCGCACCAGTGGTGGCCGACGACGCTTGGGAGCACACGTAGACCACCAGATTCGCGACCTCTTCGGGCTTGGTGAATCGCTTCAGCAACGACGACGGCCGAGCCTCTTCGAAGAACGTTTTCTCGAAGGACTCGAACGATTGGCCACCGGACAGCTTGTCGACAAACTCGCTGACGCCTTCGGAACTGGTCGGCCCCGGCAATACCGAATTCACCGTGACGCCCGTACCCGCGCAAGATTCCGCAAGCCCGCGCGAAATCGCAAGCTGCGCGGTCTTGGTCATGCCGTAGTGAATCATCTCCACCGGAATCTGAATACCGCTCTCGCTGCTGATAAACACCACGCGGCCCCAATTGCGCTGCTTCATCGCCGGCAGATACGCCCGCGCCAGCCGCACACCGGACATGATATTGATGTCGAAAAACTTCTGCCAGTCCTCGTCCGGGATTTCCTCGAACGGTTTGGGATCGAAGATGCCGAGGTTATTGACGAGGATATCGACCGACGGAAATTGCCCCACCAGCTTTTCCACGCCAGCCACCGTCGCCAGATCCCCCGCAAAGCCGTGCACGCGCGCCCCAGGAACATCAGCCTTCAAACGCCCCAGCGCCTCGGCCACGGACTGCTCGGACCGGCCGTTCAAAATCACCTCCGCCCCTTCGCGCGCCAGCCCCAAAGCGATGGCGAAACCGATGCCCTTCGTCGAGCCGCTAACCAGCGCCAATTTGCCCTGCAATTGATAGTCCATTTGCCTTTCGCTCCTGTTTTAGGTGTGCGCTGCGGGGCATCCGGCCCTGGCCGCTGCGCGCGCTGCGTGGTTGGATGAAACGGTGGTTCGGTACGCTACCACGATGCGGGTGCGTTTGCTGGTCCTGTGCTGGGGCACGGCGCGGTTGCGGGGCGGGTGAATGCTTTGGCTTTTCGTATTGCCAGGTCAGTTGGACCGGCGGTCTCCTAGGCTCTGTGGGTATTGGGGGTGAAGTGGCTGGCCGAAGGTGAGGTTTTCGCTTATTGATTCGACTCTTGGCGCTATCGGCGCCGGCTAGTAGCCGGCTTCACTGGGGCAACTCTATCCCGGGCCAGACGAAGTATCCAGCCTGAAGCGGCTGGCATTCAGGTCCCTCCGGTTATGCTGCGAAAGAGGCGCGGCCTACCGGCGCAAGAACGCTTCTTCGTCTCGCCTATACCAAGCCGACTAAAAATGGCCGCTTTCGTCAGCCCAACCGTGCTTGGAGCTCATCCACGAGTATCGACGAGTTGCCGTGCGTGTGGACAACGTGGACCTCAGTTCTGGCTCGGCTTATGCCCACATAGAACAACCGACGACTTTCATTAAGCTCCTCAGAGCTTGCGCCAGCCCGCGGCAATCGCCCGTGATCAATCCCAAACAGAAATACGACGCGGAACTCTCGACCCTTTGCGCTGTGAAGCGTGGACAGCATCAGCCTGTCGAATGTATGTTCGCCCGCAAACTCAGCAACAGTCATCTCCGCGTAGTCGGCACTTGCTGAGACTCTCTCCAGCAACGAACCCAGGAGGTTGAGCTCATTCCTCAGGTTCAGGGATAGTTGGGCATACTGGTCCACCACAGTGCGTATGAATCGCTGTAGCCAGTCATACAGCACCATGTCGGGCCTTCTCATTTCCCATAGACAAGCCACTAGCGCTCGATGAAATGCCGCTGCATCCGATTCTGCTCGGATAGCATCTCTGAACAGCTTTCGCCCCTCCGATACCAACTGGGAAAACCGTGGACTACCAGTACGCCACCCGCCGCAACACCATTGAGCGCATCGTTCCAACCACTGCATCAGCCGGCTCGACCGCGGATACAACGCATTACCATCCGTACGAATAAATGGAACTTCAGCGGTGCGCGCCATCTCTGCGACAGCATTGCCAATCCAAGCGGCCGGATACAAGATGGCAATTTCATCGTAGCGAACACCTGGCTCACGCGCCATAGCAGCGGGAACAAGTTCTGTCATGAGACGGCGGGCCTGCACCTCGTAACTACCCACGAGGGAATGAAAGTAAATTTCACCTTGGGGTGCCCCTGCGACTGCGGCATATCCACGATCCACTCCGAGTGCAGCGCCAGAAGCTGCCACGATTCGATGTCCGCTTCGATAGTTGCGCTGGAGACGAATGGTCTCCACGTCATCCCTCTCGGCAAGGCGCTGCAACATTTGCGGCTGAGCTCCCGTAAAACCGTATATCGACTGGTCCACGTCCCCTACTGCGAACAGCCGCATACCGGTACCAAAGCAAAGGCCCATAACCATGCGGTGCAGAGCCGCCCCTAGGTCCTGGTATTCGTCAACGACCAGAACAGGGTATTTCGCAAGCAATGCGGTTTGCAGCCAAGAATTCTCCCTCAGAGCGCGAACTGCGAGCAAAGGCATGTCATCGAAGTCAACGAGCCCACGGCCGCGTAGGTCCGCCTCATAGGCCTCCGCCAACTGCGCCAAACGGGGATTCGTATCGCGCCATAGATCGCTGTCTCGATTAAGAATGGATCGACGATAGCTCCCCATTTGCGAGCGCGCGGTTTGCATATTGGGCGCCACACCCCACACGCGCTGCACAGCATCATTGAATGCCGCTGAGCATTCCGCGTTGGTGGCGACAAGGAAATCCTCTGGCAACCCCAAATTCGCCACCTTCGCGTAAGGAAGAATGACCTGCGTTAGCGAGAATGAATGTATTGTTCCTACGAAAATACGCCCGCCTGGATCTACGCCCAGCGAAGAAAGGCGCCCCTCCAGCTCACGAACACATTCGTTGTTGTACGTAATGCATGCGACACCGCGGGGCTCGGCCACGTCCTCCGCTAGAAGGCGGGCCATTTTAATAGTGAGAGTCTTCGTCTTGCCACTACCGGGACCAGCCAAGACTACACAGTGTCCTCGCGATTCGTAAGCTGCCCACTGCCCAGGATTGTCGCGAAGTTCCTCGGCAGCTTGCAGATAGGCGGCGCGATCAGACACGACGTACTACGTAGGAGATTGCGCCAGCAATATAGGCTGGAGGCGTCAAACCTTCGATCTTCGACGCAAGCCGCTGGGCGAAGCGTCCTTTTCCGATGATTTCGATCATCTTGAGATAGTTCGCATTGTTCAGCTTCTCAGGGTCCGCCTCCCATGCATCGATCCATGCACGACGTTCATCGCTCCAATTCGACTCTCGGAGAGTCGCTATAATCGCATCGGTAAAGTCTTCGTCATCAAACAAGTCGACTTCCAAGGTGACAACGTTTGAAAAGATGCCAAACTCCTCACACCTCTGAACGAAGGCCTCGTAGTCCGCTATGGCGAAGAGTTCTTGCGCCAACTGCGGCTGCGCAACCCCGGTCCGGGTCTGCTCTATGTTCAGCGCAAGCCGCAATGATCGGTTGAGCCCCAGTGGTTTCTTCCCTGCTCGCGGATCCCAGTCCGTAATGATGGAGAAAGGAATGCCCAAGGCAGTGAGGAACTTTGCGTATGGGGTAAAGTTCGTCCCAGAAACCGAACATATCGTGATACCCAGGTGGTCAAGGTCGTGCCCCATAGAGGCAGCCATCACAGGCAGCAAGAACTTTTCAGCATCCCCTTCGACCAGAATGATGCCCCTCGCAAACAGCATTTCTGCCCGCGTAACATCGAGATAACGAGCGAGGTCATCCTCCTCATCATGGGTGAGAGGAATCGCAGCAGAGGATGTCCCTACAGTGCCGTGCTCCGCAGATTCCCGCAACAGAACAAGGGATCTTAGAGGCGCCACGCTAGCGATATGCGGCGAGTGCGTTGTGAGCATAAGGGAAAGCTGTTCTCCTCCTGCTCCGGCGAAATCCTCGAAGAGGTGGCGATACACAGACCTTTGCAAGTGAGGATGCAGATGAGCCTCAGGTTCCTCGATGGCCAGCACAGTGTGGTCTCGGCGGTTCTCGCGCATCAATTGCTGCAATTCTAGGGTCTTAAGAGTCAGAAACGCCACGTTGGCCGACCCCAGGCTCGCGTCACTAATGGTTCTAAGACCGCCATCGATGAGCAGCTTCAGATTCCTGATAAGGCGGGTTACATCCGTGGTACCGAAGCCAAGAGCTGGCTGAATGTCCTGTTTAGGACCGCTCATGGAGACGAACAGAGATCTCAAACGATCCTGCAGAGATTGCACCGTAGGGAACTCAGCCAGTTGCTGCGTTGCTTGCTGAACCACATCCCTCACTTGCCGTAGATCTTGACTGGGAACCTCCGCGAATGCGCGCTCCAGCAAGGGCCTAAGCGGCGAACGGCGCCAAACTGCAAGGTCGCCCTCCGCATCGCGCAACGCCGGAAGCAGGTCCATTGCAACACGCCGGCGCACATCGTGCCCAAACCGCTTGATTTCCGACTCTCCGCCATAGCAGATGAACTCATAGTCCTCATCTGCCTGTGGAAATCCAGCTAAGCCAGCTATAGGCCGGAACTCGTAGGTCAGCCGCACGGTGTCGGGGTCGTCATCCAGCCGATAGTCGGTTAGGACAGCAAGCAAATCCATATCGTCTGCAAACTCAACAAGTTCGACGAATACGGTAATGCGCTCGTTCTCCAGAGGTTCACCAAGGCGATCACAGAAATCCCCTTGCCCCAACTGGCGAGCGCTATCAGGGAGGCTTGGATCCAAGATAAGACGCAGGGCGAAAAGCAGATTGCTCTTGCCAACCCGGTTTTCACCGACCACAACGACGCTTCCGTCCAAGGCAACGTCAATCCGCTCGAAGTTGCGAAAGTTGCTGATATAGATGCGCTTTAACTTCATGGTTTCGAGAGAATAGGCTTCGCTTGGTAGGTTCTTGTAGGGCCTCTTGCGATGCACTTTACTTGGGAACTGCGCTGCCAGCACATGCATGTGCGCGCGAGGCGAAAGATCTAGATGCGCAGGCGCCTATTCTGCTGGCGACTTAGCACTATGGCCATCCCGCGATAGTAGGAGGCTGAGCTGGTGAGCATCCGGTCCGCTGGAAACCTTCGCTTTTCTGCTACTCGCTCCCATCTCTCTTCGCCGACGGGCGTCGAATGGCCGAGGCACGCGGACCGTTTCCCCGATAGAACGCAACTTTAGGTATTTCAGCTGAGACGAGTTTTTCCTAACAACACACATCCGTATCGATAACAAGCACTATCAATCCCGTTGCATAACAAAAGAACCCTAAAGGAGGGAATCCCGCTACTTCCAAATCCACACCGCCTTGTCGTGCAACTTTCAATGCCTACGCCTTAAAGCCTCACCGACAACCACTCGCTATAAGCGAACGCGGCCCGGGCATCCTCCACCAGCGCAGTCATTCTCGAATCATCTTCCACGATTGGGCGTGCAGCGTCCCGCAACATCGTCTCCCAATGCATGGCAATGAGTCGTGCGGTGGTTGCGATCCAGGCGGTTGCCGCCGCTGCGTCCACGCCGAAATGGCTAGCTGCCCCCGCGAGTCGATCCACGCCGGCCCGCGCCGAACCATCCGCGCCAGTTGCCATGGAAAGCATGGGGCCCTCGGCGCTCATTGGCTGCGCGGCTGACATGGCGGGCGTAATGTCGAATGCCGGAGCCAGGTGCCAGCTGCGTTGCGTCCCGCCGTCGTGTAGCAGACCGTGGTTCAGTGGATGATCGTCGGTGTTGCCCACTAACGCGTTAAAGGCCATGCGCCGCCACAACTCTTGAAGCTGCGCGGCAAGGTCTTCACGGCCCCGTGCCCATACACGCAGAGCATCTCCGAGGTTCAGATAGGAGCGTCGCGGGTCGCCGCGGACGGCGTCCAATGGAAGTCTGAGTGCGGTATGGGCGCTGGCGAATAGGCGGCGCTGTGGGCGATATGGGTCGCCCGCACGATCAAATCGATCGACAAGTAAGACCTGATGGGAGCCAAACGTATGCAGGACGACAGGTGCCACGTCGAGGCCGGCCATCTGCGCCAATCGCATGGCGACAAACTCCCTCGCCGGCATCGCCAGGCGATCACCGCGGTCCTGCATCTTTGCCAGCCACAGTCGACCGTCGTGCACCAGCGTCGCTTTTGGACGCTCTCCGCCGGCGCTGGTATCGAGATCAGCGTTCAAGCGCCGTATTGCTCGGCTGGCGGGATCCGCCGCATCCAGTTCCTCTGCCAATTGCTGGAGTTCTTCCAGACCCTTGGGCTTCCAGGCAAGTTTCCGATCAATATCGGTGCACACCTCGATTGCGCCAACACCGTCCGGAACGCCTCGCTCAAGCAATTCGATGCCGCTGAGTTCCCTTCCCGCGTGCGCAACCAGCCGGTCGGCCCCGTAACCGGCCGGCTTCGCGTCGCGTATCACTCCGGGCAGGCCATCCGCCGCAGCAATCACACTGCCGCGCGTGTTGCGAACGAGACGGAGCTCGACGGGATCGAGCGGCAGCGCCTCGTCGCGAGCAAGAAAGTCGCGCGAATAGACAAATCGTAGTGTGCGCTCGAGCACAAGGTCGGCTGCATGTGTGGGGCTATCGCTGCCGGGTAGCCAGGCCCATACCGGAACGGTCGTCATCGGCGGTGACCTAGTTGTCGCTCTGCAAAGGCAATGGCTTCGGGATCTTGTTTCGCATCGAGAAGCCCTTCCAGTTGGTCAAGCAACTGGAGGCCCTGCATGACCTTCAGAAAGTTGCCAATCGAAACGCCGTCGCTGCCCTCTTCCAACGAGCGAAGCGTCGACGGGGATACATCGGACAACGCCGCCAGTTGCTCCTGGGTCATTTCCCGCAACTTCCGGGCGAAAACGAGTCGGGCGCCCAAGCGCTCGAGCGCGCTTTTGACCAGGACGGGCGTGTGTTTGGGCGGGCGGCGGGGGGTGGAGGCTGGCATATGGCGAAAATAGTCCGCAATCGCCATAATGTCAACGAAAACCCCTTAAAAAACACTGCTTTTATGTCGAAATCCGAAATGTGTTTTGAGCGGATAACGCCACTTTTTTTGGCTGCCGCCCTTCAATTCAGCGCGAAGTAAGGCACGCCTTCGCGACCCGCCGCCGAGCTGCCTCCCCCGCCCATCAATACGCCCCCAACGCCTGCGGCGCCGCCCCCAGCATCACGCGGGGTGCGACAACAAACGGCGTAGGCGCCGGGCTGTCGCGCAGCAGGTCCAGTTCCATGGCCATCTTTACGAGTTCCGCGAAGGTGCGCGCTGCCATCTTGCGCATGGCGCGGCTGCGGTGGATTTTGATCGTGACTTCGCTGATGCCGATGCGGTCGGCGATCTGTTTGTTCATCAGGCCGGACACCGCCAGCGTCATGACCTCGCGTTCGCGCGCGCTCAGTGTTGCGAAGCGCGTGCGTAGCATGTCGCCGCAATGCCATGCCAGTCGATTGCTGCGATCGACCGCGACGGCGTCGGTGACGGCGTCGAGAAAATCCTGATCGCGGAATGGCTTGGACAGAAAATCCACCGCACCAGCTTTCATTGCGCGCACTGTCATCTGGATATCGCCATGGCCCGTGATGAACACTACCGGCAGGCAGACGCCGCGGCGCGTCATCTCGCGCTGGACTTCCAGCCCGTTGGCGCCGCGCAGGCGCACGTCCATCACCACGCACCCGGGCACCGGCTCCACTGGCGCGGCCAGGAAGGCGTCCGCTGACAAGAACCCGCGCGAGCGGATGCCGACCGATTGCAGCAGATCGGCCAGCGCGTCGTTCATGTGCGGATCGTCATCGACGATGTAGACCACCGAATCGCAAGCGTCTCGGCCGCGCGAGGTCTTTGATGTCATGGCATTCACAATGGACTCCGTTGTCTGTGCGAGCAAACGAGCGAATCGCACCGTGTCTGCCGACAGGGCACAGGGCGACGCGACTGTTGCTGCAAGTCTAGAAAGCTCGCGATCACGCAACAAGGCATCGCGGATGGAGGCGGCGTTTCCACGCGCGCACCAATCGGAAAAGTGCGCGAACGAAAAAAAGGCCGACGTCCCCGGAGGAGGAAGGCGTCGGCAATCGGGACTGAGCAACAAAAGAAGAGGTCGCTGAAAGACATTGCGGCCCGGTGCGCGTTCCACGGAGCGCTGCGCACCTGCCGGCTCGATGCGATGGGCTACTTCACCAGTTGCAGCAGCGGGGCGCCCTGCTTCTTGATGAGAAAGACGACGAACTTCGCCGGCTGCGTGGTGCTGGCATTGCGCCCGACGGTGTGGATGTCGTTCAGGCCTTCATGGAAGATCTCGCCCGGTTTCAGCGTGACTTCCTTCCCGCCCTTCACGCCCATCACGATGCTGCCTTCGAGCACATAGACGAAGGCGTCGGCGTCGTGGCGATGCACCGGGTCGTATCCGCCCGGCGGATACTCGACGACGATCATCTCGACTTCGTGCCCGGGGAACTGCGGCAGCGGCGTGGTCGTCAGCGGCGTGACCTTGGCGTCGAACGATGCCGCGCTGGCCGGCACAGCCAGCAGCATGCACGCTGCGGCCAATGCGGCGGCAATGGAAATAACGCGCTTCATCGCATCACTCCAGACCAGCCTTGTCGAGACCAAACATCTTGTCGGCCGAGCCCGGCTCCATCTGGAATGCCACGTTGAGTCGGTTCCACGCGTTGATCGCGCCGATCTGGAAGGTCAGGTCCGACAGTTCCTTCTCCGAATACTGAGTGCGAACGCGCTCGAACACGTCGTCGGGCACGCCGTGCGTGGGCAGATGCGTCAGCGCCTCCGTCCATGCCAGGGCAGCGCGCTCACGCGGAGTGAACAGCGTCGACTCGCGCCAGATCGCTACGTGGTGCAGGCGCAGTTCACGCTCGCCGTGGATCTTGGCCTGCTTGATATGCATGTCAACGCAGAAAGCGCAGCCATTCAGCTGCGATGCGCGAATCTCGACCAGTTCGCGGATGTGCTGCTCGATCGTCGTCTTCTGGAACAGCCCGTTCAGCTCGATGAGCTTCTTTGTCAGTTCGGGCGATTGCTGGAAGTAGTTCAAACGTTGGGACATGTTTCTCTCCTGCCGTATCTGGTAGTCATATGGAATTGGGCTCGCCGGCACCGCAGCGACTTCGATGCGGGAACAGCTTGTAGGCATCGTAGTGGCCAACACCGCGCGCCGGTAGTGCCGTCGCGGTGCCCAGTCTGTTGCCGTGCCGACACCAATCCGTGGCGATGTCGTGCAGCGGCGCGGCCAGAGTGAATCGCCACGCAATCGGGCAATCAGTCGATCACGCTGACGATGCTGTGCATGCCCTGCCGCGCCATCTTGGCGTACGGACAGAAGCGTTCGGTGTCGCGCACGAGTTCCTCAGCACGTTCGCGCTGCACGCCGGGCATGCGGATACGGATCTCGGCAATCAGCGCATAGCCGCCGTCTACCGGATCGCGGCCGAAAGAGACTTCCACCGCGACGCTCGCCCGCGCCATGTCGATCTGCGCGCGTTGGGCAAGCAGCGCGAGCGCCCCATGAAAGCAGGCGGCGTAGCCGGCGGCAAACAACTGCTCGGGATTGGTGCCGCTGCCGGGACCACCCATCGCCGCCGGCAGCCGCAAGTCGAGCACAAGGTTGCCATCGTCGGAGCGCGCAACGCCGGACGCGCGGCCATGCGCGGCCTCGCCTCCGGTCACCGTGACGGTGGTGGTGTACAGCGCGGTGAATCCTTGACCCCGATAGCGGTCGAGCAGCGTCAATGGCGGAGGTTGCAACCTCTCGTTATCCATGTCGTTGTCTCCGGACTATTTTTTTTGTCGTGCTTGCGCCATCCATTCTTCGAAGCGGATGTGTCCCAGTCGCGCCGCGCCCTCCGGCACCAGCGTGTCCGGCTGGAGGTCGGCGCCGAAATACTTGGCGGCGGGATCGGACACGACGGTGCGGTGGTCGCCGGTGGCTTCGAGATAGCGCTGCACAAGCTCGCTCATGCGGAAGCGTTCCGGGCCGGCAATGTCGATCATCGCGTTGCGCGGCGTATCGAGCGCGGCGTCTGCCACGGCGTGCGCTACGTCGTCCGACGCGATTGGCTGGATCAGCGCTGGCGTGATCCGGATCGTGTCTTCCTGTGCCGCCGAGTGAGCGATGCTCGGCAGAAATTCGAAGAACTGCGCGGAGCGTACGATCGTGTAGGGGATGCCGGACTGGCGGATCAACGCTTCCTGCGCGATCTTGGCGCGGAAATAGCCGCTCTGCGCCAGTTTGTCGGTGCCGATCACGGACAGCGCAACGTGGTGCGCCACGCCGGCTTCCTTTTCGGCGGCGGCCAGATTGCGGCCCGATGTTTCGAAAAAATGCAGGACGGCCTGATCCTCGAACGACGGCGAATTGGCCACATCTACCACCACCTGCGCGCCTGACAGCGCTTGCGCAAGCCCTTCGCCGGTCAGCGCGTTGACGCCCGTAGCAGGCGATGCCGCCAGCACGTTGCGCCCTTGCGCGGACAGCCGCGCCACCACCTTACTGCCGATCAGACCGGTGCCACCAATCACTACGATTTTCATGATGCATCTCCATGTCAGGAAAGTGGAAATAGTCCACGTGCCTGCATGCTATGGGGCACCATTCACCGACACCAGTCCGGCGCGCAGCGCATGATGTTTCCCTTTTTGCACCAATCGCGGCGACGGCCGGGCTAGCGATTGACCTTCAGCCGGTATTCGCTCGGCGACAGCCCGAAGTGGCGCTGAAAGGTCACGCGCATCCGTTCCTCGCTGCCGAATCCGCACTCGCGCGCGATCACGTCGATCGGCCGGCCCGGATCCTGCAATTGCCGCCGCGCCGCTTCCAGCCTGAAGTGCTCCACTCCCTTGGCGGGCGTGCGACCGGTCTTTTCCTTGTATACGCGCGCAAAGTTGCGGGGGCTCATACCGACATACTCGGCCAGCTGTTCGACGCTCAGCTCTTCGCGCGCAAGGTTCTGGACGATCCACAGGTGCAGCGATTCGAACACCGGCACCTGCCGGCTCTGCGAAATAAGGATCTCGCTCAACTGCGGCTGGCCACCCGGGCGCTTCATGTAGACCGCCAGTTCCTTTGCCGAGTTGAGCGCCACCTCGTGCCCGTAATCGGCTTCCACCATGGCCAGTGCCAGGTCGATGCCGGTGGTCACGCCGGCCGAGGTCCACAGGTTCTGTTGCTGCACGAAAATCGCGTCGGGATCGAGATCGACGGTGGGAAACAGCTCGCGAAACCGGTCCAGCATGGCCCAGTGGGTGGTGGCGCGCTTGCCGTCGAGCAGCCCCGCGAACGCCAGCAGGAACGCGCCGCTGCACACCGACGCCATCCGGCGGGTCTTGCTGGCGGCCTGGGCCAGCCAGTCGATCAGCGCCGTCTCGTTCCTGGCCACTTCAAGGATGGTGGGCGATCCCGGAACGATCACCGTATCGACCACGCGCAGATCGAACGACGCCAGCGACACCGAACTCATTGCGGTGCCCTCCACCGTTGCCACCATGCCGCCGGAAAAACTGGTGGTATGGCATTTGTAGCCCGCCATGCCGCGCGCGCGCGCGTAGTTGGACGCGGCCCAGAACACGGTCTGGGGTCCGGCAAGGTCGAGCAGGCTGACATCTGGATACGCCACGAACAGGATGTTGCGCGGCATGTCTTCAATGTTTCCGGAGACAGGGGGCGATTGGGTCTGATGCATGAGAGGTCTTGCTGTAATCGGGCGATGCTATGTCAAGGGGGCAATCAAGTGCAAGCCTGCGCCTGAACCGTGACACCGGGACTGCCGAGCGCATCGCTCGCGCCGTGCGCGACGTGCGGTGGGCACCAGGCACAGGCTGCAGGAAGGACTCAAGCATTGGCATTGCTGTCATGGTTAGGCTCCCGTCGGTCACGGCCCGTGGCATAGCGCGGCCCGCGGATCAGGCGGGCGGCGCGAAAGCGGCAAGGCAAGTCGGCGGCGAGTCTAGTCAGGGTGACTTCTTATCACAAGCAGGGTAAAGGGGCGGCGCTGTTTCCCTTTTTTCACCAATCGCCGATGAAATGCGTGCGGCGTGGCCCAGACGGCTGGCAGAGTGGCAGAAAAAACGGGAACGCTGTCATTTACGCTCATTTAAGCGCTCATTAACATCGTGTCGAGGTCGGCCAAGGGATGGTCAGTAGCAGCGCCGGCAGTCAATCCAACAGCGAGAACAAACATGACACACGCAGTTCGCGTCGCGGTGGTGTATCACAGCGGCTATGGGCACACGCGCAAACAGGCGGAAGCGGTACACGCCGGCGCAGGCAGTGTGATGGGAGTACGAAGCACGCTGATTCCCGTCGAGGACATCGACGCCCACTGGAGCGAGCTGGACACGATGGACGCCATCATCTTTGGCGCGCCCACTTACATGGGGAGTGCCTCGGCGCCGTTCAAGGCCTTCATGGATGCGTCCGCCCAGACCGTGTTTGCACGCAATGCATGGAAAGACAAGGTTGCGGCGGGTTTCACCAATGCGGCGTCGCGCTCGGGCGACAAGCTCAACACGCTGCAGCAGTTGGCCATCTTCGCCGCACAGCTAGGCATGCACTGGGTGAACCTGGGTCTGCCGCCTGGACACAACAATTCCGCGTCGAGCGAGGCCAGCATGAATCGCCATGGCTACTTCCTCGGCGCTGCAGCACAGTCGGACGCCGACGTCGACGCGGACGACGGCGCAACGCCGGCAGACCTCAAGACATCGGCCTATCTGGGCGCACGCGTGGCGCGTGTCGCGCTGCAACTGGCCGCCGGACGCGCTGAGCTGTCCAAAACCTCACTGACCGCATAGCCATGCTTGCCGAGGAAGAGGCGCCACAGCAGCCGGCCGCCAGCGCAAGACTTCCCGATGCCGAGATCGCTGGCCAGGGCCAGTTGCATGCCAACCGGCTCGCACTGCTGGGGCGATGCATGGCCATGATCGTCCATGATGCCGTGCAGCCGGTGGCGTCGGTGGCCACGCGCGGCCAGTCGGCACTGCGCTGGCTCAGGCACGATCCTCCCGATATCGCCGCCGCCACAGCCTCGCTGGAACGTTTGGTGGCCGACGCGCAGCGCGCCGCCGCGGTGCTGGCGGAACTCGGCGCGCTGGCGTCGCCCGCACCGCGGCCACGCCAGCCGCTGCGGATCGATGCGCTGCTGCGCGACACGCTGCACTGGATGGAAGACGATCTGCGGCGTCAAGGCATCGATGTGATGCTCGATATTCCCGACCAAGGCATCGTCGTGATGGCAGAGCGCGCCGCACTGCACCAACTGTTCGTGAACCTGATCGTCAACGCGATGCAGGCCATGTCGAACACGCCGCTGCACGCGCGCCAGTTGACAGCGCGTCTGTCAACCTGCGCAGGCGAGGCCGTGGCGACGATCAGCGATCGCGGCTGCGGCTTTTCCGCCGAAGCTGCGCCGCGTCTGTTCGAAGCGTTCTACACCACCAAGGACGACGGCATGGGCGTGGGCCTGGCCATCTGCCGGCACATCGCCACGTCCCACGGCGGGGCCATCCGTGCTGAATCCCGCCGCACCGGCGGGGCGCGTTTCGTCGTCAGCCTGCCGTTGGCCGATCAGGCCGCGTGCTGCACCTTAGCGAGGTAGGCATGGATCTGCGACACGAGCGCCGCGCCCTCGCCCACCGCCGTTGCCACACCTTTAGTGGATCCGGAGCGAACGTCGCCCAGCGCAAACAGCTCGGTGTGCGCATGCTCGGTGAAAACACGCCAGCTGGATGACGAGAATGCTCAGGGGAATAAAACATGGAATCGACGCAACAGGCGGGCACCTCGGACCGCAATTTCCGCATCAGCCTGCCCAATCGGGCTGACGCGCTGTCCACCAGCTTTGCCGCAAGCTACGCGGGCATCATGGCGTTCATGGCGGTGGCCAGCGAAGGCAGCTTCGCCAAGGCGGGCGAGCGCCTGGGCATCGGGCGCTCGGCTGTCAGCCGCAACGTTCAGAAGCTGGAAACGCAACTGAGCACGCGGCTGTTCCTGCGCACCACGCGCACCACGCAGCTGACGCGCGAAGGCCAGCGCTTCTTCGAGAACTGCCATCAGGGCGTCACGCATATCGTCGAGGCCATGAACGACATGCTGGAACTGCGCGAAGGGCCGCCGCGCGGCCTGGTGCGTATCAGCGCCACTGTCGGCTTCGGGCGCAAGGTTGTTGCGCCGTTGCTCGACCTCTTCGTCAAGACCTATCCAGACATCGCCATCGATCTACTACTCGACGACCGGCCGACCGACTTTGCCTCCGAACGGATCGACGTGGCGTTTCGCAACGGACGGATCGAGGACTCCAGCATCATCGCCAAACAACTGATTCCGATGCAGATGGCGCTGTGCGCCGCGCCATCGTACGTGGCGCGACATGGCCTGCCGCAATCGCTGGACGAGCTGACCGAGCATGAATGCATCAACTTCCGCTTTTCCAGCGGACGCATCTTCGAATGGGAGTTCAAGATCGACGGCATCGTCCGCAAGTTCATGCCCAAGGCGCGCATGACGTTCAACGACGCGGACCTCGTTCTGCATGCGGTGCGGCAGGGATGGGGCATCGCGCAGATGTCGGGCTACCAGATCCGCGACCATGTGGCCGCAAACGAGCTGGTCATCGCATTGGCGCGCCACGCCCCGGACGACCGTGGCCACTACATCTGCTACCTGAGCCGCCAACACCTACCCACGCGCATCCGCGTGTTTATCGATTTCATGACCGAAAAGATCCGCGCCCTCAATATCGACTTTCTCACCAACTTCAATCCGGACTCTCTGCCGCCGCCCGGCCCCGATGTATCGACCGACCACGTTACAGGGGTGGCGGCATGAATGCCGTGGCATGGCTATGCGCGATGGGCGCGATTCTGCTGTGGGCGTCGTTTGCTACGTTGGTATCGTTTGCGCCGAACGTGCCGCCGTTTCTGCTGACCGGCCTTGCGCTATGCACGGGCAGCCTGACCTGTTTGCATCGCGTGCGCGAATGGCGCGTGCCGCTGCGCACGCTGGCATTCGGCGTGACGTGCCTGTTCGCGTACAACGCCGGGCTGGTTTTGGCATTCCGTCTCGCGCCCATCGTCGAGGCCAACCTGATCAACTACCTGTGGCCGCTGATCCTGGTATTGCTGGGCACCACGGTGTGGCACGGCGTCGATTGCATGGCCAAGCTGCTGGGGGCGCTGCTCGGCTTCGGCGGCTGCATTCTCGCCATCACGTCCGGATCGGGCTCGGTGGCGTTCAGCGGCGACTATGCCGTCGGTTACGCGATGGCGCTGCTGGCGGCGCTGGTCTGGGCCGTCTATTCGCTGGGCGCGCGATGGCTGCCGCCGTTTTCGTCATGGGCCGTTGGCGGCTTCTGTCTGGGCGCCGGGTTGCTGGCCATCGCCAGTCACCTCGTGTTTGAAGACACAGTTGCGCTGTCCGGCGTGGAGACTGGCTGGATCCTGGCGATTGGCCTGGGTCCGCTTGGCATCGCGTTCGTGCTGTGGGATCGCGCCATGCGTAGTGCAAACGCGGCACAGGTAGGCATACTCGGCTACTGTACGCCGGTGCTGTCGATGATCTGCCTGGCACTTGCTGCACAGGTCACGGAGCGCAACTGGTCGATGGTGTTCCTCGCGTGTGCGTTGATCATGGCGGGCCTCGGCGTGGCCACGGTAGGCCCCGACGTCTGGCGGCGCATGAGCGGTGTTCGCATGCGCAGTGAATGATCGGCGCGGCGCTGAAGCGGGACGCGAGCGCTAGCGGTGTCGCGTGCGCTGGAGAAGCAGCAGTCCGGCCGCCAGCAGTGTGCCGGCCAGCAATGCGTTCTGCACCGCGCGTCCGCGCTGCGCGCCGCGCCAGCCGCCGTCGATCGACATGCTGCCCTTGCTGGGTTCGAACAGGTTGCCGGCCGTGACCGGAACCTTGGGCGCGTTATCGAGATAACGGCGCAGCGTACGGAATGACACGACGCGCACGCCCGCCGGCGCAACGGCATTGGCGATCTTGGCGAGTTGCGCAACCATGCCGACCGTCACGGCGCGACGGCGCGCGTCTTCGATGGCGCGCACGATCGCATGCGCCACTTCGCGCGCATCGTAAAGCGGACGCGGCGGCTTGAGCATGCGCCCCGTGTAGTTGGCTCCGTGACGAAATCCCGGCGTATCGATCACCGATGGAAAGATGTCGCACACGCGGATCTCGGGCCACGGCACCAGTTCCAGCCGCAACGCCTCGGAGAATCCGCGCAGCCCGTACTTGCTCGCGGAATACGACGTGGCCAACGGCGAAGGCGCCCACGCGCCGAGCGACAGCACGTTGACCAGCGTGCCGCGTCCTACGCGCTTGAAGTACGGGATGACCGCATGCGCGCCGTACATGTAGCCAAGAAGGTTGGTGCGGATGACGCGCTCGTGCGCTTCGGCCGGAATATCCTCGATCTGTCCTACTGCGCCAACGCCGGCGTTGTTGATCCACACGTCGATTCTGCCGTCGCCAAACTCGCCGGCCTGCGCCGCAAGGCGTTCCATCGCCGCAGAATCGGTCACATCGGTGGGCACCACCAGCGCGCGTGCGCCTTTTTCGCGGCACACCGCCGCAGTAGCCTCCAACGCCTCCTCGCGCCGCGCCGCAAGCACCAGGCGGATATCGTGATAGGCGAGCGCCTCTGCGGTGGCCCGGCCGATTCCGCTGGACGCGCCGGTCACGACAATGGTTGTGGGTCCTTTTGCCAGCATGGTCTTCCTCCGGTAAGTGGCGCGATGCCAAGCATATTTCGGTCCCGTCCGCGCGCCATGCGCCGTGGACCGTTTGCAATGGTGCGCTTGTAATCGATGCCGGTCACATGTACATAGCGGCTGTCCGTGTACTGCGTTGGCTTGCACCGGGTTTCCCTCGCGCGCGGCGTGTCGCACTCACGGGCACGCTCCGTGCGTCGGCGAGGTTTCCCCGGGACCAGCCCTCGACTGGTTCTGCCGACGATCACTGCCTGGAGCCGAATATGAAAGCCCTTTGCTGGCACGGCAAGCACGACATCCGCTGCGATACCGTTCCCGATCCTGCCATCGAACACCCGCGCGACGCCATCATCAAGGTCACCAGTTGCGCCATTTGTGGATCCGACCTGCACCTGTTCGACGGTTTCGTGCCGGGCATGGAAAAAGGCGACATCATGGGCCACGAGTTCATGGGTGAAGTCGTGGAAGTCGGTGCGGAAAACACCCGCCTGAAAGTAGGCGACCGCGTCGTCGTACCGTTCACGATCATCTGCGGCGAATGTGACCAGTGCCGGCGAGGCAACTTCTCGGTGTGCGAACGCACCAACCGCAACAAGTCCACGGCGGACAAGGTGTTCGGACACGCCACGGCGGGCCTGTTCGGCTACACGCACCTGACCGGAGGCTACGCGGGCGGGCAGGCCGAATTCGTGCGCGTGCCGTATGCCGACGTCGCCCCCGTGAAGATCCCCGATGGCGTCAGCGACGAATCGGTGCTGTTCCTGGGCGATATCCTGCCCACCGGCTGGCAGGCCGCAGCGGCTTGCGAAATCCAGCCCGAGGATATCGTGGCGGTCTGGGGCGCCGGTCCCGTCGGCCAGTTCGCCATCCTGAGCGCAAAGATCATGGGCGCGCAGCGCGTGATCGCCATCGACAACGTGGCCGAGCGGCTTGCCATGGCGGAGCAGCTTGGCGCGTCCCCGCTGAACTTCGACGCGGTCAATGTGGTGGAAGCCCTGAACGAGCTGACCAACGGCAAGGGGCCGGACAAGTGCATCGATGCCGTCGGGCTCGAAGCCCACGCCACGGCATCGCTCGATTCCGTATACGACCGTATCAAGCAGGCTGTGATGCTGGAATCGGACCGGCCGCACGTGCTGCGGGAAATGATGTACGTGTGCCGCCCGGCTGGCATTCTTTCGGTTCCTGGCGTTTATGGCGGCTTTGTCGACAAGATTCCGATGGGTGCTGTCATGAACAAGGGCCTGACCCTGCGCACTGGACAGACCCATGTGAATCGCTGGACCGACGATTTGCTGCAGCGAATCCTCGATGGGCAGATCGATCCGACCATCATCATCACGCATCGCGTTGCGCTGGAAGACGGCCCTGAGATGTACAAGACGTTCCGCGACAAGCAGGACGGCTGCGTGAAAGTTGTAATGACGATGTAGCCGCGCGACGGTGCCAAGCAAGCCCTGGGGCATGGCAGGCGAGCCGCGCCCCGGGGATGCTGCGTTCGTATCGATCGCGAAACTCAGCGCTTGCCTGCAGGCTCGCCGCGCATGTCCGCAGAACCGCCCGATCCGGCCGTGGCGCCGGTACCGGGAAGGCCATCGCTGCCGCCCGCGCCGCGCGATCCCTGCGTGGCGGCGGCACCTGCGGAGTCCGCAGGCCTGGTCGAGGTGGCGGCGCCAGCCGCCCCTGCAGCGGAGGCGGCATGGTTGCTTGCACGGGCCCCTCTGGCTGGCGCAGGCGCGGTGCTGGCGGGTCGGCTCGCTTGGCGGCCATCGGCAACGGAAGCGGCCAACGCGGGGCCGTTAGCGATCAGCATCGACGCAACCAATACCGCAAGCGCAGCCAAAATCGCGGCAGGCGCGCCACATTTCAGGTATCGGGCATCGCGACCGTTTCCTATCATTTGCATCGGGATCACCTCCGTCAGGCCACGCATTTGGTGCGCCATACGCAAGCAGTGCGCGTGCCATGCGACGCGCCGTGTGAAGGGGATGTCACGAATCTTGCTGTCATAGCGGGGTTTTAAGTCACCCGGCCCAATCAGGAGGACCGATATGCAAGACCCATTTCGTCCGTCGCGGCGCCGGCTGTTGAAAGCCATTGGCGCGACAGTGCCGGCCAGCGCCGCCGTGCTGGCCGCCGCGCAAGGCTCCACGCCAAGCGCCGCTTCGCCGCATGGAACGGCGCCTGCCGCGCAGCCGGCAAGTGCGCCGCAAGGTGCCGCGTTGGAAAATCCGGTAGCGCTGTTCTTCAATGCCGACGAAAGAATTACTGTCGACGCCATCGTCGCGCGCCTGATTCCGGCCGACGAACTGGGCCCCGGCGCCAAGGAAGCCGGAGTCACCACGTTTCTGGATCGACAGTTGGGGGGCGCCTATGGCGCGGGCGCCCATTTCTATCGGCAGGGTCCGTTCCAACCCGGTACGCCGGAGCAGGGTTATCAGCTACCGCTGACCCCGGCCGAATGCTACCGGCTTGGCCTGGCGGCGCTCGACCGCGCATGCGAGACGCAATACGGTGGGAAGCGCTTTGCCCAGTTGGACGTCGCCACGCAGGACACGGTGCTGAGCGCGCTGGAAAGCGGCAAGCTGGCGCTGGATCCGCTGCCCGGCCCCGTTTTCTTCCAGATGCTGCTGGACGGCGCCATCGAAGGGTTTTTTTCCGACCCGGTCTACGGCGGCAACCGCGACATGGTGGGATGGAAGCTCGTCGGATTTCCGGGCGCCATGGCCAGCTTTGCCAACGACATCGAACGGCATAACGTCGCCTATGTACGCGCGCCGGTGTCCATCGCCACGGCGCGTCCGCACGCGATGGAAACGCCCTCGCCGTCGAAGCACGCGCAAGGCGCATCGCTGATCGCTTCGGCCGACGATGCGATCTGCCGCAGTCCCGCAGCACCCACCATGCCGCTGACCAAGGACATCCAATGAGCAAGACATTGCCCGCAGTGGATGCCGTCGTGATTGGCGGCGGCTGGACCGGCGCGATCATCGGCAAGGAACTGGCCGCCCGTGGCGTGCGCGTAGTGATGCTCGAACGCGGTCAACCGCGCTGGCCTTCACCCGACTTCCAGGCGCCCGCGATTCACGACGAACTCAAGTACACCCGCCGCCACGCCCTTCATCAGGACACCGCGAGCGAAACCTTCACGTTCCGCAATCGCAGCGACCAGACCGCATTGCCGATGCGGCGCTGGCAGTTTGCCTATCCGGCCACGCATCTCGGCGGCGCTGGCAACCACTGGTCCGGCGCGTATTACCGCTTCGACCCCACCGATTTCAAGCTGCGCAGCCACTACCGGCAGCGCTATGGCGATCGCATCTTCGATGCGGACCTGACTGCCCAGGACTGGCCGCTGACCTACGACGAACTGGAACCGTACTACGACCGCTTCGACTACCTGATCGGCGCCTCGGGTTTTGCCGGTAATCTGAAAGGCAAGCTGCAGCCGGGCGGCAATCCGTTCGAACCATGGCGGTCGCGCCCCTATCCCAATCCGCCGATGAAGGTGCCGTTCGCTTCGGCGCTGTTCGGAACGGCAGCGGCATCGCTCGGTTACCACCCCTATATCCAGCCGTCGGCGCTGTCGACGCGTCCCTACGTCAACAGCGAGGGGCTGCCGATGAGCGCGTGCGTGTACTGCGGGTTCTGTTCGAATTTTGGCTGCGAGCATTTTGCCAAGGCATCGCCGCAGGTGTGTATCCTGCCGGCCGCGCTCAAACAGAAAAGCTTCGAGTTGCGCACCAATGCACACGTGCTCAAGGTGGAACTGGACCGCGCGGGCAAGCTGGCGCGCGGCGTGAGCTATGTCGATGCCGGCGGACAGACGGTGTTCCAGCCGGCGCAGATGGTATTCCTGTGCGCCTTCAGCGTGAACAACGTGCGCCTGCTGCTGTTGTCCGGCATCGGCAAGCCCTACGAGGCCGCGACCGGCCAAGGTGTGGTCGGTCGCAACTTCACGCACCAGACCACGTCGGGCGTGAATCTGTTCTTCGACGAGAAGACCTTGCTGAATCCGTTCATGGGCGCAGGGGCCGCGGCCGTGACGATGGATGATTTCAGCGCCGACAATTTCGATCACGGCCCGCACGGCTTCGTAGGCGGCGGCTACTTGCAAATCCAGGTGGTCAGCGGCGCGCCGATCGGCTATCACCCAACGCCGCACGGATCGCCGCAATGGGGCAGCGCGTGGAAGCGCAACGTCAAGCGCTATTACAACCATTCGGCGTCGATCACGATCACCGGCTCGGCAATGCCCACGCGCGGCACCTATCTCGATCTGGATCCCACCTATCGCGACGCCTTCGGCCAGCCGCTGCTGCGCATCACCTACGATTTTCCTGACAACGACATCCGCATGTCGGCGTTCCTGACCGAGCGCGGCAATGCCATCGGCAAGGCCATGAAAGGTGTGGTGTCGACCGAACCGGGCCCACGCAAACGGCCCTACACATCGACCAGCTATCAGTCCACGCACCTGACCGGCGGCGCCGCGATCGGCGACGATCCGGCAACCAGCGTCGTGAACCGCTTCGGGCAATGCTGGGACGTGCCCAACGTGTTTGTGACCGGCGCTAGCCTGTTTCCGCAGAACTCCAACTACAACCCGACTGGCACCGTGGGCGCCACGGCCTACTGGATCGCGGACGCCATCCACAACCGCTATCTCAAGTCACCGGGGAGGTCGATGGTATGAACGACATCCCCCCGAGCACGTTACCGCGGCGGCTGCCCGTCGTAGTCTGGCTGATCCCTGCGCTTGGTATCGTGCTGCCGGTGGTCGCCGTGTGCTACAACCTGCTGCTCGATCGCAGCGGCGCGCCGGTGCAACGTGCGGCATCGACACAGACGCCCACGCAGGCGACGTCTCCAAGCGCCTCCGAACCATCGGCCGCCAGTGCCACGCAAGCCGAACGGCGCGCCACCGATTTCGTGCCGACACCGGCCGCATGGTCCGCGCTGCTGGCCGCCGCCGCGCCCGCCGATCCCGCACGCGGACAACGGCTGGTAACCCAGGGCAACGGCGCGAGCATGCCAGCGTGCGCCAGTTGCCACGCGCCGAACTCACCCGCGCCGCAGGCGTTCCCCGTGCTGGCCGGCATGCCGGTCGAATACCTCGTCAAGCAGGTGCTCGATTTCCGGCAAGGCTCACGGCAGTCGCCAATCATGCAGCCAATTGCCAAGGACATGACCGACGCGGATATCGTGGCGGCGGCGCGCTACTACGCCAGCCAGCCGCGCCCGCAGACGCCGACATTGGCCACCGATGGCGCTGGCGCCAAACTGCATATCGCTGGAGACAACGCACGCGCGCTGCCGGCTTGCACCAACTGCCACGGCGTTTCCGGCGAGGGAGGCGGCCCCGTGCTTCCGCCGCTGACCGGGCAGCCCAAAGGCTACGTGGCGGCGCAGCTCAATGCCTTTCGCACGCACACCCGCGCCAACGACGACGGCGGCGTCATGCAGGCATTTGCCGACAGACTGACCGATGCCGACATAGCGGGGCTCGACGCGCTCTATACGGGCGCGCCCGCGCCTGCGTCGGCATCTGCGTCGTCTCCGGCTGCCGCGCAGACGGCCGGCAAGTGATTGGGAGCCCAATGCCGGCCGCTGACATGCCGTGGTGTCAGCTCCGGTTCACCATAAGCGCGATCAGCGCCCACCACCCGCCCCGCCGGCGCCACCCGCACCACCGCTGCCGCCGGGGCCACCACCCGATCCACCAGAGCCACCGCCCATGCCCCCGCCCGATCCACCCATCCCGCCGCCAGGGCCAGTGCCCGTCGTGCCGCCGGTGGTGCCTGACATGCCGCTACCCGTTACACCGCTGCCGGACGAACCGGCGCCATACGGCGCATTCCCGATGCCGCTGCCAGTGGTCGGCCCTGATCCCATCGTATTCCCGGAAGTGCCGCCGACCGATGGGTTTCGCTTCAATCCCGGGTTTGCCTGGCCGCGCTGCTGCGTGATGCCGCCCATCGATCCCGAACCAGGAGCGGTCGCACCGCTGTTCGTCGAACCACTGTTGGTGTTGCCGGTGCCGGTCGTACCGCTGGTGCCGGCCGATCCCGATCCAGTCTGGGCGATGGCAGCACCACCGAACAGCAAAGCCATGGCGGAAATACATACGCGTTTTGCAATCGGCATGATCTTCTCCTGTAGACATCGCGATTTCCGAGGCGCTGCGCGCCGCGAAGCTTAACCACCGCAACGGCCGTGCCAAACACCACCCCGCAGCGCTGGCACACATGGTGCGAGTCAGCATTCCCTACGCCGTAACCATCCGCGCAAACTCGCCCGCTTAGTCAATGAATACAGCCCCGCTATTTCAGCTCTGCTCGCCGCTTACGGTAATTTCGCCGCACCTCGACGACGCGGTGTTCAGTTGTGGATGCCTGATCGCAGCCTCCCCCCAAACGGTGGTCGTCACGGCGCTGGCAGGGGTGCCGGAGGTCGACACCAAGCTCACGGATTGGGATCGCGCGGCCGGCTTCAACAGTTGCCAGCAGGCCGTTCTGCAGCGTCGCCAGGAAGACGCACGCGCTCTCGCCTTACTCGGTGCCACACCCGCATGGCTGGATTGCCTCGACGGCCAATACGACAAGCATCAGACGCCGGAACTGATCCTGAAGGCGCTGGTGCGCTGCGCAGCGATCCATCGCGGCGGGACGATCGTGGTGCCGATGGGGCTATTCCACAGCGACCACATCCTGGTGAATCGCGCCTGCATGATGATGGTGATGATGCGGACCGCAACGCTGGCCATGCCGCCGCCCGCAAGTGCAAGTGATGGCGTTGACGACGGCGATGCCGCAGCGCCGACGCAGTGGCTGTTCTATGAGGATGCAATCTATCGCCGGCTGCCCGGTATGCTTCAGAAACGCCTGGTCGACTGGTGGCAGGAAGGTCTTGTGGCGCGGCCGGTGCAGTTTGCCTCGGACGCCCACCACCCGCTGAAAATGCAAGCGGTCGAGGCTTACCAGAGCCAGCTACCGCTATTCAATGTTGAACAGCTGGCCGACATCGGCGCGCCGGAGCGGTATTGGTCGCTCCATCCCGCCACTTGCTACGACAACGACTGACGCACGCCATTGGCGTGCGGAATCGGCGTCATAGTGGTGACGCGAAGTCGACCCGGTACGTTGCGGCAGACGCCGCAACGCTTGGACCCTGGGCGACGCCCTACCCTATTTCCCGTCCACCTTCTTCTTCATATCGCGCGCCATCTGCAGATGGTTCTCCAGATCGGGCAGATGCTTTGCGGCAAACGCCTTCACGTCCGGGTCTTTCGCATTGCGTGAGGCTTCGCGGAATTTTTTCACGGTGCTTTCATGGGCGGCCACGCCAATGCGAGACGCGTACATCTTGTCGAACTTCGCGCCGTCCAACGCGCCGAGCGCCTTGATTTCGCCCTTCTGCATCGTCGATGGTTCCTGCGGCGCGGTCACGCCCTTCGATGACGCCAGCGAATCCAGTTCGCTGCCTACCTTGCCGTGGTCCTCGATCATTTTCGCGGCAAACGCCTTGACGTCCTGATTACCGCTCTTCTGCTGCGCCAGTTTGCTGGCCTCGATCTCGGCATGACCGCCCTGCGCTGCGTCCTCGATGAACTTGCGGTCGCCGCGGGCGATCTGGGACTTGCCCGTGGGCGCCGCGCTGGCGCCGCGCATGCTGTCCGTTGTAACGTTGCCTGTGCTGCCGGCTTGCGGCGTGACGCCCGAGCCTTGTGCCATGGCCGTCGCCGACACGAAGACGCAGGCTGCGGCCAGAGTTCGTAAAAGCGGTTGTCGCATGGGAATCTCCCTCCGTTGGACGTGTGAGCGAAGCAGTGCTTCGCCTGGTCTGGCCAACGTTGCGACGCAATAGCCATACCAGTGCCCACCGGCGTGCACGATCACTTGCAGCTAGGATTTAAATGGCGGAAAGCGGCGGCGGCGAGACGCCGCGATGGCGGCCGTGTAAGGGACGGACGTAAGCAATGCATTTACTACATCCGGCAAGCCCGACGCGATGGATCGGCGCCCCGTGTCGAAAGCTCGCTGTACAGGCGTTTCAATCGCCTGATGACAAACGCGCGCCGATGGCGGGATCGTCGCGCAAGCCCAACACAAGGCGATGCATACCACGCCGGAGGCGCGCGTTTAGCACGCCTGTTTAGCGTCCGCGCGATGCGTTGGCCGCGCGCGTAGCCGGCTCCGCCAGCGACTGCTCGACTACACGCAGCACTTCGCGCGCCGTGTTTTCAGAATGCTCGCGCAGGATGGAGGGCAGACGCTGACGTCCGGGCTCGCGCAAGGCCGCCATGATGGCTTCGTGTTCCTCGTGCGATTCCTGCCAACGCAGCATGTCCGCATTCGCCGCGCCACGCGCGCGATGCACCTTGCTCATCAGCGTGGCGTAGATGCCAGACAGCACCGCGTTGCCCGTGCTATCCACGATGAGTTGGTGGATTTCCTGATTGGTACGGAAGTAGTCGGTGCGGCGGCCGGCGGCGTGTGCGTCGATCATCGACTGATGCTTGCGTTCGATCCTGGCCAGCGCCACGTCGGTGAGCCGCTGCGCAACCAGTTCGCCCGCGTAGGCCTCCAGTCCGTGCAGCGTTTCGAAGGTGGAGCGCAGTTCCTCGAGGTCCAGCGGCGCCACGCGATATCCGATGTACTGGCGATGCAGCACCAGCCCCTCGGACACCAGGATCTTGAGCGCCTCGCGCAGCGGCGTCTTGGAAACGTCGAAGGCATCGCAGAACGCCTTTTCGTCGATCCGCACGCCGGGCGGCAGTTCACCCTCCTGGATCATCGTGCGCAGACTCGCGGCGATTTCGGCGGACATGCCGAGTGTGCGCAGGCGGGCGGTTTTGGGAAGGGCTTGTGTCACTGACGTCACCAGAATAGGGAATCTGCACCAGACCGAAGACTATCACACCCACATTGGTGCTTACCCTACAACTATATAAATCAATAACTTACATCCGTTGTAATTACAGATTACGTATCCTATACTCCGTCCCAGTTGCGCGACACACCCCTTCAAACGCCTAGACCACGCAGCACCAGGGAAGCAAGGAGACCCCCGTCATGTCCACCACAAGCCAGGCCGCCACGATGTCGGCCACGCGCAGCAGCGTCCGCTGGAAGATCTTCCTGATGATGTTGTTCCTCATCGCCATCAACTACATCGACCGCGCGTCGCTGTCGGTGGCGATGCCGCTGATCGCAAAGGAATTCGACCTCAGTCCCACCATGCAGGGGCTGATCCTGAGTTCGTTCTTCTGGACCTATGCGCTGATGCAGGTGCCGGGCGGCATGCTGGCCGACAAGTACAAGCCGCGCATCGTGATTGCCACCGCGACGATCTTCTGGGGCGCGTTCCAGGCGCTGGCCGCCGTGTGCACCAGCGCCACCACGCTGCTGTTGACGCGCTTGGGTCTGGGCGCTGCCGAAGCGCCGATCTACCCGGCCGGCGGCAAGCTCAACGCGATCTGGATGACCCAGAACGAACGCGGCCGCGGCGCCACGCTGCTCGATGGCGGCGCGCCGCTCGGTGCGGCGCTCGGCGCGATCATCATCACCTGGCTGATCGCCTCGCTTGGATCGTGGCGCCTGGCCTTCGTCGTGGCTGGCGCGGGAACCGTGGTGGCCGGCATGGTGGCGTGGTGGTACATCCGCAATGCGCCCCGCGAGCACGCCGGTGTCAACGAACTCGAAGCGCGCTACATCGAAGAGGCGCAGGCCAGCGAGTACCGCGCCGAGCCCGCCAACCTGTCGGGCCGCTCGCTCGACTTTTTCAAGTACCGCTCGGTGTGGTGCATGGCGATTGGCTGGATGTGCTTCAACACCGTGTTCTATGGTCTGCTGACGTGGATGCCCAACTACCTGAACAAGGTGCATGGCTTCGACATCAAGGCCATGGGCGGCGCCAGCTTCATCATCTTCTTCTGCGGCTTCATCGGCGAACTGATCGGCGGCTGGATTGCCGATAAATGGAAGGAAGCCGGCGGGCGTCCCAACGTGGTGATGCGCACGCTGTTCGGCATCGCCGCCGTGGTCGCCACCGTGTCGATCTTCTCGGTGGCCTACGTGACCAACCCGGTGGTGGTCGTGGCGCTGCTCTCGTCGACGCTGTTCTTCCTGCGCTGGTGCGGATTGTTCTGGTGCATCCCGTCGATCCTCGGCACGCGCAACAAGATCGGCTTCCTCGGTGGCGTGATGAACCTCGGCGGCAATATCGGCGGCATCAGCGTGCCCATCATCGTCGGCATGATCGTGCAGTTCACGGGCTCGTACTTCCTGGCGCTGATGTTCTTTGCCGCCGCCGGCGTGGGCCTGCTGCTGGCGTCCACGGCCATCGACTACGAAAAGAAGATTCCGGTCTGACATGCAGACGCTGGCGGAGAACCTCATGCAACGATTGTCCTGCCTCGCCGCGGCGGTGCTGCTGTCAGCCGGCGCACTGTACGCGCAAGCTGCGCCCGCCGCGCCGGGCGCCCTTCCCACTGCCCAGCCGGAGGCGGTCGGCGTCGATTCCACGCGGCTGGTGGCGCTGTCCGAATGGATCCGGCGCGACCGCCTGGACGTGCGCAGCCTGGTGGTCGTCAAGGATGGCAAGGTGGTCTTCGAGCGCTATAGCGAAGGCGCCGGGCGCGACTACAACCACGAGTTGTACTCGGTGACCAAGTTCATCAGCGCGCTACTGGTTGGCACGCTGGTGGGCGACGGCAAGCTCGCCGTCAGCGACGCCCCGGCGCCGCGCCTGGCGGCGACGCGCCCTGACCTCGCGCCGGCCCTGGCCGACAAGCAGCGGATCGAGTTGCGTCACCTGATGTCGATGGCAAGCGGCCTGTCGTACAAACTGGTCGAAGGCACCGACACGCTGTACTACGGCGTGCCGGATCGCCTCAAGGTAGCGGCGTCAGCCAGCGTAGGCAAGGCGCCAGGCACAGAGTTCGACTATATCGACGTGAACCCGGTGCTGGTGGGCGCCACGATCAGCCAGGTCGCCGGCATGCCCGAGCAGCAGTACGCGGCGAAACGCTTGTTTGAACCGCTGGGCATGTCTCACTATCGCTGGGACGGCGCCGATGGCAAAGGCGCCGTTTCGGGTGGCTGGGGTCTGCGCCTGAGGTCGATCGACATGGCGCGGCTTGGCATGCTGATGCTGAACCAGGGCCGCTGGAACGGGCAACAAATAGTGCCCGCGTCGTGGGTGGCGCAGATGACCACGCCTTCGGGTCCGGCCCGCGACTATGGCTATTACTGCTGGGTCAACAACATCGTCACGAGCGAGCGCGAATTCAGCGCGATGGGATACAAGGGCCAGTTCATCACAGTGCTGCCGAAGCAGAATGCGGTAATCGTGATGAACAGCATCATGTCGACGCAGGGCGGACTTCGTGACGCGAAGTATCTGGACCTGTATCGTCAGATGGTCAACCAATACGTGCTGCCTGCGCTGCAGGCAGGCAATACCGTCAAGCCCGACGCCGCGCGCCGGGCCGCGTTGAACAAAGAGCTGGAGCTGGCACGCGCCAGTCACGGCGTGCCCGGCACGCAGCTCGCGTTCAACGACACGCCAGAACAATAAAACCAATATCAACTTGAGGCGCTGCGCCCAGACGGCGCCCGACAACTCTTGAGAACCAACCATGAGCAAGCAGATTCGTCTCGGCATGTTGACGCCGTCTTCCAATACCGCGCTGGAGCCCATTACCAGTGCGATGGTTGCCGACCTGCCCAATGTCAGCGCGCATTTCTCGCGCTTCACGGTCACGGAGATTTCGCTGCGTGACCAGGCGCTGGGTCAGTTCGACCTGGAAAAGATCCTCGGGGCGGCGCGGCTGCTGGCCGATGCGCGCGTCGATGTGATCGCGTGGAATGGAACGTCGTCGGGCTGGCTCGGTTTCGACCGCGACCAGGCGCTGTGCAAGCAGATTACCGAGGCCACCGGCATTCCCGCCACCACTTCGGTGCTGGCGCTCAACGAAATCCTGGAGAAGACCGGCGCGCGCCGCTTCGGCCTGGCCACGCCGTACCTGGACGACGTGCAGCAGCGCATCATCGCCAACTACCAGCGCAGCGGTTTCGACTGCACGGCCGAGCGCCACCTCGACCTGCACGTCAACTACAGCTTCGCCGAAGTCGAGGAAGACACCATCCGCGGCATGGTGCGCGAACTCGCGCGCGAGAACGTGCAGGCCATCTCCACGTTCTGCACCAACCTTCACGCCGCGCATCTGGCTGAAGAACTGGAAGCCGAGACCGGCATCCCGCTGTACGACACGATCTCCACCGTGGTGTGGAAGTCGTTGCGGCTGGCGGGTGTCGATACCAGCGCCTTGAAGGGCTGGGGCCGCCTGTTCCGCGAAGTGGCATAAGTAGCAAAAGCATCGGAGAGCGATGACCATGCCCGCAGATAACAATCTTGATCTGGTGATCCGCAATGCTGACGTGGTCACCGCTTCCGACCGCTTCCGCTGCGACATCGGTGTACGCGGCGGGAAGATCGTGGCGTTGGGCCACGGCCTGCCCGCCGCGCCGCAGGAAGTCGACGCCACGGGCCTGCTGGCCCTGCCCGGCGGCGTCGATGGCCACTGCCACCTGGACCAGCCCATGCCCGACGGCATGCGAATGGCCGACGATTTCTTTACCGGCACGCGCGCGGCCGTGTGCGGCGGCACGACCACGGTGATCCCGTTCGCCGCGCAGGAAAAAGGCGCGTCCCTCAAGGCTGCCGTGGCCGATTACCATCGCCGTGCCGACGGCCGTGCGGTGATCGACTACGCGTTTCACCTGATCGTAGCCGACCCCACGCCCGCGGTGCTTCAGGACGAACTGCCCGCGCTGATCCGCCAGGGCTACAGCTCGTTCAAGGTCTACATGACCTATGACGACCTCAAGCTGTCCGACCGCGAAATGCTGGAGGTACTGGATGTCGCGCGCCAGCATCAGGCGCTGGTGATGGTGCACGCGGAGAACGCCGACTGCATTTCGTGGCTTACCGACAAACTCACCGGCGAGGGCCGCATTGCACCGCGCTTCCACGGCCTGGCGCGACCGGCGGTGGTTGAGCGCGAGGCGACCCATCGTGCCATCTCGTTTGCGGAACTGGTTGACGTGCCGATCCTGATCGTCCATGTATCGGGCAAGGAAGCCATCGAACAGATCCGCTGGGCGCAAGGCCGCGGACTCAAGATCCTTGCCGAGACCTGCCCGCAGTACCTGTACCTGACCGCAGAAGACATGGGCCTGCCCGGCGACGACGGCTACGAAGGCGCGAAGTGCGTGTGCAGCCCGCCGCCGCGCGACCCTGAAAACCAGGCGGCCGTCTGGCGCGCGCTGGCCAATGGCGTGTTCAGCGTGTTTTCGTCGGACCACGCGCCCTTCAATTACGACGATCCCGAAGGCAAGAAGCTGGGCGGCACGGCGCAGCCGTTCGACCATATTCCAAACGGCGTGCCCGGCATCGAGACGCGCCTGCCGCTGCTGTTCGATGGCGTACAACGGGGCAAGCTGTCGCTGCATCAGTTTGTCGAGCTCACGTCGTACCGGCCCGCCAAGATCTACGGCCTGTACCCGCGCAAGGGCACCATCGCCGTGGGCGCCGACGCCGATATCGTGCTCTGGGATCCTGTGCGCAAGGTGCGCATCGCCAACCGGGATCTGCACCACGCGGTGGATTACACACCGTACGAAGGCATCGAGGTGACCGGCTGGCCAATGACCACGTTCTCGCGCGGCGAGATGATCGTGCGCAACGGCGAATACCTGGAACCCGCGGCCGGGCGCGGCCGGTTTCTGGAAGCGGGACAGCCCGAACTCTGATGCGGCGATCGACGCCATGACTACGAAGAATCCGATGAACCTATTGATCGTCAATCCGAACATCAGCGCGTCGGTAACGGACCTGATCCAGGCCGAAGCGCTGCGCACCGCGTCTGCGGAGACGCGTGTCACGATGGCCACGGCCAGCTTTGGCGTGGCCTATATCGAAACGCGCTTCGAGGCGCTGGTGGGCGGCTACGCCACGGCCTGCGCCGCCGCCGAACACGCCGGCAGCTTCGACGGGCTGATCGTCGCCGCGTTTGGCGACCCCGGCTTGGCCGGCATGAAGGAACTGTTCGACGTGCCGGTGGTAGGGATGACCGAAGCCGCGCTGGCCAGTGCCTGCCTGCTGGGGCAGCGCTTTTCGATCATCGCGATCTCGCACCGTATCGAGGCGTGGTACCGCGAATGCGTGGCCGCGAACGGGCTGTCGGCGCGCCTGGCCAGCATCCGCTCGCTGCAGTCGCCATTGCGCGACATCGGCAGCGTGCAGGAAGACCACGCCGCGAGGCTGGAAGCGTTGAGCCTGCAGGCCGTGCGCGAGGATGGCGCCGACGTGATCATCGTCGCCGGCGCGCCGCTGGCCGGCCTGGCGCGCTCGCTGCAAGGGCGCATTCCGGTCCCGGTGGTGGACGGCGTGAGCAGCGCCGTGCGTCATTGCGAATCGCTCGTGACGCTGCACGCCGGCCACGCCCGCGAAGGCAGCTTTGCGCGGCCTCCGCGCAAAGCCAATGCCGGATTGCCGCCGTCCCTGGCCGGATTACTGGCCTGAAGCCGCGAGCCGGATTTTCCGCGCCTGAGGCGCCACCACCCAAAAAACCGCAAATTTTGCCGTTGTCTCCCCCACTACAGTGGGGCATACGCCGCACCCCTCCTGGTAAAGCCAGTCGCTACTATTTCGCGCCCCCGTGCGATACAAAAAACGCTCGGGATTTGCACTCTACAAGCGGAAATAGCGATTTTTGAACCGGGAGGTCACCATGCAACAACGTCAATGGGCCAGCGCGCTCTCACTTGCCACCGCCGTACTGCTCGCCAGCTGTGGCGGCGGGGACGATTCCAGCACCAACGCCAACACCACGGCAGCTCTGCCGGCTGCAACCTTGTCCGGCACCGCCGCCACTGGCGCGCCGATCGCCAATGGCAACCTGCTGCTCAAATGCGTGAGCGGACAAGCCAGCCTCACCACGGGCGCGGACGGCAGCTGGAGCACCACCACGGCCAATCTCGCACTGCCCTGCGTGATCCGCGTGCGAACCCCGGGCGGCGACTACCTGCACTCGTATATCGAAAATCCCGGCACGACCAATGTCACGCCGATCACCGAACTGGTAGTGGCCGCCGCATCGGGCAATCCCGATACGGAAGCGTTCTTCTCCAATTTCTCGGCGACGTCGGCAGCGGCCGCAAGCGACCGTCTGGCGCTGGCGATCACGCAAGTCAAGCAGCGACTGTCCAGCCTGGGCGTGAACGCGGATGCGCTGAATCTGCTGAACCAGAAATTCAACCCGCGCAATGGCGACGTCTATGACGACCGCCTCGAAGAAATCGCCACCCAGCTCAAGCTGACCAACAGCACGCTCGCGACGCTCTCAAGCGATGTGGCGCAGGGTGTCGTCGGCCCGATTGGCCCGAGCGGCCCGACTGGCGCCACGGGGGCCACTGGCGCTACGGGTGCCAGCGGTGCGACCGGGGCCACCGGTCCGGCTGGTGCAACGGGCGCAACGGGCGCAACAGGCGCAACGGGCGCAACCGGTCCGCAGGGCGCGCAGGGCGTGCAAGGCGCCACTGGAGCGACAGGCGCGGCCGGTGCGACTGGCGCCACGGGCGCCACCGGAGCGACGGGCGCGACGGGTGCCACGGGCGCAACTGGCCCTGCCGGCACCGTCCCCGGCCTCGGCAACCTGCCCGGTTCGATCAACGACGGCACGCCAGCAGCGGAATGCACGATGGGCACGGTGTGGCTGTCGGCCGGGGCTTTCGCCATTGGCGGCATGCGCGCCGATGGCCGAATCCTGGCGATCAACAGTAATACCGCGTTGTTCTCGCTGCTTGGAACGAAATTTGGCGGCGATGGCATGAATACCTTTGCGCTGCCCGATTTGCGCGCCCTGGAGCCAACCGGCCTGTATTACACGATCTGCGTGAGCGGCTATTACCCCTCGCGGGCCTGAAGCGCGGCTGCCGGAGGCCGCGGCACCGCTGCGGCTTCCGGCAACCTGCCATCACAGGACATCGCTCAGTCCATCAACGCCAACGCCTGCGGCAGCGACAGCACCGTGGAACGCGATTCGAAAGCCGTGGAGAAGAGATGGTCGTGCACGATCCGGTCAGGGTCGTAGCAGCAATCCTTGACAGTAAAGAGACGGAAATCCGCATCGCTTGCATAAGCCAGCGAAGAAAGCACCACGCCGGTGGATGCGATTCCCGCCATGATCAGCGTATCGATCCCTTGCGCGGACAGGCGCACCTGCAGATCGGTGCCGAAGAACACGCTGGCGCGATGCGCGACGATCACCGGCTCGCTGGCCTGCGGTTCCAGTTCGGGCGAAATCCTGTCGTCGACGAACCGCCCCAGTTGCCTGATGCCCTGCCCGTTCTTGTTCAACGGGCTCACTTCCGGATAGCCGGGGGAAAAGTGGATTTTGGCGAAATAGACACTGACACCCCGGGCGCGCGCGGCGTCGCACAGCTTGCGCGTATTCGCCAGCAGCACGGGCGCCACGTCCGGAAACAGCGCCATGATGTCAGTCTGATAATGCATGATCAGTAACGCTGTCTGCGCGGGAACGATGCTCGGTGGCTGCATGGTCATGGGCGGTGGCGTAGGGTTGTATCGACGCGCCAGCTCAACTGGTGCGGCGCTGCGGGATATTGATGGACGTCCATTTGGAAGCGCCGATGCTAGCCCGTTTGCATGACGTCGTCCAGCTTGCGAGCGCAGGCCGACGATGGGCACGGAAAGACGCCCCGGAGATACATCGTTGCGCAGCGGGACGACATGAAACGTTCGCCGCCACGCGCCCGAACCGGCGCTGGTTCAGCAAGGCCCATGGGTAACCCGCACCGCGTTTTGTAGAAAACGACATGCCTTCGCTCGCGCGGCGCGACGCTTCGTACGTGAGCGCCCGCGCCCCGGCTCGATCCGCCCAAATCCACGCGGCAAGCCGTTTTCCAGCCGCCTCGCCTGCCAGACGCGCCCCTTCCGGGAACGCCGCTGCCGCGCTGGTACGGCGCTTGCAATCCACGATCCGGCAAGTCCCGATCAATGCGCCACCAGCAGCGCAAACACTTCCCTACGGAGATCTTCATGGACAAGTCGAAAATTCCAGTCGAGCAACGCGCAGCCCTTGGTCTGTTGATGGACGATCATCGCGCGGTCAAGAAGCTCTTCAAGCAGTTCGAAAGCGCCAAGGACGCGGAAAAGCAGTCGATCGCCATGGAAACCTGTCAGAAATTGACGGTCCACGCGCAGATCGAGGAAGAGATTTTCTATCCTGCCCTGCGCGGCGTCTCGGACAAGATCGACGACATGCTCGATGAAGCGAAGGTCGAGCATGGCGTCGCGAAGGAGCTGATTGCGAAGATTGAAGGCGGAGAGCCGGACATGCTGGACGCCAACTACAAGGTGTTGACCGAATACGTGGGCCACCATGTGGAAGAGGAAGAAGGTGAACTGTTTGGCGCCGTGATCAAGGCGAAGGTCGATCTGCGCGAGATCGCCACACAACTGGAAGCCCGCAAAACCGAGTTGCTTGGCGAACCCGCATAAGCGGCTGCCTGGGCAGTAGCTGTGGCCCCTGCGATGCGCGCGGTGTAGCGCCCGCGCGTCTCAGGGTTCCGTCGTCATGCCCGCGGTCGCGCGCGCGTGAATCGTTGCTCGATCACCGGCGTGCCCCATTGCTGCCCTTGCGCTTCTTCAGCCAGGCGGAAGCCCACCGATTCGTATAAATGTCGCGCGGCATCGAGACCTTTAAAGGTCCACAAATACGTCTCGTCGAAGCGCGCATCGACAAACGCCATCGCCCGTTCAATCAGCCGGCGCCCGATGCCCGAGCCGCGCAGTGAATCGTCGACGATAAACCAGCGTAAATGCCCAACGCGGGTCGTGGCATCGCCATCAATGGCCACCGACGCCAAGGACCTGCCGTTCTCAACATAGAGCCAGAGCGCGCAGTCGGAATTGGGCAAAGACTGCGCAAACGTCGCCAACTCCGTCGCTACCTTGTGTTCGAAAAATACGCCGAAGCCCCAGTGTTTTGCGTAAAAGCGCGCATGCAGGCTTGCCACGTCGCCAATACAACCGGGCTGATAACCCTCCACGATGCGGCCCGTTTCCGCGCGAGCGTCAAGCGACGCTTCGCCGTTGTTATCCAGCGCCAGCGCATCGGCGTAAAGCGACATCGACCTGACCAACGTGCGCTGATCTGCCGGCGCCAGCCGCCGCAACGCATGAGACACCTGGTCGGTCGCAAAGGCGTCGATGCGTCGTCGCAAGTCCTGGCCCGCATCCGTCAGATACAGCTCGGACGATCGTCCGTCCTGGTCCGATGCTCTTCGTGTAACCAGACCGCCTGCTTCGAGCTTGGCGATCTGACGGCTCGTATTCGACTTGTCCAGCCGGAGGATATTGGCAAGGTCGCGCGCCTGAATGCCCGGGGTCGCGCCGATTTCGATAATGGCATGCACTGCCGATGGCGCGAGGTCGCTGTTTGCCAGCGTACTGCGCATAAAACCCAATTCACGGACCAGTTTGCGCGAAAACTCCCGTAATTCCAGAACGGTTTGCTCGCGCGATTGTGCGGGGGTATCGACAAAATCCATAGCGGGCTCCGATCTATTCGCTTGTTTGGCTGCTATTTGGTTGCGCTACGCAACCAATATAATTGCGCTTCGCAACTTTTACAAGGAACCGCTGAGTTCTGGTGGCGGGCGCGACTGTCAGCGTCTAGCCAGTTAAAAGCTCGCTCAGGAAACCAGCACCTTGAAAGGCAGTGCTGTCACATAGCGCAGAAATTCGACGATATGCGTCCGGTGCAGCCAGACGTCATCGAACACGGCAAAAGCGCCGAGCCAGGCCGCGGCCACAATGATCAAATCGCACCGTCCGCTCTTCCACCAGTTCAGCGAGTGACGGCGTGCGATCCAAGGCACACCTAGCGGATTGGGCCAGTCGGCCAGCAGATGCATGACGCCGCCGCATGCAAAGCCAAAAGCCGGTGCGGCGAGCGCATGCGTGCCAAGCGCGTGATAGGACCAAAGCAACAGGCCGATCCAGATGACACCCCAATGTGTCCAGCTGCGATGCGTAATCCATAGCCGACGGGACTTCGACCACCATGCCACTTCCATCCAGTCTGGCGCGGTGGCGCCCGGCAGCGCGGCGACAAAGCCGGCCACGCTCGCCCAATGCCATGTTCCCGCGCCGTGTCGCGCGATGACTGCGGCAGCGATGAAGGCGGCCGCCCATCCGGTGGCGTGGTGAGCTTTGCGCGAAGCCATGATAGAACTGCAGCAACGTGGGCCGTGGTCGATGAAGGGCCGCAATCTTGGCAGAAGCGCAAGCCAAACGCCAGTGGCGAAGCGCGACAAAATGCAATGAGGGCAGACGGATTTACCGGATATTTCGCGCGCTCGGACAGACCAGGAAGGCAAATTGCCAGTCGGTAAGCGGCAATTTTCACGTAGAAAAACGGGCAGAATTTCCGCCCGTTCTTTTATGCGTCGGCACGTCGGCCGATCAGTCCAGCGTGATGTTTTCCCGCTGGATCACCACGGCCCAGCTTGCTTCTTCCTTTTCGATCCGTTTGCCGAAATTCTCGGGATCGACCATCACGACGTCGCCCTGCTGGCTGAGCGCGCCCTTTGCCTTGGCGTCTTCGAGCACACCGCGCGCAGCGGCGTGAAGCTTCTGAACGATCTGCGGCGGCGTACCGGCCGGCGCGAGCATGCCAATCCAGAATGTAGCGTTGAACGGCGCGATACCGGCCTCTTCCACAGTGGGCACATCGGGCAACTGCGTCATGCGCCGCGTCGAACTGACCGCAATCGGCTTGAGCTTGCCGCCCTTGATCTGCGGCAGCGCGCTCCACGTGTCGAACGCCGTATCGAGTTCACCGCTGATCACCGCCATTTCCGCCTGCGCCGCGGATTTGTACGGCACATGAGTGGTGTTGATCTTCGCGCGGTTGTTGAGCATTGCAAAACTCAGATGCGCGATGTTGCCGGGGCCAGCGGAGCCATAACTGATCTTTCCCGGATTCTGCGTGGCAAAGCGAACCAGATCGCCGACCGATCCCACCGCGTTCTTCTGCGACCATTCCGGATTCGTCACCAGAATGAACGGCGCCTCCAGCACCAGCGTCACCGGCGCAAAATCCTTGGCCTTGTAGGTGCCCTTTTTGTAGATATGCGGATTGATCGTGATGCTGCTGGAATTGGTCACCAGCAGCGTGTATCCGTCCGGCGCGGACCGGGCCGCTTCCGTCACGCCGATCAGTCCGTTGGCGCCCGCCTTGTTCTCGACCACTACCGGCTGTCCGAGCGCTTTGGTAAGACGTTCGGACAGCACGCGTGCCACGGTGTCAGTGAACGATCCCGCCGGAAAAGGCACGATCATGCGGATCGGCTTGGCGGGCCATTGCGCCGTCTGCGCCGTGGCCGGGCTGGACAGTATGGCGGGAATGGCCGCCATCGCGGCCAGTGCCAGTCCAATTTTGCGTCGTTGCTGGTTCATGTTGTCTCCGTATTCTGGTGTTGCCTGGAAGGATCTGATCGTCCTGTTTGGGGTTCGCCCGCGCGCGGATTCGCGCAGCGCGGGCTTGGGTCTGCGCTATGCGGTCGCTCTCTTATGCTTCGGCCTGGCGGTTTGTCCTGTGACGCCGCGCCGCTCCAGATCGGCAAGCCGCTCAGTGTCGAGTCCCAGCACACGCCTCAGCACCTCATCGGTGTGCTGTCCGAGCGTGGGCGAAACATGCCGCATCGGCATCGGTTGTTGGCCGATGCGAAACCACGCCGTGCTGGCCGTGTACGCGCCGACATGCGCTCGCTCGACGTCGCGCCAGAAGCCGCGCGCGCGCAGATGCCGGTCCTGCAGCACCTGCCACATCGGCCGCACCACGCCCGCGGCGATACCGGCCTCCTGCAACTGCTGCATGGCCGTCTCCGCATCGCGCGTGCCGCACCACTGCGCGATGGCGGCGTCAATGCGGTCCTGCGCAACCCGGCGGCCTGCCGCGTGCGCGAGCTGCGGATCGTCGGCAAGAGCGCCACCGCCGATCACCGCGCACAATGCCGGCCACTGCGCATCGCCCACGCTTAGCGCGATCCACTCGTCCTCGCCAGCGCAGCGGTAACAGCCATGCGGCGCTGCCATGGGATGACGATTGCCCTGCCGCGGCGCGACTGTGCCGGTTACCGATTGTTCGATGATGAACGGTGCAGCCATCGGCAGCATGGCTTCCACCTGCGACAGGTTGACGTGCCGGCCGCGGCCCGTGCGCTGCTGTTCGAACAGCGCCAGCAGCATCGCCGCACCCGCGTTGAGGCCGCCAACCGGGTCGCCATACGCATACGACGTCATCGCCGGCGGTCCATCCGGATGTCCCGTGTACAGCGGCAGGCCACTGGCCTGTTCCAGCGTGCCGCCGTAAGCGCGGGTATTGCTCCACGCATTGCCAAGCCCAAACGCCGGCATCGACAGCATGACCAGCCGCGCGTTGCGCGCGCGCAGCGCTTCGTAGTCGAGCCCGAGCTTCGGCAGCACCTCTGCCGAGTAGTTCTCGATCACCGCATCGGCATGCGCCACCAGATCGAGCAGCAGCGCCTTGCCTTCGGGCTGCGTCAGGTCCAGCGTGATACCGAGCTTGTTGCGATTCATCAGATGGAAATTCGAGTTCTTTTCATAAAGCCTGTCGCGATAGAACTCCTCAGTGAAATGCGCGCCGCGCCACCAGTCCGGGTACGCGGTGCTTTCCACCTTGATGATTTCCGCGCCGAAATCGGCCAGCGTGCGTGACGCAAGCGGTCCCGCCCAACCCATCGTCAGATCGATCACGCGCATGCCCTTCAGCGGCGCCCGATCGTCTGACGCACGCGCCAGCCGCCGCGCGGGAACGCGATCGAGGGCCGACGTGCGGTACAGCCGATCGTGCTCGCCCTTCGACGGCGCGCGCCCGCCTGGCAGCGGACCCGCATCATCGAGACGCAACGGCACCACCGGCCCTTCGAACACCGCATCGCCAGCTTGCACCGGAACAAACGCGCCGCGTTGCCGATGCACATCCTGGCGCAGCAACTCGTCCATGGTTGGAACGATGACCGTGGGATGCCTCATGCCGCCAAGCAGTTCGAACCACTGCGCTGCCGTGCGCGACCGGAACGCGGGGATCAGTAGCGCGTCGATTTCATCGGCGCGTGCCATGCGATCGGGGCCGCTGGCGTAACGTGGATCGTTCGCCAGGTCTGGACGTCCGATCGCTTCGCATAGCGCCTGCCATTGCGGCAACGTGTGCGTGAAGATGCCGATCCAGCCTTCGGCGGCCTGATAGATGCCGGCGGGATGCGTGCCGCAGAACCGATTGACGCCCAGCCGGCGGAGCGGATGCCGTTTGTCGGGCACCATGCCGGCTTCCATTTCGACCACGCTCAGCGCGCATTCGTGCACGCTGAGCACGTAGCGCCGGCTGCCATGCGCAGCCCCTGCCAGCGCCGCCACCGCAGCGGCGAACGCGGAGAGGCCAGCCGCAATCGCGGTCTGCACGTCGTGCGGCATGTGCGGCGGCCCTTCGACCGGGCCGCTGCCATGCACCGCGCCGGCCAGCGCGCGACACACCGATTCGGCGCCCGCATACTCGCTGTAAGGGCCGTTCTCGCCAAACCATGTCAGGACGATTTCGATCGGCACGTGGCCCGCCGCGTCGGCGGTCCGCCATACCGGCCGCGACAGCACCGCGACGCCCTCAGTCAGTGCGCGCGCGTCCAGCACCACATCGCAGGTCTGGGCAAGCTGCGCCAGCCATGCGCCATCGTCTGCGTCGCCCTCGTGCACGGTGATGCTGCGCTTGTTGGTGTTCAGCCATGCGAACAGCGCGCTCTCGGGCGGCGCCGCATCGGACGTGGCCACCAGCGGCGGCATCTGCCGCCAGGCGTCGCCCGCCGCGCTTTCGGCCTTGATGACCTCGGCGCCGAAATCGGCAAACAGCTTTCCCGTGTAGGCCAGTGCAGGCCCCGCGCCGATTTCAAGCACGCGCAGCCCTGCCAGCGCCAATTGCGATGGATCCGGATTTTTCTGGGTCATGAAAACCTCGTGGCTCATTGCTGGCTCGGTGGTCATTGCGCCGGCGGCTACCATGCGTCGACGAAGCCACGGCGCGCGCGGCGGCCGCGCACTTCCGCCGATGCGATGCCTTGTGCAATCCATTTGCGCGTTTCGGCAGGATCGATCACGGCGTCGATCTCCACGGCTGCAGCCGTGTTGATGGCGTGGCCACGCTCGTACGATTGCGCCACCAGCTTGTCGAACAACGCCTTGCGCTCCGGGCCCTCCGGCAGCGCCTCCAGTTCCTTCTTGAAGCCGAGCCGCACCGCGCCTTCCAGCCCCATCGGTCCGAATTCACCGGTCGGCCAAGAGATCGTGAAGCTCGCCGAGCGGAATCCGCCGCCCGCCATCGCCATCGCGCCAAGCCCATAGCCCTTGCGCAGCGTGACGGCCAGCAACGCGACGCGCAGCTTGGCTGCCGTCAGGAACATGCGCGATACATGGCGCACCTGCGCGCGCGCCTCCACGTCGGGCCCCACCATAAATCCCGGCGTGTCGATCAGCGACACGATCGGCAGGCCATGCGCATCGCAAAGCTGCATGAAGCGCGACGCCTTGTCAGCCGCATCCGCGTCGATTGCGCCGCCCAGGTGATACGGATTGTTGGCCATGACGCCCACCGCCTGGCCCTCCACGCGCGCCAGCGCGGTATGGATCCCCGCGCCAAATCCGCCGCGCAGCATCAGCACGCTACCGGCATCGGCAATGCCTTCGATCGCCTTGCGCGTGTCGTAAACGCGCAGCCGGTTCTCCGGGACCACATGACGCAGCTGAATGGGGTCCGGCGCGCTCCAGTCGGCAACCCGTCCCTGGAACATCGACAGGTAATGGCGCGCCACGCGCGTGGCCTCGGCCTCGTTTTCCACCAGCACGTCGATGACGCCGTTGGCGTACTGCACCGGCGCGGGTCCGACGTCTTCCGGGCGAAAAATGCCAAGCCCGCCGCCTTCGATCATGGCAGGACCCGCCATGCCGATATTGGCGGATTTGTCGGCGATGATCACATCGCAACATCCAAGGAAAGCGGCATTTCCGGCAAAGCATCGGCCCGACACGATGCCCACCACGGGCACTTGGCCGCTCAGTTCGGCAAACGCCGCAAACGATGGCTGGTACAGACCCGACACGGACGGATAGTCGACGTCGCCGGGGCGGCCACCGCCGCCTTCGCCGAACAGCACCAGCGGCAGTTCGTCACGCAGCGCCACCTCGACAATGCGATCGGTCTTGATATGGTTGCGCTTGCCTTGTGTGCCTGCCATCACGGTGGCGTCATAGGCCATCACGGCGCTGCGCGCACGATCCTTGCCGAACAGGTCGCCGTTGACGCTGCCCACGCCGGTGATCAGCCCATCGGCGGGCGTATTGGCGATCAGGTCCTCGCGGGTACGGCGCGTAGCCTGCGCCGCCAGCGCCAGCGCGCCGTATTCGACAAACGTGTCGGCATCGCACAGGTCCGCGATATTTTCACGCGCCGTACGCTGATTGCGCGAACGGCGTCGGGCTACCGCGTCGGGACGATTTTCATCGTAGAGATAGGCATGGCGATCAAGCACACGCTGCAGATCGGCACGGATCGCCGCCGGGTCGTGGGTCTGCGCGGTATCGGCGGCAGCGCCATCGGCATCGGTCTGCTCCAGTACGATCAGCACCTGGTTTTCCGACGCCAGCGCGTTCTTTTCAAGCCGCAAGTCAACGACGCGGCCGGCGCATTCGGCGGCAATCGCATGCTCCATCTTCATGGCATCGAGCACCGCCACGGTTTGCCCAGGCTTGACGATGTCGTTCAACTGCACGGCAATCTCGACCACACGGCCCGTCAGCGGCGCGCGAACGGCCACCAGCCCTTCGTCGATCTGCTCCTCCGGCTCGGCGGCGCGCGGCGCGTGCGCCGCAGCCTGGCGCACCGCGCCACCGAGCAGCGCGTCCTGCGCGCGGCCCGCGTGGGCAATCGACTGCGCGGCTGCGGCCAGCTCCGGCAAAATCGCTTCGAAATGCCGCGTATGAATATCCTGCGTCAGGAAGTCGTCGCGCTGCACAAGCGCGCGCAGCAAATCCAGATTGGTAGGCACCCCGACAATGCGAAACTCCGCCAGAGCGCGCTGCAGCCGGCGCACCGCGGCGTCAAACTTCGGCGCAGCACTGCTAACGATCAGCTTGGCCAACAGCGTGTCGAAATTGGGCGACGGCTCGTAACCGGCATAGGCATGCGTGTCCACGCGCACGTCAGGACCCGTCGGTGGATCGAAACGTTCGAGCCTGCCATGGGCCGGACGCGCAAGGCCCTGCGCATCGGTCATCTCCGCGTTCACACGTACCTGAATTGCAAAGCCACGCGGCAGCGGCGGCAAAGCGGAATTCAGACCCAGCTCCGCCAGCGTGCGCCCCGCGGCCAAGCCGATCTGCAGCGCCACCAGATCGACGCCCGTTACCTGCTCGGTGATTGTGTGCTCGACCTGCAGGCGCGGATTGGCTTCGATAAAGACGAAATTCATCTGCTCGCCATCTTCGGTCTCTTCGACCAAAAACTCGAAAGTGCCGAGACTGCGGTAGTTGACGCGGCGCGCCAGGCGCAGCGCGGCCTTGATGATTTCGTCTCGCAGATGCGGTTGCAGCACCGGGCTTGGTGCGATTTCCACCAGTTTCTGAAAGCGTCGCTGCAACGTGCAGTCGCGCTCGCCCAACGCGATGACCTGCTCGCCGTCGCCGGCAATCTGGACTTCGATATGGCGTGCGCGCGCCACCAACCGCTCCGCATACAATGCATCGACACCGAATGCCGATGCAGCTTCCGAGCGACAGCGCGCATAGGCTTCGGGCAAGCCGTCGCGGTGCCGGACCACGCGCATGCCGCGGCCGCCGCCACCGCCCACGGCCTTGATCACCACGCCCGCGCCGCCCTGCGCATCGAAGAATTCTGTAATGGCTTCCAACGATGCGCCACCTGGCGTCGCGGGCATGACCGGCACATCACCGTCACGCGCCAATGCCAGTGCGCGGCCCTTGTCGCCAAACAACGCCAGCTGTTCCACCGTCGGACCGACAAACAGGATGCCGGCATCGGCGCAGGCTTGCGCAAAATCGGCGCGTTCGCTAAGGAATCCATAGCCCGGATGCACGGCGTCGCATCCGGACCCTTTGGCCGCTGCGATGATGCCTTCGATGTCGATATATGCAGCGGGGCCGGCGCCGTCGAGCGCAACGGCTTCGTCGGCCAGGATGCGATGAAGCGCGCTTGAATCGTCCTGCGAATAGACCGCCACGGTGCCAATCTCGAGATCGCGCGCCGCGCGCAGTACGCGCAAGGCAATCTCCCCCCGATTCGCAATCAGCAATTTTTTCAAACCAGTCTCCTTATTTATTTTGGAATGCAGTCACGCCCAATCGATATGGCGAGGGCCGCTCAGGGCCGGATGCCGAAGCGGCTGATGCCAGGCTCGCGCAGCGGCGCCGCGAGATTGGCGAACTCGCAGAGCAACGCGCGCGTATCGCGCGGGTCGATGATGTCTTCGATGACAAAGGCCTCGGCGCTGCGGAACGGCGATGTCAGGCTGCGTACGCGCTGTTCTATCTCGGCACGCTTTTGCACCGGATCGTCGGCGCCTTCGATTTCGGCCTTGTACGCGACGTCGAGCCCGCCTTCGATCGGCAATGCGCCCCAGTTGGCCGATGGCCACGCGTAGCGAAAATTGAAACGTCCCATGTGCTGATGCGCCGCGGCGGCCACGCCGTAGGCGCGTCGCACGATCACCGAGCACCACGGCACGGTGGCTTGATAGACCGCCGCCAGCGCACGTACGCCATCGCGCATCACGCCGGCCTGCTCGGCTTCGATGCCAATCTGGAAACCGGCGGTATCGACCAGATTGACCACGGGAAGATGGAAGGTCTGCGCCAGATCGACCAAACGCGTGAATTTCTGCGCCGTCGCGCCATCCCAGTTGCCACTGTGGAACGCAGGATCGCTGGCAATCAGTGCGACCGGCCAGCCGTCGATGCGCGCCAGGCCCGTGACGATGGCCTGCCCCCAATGCCGGCCGATCTCGAAGAACGAATCGGCATCGACCAGCGCTTGCACGATCGGGCGAATCTCGTAGTCGACGCGGCCATCGCGCGGAATCGCCGACAGCAGCCATTCGTCGCGGCGCGCCGGGTCATCGCCGCTTGCCATGCGCGGCGCCAGTTCGTGCACTGATCCCGGCAGGTATGACAGGAACTGGCGCGCCCGCGCGAACGCTTCGTGCTCGGTGGCCACCTCGTCGTCCACCACGCCGTTGCGCGTATGGATATGGCTGCCGCCCAGCGCATTCCTGTCGACAGGCTGGCCGCTGCGCGCCGCGATCGACGGCGCACCCTCGCTGAACAGTTGCGAGGTCTCCTTCACCATCATCGAATAGTGACTGGCCGCCACCCGCGCCGCGCCCATGCCAACCACCGAACCCAGCGCGAGCGACACGACGGGCACCGTCGACATGTTTTGCACGACATGCTGCCAGACCTTCATGGTAGGCAGCAGCGTGTGACCCTTGATTTCGATATTGCGCACGCTGCCGCCGCCACCGGTGCCATCGACCAGGCGCACCATCGGCAAGCGCAATTCGTGCGCCATCTTTTCGGCGTGGATCAGTTTTTCTCCGACCGCGCCCTCGTTGGCTCCGCCCCTGACCGTGAAATCGTCGGCCACCAGCACCACAGGTCGCCCGTCGATTTGCGCGCGTCCGGTCACCAGATTCGATGGCATCACGTCCAGCAGCCGGCCGTTGCTGTCATAGCGACCACTGCCGCTCAGGCCGCCCACTTCGCGGAACGATCCGGCATCGGCGATAGCCGCCACGCGTTCGCGCACGCTCAACCGCCCTGCGGCCTTGTGGCGCTGCAGCTTTTCCTCGCCACCCATGCGGTCGGCCAGGCGGCGGCGATGCGCCAGTTCGTCGATCTCGGGCTGCCAGCTCACGGTGTCTCCGTTTTTGTTCTTGGTGTGTTCACCGCTAGAACACCGCACAACCCGTGCCAGCGTGGCGCATGCTGCGCAGCGCTTGATTTCATTGAGGATTCCAATCGGCGCCGCTATGATGTCCGCCATAACGACAAAAAGTGTCCGCAACATGGACACTGACAGGAGACAACGGTGTCCTCGGAGACAACACATCCCGCCTTATCGCCCCCCGCGCTTGGCGCCCTGATCCTTTCACGCGATGGCGCGCAAGTGGCCGCCATCGGCGTCTGCACTGATCCCGTTACGGCACGCGCTGCGCAAGCGGCTTGCGATCATGCCGCCCACGCGGCCGACGGCCGCCGTCTGTTCCCCGTCGATGCCGGCACGCAGCGCTACATCGGGCTGTCGCTCGAAGACGATGCGCATCGGGTGATCCTCATCCACGCGATGGACGCGCAAGCGGTGCTGTTTGATCTGCTGGCAACCGTCCCCTTTGCGGGCGCGATCCTCGACCACTTCCTCAACGATCCCTACCACGCCATCACGGTGGTCGATAAGGACGGCCGGATGCGCTTCCTGAGTCCGGTGCACGAGAAATTCCTCGGCCTTGAACCAGGTGGCGGCATCGGCCGTCATGCCGCCGACGTGATTCCGAACTCGCGATTGCCGCAGGTGGTCGCCAGCGGCAAGGCCGAAATTGGGCAGTTGCAGCAGATGAATAACGGCGACGCGCGCGTGGTTAACCGCTTTCCGATCCGCCACGACGGGCAGGTGGTGGGGGCAATCGGACAGGTCATGTTCAAGGGACCAGACGCGCTGATCCGCATGCATGAAGAGTTGTCGGCATTGCGCTCTGAGGTGGCGCGCTACCAGCGCCAGTTTGACGGACTGCGCGAAGCGCCGGCCACGCTCGGACTGATTGGCGAAAGCGCGCCAATGCAGCGCCTGCGTCGCGAAATCCATACCGTGGCACGCCTGGACGTGCCGGTGCTGATCCTCGGCGAAAGCGGCACGGGCAAGGAACTGGTGGCGCGCGCGATCCATGCTTCGGGGATCGAACCCGTCAGCGAGCGGCCGCTGGTCAGCCTCAACCTGGCCGCGCTGCCGGCCACGCTGCTCGAATCGGAACTGTTCGGCCATGCGCCGGGCGCATTCACGGGCAGCCGCCGGCAGGGCCAGGCCGGCAAGCTCGAAATGGCCGCAGGCGGAACGGTATTTCTCGACGAAGTGGCCGATATCCCGATGGAAATGCAGGTCAAGCTGCTGCGCGTACTGGAAGACCATATGGTCGAAAGGCTTGGCAGCGGACGGCCAAAGCGCGTCGATTTCCGGCTGGTGTCCGCCACCAATCGCGATATCTCCGAACTGATTGACGCTGGCCGCTTCCGCCTGGATCTCTACTACCGGATCAGCGGCGTGGTGTTGCGCATCCCGGCGCTGCGGCAGCGCAGGGAAGATATTCCCGCCTTGTTGCAGCATTTTGTCGATGCCTTCTGCGCCCGCAACGGCATGCCTGCGCCAAGGATTGACCACGATGTGGCGCGTTATCTGGCCGGCCAGCCGTGGCCCGGCAATGTCCGGCAACTGCGCCAGCGGATCGAGGAAGCGCTGGTCTTTTGCGATGGACGCACGCTGCGCGTGGCCGATTTTGCGCGCGGCGAGGCGGCCCGGAACGGCCCGGCAAGTGCCGGGATGCTCGACGAAGCTACCGCGCATCCCACCCCAGCCGCGTTTGCGTCCAACACCGTGCAGCAGCAGCCGTTGCGCGCGTCGTATGCCGATGACGGCGGTGCCGACATGAGCGAACTGGCCTACGCCGCGGTCATCGACGCCATCGCACGACACGGCGGCAACAAGAAGCGCGCCGCCGAGCAGTTGCGGATCTCGCGTTCGCACCTGTACAAGATCCTCGCGCGCGGTGCACCGGGCGGTACCGCGCATGGGGACGCCTAGCGGTTTTGCATCGCTACGGTCAGGGCGAATGTGAAAAGAGATCGCGCGAAGGGATGGACGGCGCTCCGTCCGCGGCGCTAACATGCTCTGGCCGATTAACCGGGGAGATTTCATGCCGCTGCGCCGCCACGTAAGCCAACTCGTTCTGCTCGCGGCATTGACGCCGCTGTTTCACGGACATGCACAGACCCCGCCGACTTCATCGTCGGACGACGCCGCGATCAACGACGCGATCTCCGATGCCGTGCGCGGCGGCACCCAGCGCTTTCAGCCTTCCCCTTCGCAGCCGATGTCGCTCGACGAACAATGCAATCGGCTGGCCCAGCAAATCGGCCAGGAGCCGCGCCGCAGTTACCGGCCGTCGGGCGCACCGGTCGAGAACAGCCAGGGCAACGACATCACCACCGTCGAGCGCGACCGCACGCGCAGGCAGCTGCAGCGCGTATATCAGGACAAATGCACGCAATAGGGACACTGCGCAACGGCATCGCGGCCGATTCGCTGCAGACGGCACAGAATCTGACGCTAATGAATATCGCCCTCCACTTTCGCATTTCAGAACGGGCGATGAATAAAAACGCGCGATGCACTGCAAAGGAGTTGAAAGGAGTAGAGTCGGGAACGTGGATGCTGGTATCGAAAGGCGATGCCAATCCCTAAAACATTTCCGCCATGACCCCTGCTACCGCGCAATCCAGTTTTCTTTGCACGCTTACCGTAGATGGCCTCGGACTTCCCTACCATGTGGCTGTCAGCAGACATCCGCTGGCTATCCGCTTCACCAGCTTCATAGGCGCCTGCCGCCGCTCGTTCGCGATTCTCGGTCCCGACGAAGTTGTCGCCGACGAAGCCACGCTCTCCACCGAAGGGCTATGCCGGATCGCGATTGGCCAGGTCATGCGCGACATCCTGTATGACAAGGCCGGACAGGGCGACTATGTACTGGACCTTGCCACGCCAGCTTGGGACGGCGCCCTTCGCGTGGTGGCAATGGGCAGCAGCGGCCGCGCCGTTCAGCATCGTCGCCAGGGCGCCATCGCAACCGGATCGCAGACGGCATAGGAACCGGCGGCCCGGAACCGAACCGCCTTTCCGACAGCGCTGACACGCGAATCGTTGCGCTCGAATTTTGCGGCCAACGTTTGCAACCAACCTTCGCGTCCGACTTTTCCCGCCAACCTTTTCTGCCGACAATTTCACAGACGCCGACGCCGGACGCCGCGGCGTCGCGCCCATTGCGGCACCCGTTACAGCGCCATCGCCCACCGGATTGCCAGCGCGCAACTGCCAGCCGAATCGCTCGGCAATTTGCCAATCGCATCGCGAGGCGATAACCCGAAAATCCGGACCACGTGATTGGCCTTGGATCGATTCAGGACAAATTAGCGACACTCACCACTCTGTTTGCCAGAAAAATTACTGTGCAGGCGAGATTTTTTTTACTGTTCGCTGCTACACTCCGCCTCCATCGAAAATCACTCTATGGAGAATATCCGCATGGCCATCAAGAAACTTGCAGCAACCCCCGTCAAGCGCGCAACGAAGAAAGTTGCAGCCCCGGTAAAGAAGGCAAGCGCCTTCGACCGCGAAGTGAAGGCTGCCCAGAAGCAACTGGACAAGCTGCGCGCAGAACTGGTCAAGCAGGTTGCTGCCGGTAAGAAGGCCATCGTCAAGGCGGTTGCCGACCTGAAGAAGCTGAAGGAATCGGCGCGCGCCGCAGTCGTGGCAGAAAAGGCCGCCGCCAAGGAAAAGGCTGCAGCCGCCAAGGCAAAGGCCAAGACGGCAAAGACCGCCAAGGCAGCCAAGCCTGTGAAAGCCGCCAAGCCGGTGAAGGCAGCCAAGGCGCCGGCAAAGACCGCCAAGGTGGCAAAGCCCGTGAAGGCTGCCAAGCCCGCAGCCAAGGTCGCGAAGGCAGCCAAGCCGCAAGCCGCAGCCAAGCCGGCCGCGAAGCCGGTGGCAAAGGCACGTCGCGCCAAGGTTGCGCCGGCTGCAGCACCGGCCGCCGACACCGCAGTGGCCGCCTAAATCAGCGTCTGCGCGGGTCCCCGGCCATCGTGCCGACGGCCCGCACCGCCAGCCTTCCCAGAGCAAGGCTGGCTGATTTGACAGATCGCGCCTCGACAATCATTGTCGAATTCGAGCCCCCGCCAGCAATGGCCGGGGCTCGTTGCATTGGCGATGCGTGCGAGAATGCCGAACTTCGACATTCGAAAAAGCGGGATCGCTCATGTCGCAAATCAGGGGCGCAGCCCCCGGGGTATTGACGCTGACCCCGACCGTTTCCTCCGACGCCGTCGCGCCGGACGCACCCGAATTCTCCATCACGCTACGGCACGTCAGCGTAACGCTGCCCGACGGCCGCGCGCTGCTGCATGACCTCAATGAAACCTTCCAGTGCGAGCGCGTCGGCCTGCTCGGTAGAAACGGCACGGGCAAAAGCGTGCTGGGCAGGACGCTGGCCGGCCTGATTTCGCCCGATATCGGCCAGGTGGTGCGCCACGGTGCGATCGCATATGTGCCGCAGGAAATCGTGCCCGCAGCGGGCGCGACGGTGGCCGATGTCGCCGGCCTGACCGCTTTGCTCGATGCGCTGGAACGCATGGAAAGCGGCGCGCCGCTTGCCAGCGATTTCGATCTGCTCGATGGGCGATGGACCATACGCGCCAGCCTGGAGCAAGCATTGGCGGACAGCGGGCTGGGCCATTTGCAGCCGCACGATCTGGCTGTATCGCTGAGCGGCGGAGAACTGACGCGCGTGGCATTGGTCGGCGCACTCCTGGCCGACGTGCAAGGCCTGGTGCTTGATGAACCGACCAATCATCTCGACAGCGACGCCCGCCGCTGGCTGCATGAGCGGCTACAACGCTGGACGGGCGGCCTGATTCTGATCAGCCATGATCGGGAACTGCTCGACGCGATGGACCGGATCGTGGAACTGGCGCCGAATGGACTGCGCAGCTACGGCGGCAACTACACGCTTTACCTTGCGCAACGCAGCGCACAGGCCGCTGCCGCGCAAGCATCGCTGGACCATGCGCGCGCCGAACGTGCCGCCGCCGAACGCGCACTGCATCGCCAGCATGATGCGCAGCAGCGCCGTGCCGCACAGCAATCGCGCAGTGCGAAGGACGCCAATATCCCCGGCATCGCGATGGGCCGCCGCAAGGATGGCGCGCAAGCGTTTGCGGGACGCGAGCGGCTACGCTTGCAGGACACGCAGGCCCGCTTCGATGACGCAGTGCAACTGGCGGCGCGCCGTGTCGAAGCGGACCGGGCCGTCGCGCTTGTCCTCCCCGGCACGGCCATTGCCGCGGGAAAGCGCGTGATTTATCTGGAAGACGCCGTCGCGCCGTTTCCGCAAGACAGCGCGGCGCTGAGCATGACGCTCAACGGGCCGGTACGCGTGGCGATCACGGGGCCCAACGGCTGCGGCAAGACCACGTTGCTGAAGATGCTGGCCGGCACCATCGCACCGGTTTCGGGCATTTGCGAAACCGGCGTGCGCAGCGCGTGGCTGGACCAGCAAGCCACCAGCCTGCTGCCGCCGCAGTTGTCCGTGCTCGATCGCCTGCACCAGTTGCGCACGCCGCTGCCCGATGGCGTGCTGCGCAGTCATCTGTCATTGCTGGGATTGCATGCCGATCTGGTGCGCGTGCCATCTGGCGCCTTGAGCGGCGGCGAGCGGCTGAAGGCCGCGCTGGCGTGCGTACTGTGGAGCAACGACCCCGCGCAGCTTCTGCTGCTGGACGAGCCGACCAACCACGTCGATCTGGAATCGAGCCAGGCCATAGAGCAGGCGCTGGACGATTACCCCGGCGCATTGATCGTGGTATCGCATGACGCACGCTTTCTTGAGTCGCTCAGGTTGACGCATCGGCTGGAATCGAACGGGAGGCAGTGGCGGCTCATATCGGCCGCCGACACCGGCTTCTGATCCGCGCCGCTAGCGCCGGAACCACAGCAATGACAGCGTGCCCGCCGATATAAGTAGGACGATGGCGGCCCCGGCCAGTAGCGCGCCAATCTCGGTCTCGCGGCTTTCCAGCGCGAAGCGCGCGCTGAGCTGCTGGTAGACGCGGCTCAGGTCCGCCGCCGACCCGGCCTGGAAATACTCTCCGCCGGTCATGGTGGCCAGCGCGCGCAGGGTGGGCTCGTCAAGCTGCATGAAATAGGACAGCCCCGGCTCGGACGGCGCGCCCTGGCGCGCGCCGAATCCCACCGTATAGACCCGCACGCCGCGCTGCATCGCCAGCCGAGCCGCTTCGAGCGGATCGGGCCCGGTAGTCCGGCGGCCATCGCTGAGCAGAATCACCGCGCCATGCCGGTACGAGCCCGGCTGCGCCGGCGCGCGCTCCGCGCGCCGCTTGCGCAGGGCGTCCGCGGCCGCCGCTTCGTCCAGGGGAACCGCCGGCCGGCCCGAAGACGCGGCTCCGCCGTCGAACAGGATGGCCTCCAGATCGATACCGTCATCGGGAAACAGCACGGCCAGCGCCTGGATCAGTCCGCTGCCGGTAGCGGTGCCGCGCTGCAACTGAAAGCGGTCGATCGCCTCGAGCATGTCGCGCCGGTTGTCGGTGGGTGGCAATACCACCGTGGCCGTTGTGGCGAACGAAACAATGCCAAGCCGCACGCGCGCCGGCAGCCCGGCAATCAGGTCGCGGGCCGACTGTTGCGCGGCCTGGATCCGCGTGGGCGCCACGTCGGTTGCCTCCATGCTGCGCGATACGTCCATCGCCAATACTAGTGTGATGGCGTCGGAAGGCAGAGTAATTGTGGCGACGGGCCGCGCACATGCCAGCAATGCCGCGCCCAGCGCCAGTAGAAGCAACAGGGGAGGAATATGGCGCCGCATGCGTTGGCGCGGGCCAATCGCTGCGCGGGCCAGCGCCAGGCTGGCATAAACGAACGCGCCCTTCTTGCGTCGCGCAAGCAGGTACACGTAAGCGGCCACCAGCAGCGGAAGCGCTAGCAGCAGCCAGAGCATTTGCGGCCAGATGAACTGCATGCTCCGCTCCTTGGCGCATCGGTGAGACGATGGTACTGTATTTTGCAGAGCTGGACGGACGTCGGGAGTTGCGATGAAACGAGTGACGGTCTTCGGTGCAGTCTTCACGGCGCTCGTGCTGGTCTTCGTCGCAGGCGCCGGCGCAGCATGGCTCCTGCAGCCAAAGCCCCGCGCACTGACGCAGGCCGATATCGACGCGGCCGTTCTCCATACATTGCAGACAAAGAATCTCCCGGCACGCAGCGCACGCGCCGCCGAAGCCGTGCGCGAATCGGTCGTTGAAATTTATACCCACGACAAGCAGACGGTGGTCGCGTCGAATCCGCGCAAGCATCGGCGTGATGCACCATCGACACGCCCGAAGGCGTTGCCGCGGTCGCCTGCACCGCCACACGAGGACCAAGCGAAGGACGAGTCGCCCGAGCGCAAGGGTCAGCCCGACGAAGACGGCGGCGACGATCACATCGGTTCCGGCGTGGTGGTGACCGACGACGGCGTGATCCTCACCAGCTATCACGTCGTAGCCAACGCCAGCCGCGTCGACGTGAAGTTTCACACTGGCGAGACCTCCGAGGCCACGCTGCTGCAGGCCATCCCCGAAAAAGACCTGGCTGTGCTGAAGGCCCGATCGTTGCCCGATGACCTGCCCGCGGCCACGCTTGGATCGAGCCGCGACCTTGTGCCGGGCTCGGAAGTGGTGGCCGTCGGCTTTCCGTTCGGCATCGGCCCGTCGGTGTCCGCCGGCGTGGTTTCCGGGCTCGATCGCCAGTTCGTCTCTCCGGATGGCAAGCAAACGCTTCAACACCTGATCCAGTTCGACGCGGCGGCCAATCCCGGCAATTCGGGCGGCCCGCTGGTGAATATGAGCGGCGAAGTGGTCGGCATCGTCACCGCCATTCTCAGTCCCGGCAAGGCGGGCACCTTTATCGGTATCGGCTTTGCAATGACTATCGAAAGCGCGGGGGCCTCGATCGGATCGTCCCCATTCTAGGAATTGCCCTTTCTGAATCAGCCACCCGCTTCACCAACAGGAATCGACGCCCATGAACGACCAAGCGACGCATGCCGCCAACCAGGCCGGGCTGATGGAACGCCTGCTGTACGAAGTAAAACGGGTAGTGGTGGGCCAGGACCACTTTCTCGAACGCGTGCTGGTGGCGCTGCTGGCGGGCGGCCACCTGCTGGTGGAAGGCGTTCCCGGCCTGGCCAAGACGCTGACGGTCAACACGCTGGCGCGCACCATGAGCGGCACCTTCAAGCGGATCCAGTTCACGCCCGACCTGCTGCCCGCCGATCTGGTCGGCACGCGCATGTACAACCAGGCCAGCGGCGAGTTTTCCACGGTGCGCGGGCCGGTGTTCGCCAACCTGCTGCTGGCCGACGAAATCAATCGCGCGCCGGCCAAGGTACAGAGCGCATTGCTGGAAGTGATGCAGGAGCGGCAAGTCACCATCGCTGGAGAAACGCATCTGGTGCCGTCGCCGTTCCTGGTGATGGCCACGCAGAATCCGATCGAAACCGAAGGCACGTACCCGCTGCCCGAAGCGCAGGTGGACCGCTTCATGATGAAGGTGCTGGTCGGTTATCCGAGCGAAGAGGAGGAAGTGGTGATCGTCAACCGCGTCACCGGCCCGCGCATCGAGGTCAACCCGATCGCCACGCCCACTCAGTTGGCCGACCTGCAGAAGCAATGCCGCAAGGTCTATGTCGACCCGGGCCTGGTGCAGTATGCGGTGCGCGTGGTGGCCGCCACGCGCCGGCCCAGCGCCTACGGCGTGGCGGATACCGACCGCTACCTGTCCTTCGGCGCAAGCCCGCGTGCCACCATCGGCCTGATCGAAGGCGCGCGGGCTTTGGCGTTCTTGCGGGCGCGCGATTACGCGCTGCCGGAAGACGTGATCGATCTGGTGCCCGACATTCTGCGTCATCGGCTGGCGCTGTCCTACGAGGCCCTCTCCGACGGAATCAGCGCGGACCAGATCGTCACGCGCATCGTGCGCGCACTGCCCGCACCCGAACGCCCGCTTGATTCCCATGTTCGCGCGACTGTGGCCTAGACGCCGGACGGCGCACGAACGCCCGCAGCAGGCCGCGGCATCGCCCGACGCCCCCGCCGCACTGCCCGGCACCGGCCTTGGCGCAAACCAGACCGAGGCGCTGGTCCGTCGCCTGGAATGGACGGTCGTGCGCCGGCTCGATGGGTTGCTGCAGGGTGACTGCCGCACGCTGTTTCGCGGCTTCGGCATCGATCTGGCCGATCTGCGCGAATATCATCCCGGTGATGACGTGCGCCATATCGACTGGAATGTCACCGCGCGACTGCAGATCCCGCATGTGCGCGAGTATCAGGAGGATCGCGAAGTTGCCGTATGGTTCCTGCTGGATCTGAGCGGATCGATCGATTTCGGATCGGGCACCACGCGCAAGCGCGACATGCTCAGCGATTTCACCGCCGTGATGGCGCTGCTGCTGACGCGCTACGGCAACCGCGTGGGCGCGGTGCTCTACAGCGGCACCGGGCACGGCGTCACCGCCACGGTGCCCGCGCGCGCCGGGCGCCGCCACCTGCTGCATGTGCTCGATCGCATACGCGGCACGTCGGCTCTATCGCCTGGCGAGACGCATCTGGCCGACCTGCTGGACACGGCCAGCGCCATCGTCAAGCGGCGCTCGGTGGTGTTCGTCGTCTCGGATTTCCTCAGCGCGCCGGGCTGGCAAGCCGCGCTCGACAAGCTGGCGCGGCGCCACGAGGTGGTGGCGGTGCGGCTGGTCGACCCACTGGAGACCGCCATGCCCGATCTGGGCCTCGTGGTGATGCAGGATGCCGAAAGCGGCGAGCAGTTGCTGGTCGACACCCATGACCCCTCCTTTCGCAAACGCTTTGCCGCAGCCGCCGAGGCGCGCGAGGCGGAACTGCGCCAGGGGTTCGACCGGGCGGGCGTCGATTGCGTGACCCTTTCCACCTATTCGCGCCTGGATCTCACGCTGCTTCAGTTTGCGCGGGAACGTCGCCATCGCCAGGGCGCCATCCGGGGCACGCCGTGATCGACGCCGTCAGCCGTCTGCCCACCTTCAGCTTCCTGTGGCCAAACATGCTGTGGCTGCTGGCGTTGGCGCTGGTGTTGGTGCTCGGCTATCTCTGGCTCGACGCGCGGCGGCAACGCGCGGGCGCCGCGCAGCCCCACCTTCCGCCTGCGTACACGCACGCGGGCCGCAAGCCCGACTGGCGCCGCCATGTTGGACCGCTGTTGGCCTTGTCGGCGCTGATTGCGCTGCTGGTGGCGGTTGCACGGCCGCAGGCGGTGCTGTCGCTACCGTCGCGCATCGACACCGTTATCTTCGTGATGGACCTTTCCGGCAGCATGCGCGCGCAGGATATCAAGCCCAGTCGTTTTCGCGCTGCCCAACAGGCGGCGCACATCCTGCTCGATGCGCAGCCGGCCGGCGTCAAGGTAGGCGTGGTGTCGATAGCGGGCACCGCTGCCGTTGCGCAGGCGCCAACGCGCAGCAAGGACGACGTCGCCAAAAGCATCGAGCGGCTTCAGGTGCAAGGCGGCACCGCGCTCGGCAACGGCTTGCTGGTGGCGCTATCGACGCTGGTCCCAGAGGCCAGCGTGGACGCCACGCTCCTGATGGGCGACGACGACACCCCAATGCCGACGCGGCCAACAACGGGCGACGGCGCCGCCCCATTGCCGGGATCGTTCGCATCGGGCGCGATCATCGTCTTTTCCGATGGCGAGAGCAATGCCGGACCATCCGCAATGCAGGCGGCGCAGATGGCCGCCGACTACGGCGTGCGCATCTACACCGTAGGCGTTGGCACGACCGAGGGCGTGGTGCTGAAGGCCGACGGCTGGTCGTCCCGCGTCAGGCTCGACGAAGCCGTATTAAAGAAGATTGCCGACACTACCGGCGCGCAATACTTCCGGCTGGACGACGCCGCTGGCATGAAACAGGTTTACCGCGCGCTGCGCACCACACTGGCATTCGGCAAGCGCGACCAGGTTGAAATCACCGCGCTGTTCGCTGCCGCCGGTGCACTGCTGGCGGCCTTTGCGGGGTTGCTGTCGCTTTGGTGGTTTGGCCGCGTGCTCTAGCCGGCAGCCGCGCGGCTATACTGCGCGGTATTCGCCAATTCGGATAGCCCCTTGTGAGCACACGCCAGAGCCACGCGCCTCACCGCGACGACTACGATTTCACCGAGCAGGTTGGACATCTGCTGCGCCGCGCGTATCAGCGGCATGTGGCGATTTTTCAGCAGACCATTCCAGATTCCCAACTGACCGCCGGCCAGTTTGTGGTGCTCTGCGCCATTCAGGCGCATACCTCTTGTTCGCTCAGCGAGATCGCGCGCGCCACGGCCATCGATCAGGCCACAGTGCGCGGCATCATCGAGCGATTGAAGTCCCGCGAGCTGATCAAGGTATCCCATGACGCGCGCGACCGCCGCAAGGTGGTGGTGTTGCTGACACCGGCCGGCCAGGCGCTGGTCGCCGACGTGGTGCCGTTTGCGCAGGACATCAGCGAACGCACCATGCGCGGGTTGAATCCCGCCGAACGCGTCGCCCTGCTCTATCTGCTGCGCAAGATGAGCGATCTCGACGACGAACCGGCCGAAGCCGCCCAGGACGCCGACAGCCCCGCCGACTGACTGCGCAGTAACGGCAGCGCTCGCTACGCCCGGGTTCCGGGCGCATCGGGCCGCACCCCACGCGCCAGCACCAGTCGCCGCATCGAGCGGCCCGGTGCGCGCCCAGGCGCCGCCCGCATCGTACGCAGCGCCTTGCCGATGCGAACCACTTCCCGCTCCGACAAACCTCCTACGAGGTCGCCGCTCGCAATCGTCATCTTAGAGATCGAATAATAGTTGACAAGCCGTTGGCAGGCGCTAGTATTACGCCATGTACTTCGATATCTAAGTTATTAGAAGTGCGGCAACCACCATTCAGGAGCCAACATCCATGTATGACATTTTCGCCACGGACAAGTTGATCGACCTCTGGCTGACCGAGGACATCGGGATCTGCGATCTCACCGTTCACACCATGATCGAGCCCGGCGAGACCGGCACGTTCTGCATGAACGCGCGCGAACCGATGCTGATCGCCGGCATCGACGTGGCCGCCCGTATCTTTTCGCGCTACGACCCCACCCTGTCGCTGGACGTGCGCGTGGCCGATGGCGACAAGGTGGAGAAAGGCGCCGTGCTGCTGAACGTAAGCGGCAACGCGCGTAGCGTGCTGACCGCCGAGCGCACCGCGCTCAACATCATGCAGCGTCTGTGCGGCATCGCCAATCACACGGCGAAGTATGCCGAAGCGATTGCGCACACCAAGGCGCGTCTGATCGACAGCCGCAAGACCACGCCGGGACTGCGCGCGCTGGAGAAGCACGCGGTCACGTGCGGCGGCGGGCTGAACCATCGCCTGAGCCTGGACAATGGCGTGATGATCAAGGACAACCACATCGCGGTGTGCGGCAGCATTGCAGCGGCAGTGGCGCGCGTGCGCCGCAAGCTGCCGGTGCTGACCAAGCTCGAGGTCGAATGCGACCGCCTGGAGCAGGTGCATGAAGCGCTGGCTGCTGGCGTCGACGTCATCATGCTGGACAACATGTCGGTGCCGGACATGAAGGAGGCGGTGCAGATCGTCGCCGGCCGCACCAAGGTGGAAGCATCAGGCGGCATCCGGCTGGAAACCATCCGGGCCGTGGCCGAAACCGGCGTCGACTACATCTCCACCAGCAAGATCACGCAGTCGGCCCCCGCCGTCGATATCGGGCTGGACGACGCCTGATCCGCGCGGACGCTCCGCAAGATCGCGCCTTCTACCCGGGAGGCTTTCCCTTCGATGGCATGGCCATCGAAGGGCTTTTGCGCTGGCCTCAAGCACGCGGGATACACGCAAGGTCAGCGGCGGCGGCGTCAAAGGTCGGCTAGCAACCGCCCCACTTCCTGTGTGGACGGCACGCGCCGGCCGCGCTCTGCCAGCGCCATCTCATCGGCCACCAACCGCTGCGCGATCGTAATCAGCACGCGGCGCGTAGTCAGCACGTCTTCCTCGCTTACCCCTTCCACGCTGAGCGTGTTGACCTCCGTGGCCAGCGGCTCCAGCTTGCGCCGTAGCGCACGTCCGGTCTTGCTCAGGAACACGTGCACCTTCTTCTTGTTGCCGGGCAGGTGCGTGCGTTCGACATAGCCCAGCGCCTCCAGCGCCTTGACCGCGGCGAACGTGGTGGGCTCTGTGACGCCGGCACGCTCGCTCAGTTCCCGTTGCGACAGTCCGTCGTGACGCCACAGGATCCGCAGGATGGTCCAGTGGCCATACGACACCGAATGCTCGGCCAGTCGCAGCTGCAGCGCGCGGATATAGGCGCGCGCGGCGTCCTTGACCAAATGCGCAAGGCGTTCCTCTTCGATTTCTGCTTCAGGCGTCAGCGTGACGGGGCTATCCAGCTTCTTTTTCGTGGCCATGGTTTTTGACAGGCGATAGGCGTAGGCAGCGCACATGATAGCGCCTTGCGCGCGGCGTCGCCGCCACGCACGCGCGCGCCCTCGATGTAGCGCTCACTACATCAGTGCGCGATGCGCGTTGTCGATGCACGCGGCACCGTCAGCGCGCAGGCCGGCACTGCGCGTTTTCCCTGAGAAATCCCTCAATCCCGCGTACACACTGGATTTCCGGGCGCTGGCCCGCCCCTTGCATTAACTTAGACATCGAACTTCTCTTGACAGGCCCGGGACCGGTGCTAGCATAGCCCTACAACTTCGATGTCTAAGTTAAATATGAACGAGACCGGCACATTCTTCCTGGTGGTAGGGCCCAGCGGCGCGGGCAAGGATTCCCTGATCGACGGTGCACGCGCGATTCTGGGCAATGGCTATCACTTTGCGCGGCGCGTGATTACGCGGCCCAGCGGATCGCCTGGCGAGGACCATGAAGGCGTGTCGGACATCGAGTTCGCAAGACGCCAGCAGGCAGGCGAATTTCTCGTGACGTGGGACGCGCACGAATTGCGCTATGGCTTGCCAACGTCGCTGACCGATGCGCTGGCCGCCGGAACGCATGTCATCGCCAATGGCTCGCGCAGCGTGGTGGCGGAACTGTCGGCGCGCCTGCCGCGCTTTTCAGTAGTGCTGGTGACTGCGCCGCAGGATGTACTGGCCCGCCGCATCGCCGCACGCGGCCGTGAATCGGGCGAACAGGTGGCCCGGCGCGTGGCACGCCAGGCTGCGCCGCTGCCGGACGGCGTGGCATGCATAACCGTGTCGAACGACAGCACGCTGGAGGTTGGCGTGGCGCGTTTCGTCGCAGCGCTGCGGCAGGCGGCGCCCTCGTCCGTCTGCCTTGCATCGGCGCCCGCCGATAGCGCACCCGCGAGCCGCGTCAATCTGCGGGCCAAGCTGCGCGGCGAAGCACTGGACGAAGCCGCCTATGTTGGCGTATTGCGCGATGCAATCGCCGGCCGCTACAGCGACGCCGAGCTGACCGCGTTCCTGATCGCCGCCACGGGCAGCCTGAACGACCAGGAAGTCGTGGCGCTGGCGCGTGCGCGCACCGCATTTGCCACGCGCATCGAATGGGATGAGCCGTTGGTGGTCGACAAGCATTCGATGGGCGGTGTGCCGGGCAGCCGCATTACGTTGATCGTGGTGCCGATCGTCGCGGCGTACGGATTGGCGATGCCGAAAACGTCGTCGCGCGCCATCACCTCCGCAGCCGGCACCGCCGATGCCATGGAAACCGTGGCGCGCGTCGACCTGACGCAGGAAGACGTGCGACGCTGCGTGACGCTGGCGCGCGGCTGCATCGCCTGGAACGGCCGCCTGAACCATTCCGTGATCGACGACGTGATGAACCGGATCACACGCCCACTGAGGCTCGATTCGCGGCGCTGGGCCGTCGCATCGATCCTGTCAAAAAAATATACGGCCGGCGCCACCCACGTGATGGTCGATCTGCCTTATGGACCGGACACGAAATTGGCTTCGCATGCCGACGCCTGTGAGCTCGGGGCCCTGTTCGAGCGGGTGGGTGCCGGACTTGGCATGAAGGTGCGCGCACTTGCCACCGATGGCAGCCGCCCCATCGGCCGCGGCATCGGTCCGGCCCTCGAAGTCCGCGACGTACTGCAAGTGCTCGATAACGATCCCGATGCGCCGGCCGACCTGCGCGCGAAGGCGCTGCGCTTCGCCAGTGAAATTATCGCTTTCGACCCGCGCGTGGGTAACGCCGAGCAAGGCATGCGAATTGCGACTGCGCTGCTGGATGAAGGCAAGGCGAAAGCCGCGTTCGAACGTATTGCCGTCGCGCAGGGCAAGCGGCCCGCACCAGTGATGCCTGGGGCGCATACGCATGACATCGTCGCGCCCTGCGCGGGCCGCGTGCAGTCGATCGACGGGCTGCGCATCTCCGGCGTTGCACGCGCAGCGGGCGCGCCGCGCAGTGCCGGTGCAGGCGTCGACCTGCTCTGCACGATTGGCGCGCATGTGGCGCAGGGCCAGCCTCTGTATCGCATTCACGCCGATGGCAACGCGGCGCTCGATGCCGCACTGGTCCAGGCCAGCGGCGAGTGCGACCCGGCGGTACGCATTGTTCCCGATTGACCGGTCTTTACCTTTCCTTCACCCTAACCGACGAGGCTTATCCATGAGACCCCTATCCGTCGTCAGCAGTCTGGCATCGCTACTGTTTGTGGCTGGCACCCTGGGCACCCTGCCCGGCCGTGCCGAAGCCAACATCGCGAGCACTTTCCCGCAGAAACCGATCCGCATGGTGGTCACGTTCCCGGCCGGCGGCGGGACGGACGTGCTCGCGCGCCTGATCGGCGCCGACATCAGCAAGGCGCTGGGCCAGCCCGTGGTGGTCGACAACCGCCCCGGCGCCAGCGGCAATATTGGCGCGGAGTTTGTCGCGAAGAGCCCGGCGGATGGCTACACGCTGCTGATCGTCAACAGCAGCTTTGCGATCAACCCCAGCGTGTTTCGCAAGCTGCAATTCGACCCGAAGTCCGACTTCAGCGCGGTGATCACCTTTGCCTCGGTGCCTTCGGTGATCGCGGTGCCCTTCCAGTCCAAGATCCGCACCTTCAGCGATCTGGTGGCGGCCGGCAAGAGCGCATCGCCGCCTAGCTATGCGTCGTGCGGCAATGGCACGCCCCAACATCTGGCCGGAGAACTGCTGAAGGTCTCGGCAAAGATGGAAATGCTGCATGTGCCGTACAAGGGCTGCGCGCCCGCGATGGCAGACGTGCTGGGCGGACAGGCCGATGTCAGCGTCAACACACTGACCAATACGATCCCGTACCTCAAGAGTAACAAGCTGCGCGCGCTGGCGGTGACTTCGAAAGCGCGCTCGCCGTTCCTGCCCGATGTGCCAACCGTCAGCGAGCTTGGCCTGCCAGGCTACGACGTGGACCAATGGTTCGGCATTCTGGCCCCCGCCAACACGCCGCCCGAGATCGTACAGAAGCTCAACGCGGAAATCGCCAGGGCCATCGCCAAGCCGGAAATCAAGGCATCGCTCGCACATCTTGGGTTCGCCACGACCACCAGCACGCCAGCGGAATTCCAGAAACTAGTGACCAACGATATCGATCGCTGGCAGAAGTTCGCGACCAAGATCAACCTGCTCGTCGACTGATTTACCGGGGACCCGCCGAGGCTTCAGCAGGCACACCCCAACTCCCCTTTTACTGAATCGCTGCTACGCGGGCGCTAGCCGGCCCCGTGAGAGTGCGTTCGCCCCTGCGTCCTGACATTCGGTCTTCAGGCGCTGGATGCGTGCGCGCTGCTCGCGGGGCAGGCACCCGATTCCAACCCCATTGCAAAGAAAAAAGAAATGAGCCAACCACTTCGCCATTCCATTCCGCATCTGGCCCTGGCAGGCGCGGCCATGCTTGCCGCGCACGGTGTGCAGGCGCAATCGTCGGTGACGCTGTACGGCGTGGCCGATGTCGGCGTCGAGTTCCTGACCCATGCCGATGCGAACAACCGCAGTCTCACGCGCATGACGTCCGGCAACCTGTCCGGTTCGCGCTGGGGCATTCGCGGCACAGAAGATCTCGGCGGCGGCCTCCAGGCGCTGTTCGTGCTGGAAAATGGCTTCGATATCGACGCCGGCACCGCGGCGCAAGGCGGCCGCCTGTTCGGTCGCCAGGCGTTCACGGGGATCTCTTCGCAGTACGGCCGCGTTACGCTGGGCCGGCAGAACAATATTCTCTACGACATCCTGATCAACTACGACGCAATGGCGGTGTCGCCGCGCTACTCGATCTTCACGATGGATGCGATGACCGCGGGCCGCTATGACAACACGGCGAAGTACGTGGGCAAGTTTGGCGGCTTTACGGTCACGGGTCTCTATTCGTTCGCGCGCGGTACGTCGTTGTCGGGCGGCGCGGTGGCCAGCGAAGTGCCCGGCGACCCGAAGAGCGATCGGGCCGTCAGCGGCGGTGTCGAATACAACGTCGGCAAGGCGGGCATGACGGTGATCTACGACATGCAGCAGGGCACCAGCGGCATCGCGGGGCAGAACACGTCGCAGAAAGATCAGCGGCTGGCGGTTGCCGGAAGCTATTCGTTCGCCAGTGCGAAACTGTTTGCGGGCTATCGCTGGTTCAACGGCAACATCGGCGCCACCGCAACGGTGCCGTCGCGCCGGGCGGACTTGTTCTGGATTGGCGCGGGATATCAGCTGACGCCCGCGCTGTCGTTAAGTGCTGCGGGATACCTGCTCAACGACCGGCGCGGCAACGGCGATGCGTGGAGCGCTTCATTGCTGCTCGACTATGCCTTCTCGAAACGCACCGACGTGTATGCGCAGATGGCCTACATCCGCAATGACGACGGCGCACGCATTGGCCTGAACGGCGCGGCTACGTCAATCGGCCCGGCTGGAACCAATCAGTTCGGCACCGTGGTGGGTATCCGGCACAAGTTCTGACAGTAGCCCTCTGCCGCGCGCGGCAGAGGGCTACGCCCACCACATCAGGCGAGGGAAAGCGCGGTGGCGCAGCCTTGCCTGACCGCCTCGGGGGTAAACGGCGCGCGCGTAAATCGCACGCCGGTGGCGTCGAACAGCGCATTGGCAATGGCCGGCGCACCGGGCAGAGATGCCGACTCTCCGGCGCCCAGCGGGCTTTCTTCCTGGCGCGGCATCAGCAAGACTTCGATGTTGGGCACATCGGGAAAGGCGATGATCGGATAGCTGCCCCACTCGCGGCTGGCCACGCCCTGGTCGTCAAAACGCACCTGCTCGCGCAGCACGCGGCTCAGGGTCTGCACCACATTGCCGTGGATCTGATGGCGCACACCATCCGGGTTCACCATCATGCCGGTGTCCTGTCCCACGCACAGCCGGGTCACCCGCACGTTGCCGCTGGCGGGATCCACCTCCACATCGACGATCCACGCCGCCCACGCCGCACCGAAGCCCGGAAACTTGCTGTGCACGTAGCGGGCATACGCAATACCGCGCCCGCGCAGCAGCCCATCGGCGTCCGGCTGGCCGCGTGATCCGCGTGCACCTTCGCGCCATTCGGCCGCCTGCGACACCGCAACCAGGAGTTCGCACGCGCGCGTATCGGGCAGATGCCGCAAGCGGAAGGCTAACGGATCGGCGCCGCAACGATGCGCCATTTCATCGATGAAGGACTCGTGTGCGAACGTGTTGGGCAGCGCGGACACCCCACGCAGCCACGACGCCCGGGCGATGGCCGGGATGTCGTCGCACGCGATATCGAGCGACGCGTAGCCATAGGCGGGCACCGCAGTGCGATCGCCCATTTCCAGCATGCGCGGCGTGGCCGGCACGCGCCCGGTCAGCAGCAACGCCAGCACCGGCGCATCGTTGGACGGATAGCGTGTCACGAACTGGTAGGCCGTCAGCGCGCCGTCAGCATCAGCGCCGCCGCGTACGTCCATCAGCTGTGCCGCGCCTTTCGGTTCCCAAAGGTGTTCCTGCTCGCGCGTCAATTGCACGCGTACCGGCCGACCCACCGCGCGCGACAGCAGCACCGCGTCGGCACATACGTCGTCGGCACAATTACGGCCGTAGCAGCCGGCGGCCTCCATGCGCACGATTTCGATCGCGCCTTCGTCGAGCCCGGACAGCCGGGCCATGTCGATGCGCAGCACATGCGGATTCTGCGTGCCCGACCATAGCGTCAGATGATCGTCGCGCCAATCGGCGACCGCGCACGATGGCCCGATCGATCCATGCATCTGGTAGGGCCAGACGTAGCTGCGTTCGATGCAATGCGCGGCTTCGGCCAGCGCGGCCGTGGTGTCGCTGGTCTGCAGCAGCTGACGTCGTCGCGCCGGCACGGCGCGCAGCGCGGCTTCGGGCGTGTTGAGATCGGCGAGCGGCGGCACCGCCTTCCAGCGCACCTTGAGCCGGCGTGCGGCCTCGATTGCCTGCTCCTCGCGCTCGGCCACCACGCCAACAAAATCGCCTTCCACATACACGCGCACGACACCGGGCACCGCGGCAATCGATGTCTCGTCGATACCAATCAGACTGGAGCCGACGAAATCGCCGCTGTCGCGTCCCGCATAGGGCGGCCGTATCACGCGGCCGTGCAGCATGCCGGGCACGCGCACGTCGTGCACGAACGTCAACTCGCCGGTTGCCTTGGCCGGGATATCGACGCGCGGCGCACTGCGCCCGACCACGCGATACTGCGCGGCGGGCTTGGTCGGGACATCATCGGCAAGCGGCAGTTCGACATGTTCGTCGCTCAGCAGCGCCGCAACATCGATCGGGCCGCCCGCAGCGCGCGCCACCAGCCACGCGCGCGCCTGCGCCGCGGCGCGGCGTAGCGGCAACGCCGAAATCTGGATCGATGCACTGGCAATGGTCGGGCCCTGATTGGGCGTGGCCTCGGTATGGCCCAGCACCATCGTCACGGCATCGGCTTCGACTTCGAGTTCCTCGGCGACGATCTGCGCCAGCGAGGTGCGAATGCCCGTGCCGAGATCGACGTGTCCGTTGAAAGCGAGGATCTGTCCCGACGCCCGGATCGCCACGAAGATATCGGGCAGATCGGAAATGAAATCCGAGGCGGCCCCAGGCTGGCCCGGCGATGGGCGCGGCGCGGCGGCCGCCGGACGCGTCACCAGCAGTACGCCGCGCTCCTGGAACAACGCTTCGCGCAATGCACGCGGTGTTTGCGATGGCTGTTGCATCGATCTTCCTTCACTGCCGCGCCGCTACGCGGCGCACGGCTATACTGGCAACGCGCTGACGGCCCACGCGCCGGCGCATTGCTGGAATTTGTTCGAACCTGTCGGAAACCATCCCCAACTCGGCCCGCATGCCCAAAGACATCACCACCGCCCGCGCCCGGCCCGGCACCCGGGCCCGCCAGGCCCAGGACACGCGCGCCAAGATCCTCAAGGCGGCCACCAAGGTTTTCGCCCAGCACGGCTACGACGGCGGGCGTATCGAGCGCATCTCGTCGCTGGCCAATACCTATGACCGGATGATCTATTACTACTTCGGCAGCAAGGAAAAGCTGTTTATCGAAGTGCTGGAGACCATCTACCTGCAACTCAACGAGGCCGAGCAGAAACTTGAACTCGATCCCGAAGACCCGCTCCGCGCGCTGACGCAACTGGTCGACTTTGTCTGGCGATACTACCTCGATCATCCCGAGTTCGTCGCCATTCTCAACAGCGAAAACCTGAGCCGGGCCCGTCACGCCAAAAAGTCGGTACGCCTGAACGAAATCTCGGCGTACGCGCTGTCGGTGCTGGACGGCATCCTGAAGCGTGGTGTGGGCGCCGGCGTGTTTCAGCCTGGTCTCACAGCGCGCGACGTCTACCTGATCATCGCGTCGCTGGGCTATTTCTACAACTCGAACCACCACACGCTGAGCGCTTTTCTGGGCGAGCCGATCATGAGCGAGGCGGCCATCGCGCATTGGCGTGACGTGATGCAGCGCACCGTGCTCAACGCCGTGTGCCACGGTGCGCAGATCCCGGCCGCAGAGACCGGCCACGTGCGCCGGCCACGCGGCCGCCCGCGCCGCGCGATGTCCGCCTAGGCCGCCGCCGACGCCACGTGCGGCACCGCTCCGATCGACGCGAGCGCAGCGTCGCGCGTCATCACGGTTGCGTACTTCTGCTCCATGTCGAACAGGTTCGCTTCATGCGGACCGATGGCGCGATCGCCAACGCAGTCGGACAGCACCAGCGGACGAAAGCCATACGACATCGCATCGACGACACTGGCGCGCACGCAGCCGCTGGTCACGCAACCGGCCACCAGCAACGTCTGCACACCACGCTGCGCCAGCCATGCCGCCAGCGAAGTGCCGAAGAACGCCGACGGCACAGTCTTGCGCACCACCAGCTCGCCGTGTGCGGGCGCCAGTTGCGGCACGATCTGGCTGGTGACGCCGTCCTCCTTCAGCGTCAGCATGCCGGGCACCTTGAGCGTGAAGATGTTGTGATCGGCGTCGTCGTCGGCAAACACGATGCGACTATGCGCGATCGGCCAGCCCAGCTTGCGCGCCGTGGCCAGCAGCGGCTGGGTATTGGCGATGGCGTCTGGAATATTGCCGCCGCCGAACACCGCCGGATCCGCAAAGCCGTTGACGAAATCGATGATCAGCAGCCCGTAAGGCGCCTTCGGCTCCATCGCGGTGCCAAAGCCCTGGCGACGATAGGTTTGTACTTCATCATGCATGAGCAGACTCCTGGCTGGCATGCGCGCCGCCGTCCAGCACCTTGCCGGCGGCCACCACCGGCTCGCCGTCGAGGCTGACGGTGCAACGGCGCAAAGGAATGTCGATATGGCAAGCGGTGGTGCGACTGCCGCCCGCCTCGTTGTTCGGTCCGAACGAGCAAAGGAAGTTGCCTTCGAAGGCGCGCGCGTCCATGCCGATGGTGGCCTCGCGGTCGTACATCGCCAGCGTGGACCAGCGCGCGCGTGGCTGCAGGCCCCAGCCGATATGCGACATCGCGTACGACTCCGGATCGTTGAACGACGCCATGTAGTCGGCCAGCAGCTCCGCATCGAGACCGCCTTCGATAGCGGTGACGTAACCGTTCCGGAGCGTGACGTGGATCGGCTCCTGCACGTAGGACTTCATCGGCAGCAGGATGTCGCCTCGGTCCAGCACGAGGTGGCCGTTGGTACCGCCTTCATTGGGCCACGTCAGCACGAAACCGCTGGGCCAGTGGTCCCAGCGGCCGGGCTCGTCGACGAAGCCGTACTCGCTGATGGCGGGAAATTCGCCCAACGCGCAGTGCAGGTCCGTTCCCGCTTCCGATGTAATGTGCATGCTGCGCGCGCGCCCAAGCCGCGCGGTCGCGGCCTTCACGCGCGTGCGGTCCGCCTCGGTGGGCACTAGTCGCGCCAGCACTTCGGGCGGCTCCACCGCCAGCAGAATCTTGGTGCCGGCCGACAGGATGTCGTGCTGTTCGGGCGAGAACAGCAGAGTCATCAAGTCCAGCACCAGATCGCTGGCCTTGAGCGCGGCGATGGCGGCACGATTGCCGGTCAGCGGCGTGGTGCCGAGATAGGCCAGCGCATCGCGGCTCAGCGCCTTCTCGCCATTGACAGGCGGAAGATCGAGCCGGTTGACGATGGCTCCCATCGACGCGGCAGCCACCAGCGCGGTGCGCAGCGTCTGCGGGTGCGTATCGGCGCCGGTCAACACCGTCACCGTCTGGCCCGCTTCAAGTTTGGACAGCGTGAGAACCTGCTTCCATGCGCAGGTCAGGTCGTAGTCACTGACAGCCATGCTTGGCTCCTTGCGGTGAGTGCTCAGTCTGCGAGCGGTGCGCCGAGAAATTCGCCGAACGCCTGATAGAAACCTGGCTCGTTGTCCCACGGAATCATGTGGCCCGCGTCGGGCACGCGCACTTCTTGCAAACCGGGACGCAGCGCGCGCAGTTCCTCCACATCGGCCGGCAGCACCACATCGCCGCGCGCCGCGGTGATCAGCAACGTCGGCACGCTCACGTGCGGCAGATCGGCGTGGATGTCATCGGTATGGAAACCTTCGAAACTCGCCAGCATGGCGCGTTCATCGCACGTGTGCAGCCATTCGGCGCGCAGCTGCCGCTGCTCCTCGGTCCACGTCGGGCAGAAGCGGCGCATGCCTTCGGCATCGGTGCCCTGCACGGCAAGGCGGATCGAATCGACATACCACGGCAACTGCGCGGGATACGGGCGACGCCCGGGTCCCGACACGGGCGGGTCGACCATTACCAGGCGCGTCAGTCCGGCAGGCGACGAGCGCGCCGCGCGGATGCCGATGCGTCCGCCCATCGAATGGCCGACGATCTGGTAGCGCGCCAATCCCAGCGCCTGGGCAAACGCGATGACGTCGGCCGCCTGGGCATCGAGACTGTAGTCGAGCGTGTCGCCGGCCGAAGACAGGCCTCGGCCACGCACGTCCAGTACATAGGTATCGAACTGCTTGCCGAACTGCTCGCCGACAAAGCCCCAGGTGATGGCCGGGCTGGTGATGCCGGGCACGATGATGACCGCATCGCGCCCGGTCCGTGCGCCGCCGTAGCGCAGGTAATGCTGGCGGATGCCGTTGGCGTGCACATTGCCGCCGTAGAGAAAGGTGCTCATCGATGGCTCCGTTCAGTACGCGCCCGACAGCAGCGTGCCGCCGCCCGGCACCACGGCCTCCAGATCGAGTTCCTTGAGCAGTGCATACGTGGTGGCGATGGCCGCGGTAATCACCGGCTTGCCGGTCATGGCCTCGACCTTTTCCACCACCGGCAGCGACGGCATCTGCACGCATGCCGACAGTACGACCGCATCCACATCCTTGGTGTTCATGGTGGCAACGATGCCCGGCAGTCGCGACGGATCGTGCCGGCCGACTTCGAGGTTGTCCGGGATCTCCAGCGCGCGCCATTCGACCACTTCGAAGCCTTCATGCTCGATGTAATCGACCACGAGTTCGGTCAGCGGCTTCATATAGGGCGCCACCAGCGCAATGCGCTTGGCGCCGATGACCTTGAGCGCATTGACCAGCGCACCGGCGCTGGTCACCACCGGCGCGCTGCCGCCGTTTTCTTCGGTGCGCGACTTCAGGCGCGTTTCCGACGTGCGATGGTAACCGCGCCCCATCGACATGATCGCGACCAGACAGGCATAGCCGAGCACATCGACGCGGGCGTCGCTCAACTCGAGTGCGCAGCGGTCGGATTCGGCGTCCATGGCGGCCAGTTCCTCCTTCTTGACCGTCTTCATGCGCATGCGGCTGGAATGAAACGTGAAGCGCTCGGGACGCACGAGTTGGCGAGCCGCCAGCATGGCCGGAATCTCGGTCTCCATCGTGGTGTTGGAACTGGGGACGATCTGTCCGATCCGGAAAACTTTCTGCACTTGTCACTCCATCGTCTGTGTCGTTGTCTACCCACTCGCCCTGCGGCGCGGGACGCATGGCGCACGGCTTGGCGCCCTTCCGGAAAATTCTAGTGTACACACCTTATTTTTACAACAACCATTCATTCTGGAAAACCCGCACTCATTCAGTGCCCTCTGAATGAATCAATCCCTTTAATGGCGCATTATTTCGCCATTTACGGGCATACATCGGATGTGTCGATTAAATCGTCAGGGTTTTCCACTAGCGCGGCAAAACCATTCTTTACTTGGAAATTTATGGTGTGTACACTCGATTTCAACGTGACAGACCAACTCAGGAGAGACGTCGTGCAAGGCAATACTCGAATTGCAGTGATCGGTGCGGGCCTGGGCGGGACGGCGGCAGCCGCCCTGCTCCAGCGTGCAGGGTTCAATGTGAAGCTGTATGAGCAGGCGCCGGCCTTTTCGCGCCTCGGCGCGGGCATCCATGTCGGGCCCAACGTGATGAAGATCCTGCGCCGCATCGGCATCGAGGACGCGATGAACGCGATGGGTTGCCATCCGGATTTCTGGTACAGCCGCGACTGGAAGACCGGCGAGGTGATCGCCCAGATTCCGCTTGGCGACTACGCGCTGTCGCATTACGGCGCCAGCTACCTGACGGTGCACCGCGGCGATTTCCACGCCTTGATGACCGAGGCCGTGGAACCCGCGCGTCTTGTATTCAACAAGAAGCTCGAAAGCGTCGAGGACCTCGGCGATGTCGTGAAACTGACGTTTTCCGATGGATCTGTCGAGGAAGCCGATATCGTGATCGGCGCCGACGGTGTCAATTCGCGCATCCGCGAGCACCTGCTCGGTGCGGAGCCGCCCAAATACACTGGCTACGTGGCGCACCGCGCGGTGTTCCCGATCTCGCGCGTCAAGGGCTTCACGCATGACCGCTGCACCAAGTGGTGGTCCGACGACCGCCATATGATGGTCTACTTCGACACCAAGCAGCACGACGAGATCTACTACGTGACCGGCGTGCCCGAGCCCGAATGGGACATGAGCAAGAGCTGGGTTCCCAGCAGTATCGAGGAAATGCGGGCCGCATTCGACGGATGGCACCAGGGCGTGCAGTCGCTGATCGAAGGCACCGTCGAAGTCACCAAGTGGCCGCTGCTGGAGCGCGACCCGCTGCCGCTGTGGAGCCGCGGCCGCCTGGTGCTGCTCGGCGATGCATGCCATCCGATGAAACCGCACATGGCGCAGGGCGCGGCAATGGCCATCGAGGACGCCGCGATGCTGACGCGCTGCTTCGTCGAAACGGGGCTGAGCGACCACGCCTATACTTTCGCGCTGTACGAGGCCAATCGCGCTGAACGCGCCAGCAAGGTGCAGAAGGTGTCGCACGACAACACGTGGCTGCGCACCAACGAAAATCCCGACTGGTGCTTTGGCTATGACGTGTTTTCGGTGCCACTGCGCGAGCCGACGGCACGGCCCGTGCCGGCTGCTGCCTGACCTGTAATCCAAACGCCCCCAACCACCGATGACCGCGCCCCGCCCCCTGAAGTTGCGCGTGAACCGGAACACACACGACGTATGTGTGGATCCGCAAACGCCGTTGCTCTACATCCTGCGCAATGACCTGGCCTGCAACGGCCCGAAATACGGGTGCGGACTGGGCCAGTGCGGGGCGTGCACGGTGCTGATCGATGGCGTGGCGGCACGCTCGTGCGTCGTGCCTACCGGCGCGGCGGTGGGGCGCGCCGTGACCACGCTGGAAGGACTGGGCACACGCGAGGCGCCGGATCCGGTGCAGCGGGCGTTTATCGACGAGCAAGCCGCCCAGTGCGGGTATTGCCTGAACGGCATGATCATGAGCACCAAGGCGCTGCTCGCAGTGAATGACGACCCAAGCGACGACCAGATCCGCGAGGCGCTGCGCTTCAATCTGTGCCGCTGTGGCACGCACATGGAAATCCTGCGCGCCGTACGTCGAGCGGCTGTGCTGGTACGCGAGTCGAGCGCGGCGCGCGAGTTCGAGACGCTCCGATGAACGCCCGCACACGCGAATCGGTACCTCTCGCGATACCGGCGGCAGCGCTGACCGGATATGCCGTACGGCCCGCCGATGGGCCTGCCCGGCTGGAGCGCTTCGACGCCGATGCCGCGCGCCGCTGCGCGGGCGTGGTCGATATCGTCGTGCGTGGCGACTTTCTTGGTGTGGTGGCTGCCACGCCGGAGCAGGCCTGGCATGCCGCGGCAGCGTTGCGGCCCGTCTGGCAATCGGCCACCACGTCGACGCTGCCAGCGGCCCCGCATGTCCAGCGCGTGGCTTCGCACGGCGATGCCGCCAATGCGCTCGCGCGCAGCGCGCAGCAGGTGGAGGCCACCTATCGCTGGCCGTTGATCAGTCCGCGCCCCGACGCGTCGGGCGCCGCCACGGCCGACTGGCGCGATGGTGAACTTCACGTATGGCTTGCCTGCTCCCAACCTGGCGCGCTACGCATCCATTTGGCAGCATTGCTCGGCATCGCGGAATCCCGCGTATCGATCGTCTGCGATGCGGACCCGCCGTCGTATCACGATGACTTCTGCGCGCAGCAGGCCGCTGCCGACGCAGCGCTGATGGCGCACGCGGCAGGACGCGCGGTGCACGCCACGTTCCATGCCGCGGATGCCGGCATGCGCGGTCCGAAACTGACGCTCGACGTCGCCAGCGCGCTAGCCCCGGAGGCGGTGTACCGCGTTGTCGCGTCGGCAACGCACCAAGGCAGCGTTCCGCTCGCGCTCCAGCAGATCGGCGTCGTGCCGCCATTGGCGGACGCGGCGCAGATCGACCCAAGCCTGGTGCCGCCCTATGCCGTCCGGCACCTCGATGTCTCGGCGACATTTCCGCTCGATGTGCCGGTCGATATCGCTGCGCGCGGCCATGTCTTCGCTCATGAATCCCAGCTCGATGAACTGGCGACGCAGTCGCAGCTGGACCCCGTGGCACTACGGCTGCAATGGCTCGACGATGCCCAGGGCATCCAGTTGATCGAACGGGTGGCCGCGCAATCCGGCTGGCAAGGGCCGCTGCAAGGCCATACGCACCCGGACAACGGCATTCGCCGCGGACGTGGCTTTGCCTACGCCAGCGTGATCGATGTCGAGAGCGGCCGCCCGGCGCGCACGTGGTCGGCATGGGTGGCGGATGTGGAGGTCGACGGGCGAACCGGCGATATCAGCGTCACGCGCGTCACCGTCGGGCACGAGCGTGAGGCGCGCCAACCCGACGCACAGCCGCACCCTACCGCGCTGCGCGACGACGTGACCACCGCTACACGGCAACTGATGGCAGGCGGCCGCAGCTATGACGATTGGGGCGCGGGTGGCGCAGCCGAAGACACCTTTGCGCTGGCCGCCCAGGAACCCGGCCACGCACTTGCCGCGCAACCGCGCGTCGAGATCGTTGGCGCGCTGGCGGGGGGCGCGGCGGCAACGCTGCCGGCCGCCGCGGCCGTGGCTAACGCGATTCACGATGCCACGGGCGTGCGCCTGCGCGAGCCACCGTTTAGCGCCGGCCAGATCCGGCAAGCGCTGGCCGATCAATCCGCATCACGGAGCCAGCCGCCCAAGCGGCGCTGGCTGCTGGCCGCGCTGGCACCGTTGACCGCCTTGGCCGGCCTGTGCGCGACGGTCATGCCGTGGCGGGCGCCCATCGCGCCGGTGGCGCCGCCCGAAGCCGGTTTCTATTCCGCCGCCACGCTCGAACGCGGACGGCTGGTGGCCGCCGCCGGCGATTGCGCGGTGTGCCACACGGCGCCCGGCGGGGTCCGCAACGCCGGCGGCCTGCCGCTTGAAACACCGTTCGGCACCGTCTACAGCACCAACATCACGCCTGACGTCGAGACCGGCATCGGCAACTGGTCCTTCGCGGCGTTCGAGCGCGCGATGCGCGAAGGCATTCATCGCGACGGCCGGCACCTGTATCCGGCTTTCCCGTACACCGCCTTTGCAAAAGTCAGCGATGCCGACATGCAGGCGCTGTATGCCTATCTGATGGCGGCCGAACCGGTTGTGTCCCGGCCGCCCGAAACACGGCTCGATTTCCCGTTCAACCTGCGTCCCGCACTGGCCGGATGGAACACGCTGTTCCATCGCAACGAGCCGTTCACGCCCGACGCGAACCGCTCGGCACTGTGGAACCGTGGCGCCTATCTTGCCGAAGGTCCGGGACATTGCAGCGCCTGCCACTCGCCGCGCAATGCACTGGGCGCCGAAAAAGGCGGCAAGGCATATCTCACCGGCGGAGAGGCCGAGGGATGGGAAGCGCCGGCCTTGACGGCGCTGTCCAAGTCGCCACTGCCGTGGACCGAGGAGGATCTGTTCCAGTACCTGCGCACGGGATATGCGGCGCGGCACGGTGCGGCCGCCGGCCCGATGGCACCGGTCGTCGAAAGCCTGCGTGAGCTTCCGGAAAGCGATGTGCGGGCGATCGCGCATTACGTGGCGTCGTTCGGCACGGCGTCCAGCCAATCCGCGGACGAGCCGGATACGACGCAGGTTGCTGAGGTGGAAGCGCGCAGCGATGCCGCAGCACTGCGGCTTTCAGGCGCCACCGATCGCCTCTATCAGAGCGCGTGCGCGGTATGTCATCAAGGCAATGCCGGCGTGCCGCAGTTCGGCGTCAAGCCGTCGCTGGCGCTGAACAGCAATCTGCACAGCACGCGGCCAGACAATGTGATTCAGGCGGTGCTGCACGGCGTATCGGCGCCGCCGCACGCGGGTATCGGCTATATGCCGGGCTTTGCCGACAGCCTCGACGACGCACAAGTCACGCAGCTCGTGCATTACCTGCGCGACCGCTTCGCGCCGGACCAGCCGCGCTGGCATGGCGTGGAGGAGACGGTCGCGAAGATTCGCAAGCAGTCCACGCATTGAGGACGCCGTGCGTTGCAATGATGCGCTGGCGCACCACAAAAACGCGGGCGCCAGCAGCAGACGTTTGGAAGTGAAGCAGTAGAGAGAATCGATGCCAAATCGATCGCATGACGGCTGGCGCGGACCTTGCGAGAACAGCGAGACCGCCCGGCACGGCCAGATCTCGGGTAGACAAACCACGGCGGACACGCCATAAGGAGCGACAATGCAATCCCCGTATCACGACCTCGCAGCTGCCCTGCCCCCTGCGGCGGCTGCGACCCCACGTTCCGAACGCGCGGCGCACAGCGCGTCGTCTGCGGCCGTATCGCTGGAAAGCGGCATCCGCGCTGCGGGCGTCGGCAAGTTCCAGTACCGTCTGTTCGTGATCTTCGGCCTGGTGTGGTTGGCCGATGCAATGCAGGTGCTGTCTATCGGCTTCAGTGCGCCGTCGATTGCCAAGACGTTCGGCATCACGGTGCCGCAGGCGCTGCAGACCGGCACGTTCTTTTTCGTGGGCATGCTGATCGGTGCGTTCGTGTTCGGGCGCCTGGCAGACCGCATCGGCCGCCGGCCCGTGCTGATGATGGCTGTGGTCATCGACGCCGCGTGTGGCGTGGCGTCGGCCTTCGCGCCGGAAATGGCATGGCTGCTTGCACTGCGCTTTCTGACGGGCATCGGCGTGGGCGGCACGCTGCCGGTCGACTACACGATGATGGCCGAATTCCTGCCCAGCGACCGCCGCGGCCGCTGGCTGGTGCTGCTCGAATCGTTCTGGGCCATCGGCACGATCTGCCTGGCGCTGCTGGCGCTGGCTGCACTGTCCTACGGTGATCAGGCTTGGCGCGTGATCTTCCTGGTCACCGGCGTGCCGGCGCTGATTGGCGTGGTGCTGCGCTTCTACATTCCCGAATCGCCGATGTTCCTGAATCGAAACGGGAAGTCCGACCAGGCGCGCAAGGTGCTGGAGCGCGTGGCGAAGGTGAATGGCAACAACGTGGAGATCCCGCCGCTGCAATCGGAAGCCGCCGCGCCGAAATCGATCTTCGCGCTGTTCTCGGGAAGTTTCCGCCGACGCAGCATCGCGTTGCTGGTGGCATGGGCGCTGATCTCGATCGCCTACTACGGCGTATTCGTCTATCTGCCCATCAAGCTCAGCGCGGAAGGCTTCGGCTTCATGCGCGGGCAAGTGTTCCTCGTGGTGCTGGCCATCGTGCAACTGCCGGGCTTTGCATTGTCGGCCTATGGCGTGGAGCGCTGGGGACGCAAGCCGACGCTGATCGGATTCCTGCTGCTCAGCGCGGTCGGCTGCATGCTCTATAGCCTTGGCACAGCGCCGACAGTGGTGATCGGATCGACGCTGCTCATGAGCTTCTCGCTGCTTGGCACGTGGGGCGCGCTGTACGCCTTTACCCCCGAGGTCTATCCCACCGACCTCCGCGCCACGGGCATGGGCACGGCCGGCGCGGTCGCGCGTTTCGGCGGTCTGTTCGCCCCGGCGATCATCGCGCCGGTGATGGCCACGCACTTCACGCTGGCACTGGTAATGATTTCCACCATGCTGCTGATCGGCGCATTCGCGATTGGCGCGGTCAACGTCGAATCCAAGGATCGCGCGCTCGATTGAGCGACGGCGTCTGCCGGCTCGCCTCAGCGCGGGCTGGCGACGAAGCACGACGATTGGCCTCGGACGAAGGCGCGGAACGTGTGTCATACAGCGCTTCCTCAACGGAATCGTCGTATCGCGCGTCGGTCGCCCCGCATGATTCGTCATCGGATGCAGGCGACCGCCAAAAAAGATATCCCGTTGCCGCTCGATTAAGAGCGTATGCTGGGCGCATCATCGAAGCGACATCAGGAGATGCACCATGGCAAAGAGTCAATTGCGCGGCAATCGCGAAGCCAAGAAGCCCAAACAGCCGAAGAAGCCCGTGCTACCCGCCAGTCCATTTGGTGCGGTGCACTCGCGCGTCGGCAATGACGGCGTGGGCAAGAAGAAGTAATTTCAGCGGGGCGCAGCATCATGATCTATCGCCACACCGAACGAACGTTCCGCGGGCTGCCGCTTACGGCGGAACAGCAATCCGTCGTCCGCCACTATCAGCACCAGCGGCAGCGACTCGGAAAGCCGTGGAACACGCCGGAACTGGACGAGATGATCGAGGATATGCTGCAACCCCCTGGCGTCGACGACGACGGCGAATCCGATTTGATAGCCCAATCGTCGGCCGCCGCCGAGCGGGCCGCCGGCTTTGTCGACCAGGATATGGAACCCGTTGAAGCCTTTGAAGAATGGCAAGCGGCGATGGAATCCGAAGCCATGAAAGGCGACAAGCGCTGATCCCGCATGGCGCACCGGCGCCGACCGACGGGGGCCGCGTGGCACGGCTACCACGTGGAAATGGCTTTTGTCGTGAACACCGGTAATTCAATGCCCGCCGCCGCATCGGTCATCGGTTCGATGCTAACCAGCGGCGCTTTCGATTCCACTCTGCCAAAGATCGCCGCGAACGGCATATCGGCGGCATCGCGGCCGGTGCCGATGCGCAGCAGCCCCGTGGGGATCGACACACCAGATGGATCGAACAGATACCACTGGTGGGACAAATACACTTCCACGACCGCATGGAAATCGGGCGGCCCAGCACCGGGGTCCGCACCATAGTCGAGGCTGCTTGACATGCGTGCCGGGATACTCAGCGCCCGGCAGATCGCAATCATCAGATGCGCAAAATCCCGGCATACGCCCGTGCGCTCCACCACAGTATCGACTGCCGACGTGCGCTCGTTGGTGGACCGCGAAAGAAACCGTACATGATTGCGCACCCATTCCCGAATGGCATATACGCGCGCATAGCCGCGCGGCATCGCGCCGAACTCCCGCATCGCAAATTCCATCAGGCAATCGGACTGGCAATAGCGGCTCGGCGCCAGATACGGCCAGACATCGAACGGCAACTCTGCCACCGGCACTTCGGATAGCCGCTCGCTGTCGTCGAGGCGATGATCGATGTCGACAACCGCCTCGTACTGGATCGCGATCTCTCCCTTCGGCAACTGCATCCTGAGCATGCGGTTGCACAGTACAGGGTCCGTAAAACGGTCAACGCGCGCCGACGGCGGCAACACCAGTTTCTCGCCGACGACAAACTGCCGGGATGTTTTGGCGGCCTCGATGTTCAGCAGGAAGTCCACCTGAGGATCGATGACTTCGTAGGCGAGGCTCACCGAGTAGCGCAGACGGATCATTGCGGCCCTTATGTTCACGGCGATCGGATGAAAGAGACGGATGCGGCTTGCCGCGAACGCCTGGGGTCCAGTGTAGTGCGAGGACGATCTCCGCGCGCATCGCCGGCCGAATGAATAACACTTATGGGCAGCTCGTTTGTAAGCCATCCGCCGCCTATACTGAAAACGCGTGGCGGCCGCGAATCCCGGTGGTTCGCGCCCCGCCCCCACTCGTTTCCGGGCATTCCCCCTCGACGACGTCTTGGACCCGTGACTCCATTTCCGTCACGCATGGGGACTTTCGGAAAACGACATGCCAGATGCCGCGCGGCGACCGATGCTCGCCCGCTTCCATATATTCCCCATCAACGCCTGCTTCGGGTTTTCAGCCACCCGGCCACTTGTCGCTTGCCCGCGCGGTCGACGCGCGATGCGCGCGATATCGCCGGGCGTCACCCGTCGAGCGGAGGTCACCCCATGAAAGCACTGCTGTATTTCCAACTCGACGATATCGCGACCGCCCGCACCCTCATCACGCGAATCGGCGAGCTGGACGAAACCTCCACGCATCACGCCGAACCGTGGTTTGTGAGCGCAGATGGGCAACCGGTAGACGGATTACCGCGCATCCATGCCACGCATACCACCTATAGCGATGAAATCGCGCTGGCCGCGGCGTGTGCCGGGGCCATCGTCGGCACGCTCGCGGTATTTCACTACGGGGTATTTCACGGCACGGGATCGATGCTCCTTGCCTACGCGGGAGGCCTGACGCTCGGCGCCATGCTTGGGTGGTGGATTGGCGCGCTGGCAGGCGCCAAGATCGAGCGCGCCGGGCTGCGGCGCCAACGGCGCCAGTTGATGCCGGGTCAGATGGCGATGGTTGTGCTGTGCGCCGCGGAATCGCGGGAGACCGTGCGCGCGCTGGTTTGCGAGCAAAGCGGCGTGGCCGAAACCGATGCCCCGATGCCGCACGCCAGATGGACCTTGTGGAGCGCGTGACTACGCATGGCCGACTCCATATCCTGATCGACGCGCCAGATCGCAACGCTTCTCTAGCGCCAGAATCCCGCGTGCGGCGCGGCCGCTTCCTCTTCCAACATCGGGCCCGCCACGGCAATCTTGCGCTGGCCGCGCGCAAAAACCTCCCGGCACGGCAGCGCAAACGTGGGGTTCTCGGCGTGGTCGCCGGTCAGATTCAGCAGCGCATGTTCCGACAGCGCATAGACCACGCGGCCGATTCCTGTCCAGTAAACCGCTCCCGCGCACATGCAGCACGGTTCCGCGCTGGTGTACAGCGTGCAGCGCGCAAGCTGCTCGGGTGGCAATGCACGCGCGGCGGCAGCCACGGCAACCAGTTCGGCATGCTGCGTGGGATCGCCTTCCGGCGGCATGGAATTGTTGCCCGCCGACGTGATGATATTGCCCACCTCGTCCGCCACCAGCGCGGCAAACGGATGCCGGCCGCGTTGCCGCGACTCATACGAGAGCGCGATCGCACGGCGCAGCAATTGAAGGTCGAGCGGCGAGACTGAATCGGCAAAGTCCGCGTGAGTCGTCATGCAAGGCTCCTGTCACTGAGGCGGGATAGCGGCGGTCGGTCATCGACCGTCAACGATGTTGCGTCGGATCGCGACGATGCGGCATCATCCCCCCAAACTTATGGGTACGACAAATCAGGAGACATCGATTTTTTCGATGGAACGCGCAATGCCATTTTCCATGGACCAGCTTCAGGTATTTACCGTCGTGGTCGAGACCGGGTCTTTTTCCGCAGCCGCGCGACATCTGGGAAAGACGCAATCGACCATCAGCAGCGCCATCGCGAATCTCGAGATCGATCTCGGCGTGACGCTGTTCGATCGCACCAGCCGCAATCCCGCGCTTACCCAAGCCGGGCGCACCTTGCTGACGGAAGCCCACGCCGTGCTCGAGCGCTGCCTGTCGCTCGGAGCGCACGCCGCCAGCCTGGCTGACGCCAATCCCGTCGAACTGACGCTTGCGATCGAAATTCCCTACAACACGGTGATGCCGGTACTGGTCGACTTCGAGCGCGAGTTTCCATATGTCGACCTCACGATCCGCAACCCCACCTATGGCGATGTCAGCGATCTGGTAAAACGCGGCGAAGCCAACCTCGGCGTCGCCTTCGCGCAGCCCGGTTATCCGCCGGAACTCACTTTTGTTCAGCTCGGCAAGCTGATCATGGCGCACGTCACCCATCCCGCGCACCCGCTGGCCAGCCTCGATGCCGTGACCTTTGCGGACTTGCACGCCCATCGACGTCTTGCATTCAGCGCGCATGCCGACAAGCTGCCCACCACCGAATATCTGCGGGCCACCCGCACCTGGCAGGCCGAAAGTTATCTCGCATTAATGGAAATGGTCAGCAACGGTCTTGGCTGGGCAACGCTGCCACGCCAACTGATCCGCGAGGCGCTTGCCAAGGGCGAGCTTGTCGAACTCCAACTGGCTGCCTATCCGTACACCGACTGGCTAGTGGGCGTGGACCTGTTATGGCGCGCCGCTGGCCAATGCAGCCGTGCAGAACGCTGGCTACGGCAGCGCTTCCAGCAGCACATGATCTTCGAGGTCGGTGCGGGCGGACAAAAGACAGTCCGATGAGCAGCTCCAAAGTCCGGCGTTTACTTCGCATGCAAACCATATATACTTCGCATGCGAACTTAACATTGGAGAAATCGGATGGCTTCGGAGATTCAGATTGAACAGGCTGGCAGCGTACTGACCATTACGCTGAATCGTGCGGACAAGAAGAACGCGCTGACGAATGCAATGTACGGGGCGCTCGCTGATGCGATCGAACAGGCCGCGCACGACGATGCGGTGCGGGTGATGCTGCTGCAGGGGGAAGGCGACAGCTTCACGGCTGGCAATGATGTCGGAGAGTTTGCTGCGATTGCGTCGGGCATGCACAGCGGCGAGCGGCATGTGCATCGGTTCCTTCATGCGCTGGCGAAATCGGCCCTGCCGATCGTAGCCGCCGTGCATGGCAAGGCAGTCGGCATCGGCACCACCATGCTGCTGCACTGCGATTACGTCCTGCTGGCCGAGGATGCCGAACTGATCACGCCATTCGTCAATCTTGCGCTCGTACCGGAAGCGGCGTCGAGCTATTTGCTGCCGCTTCGCATCGGACACGCGCGTGCGTTCGAGATGTTCGCGCTCGGCGGCCCACTCGACGCACAGACGGCCGTGGCATGGGGGATCGCAAACAAGGTCTGCAGCAACCAGACGCTGCGCGCCGATGCACGGCGCGTGGCCGAACAACTGGCCGAGAAGCCCGCCGGATCGCTGCGCGCGATGAAGCGGCTGATGCGCGAGGCGGAAGCGTTGATTTCGCAGATGGATGCCGAGAGCGCCGTATTTCAGGAGCGCCTGGGCAGCGCGGAAGCGAAGGAAGCGTTCATGGCCTTTGCACAGAAGCGCAAGCCGGATTTTTCGAAGATCGCCCAGCGCTAGGCATTGAGGCAAGGCGCGTCAACCCGGCCTGAGCGAAGCGCGTTTGCGCCGGGCACGCGAAGAACGGCACCACTGCCTTCAGCCCTCGTCAGCCACCGGGAACTTGGTCTGCAGGCTGGTCAGCCACCGCGCTACCACGTCGATCTCGGCCTCGGTGAAGCCGTCGGTCAGAATCTCGTTCAGATCCTTCATGCGGGATTTGGAGCGCTGGCGCGCGAGCCTGCCGGAATCGGTCAGCCACAGGCGCGAGACGCGGCGGTCGGCATCGTCCGCGCGGCGCTCGATCAGGCCGGCCTTCTCGGTACGGTCGGCCAGCCCGCTCATGCCGGGCGCTCCCAGGTCCAGCGCGGCCGCGGCCTCGCTCATCAACGCGCCGTCATGGGTGCCCAGGTAGAACAACAACCCCGCTTGCGCGGCCGTCACCCCGCCAGTGGCCGCGCGCGCTTGAGAAAAGCGTTGCAGGCGGCGCTGGCCGACATTCATCAGATAGACGAGCCGATGTTTCATATTTGCGCTGGACGAGGATGCCGGTGAATTGATTCGCATGCGAATCATATCATCGCCAGTGCGCCACGAGCTGTCTCTGTGTGGAAAGGTGGGTTATCGGACGGCGCTCTGGCCGCCGGCGTCAACGATGCCCAGCGCCTCGGCCTTGAGGACGAAATCGGCGAGCGAACGGGCGCCCATTTTTTTCATCGCCTGCGCGCGGTGGATCTTTACGGTGATCTCGCTGAGCTGCAATTCGGCGGCAATCTGCTTGTTCAGCAGGCCGCGCACCACGTAGGCCATGATTTCCTTCTCGCGCGGCGTGAGTTCGGCGTAGCGTACGCGCAGGTCCGCCTCGCTGCGATGCGCATGGCGACGCGCCACATCACGCGCCAGCGCGCTTTCCACGGCGTCCAGCATGTCCTGATCGCGAAACGGCTTGGCCAGGAAGTCGGTCGCGCCGGCCTTCATCGCCTTGACGGACATCGCGATGTCACCGTGGGCGGTCATGAAGATGATCGGGATCGGCATGTTGCTGGCGGCAAACTGCTCCTGCACGGCCAGACCGCTCTGCCCCTTGAGTCGCACATCGAGGATCAGGCAACTGGGCGCGTCCGCCAGCGGCGCGGCCATAAAATCGGCCGCGCTGGAGAAGGCCGCCACCTGATAGCCGACCGAGCGCAACAGCATCGACACCGCCGTGCGCATCGATTCGTCGTCGTCCACCACGTACACCATCGACGGATGGCTGCCGGAAAAAGCCGCAGTATTCATGGATTCACCTTCGTTCCGAAGCGGCAGCCCCATATGAAAGCTGGCGCCTGGCTGGCCCGGTTTTGTCGGGATGCCTCGCTTGCCCGGCGCGCCTGTCGCGGGGCGTTCTTATGGGCGGCGGGACAGCGACCCCGCCAGCACGCCTTCCAGGCAGTCCTGGATTTCCGCGCCGACGACGGGCTTGCACAGAAAAGCCACGGCGCCGGCGCGAAGCGCCTCACGCCGAATGGCATCGGTGCAAAACGCGGTGATGAATATTACCGGAACATCGCTGCCCCGCGTATTCAGAATCCGCAGCATCTCCAATCCACTCATCACCGGCATCTGGATATCCGAAATGATGCACGTGACCGGAGTGGCTTCATTGGCGTCCAGGAAATCCTGCGCGCACGCGAAGGTCTGCGCCTGCCAACCCAGTGAACGCACCAGTCGGGAAGTCGCAGCGCGTATGGAATCATCGTCGTCAACGATCGCGACGATCAGGTTCTTGGCCAAACCGGTACCTCACTACTGTCTTGTGCGGCCATGTTAACCACCTCGGCCCACGCCCAACACTATGCCTTGGTATAGGAGGCCGGCAAGGCCGCCGTCGATGGCCGTGCATGCACCCTGCGTTGGACCCCGGTCATACCTTGGTTTAATGCCGCACTACCCAGTCGGCAATTGTGTGCAACCCGCGCCGCTTCTACGATCTGGTTAATCGACACGTCAGTAGCCGCCAGGGGAGCTTGTAATGACACATGCATCGACCATAGAACCTGAACTGCCCGCGCCCCTCCAGCGCGGGATGCGCCGTTCGGGTGCAACGCCAGGCAGAGGCCCGGCGCCCGCACCAGGCTTTGTCCAGCGCGAACGGCAGTGGCGCCAGCCCCCGGGCGCAGCGTCGCGGCAGGACGCCATTGTGGTGTCGCGCTGGACCAGCGACGGCGACGCCCCGGTATCGGTGTCCCACCCCGGCGATCCCGAGCGCCATTGCATCACGCTGGTGCTGCGGTCCACGTCGATGCGGCTGGTATGCGGCGGCAAGCTGATCCTCGACGGACGCGTCAGCGCTGGCGCCATCCAGGTCACCGCCCCCGGCACGGCGGCCAGCGCCGTTTATGGCAGCGCCAGCGATGTCCTGCACCTGTTCGTCCCGCAAGCGGTGCTGGACGCGTGCTATCTGGACCAGTTTGGCGAAGAGCCCGACGATGCGGCGCGTATCGACGATCCGTCCCTTTACGCTGATCCCGCGCTGGAGCGGCTGGGCCAGGGCCTGGCCGTCGCGCACGCGCAGGACCCGGGGCTGGGCCGGATCTTCGCCGATAGCGTGGCCATGGCGATCGTGGCCCGCGTGGTGGCAAACCATTTCCAGCGCGCCGCATCGGCCGCGCGCGCGCGCATCGCGCTGCCCCAATGGCGTCTGCGTCGTGCGATGGAATTCATCGATGCCAACCTGGCCGCACCGATCGGGCTTGCCGACATCGCACGCAGCACCGGCCTGACGCGCATGTACTTTGCCGCGCAATTCCGGCTCAGCACCGGCATGCGGCCGCACGAGTACCTGGTGCGCCGGCGCATCGAACACGCGCAGGACCTGCTGCGCCATGGCCGCGGCAGCATGCTTGAAGTAGCCATGCATTGCGGGTTCCGATCCCAGGCGCACTTCACCACGGTGTTCAAACGGTTTGTCGGTCACACGCCCTACTCGTGGCGTGTCAAGGTCACCTCTCACGCGGAGCCCTCACATGGTTGATACCCTGACTGCGCGGCCCAGCCGCCGCGAACATGCCGAAACCCACGACGCCGCATGCCATGCGTGGCTCCATACAATCGCCCTGCTGCATCCGCAGAGCGCGTTGCGCGCGTCGTGCACCGGGGACGGCGCCCACGCGGCGCGCGCCCACGCGCCCATCGTCACCGTCATCGAACGACCCAGCGCAACCACGGCGGTAGTGAGCTGGCGCGATGCGACGCACTGCCGCTACGGCGCACAGGTCTGGACGCTTGGCCTGGCGCGCGCGGCCGGCGTATGCGCGCTGACCGGCCAGCCGATCGCAAAGGCCGACACCGTGTACCGGCCGCAACGCACCCGCACGCCCGCGCTCAATGCCGACGCCATGATCCGGGCTCAAGCCATGCACGAGGCCTGCCTCGTTATCGCCGCGCCTACGGCGCGCTGACGCACCATCTTTACCCTGCCACGCGCCGCCGGACCCAGAACGGCGGCCGCCAGGCCCGCCATGCCATCCACGGCGCGGCCGCCGAACCATCCAGCATCCCGACCGATGCGATATGGCCCATCATGGCGCATCATCGACGGCCGGGATTTTGCCGCACGACGATACTTTCAAAAATGCCCAGACATCACTCATACTTTCATATGATTTATCGAGCAGTCATTCAGGGCTAATATTGGCTGCGGAACATGCCCCGGTACCGGGTGCGTGACTGCAAAAACAAGCAAGAGGTGAACGGCAGGGGCATGTACAACGCAACCACCAATCGGCTGCTTTTCGCTGTATCTGGCGCGCTGAGCGTCTGTGTGTTCGTCATCGACGCATTCACGCCTCTGGATTTCGCCGTCGCGGTGGTCTACGTGCTGGTGATACTGTTGACGGCGCTGACCGGATCGATCCGTGCCACGCGGATCGCCGCGGGCGCGGCGTTGGTGCTGACCGTGATCGCGTATGCGTGCTCGCCAAATCCCGACACCGATCATGGCCAATTGGCCCGCTTCCTGTTTGCGCTGCTGGCAATCGGCACCACCACGCTGCTGGCCCTGCGCAACCTGGCCGACATGGAGCGCTGCCGGCGCACCGAGGCGGCGCTGGCACGCAGCGAAGCGTTTCTGGCCGAAGCGCAGCGCCTGAGCCATACCGGCAGCATCGCCATCCGCGTGCCGGCGAATTCGATGGCATGGTCCGACGAGACCTATCGCATCTTCGACTACCCGCGGGGCGAGAAGCCGCATTTCAGCATGGTGCTGGCGCGTGTACATCCCGACGACCTGGCCGAAGTGCAGCGGGTCCACGGCGCCATGCTGGGCGGCACGCCTTCCGTGGACCTGCAGCATCGCCTGCTGATGCCCGATGGCGCTACGCGATATGTGCACCTGGTGGCGCGCCGGACCGGCCCGATGGGAGACCAGCACGACTACGTGGGCGCGCTGATGGATATCACCAACGCCTTCCACACCCAGCAGGCCCTGCATCGCACCATGACCGAACTGGCGCATGTATCGCGCGTGACAACGCTGGGCCAGCTTGCCGCATCGATCGCCCATGAAGTCACGCAACCGATGGCGGCCATCGTCACCTGCGGCGGGTCTGCGCTGCGCTGGCTGCAGCGTGCGCAGCCGGAGATTGCCGAGGCGACCGAATCGATCGAACAGGTGATACGCGACGCCACGCGCGCCAGCGACATCATTCGCCAGATCCGCGCCTTGGCGCAGAAATCGGAACCGAAGTACGTCGACATCGCGGTCGACAGGCTGATCGCCGATTCGCTCGAGCTGGTGCGCCGCGAACTGCAGGACCACCAGGTAGCGGCGATCGTCGATCTCGATGCCGACGACGCGCGCATCTACGGCGACCGCACGCAACTGCAGCAGGTGCTGGTCAATCTGATGGTGAATGCCGCTCAGGCGATGTCGAGCGTGGCGGGCCGTCGCCGTTTGACGCTGACCAGCCGGGTGCTGCCCGGCGACACCGTGCTGGTCGTGGTCAGCGATACTGGCCCTGGCATTCCGGCGCAGGCGATGGAACGGCTCTTCAATGCGTTTTTCACCACCAAGGCTGACGGCATGGGCATGGGGCTGTCGATCTGCCGAAACATCGTGGTCTCGCACGGCGGCAGCATCGAGGCCGAATCGCCGCCGGAAGGCGGAGCAAGGATCATCGTGCGCCTGCCGCTGCGTACCGCGGACGACGAGCGCGCGGAACAGGCGGCGGCCTGACTGCCGGTCCGCTCGCGCCATCCCGATACCGGAACTGGCTGCACGGTCCGACTGCGCAATTTCACGTCACCGACCATATCGCCGTGACATAGGCCATCGCGCAGCTTGCCGCGCACAGGCCGCACCACGCGGCCCCCAGTACGAAATGCGACGCGAGCCGGCGGCCTGTCGGCCGCGCTGGCCCCTCTGCGCCTGCGGCGAGAGGGGCGCCGAACTCCGGCTCCGCTATCATGCCGGCGCGTTGCCCGGAGGCGCAGAGACACCGCTCAGATCCTGCCCGGTGCGAATGAAGCGCCCCTGATCGGCAGGCGGCACGATGTAGCGCGCGCCTTCGGTGTATACATCGCGTGCACGGTCGATGTTGTACGTCTGGTGAGCTTGCGAGGCCTGATGCTTGGCTGGCTCGGCAGCGTTTGCCATGCCCGAGGCAATCGCACTGACGGCGGCAATGCCGCATGCCACGACGACTGGCAGAATGTGTTTTGCAATCATGGTGAACTCCTGAATGCCATCTCATCTGTGAAAGGCGGGCTCCATGCCGGAGCCTCCGCCGGGGCCTGCGGCGCAAGCCCGTGAACACATGGTATGCAGGGCCGTCACGCAGCGCATTCGTACCTCGGTTGTTCCCCAATAGTCGATTTGTTGGGACAAATCATGCTTTGGTTTGATGCGCCGGCTCGACGAATGACCGGGCTTCCGCAAAACCCACCGTCGCCGCGTTTGCCGCACCCGTTGTAGTCCCACGCCAACCATTGGTGCGATCGCAGCGGCGGCGGCATCCTCGCCGTTCTCCAGCGCTCGCCTGTCAGGCCCCCAGTGCTCGCTTTCCGCCTGCGGCAGGCTCGACCGATTTCCCACGTAAAATCCGCCGGCGGCCGCGATCCAACTCGGCGCAATGTCTTTACATTTCCGATGTACGTCGACCTCCTCACCCTTTATCTGCTTGCCACCGGCACACTGCTCGCCAGCGCCGCGATGATGTTCTGGGAGCAACGGTCCAATCCGACGCGTGGCAGGTCGCTGCGGATTCTGGCCGCGGGGTTCGCTACGCTGGCCCTGGGCTGCGCCGCCGCGCTGATGCGACGCAGCCTGCCCGGCGTGCTCGGATCGGCCCTCTGCAACCTGATCATGCTCAGCGGCTATCTGCTGGTGCTGGGAGGCGTGGCATCGCTGCGTGGCCGGCAGTACCGCGCCGCGTCGCTCGCCGTGCTCGTGGTCATGGCGTTGGTCTGGGCCGTTTCCGGCACACGCTGGCAGGACCTTGTCTGGTTCCATGTCAGCGCGCTGCCGATCGGGCTGATCAGCGCGATGACCGCGTGGGAAATGTACAAGTGCGATGCGATGAAGCCGCTGCATGCGCGCCACATCATCGTGGCGGTTACCAGCGTGCACGCATCGTTCTATGTCGCCCGGACATTCGTGCTGCCGTGGCTGGTGGCCCACTACGGCCCGGCGCTGCAATCGATGGCCAGTAAGATCACGGTGTATGAAGGGGTTCTCTATTCCGTTGTCCTGCCGATGGCGCTGCTCAAGCTGATCCGCGAGGAAACGCATCGACAGCTACTGTTGGAAGCGCAAACCGACTATCTGACACGGCTTGGCAATCGCCGCTGGTTCTTCGAACACGGTGCGCGCCTGGTTGACAGTCGCGGCGGCCGGGGTCCGCTTGCGGTGCTGGCGTTCGACCTCGACCACTTCAAGGCGATCAACGACGTATACGGCCACGCAATCGGCGACCGCGTATTGAAGGCGTTTGCAGATATTGCACGGGGCGTGATGGGCGAAGATGCGGTTTTTGCACGGATCGGCGGAGAAGAATTTGCCGCCCTGCTGCATGCGGACAAGGCGCGCAACGCAAAGGATGTCGGCGAAGCCGTGGCGCGTCGTTTCGCCGAGGCCATTGCGCAGCACGTCGACGGCATGGACGTCCCCGCCACCGTCAGCATTGGCATGGCGCTTTATCAGGACAGCGTGCCTATGCTTGCCGATGGACTTGCCGCCGCCGACCGGGCGCTTTATCGCGCCAAGGCGCTGGGCGGAAATCGTCTCGAATTTGCAGAAGAATCAGAATCGATAACCGCATAGCGACCGATTTGCGAAGCGGAAATGGTGGCATGCCGGCGGCGAATTCACGATTATTCGCAGGCATTTTCACCGCATGCGTCAAGTAAAATCCGCAAAAGCGTTGCAGCCACCCACCACAACGAATTTTCTAATATCGCGGCGAAGTTATTCTAAATTCTCATCGGTACGGCGTTGGGAGAACATAGCGCATCTCATAGAATGGGTGCCGTTCGCCATGCTCCGTTTCCGTTCCGATCGCTTCGACCTCGTTGTGCATAGCACGCTTATCGCCGCCGCATCGCTGTTGCTCGCGGCCCCGCCGATGGCCCTGGCGCAAACCGCCAAGCCCCCCGCCGCCGTCAGCAAGACCGTGCCGCCCGGCCCCGTTGCGGGCACCAGCATGCCCGACTCGTACATTCGCAACCTCGCGAAGATGGCTTACGTATGGGGCTGGCCGCTGGTCAATCTGCACAACCGCCATCTGGTTTTCTCCAAGGTTCCGGAAAACGGTCTCGGCGATGGCGTGCTGCCGGTGGCGCCGCTGAATTCGCTGACCATGCTGACCGATTACATCAAGCCTGAAGAACGCGCGGTTGCCACGCCGAATCAGGATGTTGTCTATGGCTTCGGCATTTTCTCGCTCGATAAGGGACCGGCCGTATTCCAGGTGCCCGATTTCGGCAACCGCTTCTGGGTATATCAGCTCGGCAATCAGCGCACCGACACGCTGGGCGGCGTGGGCAAGATGTATGGCTCGAAGCCCGGCTTCTACATGGTAGTGGGCCCGGACTGGAAAGGCACCGTGCCCAAGGGCATCAAGGCTGTGTTCCGCTCGCCGACCAACATCGCCTACATCATTCCGCGCGCATTCCTGGACGACACCGCCGAGGACCGCAAGGCCGTGCAGCCGCTGGTCAGCCAGATCATGGCGTATCCGCTGAGCGAATATGACGGCAAGATGAAGAGCAAGGACTGGTCGAAGATGCCGACGCTGGCAGACCCGGCCGGAGGCAAGCAAGGTAGCGGCGCCGAGACCCAGTGGGTCAAGCCGGAAGCATTCTTTGCCGAGCTGCCCGCCGTGATGAAGGAAGTGCCACCGCAGCCGGGCGAAGAAGCGCTGTACGGCTGGTTCCGCTCGCTGCTGGACGCCGCCGCAAAAGATCCCCGCATCGCCGAAACGCTGAAGCAGGCCGCCATCGACGCCGACAAGGAAATGATGACGGAGATGCACCAGTACTCGCGCGCGGGCGTGCCGGTGGGTAACGGTTGGGTGGCACCGATGAACGGCGCGGAATTCGGCACCGACTACTACAGCCGCGCCGCCGCCGCGAAGGCCAACATCTTCGTCAATCCGCGGCGCGAATCGGCCTACTACGGCGCCGAATACGACGGCGACCAGAAACGTCTGAACGGCGCTTCGTCGTACCAAATCACCTTCGCCAAGGGCAACCTGCCGCCGGTCAATGGCTTCTGGTCGATGACGCTCTACGACAAGGCGCACTTCTTCGCGCCCAACGCGCTCAATCGATTCTCGCTCGGCACCAAGAACAAGGATCTGGTGTACGGCGCAGACGGATCGCTGACGCTCTACGTCCAGCACGAGCGCCCCGCTGCGGACAAGGTCGCCAACTGGCTGCCGGCTCCTGCCGACGAATTCGAGCTGTTTTTGCGCGCCTATTGGCCCAAGGAGGACATCCTGAAAAACAAGTGGGTGCCGCCGGTCGTCACCAAGGTGCAATAGGTGTAATAGGCGCGATAGGCGTTGTCGGCGTAATGGACCGACGCGGGCTGGCGCCAAAGGCGCGGGCCCGCAGCATTCCGCGCCGATATGCCTGGAGCTTTGCGTCGCACCGTCCGCCCATTCACGATTCGCGCTTCATGCGCATTTCGTCTTTCATTCAACGGAACCCAAGAATCATGCGTACACCCACGCCGTTTTCCATCTCGCTTGCCGCCGGTCTGCTCGTCCTGGGCCTGAGCGCCTGCAGTGCCCCGACTCAGAATGCCACGCCGTCGCCAGCGACGTCGGCGGCCACCAAGGCGCCCGCCACGGCAGCCGTCACCGACGAACAGATCGTCGGCGCATGGAGCTACCTGTACGGCCGTTATCTGGTGCTGCAGCAGGAAAACTACGACATCAACGTCGAAAAAGTGGGCTACAACAAGATCAAGTACAACCCGCTGGGCTCTGCAGAATTCGTCAATCCGAATCTGGACGTGGCCTATCTGGAAGCGTGGATTGCGGCCGATAAGGATCACGCCGTGATCCTCAACGTACCGCACGTGAAAGGCCGCTACTACACCGCGCAGCTGCTGGACGGTTGGGGCGAGGTCATCACCAACATCAATGAACGCACCTTTCCCAATCATCCGTCCGGCAAGTTCGCACTGGTGATCAAGGGCACCAATCCGCCGATCCCGGCTGGCGCGCAGAAGATCGAGCTGCCGTCAGCCAAGACCAAGATGCTGGCGCGCGTGGAGCTTCAGCGCAGCCCGGCCGTCGCGCAGAAGCTGCAGCGCGAGTTCACGCTCGACGTGCCTGCCGGCATCCAGATCGAGCCGCCGCTGCCGGTGCCGAAGTTCACGGCGCACGCACCAATCGGCGGCGCGATTTTCGATAACCTCGACGCGGTGCTGGCTTCGTACCCTGATGCCATGCCGAAGGCGCCCGCCATGCAGGCCGCCGCACGTCAGGTGGCGGCGTACCGTAACAGCAGCGACGCCGCACGCGCCCGCGTCGACGAAGTAATCAAGTCCAAAGCCGTGCCGGAATTCCTGTCCTACGCCAAGGGCTTTGGCACGCAGAAGGACGGCTGGTCGGTGAGCTATGTCGCCGGCAAGTTCGGCGACGACGTGCTGGCGCGCGACATCGTCAACTACGGCGGGCTGTGGGCCAACACGATCAGCGAAGCGATTTATTTCATCGGCCTGGCCGACAGCGACAAGCAGCCGCTGAACGGCAGCAACACGTACGAAATCCGCTTTCCCAAGGGCGGCATGCCTGACAAGCACGTCAATGCCTTCTGGTCCGTCACGCTGTACAGCGTGCCCGACTATCGCGTCGTGCCCAATCCCGCAAAGCGCTACAACCTCAACAACCATTCCGGGCTGAAGGCCAATGCAGACGGCAGCACCAGCATCTGGCTGGCGCCGACGCGACCCGCCAATGCGGCCGAAAGCAACTGGCTGCCGACGCCCCCGGGCAAGGGCTTCTCGCTGAACTTCCGCACTTACGTGCCGAAGGCGGAAGTGCAGAAGGGCGAGTGGTTCCCTGCGCCGATCCGGCGCGTGAACTAACTGTTCGACAAAGCGCGCCTGGCAGTCGCCCGGCGCGTTCCACATAACCCGGCCAGCCGCATCGCGCGCTGGCCGTATTGAAGAAATCGATGAACTTACGCTGCGCCGTTGCCGCCACCCTCGCCGGCTTGACCTTGCCTGCCATGGCGCTTGCCGATGGCCCGTCCGCGGACGACATGAATGCGTCCAACAATCCGCTGTCGCCGATGGTCACGCTGAATCTGCAAGACCAGTATGTCGGCCGCTCTTATGGATTGGACGACAAGGAGAGCAACGCGGTGCTGTTGCGCGGCACGCTGCCGCACAAGCTGTTTGGCTTGCCGCAGATCCTGCGCTTCACCATGCCCGTCGCCACGTCGCCGAACGTACCCCCCAGCGGCAGCCGGACCGGCCTGGGCGACCTGAACCTGTTTGACCTGTTCCTGACCAAGGCCGGCGGTGTCGAACTCGGCATCGGCCCGCAGTTGACGATTCCCACCGCCTCGCACGATCAGACCGGCACCGGAAAATGGCAGGCCGGCCTGGCAAGCGTCGTGATCTCTCCGCACAAGTGGGGCCTGCTCGGCGGCCTGGTCACGTGGCAGCGCTCGTTTGCTGGCGATGGCAATCGACCATCGCAGGACAATGTGTCCGCGCAGCCGTTCGTGATCTACAACCTGCCCAACGCCTGGTATCTGCGCAGCACGGCAACCTGGAATTTCGACGTCAAGCGCGGCAACTATTCGGTGCCGGTCGGTATCGGCGCCGGCAAGATCTGGAAGTCTGGCAAGGAGACCTACAACGTCTTCGTGGAACCGCAATGGACGGTGGCGCACGACGGCGTGGGCGTGCCCAAGTTCCAGGTATTCCTCGGCCTGAACGTGCAGTTTCCGCTCTAACGCGCGGCGACAGTACTCGCGGCTTCAGAGGACAGAAACCACCGCAACCGGCCGGGCGTGGGCCCGCCGGCTACTAGGGCGAGTGACCTGGAATCAGTTCAACGATCCCGGATCGGAAGCCGTGCGACGTTGCTTGGCCTTGGCCACGAAATACGCGCCCACCTGCCGCTGCGTCACGTAGCCCTTCTTCTTGGTGTCGATCTTGTCGAAGTTCTTTGCCACTTCCGGCATGCCGGCCTCTGCCTCCTGCCGGGTAAGCTTGCCGTCGTTGTCGGCATCGGCCTGCCGGAATTTCTCTGCAAAGGCCGCCTTCATTTCCTGCGCGTTCATGGGCTTGGCTGGCGCCTGTTGAGCCTGTGGCGCCGGTTGAGCTTGTGGCGCCGGTTGCGCCTGTTGAGCCAGTGCGCCCCACGACATCGACGCCAGCGTTGTCACGGCAAACAGCAATGCGGTCTTCTTGATCAGCACGGTTGTCTTCTCCCTGGATGGAATCACACGCGGCAGACCGCCAATGACCTGCCGGCAGGTTGGCGCACCAACCTTCCGACTCTATTGCAGTTTTCGCGCGCAGGGGTAATGAAGTTTTGCGACGCGGATCTGAATTGTTTCTGCAGACACTGACCGCACCCCGCATCGCAGCGCAGCGAAAACGGCCGCATGCAAATGCCGCCGTGCGCAAGTCGGCACGCCCGGATGTCTTGTTGCGGCGCGCAGTTTACGATGCCAACCGCGTCGTCGCCCTCAGGTCGCGCTGATGCCCTTGCTCTTGACGATAGCGCTCCAGCGGTCGAAATCCTTGTTGAGGCGCGCCTGCATCTGCTTGCCGTCCTGGAACGATGCGATGGCGCCGGCGCTGATCAGTTTCTGTTGCAGCTCCTTGTCATTGCCGACGATCTCGCGCGTGTCGCTCGCGATGCGGTCAACGATGGCCTGCGGCGTATCGAGCGGCGCGATCAGGCCACCCCACGAATCGAAGTCGAAACCCGGAAAGCCTTGCTCGGATACGGTTTTCACACCGGCGAGCATTTGCCGGGCGTTCGGCGAACTCAGCGCGATCGCCTTCAGTTTGCCAGCGCGGATATGCGGCAGCGCGGCCACCACATCGGCAAACATGATGCCAACCTGTCCGCCCAGCAGATCGGCCACCGCCGGCGCGCTGCCGCGATACGGCACGTGCAGCATGTCGAATCCGCCGAGATCCTTGAGCTGCTCCATCGCCAGATGCCCGAAGCTGCCCGTGCCCGAGCTGGTATAGCTCAGCGGCGTCTTGCTGGCCTTCGCAAAGCGGATCAGGTCCGGCAGCGTCTCCACGCCAGGCACGACGCCAGGATTGATGACGATGGCCATCGGCAATACGTAGACGGTGGCCACGGACAGGAAGTCCTTCTTCACGTCGTATGCGTTGGTCTTGTACATCAGCGGCGCCAGCAGCGCGGGCATGCCGAACATCGACAGGTTGTACCCGTCCGCGGGGCTCTTGATGAACTGCGCCGTGCCGATGGACCCCGATGCGCCGGGCTTGTTTTCGATGATGACCTGCTGGCCAAGGCGCTCGGACAGCTTCTGCGCCACGATGCGCGCTGCGGTGTCGGTCGGGCCGCCCGCGGGAAAGGCCACCACCATCTTGATGAATTTGTCGGGCCATCCGGCCTTGGCCATCGCGGCCGGCATCATCGCGGCCAGCGACGCGGCAGCGCCTGCCTTGAGTACGTGTCGGCGGCTCAGCAGCTTGGTCATTGTCTTGTCTCCTGTCGATCGAAAAATTCTGGTGGTCAGATCACGCCTTTGGCCTGTAGCGCGGCGATGGCGGGGTCGTCGAGTTGCAGCAATTCCTTGAACACTTCGCGTGTGTGCTCGCCCATATGCGGCGGCGGACGGCGCACCGGCATGCGTTGTCCATCGAACGCATATGGCGGTGCCAGTACCGCTTGCGGACCGGCTTCGGTGTCGTCGAAGCGGTGCAGCAGGCCGGCCTGCGCGGTGCGTTCGGACTGTAGTGCTTCGAGCATGCCGAGCACTTCGCCGCAGGGAATTTGCGCGGCCGTCAGACGTTGCAGCAGATCGGCGCGCGTGTGCGTGCGCAACGCTTCGCGCACCTGATCGAGCAGGATGTCGCGATGCGCCGAGCGCGCGGTGTTGGTCGCAAAGCGTTCGTCCTCGGCCCACTCTGGGCGGCCGATCACCTCGCGGCAAAAGCGCTGGAACTGGCCATTGTTGCCAACGGTGATCACCAGTGGACCGTCCGCGGCCTCGAACACGCCATAAGGCACGATTGACGGATGGGCATTGCCGAACTTGGGCGGGTCACCGGCCTTGAGCAGCGCCTCCATGCCGTAGTACGACGTGATCATCAGCCCGCTGTCATACAGCGCCATCTGCACGTGACGTCCGCTGCCGGTCGACTGACGCGCATAGAGCGCAGCAAGGATGGCCTGCGCGGAGTACATGCCGGTAAACATGTCGACGGCGGCCACGCCGAATTTCAACGGGCCCTGCCCTGCTTCGCCGTTGGTCGCCATGACGCCGGATTCACCTTGCACGACGAGGTCGTAGCCGGGGCGCTGCGCCTCGGGCGTGAATCGCGCGTAACCGGAAATCGAGCAATAGACCAGGCGCGGATTGATCGCGCGAAGCTGCTCGTAGCCGAGTCCCAGCTTTTCCGCGCCGCCAACCTTGAAGTTCTGAATCACAACGTCGCTCTGGGCGGCAAGCTGGCGAGCCAGCGCCAATCCTTCCTCGTTCTGCAGATCCAGCGTGACCGAGCGCTTGTTGCGATTGGCGCTATTGAAGTACGAGGTGTTGCGCGTGCCGATTCGAACGCCCCAGTCGCGCGTGTCGTCCCCGCGCCCGGGATGCTCGACCTTGATCACGTCCGCGCCCAGATCGGCCAGCGCCATCGCGCACATCGGCCCGGCCAGCACGCGCGACAGGTCCAGCACGCGCACGCCGGCCAATGGCAATGGCAATGGCAGCGGCGGCGCACCTACAGGTTCTTGATTCATGCCTTGTCTCCCCGGCCCAGACGTTTCCTGAGCGGAGGTCCGGTTGTTTGATTGGGGAGAGATTGTCCATATGTTATTTATGTTTGACAATTGCAACGACTTTTCACGATATATGCATACTCTGAGTTGACAATGGACTTAAATGCACTGTCCCTGCTGGTCGACATCATCGAGGCGGGCAACCTGAGCCGCGCCGCAAACCAGTTGGGCATGAGCCGCGCCAATGTGAGCAAGCGGCTCAATCACTTCGAACGACAACTCGGCGCGGAACTGCTGCGCCGCAGCACCCGCCAGCTCGAACCCACCGAACTTGGCTGGCAGTTGTATGAGCATGGCCGCGCCATCCGCCACACGTTGCAGGCGGCGCAGGAATCGGTGCAGAGCCTGGGCAAGCGCCTGAGCGGCACGGTGCGCCTGAGCGTGCCAAGCGGCTTCGGCCAGCACACGATGTCGGCCTGGTTTATCGAATTCATGACCATGTACCCGGCGATCACGCTCAATGTCATCTTCGACAACGACATCGAAGACCTGATCAAGGGCGCAGTCGATTTTTCGATCCGCGTGATGGGCGAAACGCCGACCAATGCGGTGGCGTGCAGCCTGGGCGATGTCGATTACGTGGCCTGTGCAACGCCACAACTGGTCAGTGAATACGGCATGCCGCAAACGCTCGACCAGTTCCGCGACCTGCCGCTGATCACCTCGGAACTGACGGGCCAGAAACTCCATGTGGCGGGGCGCGCCGCCAGCGCAGGCGGCACGCCGCCGATCCGGCCGCGCCTGATGTCGGCGAATTTTTTCTTTCTGCGCGAAGCCATCCTGCAGGGGCTTGGCGTGGGCCTGGTACCGCAATACATGGTGTCGCAGGATCTGGCGCGCGGCACGCTGCTGCGTCTGCCGCTGCCCGCGCAGGACCTCGCCTTCTTGCGCACCACCATGTACCTGCTCTATATGCCGGCGCGCTATCAGACGCGCGCGGTTACCACGCTGATCGCATTCCTGCGCGACAAGGCATCGCGCGCGCCGATGACTCAGACCGCAGCGGCTGCGGACGAAAACACCGGATCGTCGGCCGGAGGGGACGACCGCCCCGCATAGTGCCCGGCCATGAAATCGATGAACGCCCGTGCGCGCGGCGTCAGGTGACGCGTATGTGGATACAGTGCGTAATAGTGGCTGGTACCGATGCGGTGTTGCGGCAGGACCCGCACCAGTGCGCCGCGCGCGATTTCCGCGTGCGCCGTGTGGGCGGTGAACGCGGCGATGCCCGCGCCGGCAAGCGCCGCGGCGTGCAACGCGGGAATCGCGTCGCTCGACATCGCGCCATGCACCGCCACGCGCTCGGTCTTGCCATGGTGATCCACCAGCGTCCACTCGCCGGCGCTGGCTGCGCCGGTGAACACCAGCAGTCGATGGTTCGATAGGTCCTCGACCGATTCAGGCGCACCGTGCTGCGCCAGATATCCTGGCGAGGCCACCAGCACCGTGTCGGACACCGTCAGCACCTTGGCCATCAGGCTGCTGTCGGCCAGCGGCGCGCTGCTGATACGCAGGGCCACGTCGAATCCACCTGCCACCAGATCCACGAACTGGTCGCTGCATGACATCTCGAGCGCGATGTCGGGAAAGCGCTCGCGAAACGCGGGCAGCCAATCCTGCAATTCCAGCGTGCCGATCGCCAGTGGCACGCTCACGCGCAAGGCACCGGCAAGATGCTGCCGCTCGTCGGTCATGGCCAGCGACATCGCCTCCACGCGCGCGAGGATGTCTACGCTGTACTGGTAGTAGCGCTCGCCGGCCGCGGTCAACGCAAAGCGGCGCGTATTGCGGTTCACCAGTTGCACGCCCACAGACGCCTCAAGCTGCTTGAGCTGGCGCGAGACCGTGGAATGCGACATGTCGAGTCGTTCGGCGGCAGCCGAAAATCCCCTGGCTTCCACCAGACAGCAGAACATCCGCATCGACTGCAACGGGTTCATGGCGTACTCCGCTTCGGAAACAAAAAACGCCCCTTGGGGCGTATCGCACATCTCGCACAAATCGACGACAGCGCGTCGTGTCAGCGTAGCGGCAGCCGGGTGATGTCGGCAGTGGTCATCACATCGCCAAACGTATCTTCGATCTCCGCCAGCGCGGCGCGATGCAACGCGTCGCTGTTCACGGTCTGGCCGTTGGCGCGCGCGATATCGCGCGTGGCGGAGGCGTCGGATGCTACCACAACGTGATAGCCGAGCGGCACCACATCGCGCGCCGCGCCGGCCACGCAGGCATGCGTCATCAGGCCCGCCACGATGATGGTTTTCACGTTCATCGCCTTGAGCCTGCGGTCGAGATCCGTGCTGGCAAACACGCTCACCGTTTCCTTCTGCAGGACGATGTCGCGCGCGCGCGGCAGCATGCCGGGCTGGAATTGCACCGTGTCGCCGTCGATCGCGAACAGCGGCGAACCGGCCGGCGCCACATGCTGGATCTGGAACACCGGCATGCGCGCGGCATCGGCAAATGCCACCAGCCGTTGCGCGTTTTCCAGCGCGCGGGGGCCGTCGGCGATCGGCATCTTTCCCGAGAAGTACTCCTTCTGAAAATCGACGACAATCAGCGCCGTCGATGCGGGATCGAGATGATCGACCGGCGCGGCGCCCAGCATTGTGCGAATGGTGGGATGCTGCGGTGTGGACGGCCCGGCGTGCGCCGCACCGCTGGCAACCGCCGCCAGCGAAAATCCTGCGGTAGCGATCTTGAAATAGCGAATCAAGCTGAACGTCATGGAACAAGCTCCTCGTGGATGGCAATGCGAGGCGCCAGTCTAGGTTTGCACCGGTCCCGCAACAACGGCGCGGCCCGCACAGCAGTTGTTCGGCGCGCGCACAGGTGCTGCGGCGCCCCGGCCGAATGCCAGTGCGGCGGCCTACGGCGACAGTTCGCCGAGCATGGTCGGAATCAGCTCGGACACGGTGGGATGAATGGCCATGGTGCGCGCCAGTTGCGTGTAGGGCGAATCGGCAGCCATCGTGGCAAGAATCGCGTGCACGGCCTCGTCACCGCCGGGGCCCAGGATCGCGGCGCCCAGGATGCGCTGCGTATCGGCATCCACCACCACGCGCATAGAGCCCTGCGCCTCGCCCTTTTCCACCGCACGCGCCACGCGCGTCATCGGACGCTTGCCGATACGCACGTTGTGCCCCGCCTGCCGTGCCTGCGCCTCGGTCATGCCGACGCGTCCCAGCGGTGGGTCCGTGTAGAGCGCATAGACAGGAATGCGGTCGGCCACCGAGCGATGTTCGCCATCGAGCAGATTGGCCGCGACGATCTGGAAATCGTTGTACGCCGTGTGGGTAAACGCGCCGCGTCCATTGCAATCGCCGAGCGCCCAGACGCCCTCGACACTGGTACGCAGTTGGTCGTCCACCACGATGTAGCCATGCGCATCGGTGCGGATACCTGCGTTGTCGAGCCCCAGGTCATCGGTATTCGGCTGGCGTCCCACCGCCACCAGCACGTCGCTGCCGATCACCGCAGGCTCGCCAGCCTCGCAGTCGATGCCCACTTCGACGCCATCTGCATTCGGCCTGACCGTGATGCAGTTCGCGTCGGTGCGAATCGTCACGCCTTCGGCCTCGAGTATCTGCCGCACCTGCAGCGATACCTCCTCGTCCTCGCGCGCGATCAGCCGCGCACCGCGTTCCACTACGGTGACGTCCGCGCCGAAGCGCCGGAACATCTGCGCGAATTCCAGGCCGACATAGCTCCCGCCGATCACCACCAGATGGCGCGGCACGCGAGCCATCGACACCATGTCGACGTTGGTCAGGTGCGGCGTCTGCGGCAAACCGTGAATCGCTTCCGGCACCGACGCACGTCCGCCGACATTGATGAAGATGCGCTCCGCGCTGAGCGTCCGGTCGCCCACGCGCACCGTGTGCGCATCTTCGAAACGCGCGTGGCCGCGTATCAGCGTGGTGCGGGGCATGCCCTCGATCCAGTGCGTCAGACCATTGCGGCTATTGGCGACGATGCCCTGCACGCGCGCACGCACAGCTTGCATGTCGACGCGCGGCATTGCGTCGAGCATCACCCCATATTCGGCGGCGCGCGCCGCCATGCGCGCCGCATAGGCACTCGCCACCATGGCCTTGGTCGGCGTGCACCCCACGTTGACGCAGGTGCCGCCCACCAGATCGCGCTCGATCACGGCGACCGACATGCCGGCCGCGGCGAGTCGACCGGCCAGCGCGGGCGCCGCCTGACCGGTGCCGATCAGGATGGCGTCAAAGTGATCGGAAGCGGGCATCGAGCACTCCGGCAGATGGTGGTCGATCGATTATAGGAAGCGCCATCGCGCGCGTCGGTTTTCAGCGGGAGCCGGGCTGAAAGGCCGACGGCGGTGCGCCCAGCGCCTTGCGGAACATCGTGGAAAACGCGTTGGGGCTGTCATACCCGAGGTCGAGCGCGACGGCGGTGACCGAGTTGCCCGCCGCCAGGCGCGACAATGCCGCCAGCAGGCACGCCTGCTGGCGCCACGCGCCAAACGCCATGCCCGTTTGCTGCCTGAACAACCGGCTGAAGGTGCGTGGACTGATGTTTAGCTGCCGCGCACAGTCGTCGGGCGACATACGGATGTCGGGCCTGGCCAGCAGCGCGGCGCAAAGCTCGGCCAGTTGCGGATGCCTTGGCATCGGCGCAAACAGCGGCAGTGTCGGCGCGGCGGCCAGCTCGTGCAGAATCAGCCGCATCAGCGCGCCATCGCGGCTTTGCGGGCGGTAGTGGGCCGGCACGCCGGCCGATGCCAGCAGCAATTCATGGAGCAACGGGCTGACCACCAGCACTTCACAACCGTCGAAGGGTCGCGGCGACGCTTGCGGCAGCACGTAGACACTGCGCGTGCTGACGCCATTCATTCGTACGCGATGTGGCGTCTCGGGCGGAATCCACACGCCCGTGTACGGCGGCACCACCCACGCGCCGTCGTCGGTCCCAACTTCCATCAGCCCGCTCATGCCGTAGAGAAACTGCGCGCGGCGGTGACGATGGGTGTCCAGCATCGTGCCAAACGCATAGTCGGTACCAATGGCCAGCGCCGCGCAAGGGCTGTCGTCGACGCTGTCGAGAGCGATGTTGAGCATGGGGGGCGATCCGCTCTGGTTGGCTGAAGAACGAAGATTATTGTCCATCATTCGCAGGCCGGCCAGCGCCGCAGCGTCTATCGTGACGGCTCGAAACAACTTGGGAGACGCTATGTATGCGGTATTGCTGGCTTGCGGTGGCTTGGCGGGTGTGACAACCGTGCTGTTCGGCTTCGGCGGCGGCTTTGTGGTGGTGCCACTGCTCTACGCCATGCTCAGGACACTGCACGGTCCCGACAGCGCGGCAGGTGCCGCGGCCATGCACATCGCGGTTGCAACCTCCACATGCGTGATGATCTTCGGCGCTTCGCTGGCAACCTGGCGCCATCATCGCGCGCGCAATGTCGACTGGAGCCAGGCACGCATGCTCGGTGGCTATATCGCCGTGGGCGCCGTGCTTGGCGCGGCCGCGGCAACCTGGCTCAGCGGCGCATGGGTGCGCTGGGCTTTTGTCGGCTATTTATCAATCACCATCCTGGACAGCACGCTGCGCCCCGGCTTTATGAACGGATCGCCGGAGGCCGCGCCGCCGATGTCACGCGGCGCCACGGCCGCCATCGGCGTCGCAATCGGCACCATCGCGTCGTTTCTGGGCGTCGGCGGCAGCGTGATGACGGTGCCGCTGATGCGGCGACGCGGCGCAACCATGACGCAGGCCACTGCCATGGCCAACCCGCTGTCGCTGCCGATGGCAATCGCGGGCACAGTCACCTATGTCGCGCTGGCATGGCGGCAGGGTGCCGCGCTGGGCCCTGGCCACGCGGGCTATGTCGACGTGATGGCGTTTGCCACGCTGGCGCTGGGATCGTGGGCCGGCATCCGGCTGGCAAGTCCGTTTATCGGCCGGATTCCTGACCGCATCCATGCGATTGTTTATGTTGCGCTGCTGGCCGTCGTGCTGCTGGTAATGCTGCTGGTCTGAGCGCGACCGCAGACATTGCATCGGTGTCGCGTTGCGCCGCGCAAATTCGGCCGCGGCCCAGTCGAGAAGAACAAGCGCTGGCAATTCTTTGGGGATTATCGGAGCCTCGTCATGTCGCTAAAAAACGCGACGCTTCATAAGAAGCGCCGCGTCTTCATGGTTTCGTCAAACGCATGGCGGTTAATAGCATTATTTATCCCATTTCCGAAACAGCGAATCCCAGCGCAGAGACTTCACATTGCCCTACCGAAGCGCCATCATCCGGGGTTATCCAAAAATCGAACGAGTCTCCCCATGATCGAGCGTCGTTACGGCGCCCTGGCCTTGTCGGCCTGCGGCCTGATTGTTCTTGTCTGTCTGGCCGCCACACATCGCCTGTCGTGGTGGTGGGCGGCGGCGCCGCTTGCGCTGTGCCTGTTGGGCGTGCGCGACATGACGCAGCAACGCCATGCCATCCTGCGCAACTACCCGATCTGGGGTCACGCACGCTTCTTCCTGGAGTTCATTCGCCCGGAAATCCGGCAGTACTTCATCGAGGACGACACCTCGGAGGCGCCCTTCTCGCGCGCGCAGCGCAGTCTGGTGTACCAGCGCGCCAAGAACGAAGTCGACAGCCGCCCGTTCGGCACGGAGTTCGACGTCAAGCGTCCCGGCTACGAATGGATCAGCCATTCGCTGGCGCCCACGCGCATCGCATCGGCCAATTTCCGCGTGACGGTGGGCGCCGACCGTGCGCAGCCCTATTCGATGTCAGTGTTCAACGTGTCCGCGATGAGCTTTGGCGCGCTGTCCGCGAATGCGATCCGCTCGCTCAATCGCGGCGCCAAAATCGGCGGCTTTGCGCATGACACCGGCGAGGGATCGATCTCGCCCTATCACCGCGCCGAGGGCGGCGACCTGATCTGGGAACTGGGGTCGGGATACTTCGGTTGCCGGCGCGCCGATGGCAGCTTCGATCCCGAACTGTTTGCGCGGCAGGCGGCCGACCCGCAGGTCAAGATGATCGAGGTGAAGTTGTCTCAGGGCGCCAAGCCCGGACACGGCGGCGTGCTGCCCGCGGCCAAGATCACGCCGGAAATCGCCGCCACGCGCGGTGTGCCGATGGGCGTCGATTGCGTTTCGCCCGCGGCGCACAGCGAATTCTCCACGCCGCTGGAATTGCTGCAGTTCGTCGATCGTCTGCGCAACCTGTCTGGCGGCAAGCCCACCGGTTTCAAGCTGTGCATCGGCCATCCGTGGGATTTCTTCGGCGTGGTCAAGGCCATGCTGGAATCGAACATCCTGCCGGACTTCATTGTCGTGGATGGCTCCGAGGGCGGCACCGGCGCGGCGCCGCTGGAGTTTGTCGACCACATCGGCGTGCCGCTACAGGAAGGCCTGCTGCTGGTGCATAACACGCTGGTCGGCGCAAATCTGCGCAGCAGGATCCGCATCGGTGCCAGCGGCAAGCTGATCAGTGCATTCGATATCGCACGCACACTGGCGATGGGCGCGGACTGGTGCAACGCCGCGCGCGGATTCATGTTCGCGCTGGGCTGCGTGCAGGCGCAGAAATGCCATACGGACCGCTGCCCGGTGGGCGTTGCCACACAGGATCCGGTTCGCCAGCGCGCCATCGTGGTGCCGGACAAGGCGGAACGCGTGGCCAATTTCCATCGCCACACCGTGCATGCGCTACAGGAATTGCTGCAGGCCGCCGGCCTGCATTCGCCGGCGGAACTGACGCCGCATCATATCGTCAGGCGCGTATCGCCGAGCGAGGTCAAGCCGATGTCCGAGTTGTTCGATTTCCTGCAGCCCGGCGATCTGGTCAACGGCAACCTGCGCTTCAGCCTGTGGGAGAAATACTGGCCGATGGCGCGGGCCGATCGCTTCGGCATGCCGGCCTGAGCGGCCGGCGCTCAGAATTCGCGCAGCAGCCAACCGCTGATGTACGCGAAATATTCGCGTAGCCACGCGTTATAGCGCAGATAAAGCGGTGTGGGCGCGGCGACGCCAGTTACGGCGGTCAATCCGGCCTTGCGTGCGATGCGCTCGGCGCGCATGACATGAAAATCGCTGGTCACCAACAGCAGCGGCGCATTGGCGTCGATGCCTTGAGCAGCCAGCAACTGGCGACTGAACCGCAGGTTCTCGTCGGTGCTGGTGCTGCGATCCTCGCGCACCAGCCGTTGCGGCGAGATCCCGCGCGCGACGAGATAGTCCGCCATCACGTCGGCTTCGCTGCAATGCAGGCCGAAGTCCTGACCGCCGCTGACGACGACCGGAATCGCGGGCATCCGCTGTGCCAGTGCGAGCGCCTTGTCCAGCCGCGCCGCCAGCGTGGGCGACGCCGTGCAATGCGGCGTGCCCGATCCAAGCACGACGATGGCCGCCGCACCGGTAGTGCGTTCGGCCGGCGCGTCGATGCGGCCGCCGATGAAACGGAAGAACAGCGCCACCGTCGCCAGCCAGACGGCAAAGCCAATCCAGCCCGCGCGCCACAGCCATTGCCTATGCGGCCGCGCGGCTCGCCAGCGCGCCAACGCGTGCCAGCGCCACGCCAGCCACAGCGCGGCCACGCCGATCAGCGCCGGCAGCACCACGCCGAAATTGAACAGCCCCAAGCCCATCAAGGCAATGGCGTCGCCAAGCAGCACCACGCCCAGCAACGCCATCGTCCACTGCCACCCTCTGAAGCCCATCGCCAACCTGTCCTCGCGAAATCAGTCAGGCGACGATGCTACAACCGATCGGCCATCAGGCAGCCAGAAACTTCAGCACCGCTTGCGTGAAACCGTCCACCTGCTGCAGGTTCGACAGATGCGCGGCGTACAGCTCCACGTACTGCGCACCGGGAATGGTGTCGGCCAGATAGCGTCCATCGGCGGGCGGCGTGGGAATATCGCCCGATCCGGCAATCACCAGCGTCGGCGTGACGATGCGCTGGATCTGCTCGCGCAGATCGGAATCGCGCACAGCAAGGCAATTGGCTGCATAGCCGCGCGCGTCGGTAGCACCGAGCATCGTGCGCAGGTGCTGCACCAGTTCCGGCTGCTGCGCGGCGAAATCGGGTGTCAGCCATTTGTCGACCACGGCAGCGGCAATCGATGCCACGCCATCGCGTTGCACGGCTGCGGCGCGGTTGGTCCAGTTTTCCGGCGGTCCAATATACGCGGCGGTATTGCACAGGATCAGCTTGTTGAGGCGATCCGCATGGTGCAGGCCCAGCCACATCCCGGTGATGCCGCCCATCGACAGGCCGCAGAAATGCACACGCGAAAGCTTCAGGTAATCGAGCAGCGCGATCACATCGCCGCCCAGTTGCGCGATGCTGTACGGCCCCTCGGTAACCGACGACTGACCATGGCCACGCGTGTCGTAACGCAGCACGCGATAGTGCTGCGTCAGCGCGGCAATCTGCGGCTGCCACATCTCGAAGCTGGTGCCCAGCGAATTGGACAGCATCAGCACCGGCAGACTTTCGTCGCCATCGAGCCGGTAATGCAGCGTGACGTCGGAAAGCTCGGCAAACGGCATGGCGATCCTCTCCTCAGTTCTGGGCGATTGCCGAGCCGTGCTGCGCCAGCGCGGTGACCTTCATTTCCATGTACGGATAAAGCGGCAGCGCAGTCAGCAGCGCATGCAGCTCGTCGGCGTCCTTGACATCGAAGATGCTGACGTTGGCGTACAGGCCGGCCACACGCCACAGATGACGCCACTTGCCCTCGCGTTGCAGCTGCTGCGAATACGCCTTTTCGTCAGCCTTGATCTTCTCTGCCACTTGCGGGTCGAGCGATTGGGGGATACGGACGGTCATTTCAACCATGAACAGCATGGCAGGCTCCTATTGGATCGTATGGATCGTGTGGATCGGGGGACGACGAAAACATCGGGACATCAGACGGTGGCCACCGGCGTGACCGGCGATCCCATCGCGCCGGGCAGGCGCAGCGGCGGCGCCGACAGAAAGAAGCGATGACGGCGCTCGGCACGCAGCCACGCCGCCAGGTCGCGCAGATACCAGAGCTCGCCCAACGGCAAACCCAGTTTGAAAAGGCAATGGTGATGCAACGGCAGCATTGGCACCGGGCCCTTGTCTGCCGCCACCGCGCGCGCCGGAAAGCGCTCCACGGCATAGTTGTCCGCCGCGATGGCTGCGATGCCCGAATCGGTGATCCATTGCAGCAGCCGCTCGTCGCGCCCGTCGAGCGCGCAGCAACTGTTGTGCAGCAGCTCGGCGTCCGGCTTGCCGGCCATCTCGACCAGCATTTCGGCAAACCCGGTGCGCAGCACGAGAACATCGCCGCTGCCGACCGACAGGCCGTCTGCATCGATGACACGCATCAGGTCGTCATAACCGACCGTGCGGCATTCACGGCCATAGTGCTCGGCCAGATCGACCAGCACGCCGCGGGCCTGGATGCCATGCGCGGCGAATGTCTCGATGCCGAGCGCGTCGGCGTGGCTGTGATCATGCCCGCACGGATGCGCCGCGAATGCATCGGCTTCCGCGTAGTCCACCGGGCCGACGATATCGGTGTTGGGGCGAAAGCCGTTGTAGTAGACGCGTTCGGCCACACCATCGCCGTCGGCGTCGAACAACGCGCCGACGTGCGCCAGGGAGTCCCATTGCGTCGAGTACTGCATCGACAGCAGTACCTGATCGTCGCTGAGCACATCGAGCGCGCGCGGATCGACCTTGGCCAGCGGAAAATTCACATAGGCCACGTCGTCTCGGAACGTCGGGCGCAACACCGGCGGATGGCGGCGCGGATTCAGCACGTTGCCGCCCGGCAAATCGAGCGGCAGCGACAGGCAGAACGTGCGGCCGGTGCGGATTTCCTGCGCGGCCGCGCGCACGCGCTCGGCGGTGATCAGATTGAGACGGCCTAGCTGGTCGTCATCGCCAAAGTCGCCCCAATTGGCGCCTTCGGGCCGTTGCTTCCATCGTTTCATGACTGCCGTCCGCGCTTCAGATGTGGCAAACGCCGTCCAGATAAGCCTTGCGCCAACGCACGATCTTCACCTGCGCAAACAGGTCGGCCGTATGGAACGGATCGCGCTCGATAAACGCCTGCGCGGCCTCGCGAGAATCGACGTCGACGATGTAGACGCCGCCGCCGCCATCCGTGCCGTCGTCGTTGAGCTTGGCGCCGCAGGCCAGCAGCAGCGCCTTGTTGGCCGCGAGGAAATCGAGATGCGCGGGCCGGTTGGCCTGGCGCACGTGCTGATGATCGGGCTTGTCGAACGTCTCGATGAAATACGGCATGCGAAAGTCTCCTTGTCAGTTGGCTGCGGTATGGCGGTACGACGCTACGTCAGTGCGTGAGCATGCCCCAGGCCAGCAGCGCCGCGATGTAGATCGCGCCTACCCAGAACATCATGATCACGGTGTAGCCCATCACGTCCTTGAGCTTGAGCCGGGACAGCGCCAGCGCCGGCAGGATCCAGAACGGCTGCACCAGGTCGTTCCAGGCATTGCCCAGCATCACCGACATCGACGTCTGCGCCACCGAACTGCCAATGGCCTTGGCCGCGTCGATCATGAACGGCCCCTGGATCACCCAGTGCCCGCCGCCCGACGGCGCGAAGAAGTTGATCACGAACGAGCTGACCAGCCCCCAGAACGGCAGCGTCTGGGGCGTGGCGATATCGACGAACACGCGCGAGATGGTATCGACCAGTCCCGAGCCCGCCATCACCGCCATGATGCCCGCATAGAACGGATACTGCAGGATGATGCCCGAAATCGTCTTGATGCCTTCGTTGAGCTTGGCAACGTAGTTGGCGGGCGTGCCCAGCAGCAGCACGCCGATAAACAGGATCAGGAAATTGATCAGGTTCAGGTCCAGGGTGCCGCCCTGCGTGAAGTACAGCACCGCGTACGCCATGCCGCACAGGCCGATCAGCAGGCTCAGTACGCGGCTGTTGTTCATGCGAGCGGCCAGCGTGTTTTCGATGCCCATGCTATGGCCGCCTGCCGCGGGACCGTCTTCGGCGATATTTTCCTGGCGGATTTCCACCACGTCGCGGGTATCGCGCGGGTGCAGCATCGCATTGAGCAGCGGCAGCGTGACGATCACGGCGAGACTGGTCAGCAGCATCGGCGTCGAGAAGATCGTGTCCTTCAGCGCGATCACGCCCATCAGCTTTTCCATCGGATGGCCCGGCGTGGAGATCAGCACCGGAATACTGGCCGACAGACCCAGTCCGTACATCGTGAAGCCGCTGTACGCCGATGCGATGATCAGCGGGTAATGCACGCCCTTGACCTTGAGCGCCAGCTTGCGCGCGATGATGCCGCCGATCACGAGACCGAAGCCCCAGTTCAGATAGCTGCCGATACCTCCCACCAGTGTGGCGACGATGATGGCGCCGCGCGGCGTCTGCACGCGCGCCACGATGCTGTCGAGGAATCGGTCCACCAGCGGCGCAGTGGCGAGCACATAGCCCATCGCCAGGATCACGGCCATCTGGGTGGTGAACGAAAGCAGGTTCCAGAACCCCTTGCCCCAGTTCATGATGACCGCGCTGGCGCCCTGGCCTTCCACCAGCATAGCCATCACCATGCTCAACAACGTGAGGCCGATGGCAAATACAAAGGGGTCCGGCAAATACCGGCGCATCAGTTCCGTAAAGAACCCGGCGACCTTGTTCAAGGCGTGTCTCCTAAATTCGAAATGACCGCATATCGAACCCGCGTTCTATATGCGAACGTCTTCTATACAAGGTCGGCAGCGTAAGACTTCGCAGGACGCAATGTCAAGGTGATAAATCGCCGCATTAAGCTCATTGAAAGCAATGATTCGATGTTGCGATGCAGCGCAACACAGGCAACGCGCGCATGAAAAAAGCCCCGAAAACTTCGGGGCTGGGGGATTTTGCGATGCACCAATCGTTATGAAAGTGGCGTCAACGCATAGCCGGTATCCGCACAGAACAGAGCGCGTTGAAAGGTTTGGCCGATGAGCGACTGGGGTGGAAGCGGTGCAATCGGCGTGCTGGCAGCGTGTGGCATCGTCATTCGGATCGCGATGTCCGCACGCGCAGCCGGTTGTCGACGTCCTTCACGCCGGCGACATGGTCTGCAATCTCCTCGATGCGCAACTTCTGGTTACGGTCGCACGCCTCGCCGGTCAGGGTGACCACGCCGCCCGCCACGTTCACCTCTACCTCGCGCAGGTCCAGACGCACGTCGTCGGCCAGGCGCTCGCAGACGTCGTCGCAGATGCGCGGGTCCGCACGTTCGTATCCCTTGGGCCAGACCGGCCGGGATCGATATGGCGCATCGTCGTAACCCCGGTCGGATTCGCGCGGCACGCTCGCCGGTCGGCCTCCAAAGCTGGGCCGATGACGCAGCGCGCCGTCCTCGTGCCGATCCTGCCAGTTGACGTCCGCTGCGCGATGCCAGCCAGCGCGGCCCGGCGCAGTGCGCAGGCCACCGTCCTCGGCGATGCCGTAGGCGGCTGGCGACACGCGCGCATGCGCGTCGGGATGGCCGACCCGCTCGCGCCGCGTGTCCACCCACGGGCGCGGGTAAGATTCGGGACCACCGAAATCCTCCGTCTGGTCATGAACGGCGAAATCGCTGCCTTCGTTGCGCACGCCGGGGCGGAACCATCGATTGTGTTTGGACATGGCGTTCTCCAGTATTCGATGGCATCGATCGCGGATTTTTCGATGCCTACTGTCGCCAGCCGCACGCAAATTCCATTCCTCGCCAGATGCGACGCTGACGGCACCTGAGGCACCTGGCCCGGCCCGCGCCGCATGTAGGTTCGATTCGTCGTGGAAGATTTACTGGCGGGGCGGCAGCGGCACATCGCAACCACCACCTCGCACCGCACTCTGCTTCAACGCCATGGCCGATGCGAGCCGCCATCGCGCCCATCCCTTCTATCGCGCCCTCAGCCGCCTGACCGCCCAGTCGCCCGCGCCCTGCACACCAGTTACCAGCGCAATCAGGATCACGATCACGATGGCCATGGTGGTCGTGTCGAAGCGCTGGTAGCCGTAGCGGATCGCCAGGTCGCCCAGTCCGCCCGCGCCAACCGCGCCGGCGATGGCCGATGCGCCGATCAGCGACACGACCGTGATCGTGAAGCCGCCGATGATGCTGGGCAGCGCTTCGGGCAACAGCACATGCCAGAGAATATGCCGCCGCTCGCAGCCCATTGCCTGCGCCGCTTCCACCAGTCCCCGATCGACCTCGCGCAGGCTCACTTCGGCGATACGCGCAAAGAACGGCGTGGCGCTGATCGCCAGCGGCACCACGGCAGCCCACACGCCGATCGTGACGCCCACCACCAGCCGCGTAAACGGCAGCAGGGCCACCAGCAGCACGATGAACGGCGTGGCCCGGAAACCGTTCACCACCGCGCCGATTACCCGATGCAGACGCGGCGCGGGCCGTAGGCCATCCGGTGCCGTCACGATCAGCAGCAGCGCCAGCGGCAGCCCGGCCAGCACGGCAAACGTGGCGGACGCCGTCACCATGATCAGCGTATCGAGCAGCGCCAGCCACAATCGCTCAAGCGGCATCGCAGACATAGCCGAGCTCCGTAATGTGAGCATCCGGCACAGCCGGAAGCGCGGGGGCGCCTTCGCGCGACACCGGGACCGCCACGCGTAATGACCCGAGGGTATGGCCCTGGATGCGGTCGATGCCGCCCTGCAGCAGCCGGACGCCAGCGCCCAGCCCATGCAACAGCGCGGCCAGATCTGGAGCGCGGTGCGCGCCGGTCATGCGCAGTTCCAGTACGCGATGCCAGTTGCCGGGACCTTGCGGCGTCGCGTGGAGTGTCAGGTCGTCGGGCGAGCGCGCCGCCATGGGCGCCAGCAGCGCGCGCGTGGCATCGTGGCGCGGATCGCCGAACACCTGCCAGACCGGGCCGCATTCGGCGACGGCGCCCGTTTCAAGTACCAGCACCGTATCGCAGATCTCGCGGATCACGCGCATCTCGTGGGTGATCAGCACGATGGTGATGCGCAGGCGCGCGTGGATATCGCGCAGCAATTGCAGAATGGCATGCGTGGTTTCCGGATCCAGCGCCGAAGTGGCTTCGTCGCACAGCAGGATGGCGGGCCGGTGCACCAGGGCCCGCGCAATCCCCACGCGCTGCTTCTGCCCACCGGACAGTCGGCCCGGATAGCTGTGCGCCTTGTGTTCCAGCCCAACCAACTGCAGCGCCTCTGTCACGCGCTCGTCGATCTGCGCGCGCGGCACCCCTGCCACCTTGAGCGGCAGCGCCACGTTGTCCCATACGGTTCGCGCCGACAGCAGGTTGAAGTGCTGAAAGATCATGCCGATGCGTCGCCGCAAGGCCACCAGATCCTTGCCGGCCAGCGTGGCGACGTCGACGCCATCGACAAGCACCCGACCCTGCGTCGGCGTCTCCAGGCCATTGATGGTGCGTAGCAGGCTCGATTTGCCGGCCCCGCTGCGGCCAATGATGCCGAAGATGGCCCCCGCCGGAATATCGAGGTCGATATCGCGCAGCGCGTGCACCGGGCCGGCCGCGCTGGAGTACGTCTTGCCCAACTGTTCGAAACGGATGGCGCCGGCGTGCGCTTGCGCCGTGGCCCTCGCGTGCGCCGCAGCGCGGGCTGGCGCGCGCGCGGCGGCGGGTGCAGCGGCCCCATCCCGCCGCAACCATGCCGGGGCGCCAAACACGGCGTCGTTCTGCTTCATTTGGTCCACGGCAGGCTGTAAAGCTTGTCGTTATTGGCAAACGAGGCGCTCAGCTGTTTGCGCACAGCCGGCGATTGTTGATAGATGCGGACGAACTGCGCCACGCGCGCGTCGTTGGCATTGTTCTCCCGCGTCACAAAGCGAATCGCAAAATAGCTGTCGTCCAAGCCGGAATACAACAAGCCGGCCCCGGCGATCTGCGGCTTGCCCGCGTTGACGAAGTGCGCCGGATAGCCTTGCGCCAGATCCACATCGTCCAGCGCCCGCACCAGTTGCGGCCCTTCCACCTCCACGAAGCGGAGCTTCTTGGGATTGGCGACGATATCGTTGACGCTGCCGCGCGCACCCACGCCATCGCGCAACCGGATCAGCCCAGCCTTCTGCAATAGCAACAGCCCACGCCCCTGATTGACGGGGTCATTGGCGACACCGACGCGCGCGCCTTCCTTCAAGTCCTCGAACCGCTTGATCCGCGCCGAATACAGTCCGATATTGGGCAGCACGCCCACCGCAACGCTGCGAAACCGGTAGCCGCGCTCCTTCACGGCGTTGTCGAGAAACGCCTGGTGCTGGAAGTAGTTCAGGTCCAGATCGCCGGCGGCCAGCGCCACGTTAGGCGTGGTCCAGTCGGTGAATTCCACCACCTTGACGTCGAGCCCCTGCCTGCGGGCCTCGTCGGCCGCCACTTGCACGGAATCGGCCAGCGAGCCCGGCGTGACACCGATCGTCAGCGGCGCGGCGTGCGCGGCGCCCATGGTCAGCGTGGCCAGCCACGCAATCAGGAAACCCTTCTTGAGCATGATGAGCGAATCGATGGTTGCAGAGCGCCCATTCCAGCATGGCGGCGTAGCCATCGCTACGAACGATTCCGAGCATGCTTAGTCGGGTTGGCGCGTATATCGATAGGCGCGGGCGCGCATTAGAATGGCTGGCCCTCGCTCCCAATGCCCCGCCGCCCATGATTCCATCCGTCTTTGCGCTGCACAGTCGCCTGAAGATGCAACACCTGCGCCTGCTGGTGGCCATCGAAGAGCGTGGATCGCTGCGCCAGGCCGCCGACGCGCTGACGCTGTCGCAGCCGGCCGTGAGCAAGATGCTGCAGGACATGGAAGACCTGCTTGGCGTGGCCCTGTTCGAGCGGCACGCGCGCGGCCTGCGCGCCACGCGCTTCGGCGCAGCCGCCACGCGTTATGCCAAGCTGGTTTTTTCCGACATGGCGGGGCTGCGCGACGAACTGGTGGCGCTGGAATCGGGCAAGACCGGCCGTGTGCGCGTGGGCGCGGTGATGGCCCCCACGCCGGGCCTGCTGGCCGGCGTGATCCGCCGCCTGAACCGCGACCACCCGCAGCTCGAAATATCCGTGCAGGTGGACACCAGCGACGTATTGATGCCACTGCTGGAGCGCGACCAGCTCGACATCGTGCTGGGCCGTGTGCCCGAAGGGTGGGACAGCGCGAGCGTCGATTTCGAGCAGCTCGGCGACGAAGGCCTGGCGATCGTGGTCGGCCCGCAGCACCCGCTGGCCCGCAAACGCAAGCCACAGTTTGCCGAACTGACGCGTTACCCGTGGATCATGCAACCACGTCCAAGCCCGATGCGCGCGCTGCTGGACCGCTCATTCGAAGACGCGGGCGTGGCGCCTCCGCCATCGACGATCGAAACCGCCGCAGTGCTGATGACCACCTCGCTGCTGATCGACAGCGAATTGATCGCCGTGCTGCCCGAATCGGTGGCGCACTATTACGCACAACTGGGCGCATTGACGGTGCTGCCGCTGCCCCTGCCGATCAAGCTTGGACCGTTCGGCATCATCACGCGGCGCGGCCGGCCGGTCACTGCATCGATGAGCTTGCTGGTTGATACGCTGCGGAATAGCGCGGGTTGATCGGAGTGGCGTGGTCGGCCGTTTCGCCGTCGCTTGGTGGCACTGGCGCGCTTTCGGGCGACGCGACCGCGACCAATTGGCGTGGCAGCAAATATCCGCCACCATCGATTCGGATAAAACCGGCGCGCGAATCATGCACATACCGATCGAAGAATCGGATCAGATTCGCGGACAGTTCGGGTGGATTCAACCACGCCTTCCAGTACGCCAGTTCATCTTCGGAGAGCGGCTCGTTTGTCACGCGTCGCCCGCCCGCAGTCTCGATCGTGCGCAGGTATTCGCTGCGGTCGGTGTTCCAGAGCCGGGTCAGATAGGAACGCCAGTTCATCGTATCGGCCTCGACCTTCAGGCGTCCGTGGTACTGCTGGATTCTTTGCAGTGCTTCCTGGATTTCGGGATCCGTCGAACACATGTTCTCGTACAGATCGCACGGCGCGTGGCCAAAGCGCACCTTCAGCCAGCCATAAAAAAGACGCATGTGCCGAAAGACCTGATCCTCGATCCCGCTGCATCGGCCAATCGTGGCCATGTATTCATCGAACAACGATTTGAGCTCTTCGTCGTATTCGAAGAGCTCGGCGGTTGTTTTCGCCAACTCCGTGGGCGGTGTGAATGGCACCCCGCACATGACCGCCTCCAGCCGCATGCGATTCAACGCGAGGCGGCCGAGCAGATCAGATCGACCCTGCTCATTGGGACGATAACCGCCGCCAATATCCGAGTGCACGCCTGGAAAAACCAGCTCCTCGCAGCTTGCGGCCGTGTCGCCCACCGGCGTCAGCGGGAAACAGGCACGCAGTTCGTGGCCCGAGACAATATGGCAGCAGCGCTCGACCTGTTCGGGAATATGCACAAGCATGTCGCTCAGGTTATGCGCTGGCAGGCCGACCGATTCCACCGTGTCGAACAGCCCGAGAAAGCGGATATGCAGCGGCGCGGACTCTCCGTCCAGTGCGGTCCCACACGGCCAGTGCGGCACACCATCCTTCATCGTGCATTTGGCAAGCAGCCGGTTGACGAACGCGCGCGCCAACGTCGCACCGCGCGAGAAACCGAATACGGCGATGTCGATGCGGGTGACTCGGTGGTTGGCGGTCAAAGCAAGACTCATGTTCTCCTCAGCTTTTGATAAGCGTACATCCCAGCCCAGACCAGCACCGCCGCCAAGCACCTCGCTGTCGCGCAGCCTTTCCCACCAGGTCGGATTGCTCGCATTGAGCGGCGTGCCGACGCCGGGGTAGTAGAAGTCGTTGATAAGCGGATCTTCGCTCTTCTTCACATGCCCCAGGTAGAGGCGAGCGACGTTGGACAATTTGTTCAGTGGCTCATCAAGATCACGATTATTTCCAGTGCCGTCAAAAAAGAAGCTGAACCAAGGTTGTTCTTCGCAGGTCGCGCATACCTCGAAGTCTCCGCCGTATAGTCCGATCATGGTTTCAACCGTCCGTGCAAACGACTCGTGGGAGTCTGTGAACCAGTCCTGCATCCTCATTCCCCTTTTTGACGCATCACGCGTTGACCTGAAAACAGCTTGTCGACGCGTGGGTTTCTGGGGTCCAGATCGACTGATGGCACAAGCTCAACTTCCACTTCATGACAGGGAAAGAATCGCACCAATGCATAGCTATGTGTCTTCGTCTCTTTTGGCATGGTCCCGCTCACCACTACATCCCGGCTATACGTCCTCCACTGCGCCCTTTCTTCTCGACGCCCACCCACACGCCAGACAACCTTGACGGTCTGACCCACGCCCGGCATCAAGCCGCAGCAGATGTTCCCCGTCGTTCCGCCTTTCGAAAATTCGTTAAGGAGGACACTTCCGACTCCCGTATCCCTGCCGTCTTCCGCGTAAATCCACAAGTCATAGATGAAGTCCTCTGTATAGTTCGCAGCCCACGCCGACGCCTCCACCCACCCGCGAGGTTGCCCGATGGCACATCCACCCAACATCACCAACCAAACCGCCACTACGATCGCCTTGATAAATCCCGTCATGCTTCTCCTTTTCTTGTGTAATTGACCCCAGAGTCGTGGGAGTCTGTGAACCAATCCTCCATATTTATTCTCCTTTTTGACGCATCACGCGCGGACCTGTAAAGAACAGCTTGTCGACACGTGGATATCTCGCGCCGCGGGGATCGTCTCCCGGAATAAATTCGGCCTCCACCTCATGATCTGGGAAAAATCTCACGATCAGATAGCTGTGCCGGCTTGCGTTCCTCGAGACTTGTCCCGTGACAACGACGACCCGTTCATACGTTCTCCACTGCGACTTGTCCTCCTTACGCCCGCCCACACGCCAGACCACCTTGACGGTCTGACCCACGCCCGGCATCAAGCCACAGCACTCCTGCCCCGTGGTTCCCCCACGGGAGAACTCCCGAACCAGAGCCCCGGTCACTCCAGTGCGCTTTCCGTCGACCGTTAGAACCGAGAAGTCATAGATAAAGTCCTCTGTATAGTTCGCGGCCCACGCCGACGCCTCCACCCACCCGCGAGCTTGCCCGATGGCACACCCGCCAAGAGTCGCCAGCAACAGCGCCACTGCGATGGCCTTGATAAATCCCGTCATGCCTCTCCTTTCTTCGCGTGATTGAGATCGTCCTTTCCCTTGTGCATGACAACGGCTTGTCCGAACTTTCCGAGGTAAATTTCCAGCACGCCGGATTTTTCGTCATTGGGAAGCTCGCCCTTGACAACAAGCTCCCGCCGATGCGGCGTACACATGGAGCGTCCCGACCCATATGCCGTGGACTCGTCCCACCTCAGGATCAGCTTGTCGCCAGGAAGCGGCGACAGCACGGCATCTTTATCGAGCGTGGACTCGCGATATGGGCTGCCTTCGATGCTGCCAAGGAACTGGCGTTGGGCGTGCATGGGTAGGTCAATAACCAGGCCGTAAATCGTTCCACCTGTGTCATTGACGATGCGAGCGCGCAGTCGGACGTGTCCGGCTTTCTTCATTGCGGCTTGTCGGGCGCATATCTCGCTAGCCTCGACACGCTGCCGCGCAGTGGCAGCGAGTTCGCTCCAGACCTCATGGTGAACATCGCGGTACGCCTTCTCCAGCGGCTGACTCCTCGCCGCCGCATCGGTCAGCAGCGCCTGAAGGCGCGGATGCTTGTCGTAGTCCACCTTGAAGCGCAAACCGTAGACCACAAACGTCTGCACATCCTGCTTTCCGGCCAAGCCGTAATTGAGCGCCCGGTCGACCAGTGGCTCAATTTCCGCCAACTGCTCGTTGTGGGAAGGTATGCCTGTCAGATTCAACCGGGTTTTCCGCACCCATGCATGTACCTGTGCGGGCATGGCTGCGCGCTGCAACGCAGTCACCACGTCGGCGGGAACAGGAAGCGCCTCCCATGGCGTCGGGATCGGCAGGCTATCGCCCGCCAACTCCACCAATGAACGGTGCCGATCGAGCATCCACCAGGCGTGAATGGGGCCGAACATATAGCGGCGTGTTGCCTCGGGCAGCCGTTCATGCAGGACCCTCAGATGAGATGGTTGATAGAAGAAAAACCAAGCATCTTCGTCGTCCGGACCCAGACGCGCATGCAGCAGCGTTTGTAGGTGTTCCACCAGCCCGGCCATCTGATGTGGCGACCATATCCACGTCACATGCGATGTATTGCGGGTGCTGAGGCCCAGCAGATTTACAAACGCATCCGCGGCAGTCGGCGCGTGCGCAGAAAAACTTGAGACGGTCAGCATGCCGGTGCTGCGCAGGTCCGGCATCGCCAGCAGCACCGGCCCCGTCGCCTCAAGCCCCTCCAGACCCGAGCCGGCATAAAGCGGCATGCGTTGCAGCGGCGCTAGCCACCGAGATCGGTCCGGGACCTCGTACCAACGCAGAGCAACCGGATCAACCAACGCATACAGGTTCGCCGGTGTGTCGGCAGCGACAAGATCTCGATGCTTGGCGCGGAAGCGTTCCAACATCGCATTTTCGTAGTCCAGGTACTTCATCAGAGTTCCAGCTTTGCAAACGGGGTTCCGGAACGGCTCTCACGTAATGCACATTGCGCGGCTTGCGGCTTTGGCAGTACGGGCAGCGTGGCCAGCCTCTCGGACGCTGGGCCCTGCTTGCTCCAGGCGATGCATTTCTGGTAGATGTCGCCGGGCGTACCGCTCTCGATGCGCCCCGGTGTAATGCGAATGTACGAGCCGCCCGCGCCGATCCAGACTTCTTTCGCCGCCGACAACACCAGCTTGCCGTCCTCGCTGCTGATCGTGACGTCCTTCAGTGCGGTCAACGCCATCGCATCGCCCTGTGCCTGTATTTCCACCTTGCCTCTGCTCGCGAATAGTTTCATGCCGAGCTTTTGCGTGAAGAGTGAAATCCCATTGCCCGCGGCAACTGCAAACTTGCGCAATACACCGATGTCGGCATCGCCGCGCGCCGTTGCCATGAGATTGTTTGCGGCGCTCAATTGCAAATCCGCACCGGAAGCCAGCGCCATGCCCGCGGGTGCGCTCGCCAGCAGGCCAGACGCCTTGAGTTGCTTCAACGTGTCGGACAGGAGCGCTTTTTGCCGTGCGCAGTCGGCAGCCAGCGCGTTGGCGGCCTTGGCGGATCTCGACAGCGTCTCCGCTTGCTCGAGCGCCTCTTGGAGCAGCTTCAGGGCGGCATCCATGTGCAACTGATGACCTGCCGCGCCGGGCTGATCATCCGCACTCAAAAACAGCCCCTTCCCGCCGCGAATCGCGCCCCAGCCAGATGTGCGCAGCTCGAACCCATCGCCGCGCTTCTTCTTGGTATGGTCGACCAGGTAGCCAAGATTCAATTGCGTCGTGCCATATTCGGTAGACAGCTTGATGCCTTCCTGGCCTTCCCAGTCCTCCATGCGCAGCTTGTTGTTGCTTTGCGTGCGGATGACGTTGCGCGACAGCCATCGGTCCCGGTTTGTGATCGGGTCCGGGTGGCGACTGTTGTGCTGCACGTGCGCGATGTACGGCTTGTTCGGATTGCCGTCGCGGAACGCCACGTCGACGTATGTGCCGTCAATCAGCGGGAAGTGGAAGCCGGTCTGCCTTGCGCCGGCGAACGGCTTGGCGAATGCCAGCGGCACACTCTCCGCGCCCTTCGGCCATGTGTCGAAATCGAAATCGAAGCGGACGATGTAACGACCGTCCTGCGTCAGGTACGCATACTTGTATTGGCCTGGCGACGTGATGCGCGCGCTCAGCGTCCCTCCGATGCGCGGCCATTTCTCCTCATCGATCGGCAGGCGGAAACGGCGGTCGCACGGGATGGCCTTGTATGTGTTGCGATAGGCCGCATCGCGCGCGCCGGTGTGGAACACTTCGGTGATCGTCTGCCCGTGCGGCGCATCGGGCAACGGCTGGTCCATGCGCAGGATGCGCGCCGGGCACAGCGCCAGCACGTTGGTTTGCCCGGTGTAGACAAGTTGCCCCGCAAACGTGGCCTCATGGCGCAACTGCGCCTCCCATTTGGCTTCGTCGAAATCCAGCGCGTGCGCGCCGTAGACATACGATTCGCCATAGCTGGTTTTCTCGGTGCGCGCGACGTTGGCCTCGCCGGTTACGCGCTCCCACGCCTTGTCGGGATTGAAATCCGCCACGCGGAACGATCCGGGCATGGTCCGCGCGTGCGTCTCCAGCGCGAAGATCGCCTCCCTTCCCGATTCCAGCCCCGCTGCCTCCCGGTATGGCACGCGCAATTCCGGCAGGTAAATGTAGTGATCGATGTCGTCGCCAAAGACGATCAACTCGCCAAATTTTCCAGGCGTGAAAAAGCAGTAAATGCCCGATTGCTCCATCAGCAGACGGATGTAGTCCCAATCGGACGTCTGGTGCTGCATGCGGAATGCCAGTTGCGGATATTTGCGCCGCAGGCGGAATTCGAACTGGTGGCCTCTCAGCTCATGCCGTCGCAGGATCGCTTCGATGATTTCCGGGACGGTGCAGCGCTGGTAGATGCGGCTGGCCTGCGTCAATCGCAGCCGCGCGACCAGTGGCTCGATGACGATTTCATAACCGCAGAAATCCCGGGTCTTGCGGGTCTGCGAGAAGCGGGTGATGCAGCCGGCAAAGCGGCGGGGTTCGGATCCATCGGAAGGATCGATCAGGAACGCGGCTTGCCGCCCCAGATAGTCGGCTCGATCGAGCGTCAGCGGATGCGTCAGTCGCACCGTCACGACATAGGGCTCGCCTAGCCGCTCCACGGCCTCGAACGACACCACCGACAGTGCCTCGGCGCTGGCTGTGCCGGGGACCTTCAGAAAATATGCCTGATGCCTCGACAGTCCCGCTCGCACGGCATCGTTGAAATCGCTGAGATCCTTCCCTAGATCCGTCATGCGCTGGCTCCGTTGTGGATGTGGTCGCGCGAAACGCATTGGATATTCCTTCTTCAAATCCAATGCTTCGCGCGCCAAACCTTAGAGCCTTTTTCATCGATGCAAACTGCGCACTTACGAGATTTTGTTAGTCATCAATTTTTAATTAAAATAATCAAACATTTATGCCGGCATTATTATTTCCAGCATCCGGTTTTTGCGCCACGCCCACGCGCCCTTCACCCACAACGCCCCACCGCCCCCTAACGCCCCCATCGCAGCACCAGCGGATTGAGCTTTCGCGCGATCCTGAGCAGGCCCTCGCGGGTTGCCGGATGCATGGGCTGCAGCGGATGGCGCACCGCGTCTGACCGGATCACGCCGCCTTCCTGCATCAGTACCTTGGCGGTGGCCAGCCAGCCCTGACGATTCTCGTAGTTGATCAGCGGCAGCCACTGCTGGTAGCGTTCGGCGGCGCCGTCGGCGTCGCCATGCTGCCAGCGATCGACGATCTGCCGGATGCCGTCGGGAAATCCCGCGCCCGTCATGGCACCGGTCGCGCCCGCCTCGAGATCGGCGAGCAGCGTGATGGCTTCCTCGCCATCCCATGGACCGACGATGGCGTCGCCGCCCAATTCGATCAGATCGCGCAGCTTGGCGGCGGCCTGCGGCACTTCGATCTTGAAGTAGGACACGTTGTCGATTTCGCGGGCCATGCGCGCCAAAAACGGCGCCGACAGCGTGGTGCCGCTGACGGGCGCGTCCTGGATCATGATCGGGATATCGATGGATGCCGATACGGTGGCGAAGAATTCGTAGATGGCGCGTTCGGGCACGCGGATGGTTGCGCCGTGGTACGGCGGCATCACCATTACCATTGCGGCACCGGCATCCTGCGCCGCGCGACTGCGTTCGGCGCAGATCTTCGAGCTGAAATGCGTTGTGGTGACGATCACCGGCACGCGCCCCGCCACATGGTCGAGCGCCGTGGTCATCAACAGACTGCGCTCGTCGTCGCTGAGCACGAACTGCTCCGAGAAATTCGCCAGGATGCATAGACCGTGCGAGCCCGCATCGATCATGAAATCGATGCAACGGCGCTGGCCGTCCAGGTCCAGTGCACCATGTGCGTCGAAAATCGTGGGGACCACGGGGAATACTCCGCGATAGACCGGCGTCGTCATGCTGTCTCCTTGTGATGTCTGGGCGCAAATATACGGCGCGGGCCGTGGCGCCGTATATTGAAACGTTGCTATGCGGCGATCACTCCTGGTTATCGCCGCTTCAGAAAAGGTCAGTATTCGTTCGGCACTGATCTCCGTATAGTGGCTTCACGCAGCGACAGACTGCATACGACGGAGACAACCATGAAAAGATGGATGGCTGGCGCGCTGGCCAGCATTGCGGCGTGCGGCCTGGCAATGCCCGCCGCCCGCGCCGACGACACACGGCCGATTCGCATGATGGTGGGCGCTGCGCCAGGTGGGGGCACCGACGTCATGGCGCGCATCGTGTCCGACAAGCTCGCCGCGATCCTCAAGCAGCCAGTGGTGGTGGACAACCGGCCCGGCGCGTCGAACACCATCGCCGCCGATATCACGGCCAAGGCACAGCCCGATGGCAACACGCTGCTGATGGGCGTTTCCACTTCACAGGCCATCGCGCCGCATCTGCTCAAGCTGCAGTTCAATCCGCTCAAGGACTTGGCGCCGGTGGCGCTGGTGGCGCAGGTGCCCAATGTGCTGGTGGTAAACAACCAGGTGGCGGCGCGCGACGCTGCGGCGCTGGTGGCGCAGATCCAGGCCAATCCCGACAAATACCGCTATAGCTCATCCGGCGTAGGCAGCACCCAGCATCTGGCCGCGGCCGCATTTGCGCACCGCATCCACGGCAAGATGCTGCATGTGCCCTACAAAAGCAGCGCCAGTGCACTGGTGGACCTGATGGGTGGACAGGTCGACATGAGTTTTGAAACCATGCCGTCCGTCATCAACCACATCAAGGCGGGCAAGCTGCGCGCGCTGGCGGTCACGTCCAGCACACGCTCCGCGCTGCTTCCGGACGTTCCCACGCTGGCCGAAGCTGGCGTGCCGGAAATCCAGGCCAATACCTGGTACGGCGTCTATGCGACGGCCGGCACGCCGCCAGCCACGCTGCAGCGCATCAGCGCCGCCATGACGCGCGTGATGAAGGATCCGGACACCATCCGCAGGCTCGGCGAAGTCGGCGCGGTGCCGGGCACACTCGATCCCGCGCAATTCGACGCGTTCTCACGCAGTGAATACGCGCGCTACGGCAAGCTGATTGCCGAACTCGGCGTCAAACTCGACTAAATCGACTGACTCGACTGCTCATGACACATCGACCCCGTATTGCCATGGTGCTCGGCGACCCTGCCGGCATCGGCCCCGAACTGATCGCCCGGCTGCTGGCCGATCCGGCTGCCGCGCAGGCCCGCATCCTGCTCATTGCCGACCGCGAAGAATGGCGGCGCGGCATGGCGGTGGCAGGCGTTGACCTGTCGCTGCCTGAAGTGGACCGCCCCGGTTTTCACGGCACGGAAGCGGGGCCGCGCCTCTATCACTGGACGCTCGACGACATCCCGGCGTACCCGCGCGCCATCGCCAGCGCTGAAGGCGGCCGGTATTGTCTCGGCACGCTTAAAGTGGCGCTTGGATTGGCGCAGGCCGATCAGGCCGACGCGATCCTGTTTGGACCGCTCAACAAGAGTTCGATGCATGCCGCGGGCATGGGTCACAACGATGAATTGCACTGGTTTGCCGAACAGCTCGATTTTCATGGGCCATTCTGCGAATTCAACGTGCTCGACGGCCTGTGGACGTCGCGCGTCACGTCGCACGTGGCGCTCAGGGATGTACCGGCCATGATCACGCCGGAGCGCGTCGGCGATGCCATCGACCTGATCGACCATGCATTGCGCCGGGCGGGACTGTCGCGCCCGCGCATCGCGGTGTGCGGTCTGAATCCGCATAACGGCGACAACGGCGCTTTCGGGCGCGAGGAAATCGACGTGATCGAGCCGGCGGTAAAGCGCGCCCAGGCGCGCGGGGTGGCGGCGCAGGGTCCCTTCCCTGCGGACACGATCTTCCTGAAGGTGCAGGGCGACGCCGCGCAACGGCAGTTCGACGCCATCGTCACGATGTATCACGACCAGGGTCAGATCGGCATCAAGCTGATGGGTTTCTCGCGCGGCGTCACCGTGCAGGGCGGCCTGCCGGTGCCGATCACAACGCCCGCGCACGGCACCGCCTTCGACATCGCGCAGCAAGGGCGCGCAAATCCCGGCGCGATATTGCAAGCGTTCCACCTGGCCTGCCAGATGGGTGCGCGACGCCTGGCGCAAACGCAGGCCAGCGCCGCCTGATCCAATTTTCGAAAGAGGCATCACACCATGAAGATCACCAACGTCCGTGCGCGCGTATTCGAATGGAAAGGCAAGACGGTGCCGCCGCAAGCGCATTTCTGCACCAATGCCACCGATTTGCTATTCGATCGCGGCGATGCGATGGGATCGTTCCGCTTTCACGGCTGGCTGGTAGTCGAGGTGGAAACCGATGACGGCCATGTCGGCATCGGCAACTGTGCGCTGGCGCCGCGCGTGGCCAAGCAGATCGTCGACCAGTATCTGGCGCCGATCGTGATCGGTCAGGACCCGTTCGACAACGAATACCTGTGGCAGAAGATGTATCGGCGCACCCACGCGTGGGGCCGCAAGGGCATCGGCATGGCCGCCATTTCAGCCGTGGACATCGCTCTGTGGGACCTGATGGGCAAGGCCACGGGCAAACCCGTGTTCAAGCTGCTGGGCGGCCGGACCAAGGAAAAGATCTGGTGCTACGCGTCCAAGCTGTACAACAACGATGACCGCGACGCCTTTTTGGCCGAGGCGCAGCGCTACCTGGACCAGGGCTTCACGGCGATGAAGATGCGCTTCGGCTATGGGCCCAAGGATGGGCCAGCCGGCATGCAGAAAAACCTCGAACAGGTGCGGCTGCTGCGCGAGCTGGTGGGCGACAGCGTCGACATCATGCTCGAATGCTATATGGGCTGGACGCTCGAATACGCGCGCCGCATGATCCCGCGCCTGGCGGAATTCAATCCGCGCTGGCTGGAGGAGCCCGTGATCGCCGACGACATCGAAGGCTATGCCGAACTGAAGAAGATCAGTCCGTTTCCGATTTCCGGGGGCGAACACGAGTTCACGTCATACGGATTCAAGGATCTGCTGGAACGCCGTGCGGTCGATGTGATCCAGTACGACACTAATCGCGTGGGCGGCATCACCGCCGCACAGAAGATCAATGCCCTGGCCGAAGCGTGGTCTGTGCCCGTGATCCCGCATGCGGGGCAAATGCATAACTACCACCTGACCATGGCGTCGACGGCATCGCCGATGTCGGAGTATTTTCCGGTGCACGACGTGGAGGTGGGCAACGAATTGTTCTACTACATCTTCAAGGGCGACCCGGCGCCGGACAACGGCTTTCTGCAGCTTGACGACAACCTGCCGGGCCTGGGCCTGACCTTGAACGACGCATACCTGCCCGACTTCGACATCATCGAGTAACGGGCAGCGTCAGCGGGGCGCGCTGGCGCGCATGCCAGCCAGCATGGCCGCGGCAGCACGCCCTGCGCAACGCCATCGCACCGGGTCTTCGCGCGGCCATGCTCGCTTGACATGGGCGCGCCCGCGATGCCCATGTCAACCAAGTTTGCTTCAGGCCGACTGCACGCGATAGCGCTCGAGCCAATGCGCATACGGCGCGGGCAGCACCCACGACGGACGTTCGAGCCCGAGCTTCAACGCGGTCTGATACGGCCAATGCGGATTGGACAACATCGCGCGCCCCACCATCACCAGATCCATCTGACCCTGTTCGACCACGCGATTGGCGATCACCGGATCGTCGATGCCCCACGCCGCGGCCACCGGCAGGCCGGCCTCGCGGCGTACACGTTCGGCCACCGGGGCCAGAAACGCCGGGCCCCAGGGGATCTGCGCATCCGGCGTAGAAAAGCCGACGGTGACGTTGAGCATGTCGAGCCCGCCTTCGCGCATGGCGCGGACCAGTTCGATCGATTCGGCAAGCGTCTGCGCGTCATTGCCGTCGTACTCGATCACGCCGAAGCGCGCGGTCAACGGCAGGTTTTCCGGCCACACTTCGCGCACCGCCGCAAGGGTTTCCAGCAGGAAGCGGCCGCGGCCGATGGCGTCGTTGCCGTAGGCATCGGTGCGCGCATTGCCGTGAATCGAGAAGAAGCTCTGCGCAAGGTAGCCGTGCGCGAAATGCAGTTCCAGCCATTGGAATCCGGCGTCGCGCGCACGACGCGCGGCGGCCACGAAATCGGCCTGCACGCGCGCGATATCGTCGAGCGTCATGGCCTGCGGCACCTTGGGCAAATTCGCGCCAAATGGCTTGGCCGACGGCGCGATCGGCGTCCAGCCGCGCGGATCACCATCGGGAATATGGTCGTCGCCTTCCCACGGCCGGTTGGCGCTGGCCTTGCGGCCGGCGTGGGCGATCTGAATGCCCGGCACTGCACCGCCGGCCTTGATGGCCGCTGCAATGCGCGCCATGCCCTGCGCCTGCTCGTCGTTCCACAGCCCTGTGCATCCCGGCGTGATTCGCCCTTCCGGCGATACGGCCGTGGCTTCCACGATCACCAAGCCGGCGCCTCCGCGCGCGAGCCCCGTGTAGTGGGCCAGATGCCAGTCGTTGGTCAGGCCATTGGTGGCGCTGTACTGGCACATCGGCGGCACCGCGATGCGGTTGCGCAAGGAGACGTCTTTCAGACGGAACGGCGTGAAAAGCGCTGGAGTGGTCATATTGCGTGTCCTGAGAGTTGCAGTGCAGCAAATGGTACGGCGACACGCTTATAATGAAAACCACCTCGACGTTATCGAGTCGATAAGATTTCATTATGCTCAATCCGCAATGGCTGCGCTCGTTCGCCACGCTGGCGCAGGCCGGCAGCTTCACCGGTGCCGCTGACGCACTCGGCCTCACGCAGGCCGCCGTCAGCCAGCACATCCGCCATCTGGAAGACGCACTCGGGCCGCTGCTGATCCGGCGTCCGCGCGCGCTGGAACTGACACCGGCCGGCAAGGCGCTGCTGGAATACTGCGGCGACATGGAACTGGCCAACGAGCGCCTGCGCGCACGGCTGACCGAGGATGGCGAATCCGGCGTGGTGGGTCTGATCACCCCCGGCAGCATCGGACTGTTCCTGTATCCGCGTTTACTGGATCTGCAGGCCAAAGTGCCGGGGCTCATCGTCCGGCATCGCTTCGCACCGGACGCGGAGGTGCTCGAAGGCGTGCTGCAGAACCGTTTCGACGTGGGCCTGGTGTCGCTCAAGCCAGACGATCCGCGTCTGGCGGCAAGCCCGTTCAGCGAAGAAGCGCTCGAACTGGTGTATCCGGCCGGCGAGCATGTGCGCAGTTGGGAAGACCTGGAACGGCTCGGATTCGTCGATCATCCCGATGGCAAGGCAATGGCGAAGCGGCTGTTGAGCCGGCATTTTCCCGGCAATCCCGGCGTGCAAACGCTGCCCTGCCGCGGCTTCAGCAATCAGGTCAGCCTGATGCTGGAGCCGGTGGCGCGCGGCTTCGGCTTTACCGTCATTCCGCGCTATGCACGCCAGGCCTTTGCACAGCAAGCGGCGATCGAGGTCATGAACTGCGAGATGCCCGTCATCGACACGCTGTGGCTGATCCGCCGTTCCGAATGGCAGTTGCCGCCCCGCGTGACGCGCGTGGTCGACTATCTGCGCCAGCAGGTCAATGGCGGCTGACGCACGCCGTTGCGGCGTCGCTGCGCCACCTCAGCGACGGCCGAGCCGGGCGATCAATGCGGCGTGGGCCGGATATGACCGCGCCAGTTGCGCCGTATCGGCCAATTCGAATTCACTGAACTCGAAGCCCGGCGCGACGGTGCATCCCGCCAGCGCATAGCCTTCGGCGCCCGCGCGGCGTTCGGCGGCAAACCAGCATCCGGCCGGCACCACGGCCTGGAACACCGCGCCCGGCTGCGTGAGCGGATGCCCGAGCCGATGCGTGACCAGCGCGCCATCGGGCATCAACACATGCACGTCGATGCCGTCGCCCGCGTAAAAGTGCCACGCCTCGTCGGCCCGGATGCGATGCCAGGCGGACCAGGCATCGTCGCACAGCAGGTAATAGATGGCGGTGGATGCCGAGCGTTCCGCGCCGTCGGCCAGCCGCGTGACGCGCGCCGCATCGCGATAGGTCTCGCGATAGAAACCGCCCTCCGGGTGCGGCTCGAGTCCGAGTTCGGCAATCAGGCGGTGCTGGGGTGCGGCGGCTGCATGGGTCATGGCTTTCGATATTGGGTGGTGCAATGGCCCGAACCTTACCGCAAACCGGATCCATCGCCGCGCAATGCGAAAGGCCGGCAGGCATGCGCGGCGCCCAGGATGTCGCAGCCCACGCGCAGTCCACACAGTGCAGAAAACGCCAAGACGGCGCTTGCCGCGCCGCGTTAGTCTCATGGAGAATGCCGCCAAAACGCCTGATGCGGCACGGCCTACGTTATTTTCCGATCGCCCACACCCGCCCTATTGCTGTCTCGTCCACCAATGCCCCGCCCTGTTCCCGCCTGGCTGCCAGCCATGGCTTTCGTGCTGATCTGGTCCACCGGCTTTATCGTCGGCAAGGCCGTGGTGCCGGTTGCCGACACCAGCCTGTTCCTGCTGGCGCGGTTTGCGCTGGCCGCGACGATGTTTGCCGTGGTGGCGCTGGCGAGCCGCGCCGCGTGGCCCGCGCTGCATCAGGTGCCGCGCCATCTGCTGGCCGGCGCACTGATGCAGGGCGTCTACCTGTGTGCCGGCTACGGCGCGGTGGCGCATGGATTGTCGCCGTCGATCATGGCGCTGCTGGGCGCCCTGCAGCCGTTGCTGACCGCGCTGCTGGCGATCCCGCTGCTCAAGGAACAGCCGTCGGCACGCACGTGGCGCGGGCTGGCGCTCGGCGCGCTCGGCGTGGGTCTGGTAGTCTTGCCCGCAATGCGTGCCGGCGCGCCGCATGCGGTATCGCCGTGGATCGTATCGATCGGCGTGCTTGCCATTCTTTCCATCACCATGGGAACGCTCCTGCAAAAAACCTCGATTGCCAAGGCCGATATCCGTGCCAGTTCGGCATGGCAGAACACTGGCGCGCTGCTGGTGGCGGCGGTGGTTGTCGCTGCATCGGGCGGGCCGGCCGCAATGCGCTGGCAGACCGGACCGACACTATGGCTCGCGCTGGCGTGGGCCGCCGTGGTGTTGTCGGGCGCGGGCACATGGCTGCTGTTGGGGCTGGTGCGTCGCGGGCAGGCCGCCAATGCCGCGGCTCTGATGTTCCTGGCGCCGCCCCTTGCAGCCGTGCAAGCTGCGGTGCTGTTTGGCGATCGCCTCGGCCCGGTCCAGTGGCTGGGTATGGGTGTGGCGGGCGTTGGCGTGTGGCTGTGCCAGACCCCGGGGAAACCGCGTCATGCCCAAGCTCGTTGAGCACGCCTGCCCTTTGGTGGAACCGCGCCGCTATCCACGGCGGCCGTTCGGCCATGCGCACGACTATCACCAGTTGCTGTTTGGCGTCGATGGCGAAATCGAACTGGAAATCGACGGCCATGCATACCGCGTGGATGACCGCCACGGGCTGGTGATCCCTGCCGGCGCCCACCACCTGTGTGCGGGACTGACCGACAACCTCCAGCTCGTGGCCGATTTCCCCGCCAGCTCCGTGGCGCTGCCCGCGCGGCTGATGTCCCGGCCACGCTTGCTGCCGATGGATGGTGCGTTCGCCTCGCGCGTGCGCAGGCTGGCCACCGCGCCGCGCGCGCCCGTCGCCCCACGGCAATACGCCTGGCAACATGCTGCCGTGTTGGCCGGTGCGATATCCGCGATGCTCGGTCTCGACGATGACCGGGACGATGCGGCGCGCTTTCCGGTGGCGGCGATCGACAGTTATCTGCGCGCGCACCTCTGCACACCGTTGCGCGTGGAAGCGCTAGCGGCGCGCGTCGGCTGGGGCGCACGCCGCTTCCATACCCTCTTCTGCCAGGCCTTCGGCGACACGCCGCATGGCTACCAGACGCGCCTGCGGCTGGACCAGGCCGTGCAGTGGCTGATGGCAGGCACCATGCCGCTGGCGGATATCGCCATTGGCGTCGGCTATCCCGATCAGACCACCTTCACTCGCGCCTTCTCGCGACGCTTCGGTATGCCGCCCGGCGCGTGGCGCAGCGCATCGGCGTGACGCCGCTGACACGCGCAACTTTTACAAAGAAAAGTAAGCCGCACACGGCCTCGTGGCGTTTGCAGCCGGCAATCGCGTGACGCCGGGGCTCTGACGCTCGCATGCTGGTGGCGTCGGCGCGCGGCCAGCGCGCTTTCCTGCGTGTTATCGGGCCTACCGGTACGAAACTTGCGCAGCGAACCCTTCGCCATGTCGACCCAACCCGATATTCCCCCTGATACCCCGCTATTGCGTCCGGGCCACAATTGCTGGCGCGTCGACCCTTGCCAGCGGCTTGCCATGCTGGTTGATGCCGACGCGTATTTCTCCGCGCTGCGCCACGCATTGGCGCATGCGGAACACACCGTTTTCATTCTTGGCTGGGATATCGACAGCCGCATGCGCCTGTCGGCCGACGACCCTGCCGACGGCTTGCCGTTGGAACTGCGCGACTTCCTCAACGCGCTGTGCAAGCGCCGGCGCGGTCTGCGCATCTACGTGCTGAGCTGGGATTTTGCGATGGTGTTCGCATTCGAGCGCGAGTTCCTGCCCGCGGCCAAGCAGCATTGGCAAGCGCATCGGCGTCTGTCGTTTCATCTCGACGGCAACCATCCGGCTGGCGCTTCGCATCATCAGAAAGTGGTCGTGATCGACCATCGGCTGGCATTCGTCGGTGGACTCGACCTGACCATTCGGCGCTGGGACACGCATCATCATCTGGCCGACGACCCGCGTCGCGTCGATCCAGACGGCAAGCCCTATGCGCCGTTCCACGACGTGCAGTGCATGGTGGAAGGCGCCGCCGCGGCTTCGCTGGGCGAGATGGCGGCACAGCGCTGGCGCGATGCAACGGGGCGTCATCCGCGCGTGCCCGATGTCAGCCGTATCCATGGCACGTCGAACCTGTGGGACGATACCGTCGCGCCCGACCTGACCGATATCGATGTAGCCATCAGCCGCACGTTTCCCGCGCGGGACGATGCGCCTACGATCGATGAAATCCGCGAGTTGTACGTCGACGCGATCGCCGCCGCCCGGGACGGCATCTATCTTGAAAACCAGTACTTCAGCTCCGGCCTGATTGCCGATGCCTTCGCCGCGCGGCTGCAAGAACCGGACGCGCCGGACATCGCGCTGGTGTCGCGCCGCACGGAAAGCGGGTGGCTCGAAGAGGCCAGCATGGGCGTGCTGCGCGCGCGGCTGTATCGGCAACTGCGCGCCGTCGATCCGCGCGAGCGATTCCAGCTTTATTGCCCGCATATACCGGGGCTGGGTGATGCCTGCGTCAACGTCCATAGCAAGGTGATGGCCGTGGACGACCGCCTGCTGACCATTGGCTCGGCCAACCTGAGCAACCGGTCGTTCGGGCTCGATACCGAATGCAATCTCGCGATCGAGTCGAACGGCGATCCGCGCATTGCCCACGGCATCCGTGCGATGCGTGACCGCCTGCTGTGCGAGCACCTGGCCGTTACGCCCGATGCGCTGGCCGATGCAATGGCCGCGCACAGGCGCCTCAACGACACGCTCGCGGCGCTGCATCGCCCCGAAGGACGCACGCTGCAACCGTTCGCACCGACCGTGCCGGCCGACATCGATGCGGCACTGCCCGACGCCACGCTGCTCGATCCGATGGAACCCATCGACACCGATCAGATCATGGCCGAGTTCGTCAGCCACGAAGCACGGCCGCGCGTGGCCAGCCGCGTGGCGATGCTGGTGGCTTTCCTGCTGGTGCTGGCGGGCGTGGCGTTTGCATGGCGGTATACGCCACTGCGCGAATGGGCCGATTTTCGCCATTTGCTGGCATTGGTGGAGCGCGTCGACGACATGCCGCTGGCACCGTTGGCCATGCTGGGCGCCTACGTGCTTGGCGGGCTGGTGATGCTGCCGGTGACGGTCCTGATCGTTGTCACCGTGGTGGTGTTCGGGCCGCTCTATGGCGGGGCAATCGCGCTGGGCGGCACCGTCGCCAGCGCCGCGGCAGGCTATGGCGCCGGACGCATGCTGGGCCGTAACGCGGTGCAGCGCTTCGGCGGACGCCGTCTCAACCGCCTGAGCCAGCAGGTCAGCCAGCACGGCCTGCTGGCGATGGTCGTGCTGCGGCTCGTGCCCGTCGCGCCATTCACGCTGGTCAATCTGGTGGTGGGCGCGTCGCGCATTCGTCTGCGCGACTGCCTGCTAGGTACCGCGATCGGGATGTCGCCGGGCATCATCCTGTCCGCGTCGCTGGTCGATCGCATTGCGGCCGTGGCGCGCAATCCTGGCGCAGGCACATTCGCGCTCTTGGCACTGGTGCTGCTGATTCCGGCAGCGGTCTGGTGGATCCTGCGGCGTCGCCGCCTGCGTCGCGAAGCATCGACCGTGCACGCTCGTACGGCGCGCCGCCAGGCCTCGGACGCGCGCCACTCGCACTACCAGGGCGCGCCGTCTGGCAAGGGGGCCCGGTGAATGCGCCGGCTGCGCATCCGCGCATGCTGCATGCCGATATCGCAGTGGCCAGCTACAACATCCATGGCGGCGTGGGCACCGACGGCCATTTCGTTCCCAATCGCATCAGCGACGTGATTGCAGAACTGCGCGCCGACCTGATCGCGCTGCAGGAAGTGGAAACGCGCGCGACGGGATTCGACATGCTGCGCTTTCTTGCGCAACGCACCGGGCTTCATGCGATTCCGGGGCCGACACTCGTGCGCGACGACGGCGACTACGGCAACGCGCTGTTGTCGCGTTACCGGCCGATGCAGGTTCGGCATATCGACCTCAGCGTCAAGGGACGCGAGCCGCGCGGCGCGATCGACACGTGGCTCGAATGCACGGCAATCGAATCCGGCACCTTCGCGCTGCGCGTCATTGCCACGCACCTGGGGCTGCGGCCCAGCGAGCGCCGCTGGCAAGTGCGCAGGCTGCTGACTGCGCTGGCCGAAGCACCCGGGCAACCGACCATCCTGCTCGGCGACGTCAACGAATGGTTCCTGTGGGGCCGTCCGCTGCGCTGGCTGCACGCATATTTCGAACGCACGCCTCACGTTGCGACGTTTCCGTCGCGCTACCCGCTGCTGGCGCTCGACCGCATCTGGACGTCCCCGCGTGCGCATCTGCTGGGCGTTTCAAGCCACCGCAGCCCCTTGGCTCGGCTGGCGTCAGATCACCTGCCTCTGGTGGCGCACATGCGGCTGACATCACGATAGTGCGCGCGGCACACTGCGGCATCCGCAAGTCTGCAAGCGATATCTGGTGCGCCAATCAACGGTCTGACCACGCAGAAGCATCGTTGCACCGCAACGCGCACCGCCTGCGCACGCGCGCATGGCTTGGCCCGCATGCTTTGCCGCAGGGCCGCAATACGGGTATTTCGCTAGAGCCCAACGCTAGATCGCAGCATGGCGCCTGCCTATACTGGATTCGCACCGTGCAAGCGATCGCGCATGCACGCGTGTGCCCCAACAACAACGGGCAGGCGAAGGGCGACCTCGGGAGGACGCCGCGAAGGGCCAAGTCATACTGCCTGCCCATGAATAGGAAAGTGGAGATGGGCATGCCCAGCGAACAGTTCCTTGCTATCCAGGAAACCCGCCGCTCGGGGTTACGAGCCCTGCGCGCGGCACTGCTCGAAGTACACAAGGAAGTTATCGGTTATGACCGTGGCCAGTATGAAAGACTGCACGGCCCGATTCCCGCAGGGCAATTTGTGCAGCTCGTCACGGAAGAATCATTCTTCCGCTGGCTCGATCCGCTGTCGCGCCTGATCATCGAAATCGATGAAGAACTCGATGGCGACGAACACCACGACGAGACTTGCCGGGCCGTGGCAGGCGCTACGCAGAAATTGTTCAGCGAGCGCGGCGACCAGACGTTTCGCAAGCGCTATCAGGAAGCGCTGCAGGACGAAACCGCGGTGACCGTGGCGCACGGCCGACTGATGTCGGTGATCGGGCAGTTGCGTCAGTTGCCGTAACGTCGCTCACTGCACCGATGTCGAGGTGGTGACGATGGCGGTGTCGCCTTGGGTGAGGTGCGGCACGTCAGGCAATGACGCCGGGCGCTGCACGGGCACGCACCTAGTGATGCCCTCCGCCGCCACGCCCACCCCCTCCTCCGCGGCCGCCGCCGCGGTAGCCACCGTAAGCGCCGCCATATCCACGGTACCCGCCGTAACCCCCGTAGCCGTGGTATCCGCCATAACCGTGGTAACCGTAGTAGCCGTGGTATCCGTGATAGCCGTAGTAACCGCGATAGCCGCCGCGATACCCGTAGTAGCCGGAGCCGATCCACACACCGCCATACACCGGCCATGGCGAATATCCGTAGGGATAGCCATATGGGTAGCCGTAGCCATAGGGATATCCATATGCGTAGCCATACGATGTGGCCGGATAGTAGCCGCTCGATAACGTACCGGCATAGCTGGCGCTGTCGTAGCCATATCCATATCCATAGCCGGATGCGACGTCGTAGCCGGGATATGCCACGCAGCCGCCCAGTGCCAGCACGCTTGCGCCCAGCAGGCCCGTCATCCGGCCACGAATGCCACCCATGATTTGTCTCCCGCGTGTCTTTGCCGAGGTCATGACGACGACCTTCCGTGCTTGGACATCGTACGTACAGAAACGCTCCTGAATTAAGGGTAATCCGATTTAGAAATCAGAATCGTCTAATTACACTGCGAGCCACCCATGCAATATGGGTGACCCAACCGAGTTTCGGGGGATACCCCTCCCTGATACTCATTCTTCCGATGCCACGTGGATCCCCGCCCGTGGCATCTTTTTTTTCGGCATGCCAGAGCCGGCTACAGGCCCTTTTCCACCATATCAATCACGCGCTGTCCAAGCAGCGAAGCCTGTTCTCGTGCGTGCGCGCGCAGCGGCCCGTCGATCAGCAGCATCGCCAGACCGTGCACGGCGGACCACGCGATGTATTCGGCGCCAGGCCGCCGCGCCGGCGGAAGCATCCCGGCCTCCACCCAGAGATCCAGTGCCGAGCCAAGCAACTCGAACGGGTTCATGCCGCTGTCACCGGCCTTGGCCGGATCGACGTCGCCCTCCACCTCGTCCGGCGTGGAGAACGCCGTGCGAAACAGTCCGGTTTCGGCCAAGGCAAATTTCAGATATCCCGCGCCCACCGCGCGCAGGCTGCCGCGCGCGCGCTCCTGGGGCGAGGCGTCGCCGGGGATCGATGACAGTTCCGACTCCATGGCCAGAGCCAGCCGCGAAAGCGCCGCCGCGCGCACCGCCTGCAGCAGGTCCTGGCGGCTGGCAAAGTGTCGATACGCAGCATTGGGCACCACACCGGCGCGTCGCGTGGCCTCGCGCAGCACAATGGCGTCCGGGCCGCCGTCGCGGGCCAGATCGATACCGGCCTCCAGCAAGGCGCGGCGCAGGTCTCCGTGTCGGTATGTGGTGCGCGTGGGCGGTGTGGCGGCGACCGTGCGGGTCATGTCGGCTCCTATGTGAACGTCGTCCACAATTTTCCTGGCGTAATAGTAGACAGTGTACACAAACGCCGCATCGCGTGACGGGCCGCCGCCGTCAGAGAATCGGCGCGAACAGCTTGGCCACGTGCATCGCAACGCGCAGTAGCGCGGGCGAATCCAGGAAGTCGTCGCGGCCGATCTGGCGGGCCTGGGCGAAATCGGCCTCGAGCATGCGCGCCACGTCGGCGGCAAACGCCGGATGCGCGGTCATCACCATCAGTTCGAAGTTGAGCCGGAACGACCGGTTGTCGAGATTGGCGGTGCCCACCGCAGCCGCCTCGTCGTCGATCAGGATCACCTTCTGATGCAGGAACCCGGGCTCGTAGCGATACACCTTCACGCCAGCGCAAATCGCCTGGTACGCGTAGATGGTCGACGCCGCGTAAACCACCAGATGATCGGGGCGCGACGGGATCAGGATGCGCACGTCGACACCACGCAGAACGGCCAGCCGCAACATGGCGGAGACCGCTTCGTCCGGCACGAAATACGGCGACGTGATCCACAGGCGGCGGGTGGCGGACTGGATCGCCTCGACAAAGAACAGCGAGCAGGTTTCCTGCGCGTCGGCCGGCCCGGACGGCACGATCTGGCACACCATGTTTCCGGTCGGGCCCGGCGGCGGCATCATCAGGTAAGGCACCTCGCGCGCGGCCCAGTACCAGTCCTCGGCGAATGCCATCTGCAGATCGAGTACCGCTGCGCCGCGGATCTCGATATGGGTGTCGCGCCACGGCGATAGCGGCGCGCGCCGACCCAGATATTCGTTGCCGACGTTGTGCCCGCCCACGAACGCGCGCGCTCCGTCCACCACGACCAGCTTGCGGTGATTGCGAAAGTTCAGCTGGAAGCGGTTGACGAAACCCGGATGGGTCGAGAACGCACGCGCCTGCACGCCGGCCTCGTGCAGGACACGGATATAGCCACGGCCCAGCGCATGGCAGCCAATGCTGTCGTACAGAAAATGGACCTTGACGCCGGCGCGCGCGCGCTCACACAGCCGCCGCTGCAATTCGCGGCCGAGCGTATCGTCGTGAACGATGAAGAACTGTACGAGGATCTGCTCGCGCGCCGCGTCGATGGCGGCGAAGATCGCGTCGAACGTGGCCTCGCCGTTGATCAGCAGGCGCACATCGTTGTTGTTCAGACAAGGGATGCCGGTGAGCCGGGGCAGCGCGCGCATGCACGCCTGTGCCGGGGCATGCACGACGCTCGCGCGCAGCGCCTGGCGCCCCTGTTCGTCCATGCCGAGCCGGATCTCGCGCATGCGATCGTTATTGAATCGTCGCGCATTGACGTAGCCCTCGAAGCGGCTGCGGCCGAAGATCAGGTACGGGATCAGCGCGAAGTACGGCATCATCACCAGCGATCCCGCCCACGCGATGGCGCCGGGCGCAGTGCGCACCGTCATCACGGCGTGCAGCGCCGCCACCATGCCCACGATGTGGAACGTCAGCACGACTGCGGCAATCACGCTAGGAGTGAACATAGACGACCGGCACCGAGGGCGCCCGGACAACAAGGGCCTCTATTCTGGCATAGCGCGTCACTTCGTCGCAGTGCGCAACGACGCATCGCGCAAACCATGCCTAATTTTTAGTCAGGCCGGGCGGCACCCCGCCGCACCACCGCGCCAGCCCAGATTTCGCAACGGTTATCCACAAGATCTGTGGATAAAAATTCTTCCATCCCTACCCGTTGCATTACGACGTCGAGGCAGGCCATTTAAGGGAACCGCGATTGTTGATGGTATGGCCGATGGCTACGCTGCAACGTGTTTGCCCATATCAATGCATTTCGCCTGTTCGATAGTTTCGTATGAATGCCCAAGCTAATATCGCGCTGCTGGCCGGCCGCGCCTCTCCCCTTCAACCGATGCAGGAACTGTTGTCCATCGCAGGCTTCAAGTGCAGCGCCTTCCAGGCCGGTCGAGACCTGATTCATGGTCTGGGCCACGACAACTACGACATGCTGCTGATCGATCGGGAGCTGCCGGACATCTCCGCCATCGACGTGATCCGCGCGGTGCGCGCGGTGCGCAATCGCGATGTGCCGATCGTCATGTTTTCCGGTGAGAGCAGCGACGACGACATGGTTGAAGCACTGGACGCCGGCGCCGACGACTACGTGGTGCGCCCGCTCAGCGCGCGCGTACTGCTCGCGCGCATCGCGGCGCTGCGCCGCCGCATGGCCGGCACGCGGCTGCGCGGCCAGATGCCGCTGCGCGCGGGTCCGTATGAACTGAACAGCCCGGGCCGCTACGCGACGCTGAACGGCGAGCGCATTCCGATGACGCCGAAGGAATTCGACCTCGCCATGCTGATGTTCTCCAACGCCGGCCGCATTCTTGCCAGCCCGCGCATCGAGAACACGATCTGGGGCCATGACCTGCCGCCCGATTCGCGCGCGCTCGCGGGACTGGTTTCACGCATGCGCCGCACGCTCAATCTATGCCCGGAGAACGGCGTCACGGTCTCCGTGGTCTACGCCAAGGGCTACCGGCTCGACATCCTCGACAACGCCGCACGCGAAGAGCTCTCCGTGACCCGCCAGATGCCTCACCGCCTGCTGCCATCGGCCGGCCGCTAGCCGTTAGCCGCTAGCGCCGAACGTCAAACGTCAAGTTCTCCCTGCGCAGCCAGCTCGGCCATGTCGACGATCACCAGGCCATGCGCCAGACGTTTGGCGCGACGCTTGGCAACCGCCGCTGCGGCGCCGATATGCTGGCTGCCCAGCCTCAGCGTCGCCATCGCTTCGGCCCCCACACGGACCACCCCAACCGCCATGGTCACCGGTGGATGGAACACCGGGCGACCGAAGCGGTCTTCCCCGTGAATGCCGCCCGCCACGCGATCCGCAGCCGCGTACATCGCCAGCGCGCCGTCATTGAAACGCGCCATCGCATCCTCAATACGCTCGCGCCAATCCTGACCCTGATAGAGCACCAGGAAATCGTCGCCGCCGACGTGGCCGAGAAAGTCGCGCGCCGCATCGCACGCCTGCGCCAGGATCGCAGCCGCGCCCTTCAGTAGCTCGTCGCCTTTCCAGTACCCGTAGCGGTCGTTGAACGGCTTGAAATGATTCAGGTCGACGTAGCATGCATGAAACGGACTGCCCGCCTCGATCAATCTGTCGATGTGCTGGTTCAACAGGATATTGCCGGGCAGGAAAGTCAACGGGTTGGCATAGCGCGCCGCCTCCATGCGCACTTCGGTGATGGCGCGCAGCAGGTCCGCGCCGGTGCCCAGACCGACGTAGCGGTCCGCATCGGTAATCACGAAGCCGTCTGCCAATGCGCGCGAATGCTCGCCCGCAAACAGGCTCGCCATATCGTCCAGCGTCACGCGTCGATCGAAACACAGCGGCGCCGGATTGGCCAGCGCGATGCATGCCTTGCGTCCGTATAGCTCACGATGAAACGGCGTGGCGTAGCGATCGATCAAACTTTGCCGGTTGATCAGCGCAAGTGGCCTGCCACTGTCGTCGATCACCGCCATCGCATGCAGGTCCGGCTGCGCATGAAAGCGCGCCAGCACCTCGTTGTTGGACGTGTGCGCACTGACTGCCGGCGCGGGACGCAACAACTGGCCCGCGGTGATGCCGGAGCGTCCCGTGCGCAGCGTCTGCGGAAACACTGCGATCTGGCTTGAATCGAGCACGGCACGCACCTGTGGCGACGGTTCCAGCGGCGGAGACAGCGCAGGCCGCCCGAGAAAGTAGCCCTGCCCCGCCATCACGCCAAGGTCGCGCACCAGCGCCAGCTCCTCGGCGTCTTCAATACCCTCTGCGATCACGCCACCGCCCAGTCCATGCATCATCCGCAGCACGGCACGCAACACTTCGAGCCGCCTCGAACTGGCGCCGATACCGCGCACCAGCGACTTGTCGATCTTGACGAACTCCGGCGTCAGCTCGGCCAGCCGATCGAGATTGGCATGACCGGTGCCGAAATCGTCCAGCGCGTATTGCAGGCCAAGTTCGGTCAGCACGCCCATCGCCCGCGCAAAGCTGGTCGCGTCGCCGACCGCGGTCTGCTCGGTGACTTCGATCACCACGCGTGATGGCGCGATGGCGGCGCGTGCGTCGGGCGCGCCGTTCAGCCCAAGCAAAGCCGCCATGCCGTGACCTTGTCGATCGAGCAGATGGCGCAGCGTCAATGGACTGAAATTGAGAAACAGCTTGCCCGGCAAATGCAGCGCCGCCCACGACGACAAGGCGGTGTGCGCCGCGGCGGTTTCCAGCGCCACGGTCGTGCCCGCGGCCTGAGCCATGCGGAACAGCGCATCGGGGGTGGCGTGCGCGGAGCCGGCGGGCCCGCGAATCAGCGCTTCATAACCGAGCACGTCGCCGCTCGCCAGGGCGACGATCGGCTGGAACACCGCGTGCAGCGGTAGCGAGCGCACGTTCTCATCGAACATGGCCGACTCGGGGGCGACGGTAAGCATGGAAAGAATTCAGGCCGGATAGCGGCCCACCTGCGCAATTTCGGTTCGCACCCAGCGATGTCGGGCAAACCAGGGAATCGGGGCTCAGAATGAAGCGCGCGTCATTTCATGACAAAACTATGTCACCCGTATGACAACCTGCTTCGCCCCGGCGCGTCACGCGGGCGTCACATGGCTGGACGACGATCACGCTGCACCGCAACAGGACCATGCCCCGCGATCGTCCGACGCGCCGATCGTCGAGAGGCCGGCCTGGCGCGGTGCATCGGGTCATGTATGCCGGGGCTGCGCCCCGAAGGAGTCTTACTCGTGTTGCGAGCCATCAAGCTTGGGTTGCCGGGACGGCGCGGCAATTCCGTATGGCAAAGACTGGCGCGTCTGCCGCTGGTGATGCGGCTGTCTGCCGCCTTCGTGCTGATTTACGCATTCGGCGCCGTGGTCGGGCTGACCGGCATCGTCAACCTGATCGAGCTGAAACGCGATACCGACACGCTATACCAGCGCGATATGCGCGGCGCGATCTCGGCCGAACGCGCGCAGGCGGAACTGGCCAAGCTGGGACGCGCGCAGCTTGCGTTGACACTGGCCACCAGCGGCGCCGAGCGCGATACCGCCGCGAGCGACATCGCGCAGGCGATGAAGCAGCTCGACGAAGCGGTCGATGGCGTGCGCAACGCCGCCCCGCAACAGGCGCAGGCGCTGCAGAAAGAGCGCGCCGCCGCGGGCCGGATGATGAATGACTACATCACCCTGATCCGCAAGCAGCCGCTCGACGCCTTGCAGTTCGACGCGTCGGTGTCGATCGACAGCCATTTTCTTGGCGAACAACTACAGAAGCTGGGTGCGCTGGTAGAAGGCACACGCACCGCCTTGGCGCGGCAGGCCGGCGATACGGTCGCGGGCGTCGCCGCGGCGCAGATCACTGCGCAGACGGTGATGGCGGCGCTGCTCGTCGCCAGCCTGGTTGCCGCGGCGCTGCTGGCCTGGATCGCGGCCCGCAGTCTGACGCGCGAACTCGGTGGCGAACCGCGTGATGCGGCAGCGGTCGCCAATCGCATCGCCGGCGGCGACCTGACCGCCCGCATCGCGTTGCGCCCGCATGATCAAGACAGCCTGCTGTTCTACCTGTCCGGCATGCGCGATCAGCTTGCCGGCGTGCTCGCACGCATCCAGCAGTGCGCGCACGAGATTTCGGCGGCCAGCGACGGCATTGCCGATGGCAATCGCGCGCTCGCCGTGCGCACCGGCACGCAGGCCACTGCGCTGGCCGAAGCCGCTGCCAACGTGGCGCGCCTGATCGCACTGATCCAGCAGGCCCACGAGCAGGCGCAAGAGTCCAGCGACATGGCCAGCCGCGCGCGCGGCGCCACCAGTGCGGGCATGGCCGCGGTGCGCGACATGAGCGGCGCGATGGCCAACGTGCATGCGCAATCGCGGAATATTTCCGAAATCGTCACGGTGATCGAAGGCATCGCGTTCCAGACCAATATCCTGGCCCTGAACGCCGCCGTGGAAGCCGCGCGCGCGGGCGAGGCCGGCCGCGGCTTCGCGGTGGTGGCGCAGGAGGTGCGTGCGCTGGCGCAGCGCAGCGCCACTGCCGCGCGCGAAATCGGCGGCATTATCGGCGAGGCTGCCAAGGAGATCGGTCGCGGCGCGGAATTGAGCGGCCGCGTGGAGACGGCGATGAGCGGCATCGAGGCGGCGGTCAATCACAGCCACGCACTGGCCGAGGCGCTGCGCACCCTGGCCGACGATCAGGCCGCTGGCATCCGCATCGTCGGCGATGCGCTGGCCCGCCTGGAAGAGACCAGCGCGGACAACGCCAAGCTGGTCGATGAGGTCAGCGATCAGGCGGCGCGCCTCGATCACCAGGCCGCGGCGCTTGAATCGGACGTGGCGCGCTTTCATTTCTAGCGTTGTCGAGACGATTTTTGCCGCACTGCCGCAAACGGCCTCCGCCGCCCAACGTGCCCGGCAGCGACGCGCTGCGTTTCATGTCTTGCGCGTACGGAGCTCAGCTTTTTGCGCGCGCCGCCGTAAATACGGTCAGTCCGATCTGCTGCGATGCGTGCCGTGGCGCCCAGCGCCTTGGCACCGCCTGCCGACGCGCGCGGCGCGCAGGCGCAATCGGACGCCGATCAACGCCAGCGCGGACCACGTCGACAAGCATGCTACGAAAGGTTGTACAGGACGATCTGTCGTTCCAGGAGGATTTCGAGGCTGCCGGCCGGGACTGGGCGCCGCGGTTGAAGCCTTGCGGCACATGCCACGCCTGCGAGCAGCCGGTCGGCAAGACCGACCTGTTCTGCGGCATTGCCTGCCAATACGCTTTTGAGCATTTCGAAATGCAGTTGCTGCAGAAGCGTTGAGTGCCGCGTCGCGGCGTTGTCTCGTCGTCCGGGTGTGTCAGGACGAAGTACATTTCCTTTCAAATTCCTGTCAACCGGCTTTGCCGATCGCCCGTTGAGGCGAACATCATGGCGGCATCCGCACGCGAACATCGGCTCGGAAAGCCAGTCCTGACGCGGCAGATGTGTCCGGCCGAAACAATCGCGAGCACGGGGTAACCGGCATTTACGAATGGCGGCTGCAAGTTACACAACTGTTTCACTTGCGCACATTTTGTGTCCCCTTTCTCACGCAAAAGCCGGATACGCTTGATTCATCCCATCACCGATTGACCACGAAAAATCATGTCTGAACGCCTCATCATGCTGGACGTACCCGGCGTCCTCTATTCGGACCGCTCCGCTGCCCGTCTTGGCGGTACGCCAACCTCGGGGACCCTGCGCGACGTCAGGTTTTTCGATCCGATCGCGCTTGGGTTTCTGCGTCGACTGTTCGGCATCGCCGGCGCGCGGGTTGTGGTGTCCGACGCGTGGCGCCGCGGCACGCCCGCAGCGATCTTCCAGCAGTTGGACCTGCAGGTGGAAGGCATGACCCCGGCGGTGGCCGGTGGCCACGGCGCGGAGATCGACGCCTGGTTTGCCCAGCACCCGGCGCCGGGCGCGTGGATCATCGTGTCGGCGGCGCCTGCCGCATCGTTCAGCGCCGAACAGCGCAAGCATCTGGTGCAGGTCGATCCCGCCGAAGGCCTTGCGGTCGACAACTTCCGCCAGGCGCTGGATCTGCTCGGTGTGGCCTGCCCGTCCACCGTTACGCCGGATTCGCGCGTCGAACCCGGCCTGAAAGCCAAGCTGCGCCATCTGCAACGCCTGGCGCGCGAAGCTCCGGAACGTTTCATGCCGGCCCCCGCCGCCGCCGAGGCGCGCGAACAGGCCATGGCTGTGGCCGTGGCCAGCCTGACCGGCAAGCAACTGACGGCCGCCCCGATCCACGCCTGATCGTACGGCGCGCAACGTCGCGAGACGTACAAAGGCCGCAACCATTCGTTGCGGCCTTTTTCGTTGGCAAACGCCGTTCGGCGCCTGACGCCTCAGCCGTTGACGTTCGACACGTCGACCTTCAATAGTCGACCGTCATCGACAGCTTGAACGTGCGCGGATTGCCCACCACGAGGTAGCCGCCATACGACGACGCCCAGTAGTCCTTGTTGGCGACGTTCTCGACCGACGCGCGCACCGTGTAGCGCATCTGCGATGCCTTGAACGCATAGCGCGCACCCAGATCGAAGCGGTGCCATGACGGCAGGCTGATGGTATTGGTGGCATTGGCCTGCTGCCGTCCCGTCTGGATATAGCGCCCCGAAACCGTCGCGCCCGCCACGAACGGCAGATCGTACTCGGCGCTGGCCGTCACTGTGTAGTTCGGCACGCCCACCGCCTGTTTGCCTTCGGTTGCCGTGTTGCCGGTATTCGACATCTTCGTGTCGATATAGCCGACGCCGCCTAGCAGGCGCAGACCGCGCAGCGGTTCGCCGAACACGCTCCATTCCACGCCGCGATTGCGCTGCTCGCCAGCCACCGAAAATACGTTGTTGACGGTGATGCCGTTGGGCTGGCGGATCTGGAAAAATGCCAGCGTGGTGCCGAAGCGGCCAGCGTCGTACTTCACGCCTGCCTCGTCCTGCTTGGACTTGATGGGCGCGAAAACGGCATCGCGATTGAGCGCCGTGCTGGGCGGCGTGGGGCCCTGCGTCAGGCCTTCGATATGGTTGTAGTAGACCGACAGGTTTCGCAGCGGCTTGACCACCAGCCCGAACATCGGCGACGTGGCCGCATCGCTGTACGGGGTGACCGCGTTGGTGTTGTACGCGTAGGCACGCGTGTTGATCACCTGACGGCGCACGCCTGCGGTCAGCAGCACGCGATCGTCCAGGAACGACAGCGTGTCGGAGATCGACACGCCATTGAGGTTCGTGCGCCCCGTGGTCTGCGGATCGGTCATGCTGCTGCGCGCAATCGACGTCATCGGACGCGCGACGGCCGGCGCGTCATAAAGATTGGTCGGATAGCTTGCCGACATCTCGTACGCCGAGCGCTTCTCCTGCTCCAGTCCGGACCAGCCGAGATTGACACTGTGCTTGATCGGCCCGGTGACAAAGCGTCCGCGGATCCCCACCTCACCGCTCGTGGTGTCCTGCTTGAGCGGCACGGACAGTCGGTACGCCGTGCCGAATCCGGTGTTGCCAACGGTGGCGCCCCCGTAGTTGCCCATCTCGTTAGTGTGATGCATGCCGAAGGCGGCGTACGCGGTCCAGTCCCGGGTGATGTCGTATTCGCTGCGAATCGTGCCCCACGTATCTTCGAGCATCGAGTTGGTCCAGTCCTGCGCGAAGCTGGAACTCGCCTTCGGCACCGGCGGCAGCGCCGTGGTGCCGGACGCCAGGCTGATCGTGGCGCGCCCTTGCTGCACCATCTGGCGCTGGTAGCCAAAATCGGCGTTGACGCGGAACTTGTCGCCCTGATAATCGAGGCCGACACTCAGCAAACGCTGCTGGCGATCTTCCTTGTCGATCGGCGTTTCGCCGCCGCGCGCCATGGCGTTGACACGCACGCCGAATTGCCTGGCATCGCCGAAGCGACGTCCGACATCAATGGCGCCGCCGACTTGCGCGTTGCTGGTGTAGTCGATGGTGGCCTGCGTGATCGGTGCGGCGGTCGCGTATTTCGGCGCGAGATTGATGCCGCCGCCAATCCCGCTACCAGTCGGTGACACCCCATTGAGAAAGGCACTGGCACCGCGAAACGTCTCGACGCGGTCCACCGCCTCGGTGGCGGTCAGTTGACGCGGCGCGATGCCGTACAGGCCATTCCAGGCGAGGTCGTCGCCGGCCAGCTGGAAACCGCGCACCATGAATGTTTCGGCGAAATTGCCAAAGCCGTAGCTGGTGCGGATAAACGGATCGTCGGCCAGCACGCCGGCGATGCTGTGGGCCTGCTGGTTCTGGATCGCCTGCGCCGTGTACGACGTAATGCTGAACGGCACATCCATGAAATCCTGATTGCCTAGCATGCCAAGCCGTCCGCCGCGCGCCACCTGTCCGCCCGCATACGGGGCAGGTGTCTGGTCGGGCGACGCTTCGGCGCGCACCGTCACAGCCGGCAAGGCCGACGACGGGGCTGCCTGGACAGATTGTCCGGGCGCGACGGCGGCTTCTTGCGCGGATGCCAGCGATGGCAGAACGCCTGCCGCAGCCAGCGCCGTCATCAGGCAACCGCGGCGCATCGGGGAAAAACGCGAATCGCGCGAACGTGCGCGAAGATCGGCAAACAACAAGTTGACACTCCCAAAAAAGAAAAAAGGCGCCCCGCGCCGCGTCGATGTCGCGGCGGCTCAGGGGCATGACCCGTCTCTACCCGAGTGAAGGCATTGCTCTGGCGGCAATGCTCGAAGGTGTTGCTATGGCTGCATCAGCCATGGCGACGCGATGGAGGCGACGACGCCCACCGCGATGGATGCGCGCGCAAGGCGCGGTGTGGCGTGGGGCGTCCACGTCAGGGCGCCGACCACGGTCAGGGCGCCCACGGTCAGCAACCCGGCCCAATAGATGACGCCAAACGCCCAGCCTTCGGCCAGTACGCACGCCGCCAGCGCCAGGGCCAGCGCCAGCGCGCCCTGACAACGCAAGCGCGCAACGCGCGCGCCGGAGAGCTGCGCGCCGCGTCCGAACAGATCCGCATGATGGCGATCGATGGCGTGCGCGAGCCATATGAAGCCGCCGACGGCAAACGCCGCACCCGCCACGCAGGCGGGCCATACCGGCACAACCGGCAACGATGCGGCGCCGCTCATTGCGATACCTCGCCCGCAGTGCGCATGGCGCGCGGCGCGCCTGCCCGAACAGGCGCCGCGGCATGCTTGCCCAGCATCCAGGCTGCCGCGCCCAGCGCGATGCCGAGTGCCAGCACCGTCAGGTCGAATCCGGCCAGCACGACGGGTCCGCGCACCAGGGTCACGCCGAGATGGGTCGATGTGGTCAATGCGTTCAGGACCGGCACGCCCACCAGCAGCACGGCGCCCGCCGCCAGCAACACGCGCCACATCGCCCGCGTGGGCCGCCATTGCGCCAGCAGCGCGGCCAGCGCCCACGCACCGAAGAACGCCTGGATCTCGGCGTCAGGCCGCTGCGCCAGATCGATGGGCAGCAACCGGTTGGCCCAGAAATACGCGCCAAAGGCGATCGGCAATCCGGCAATTGCGCCCAGATTGAGCGCCTCGACCAGTCGCAGGCCGAATGGCGTACGTCCCGTCTGGGCAATGATCCTGGCATGGCTTTGCCGCGTCTTGACAGCCCACAGCAACGCGCCCGTCGCCACCATCAGCGCGCCTGCGAGGCCCGAGGCGAAGAACAACGCGCGCAGCAACGGCGGCGCGAAATGCGCGACGTGCAAACCGACCATCGTGCCGCGCGTGACATTGGCCGGTCCCTGTGCGTCGCCGAGGGTCGCCTGCAAGGCGCCGGTGGCGCCGGCAAACACCATCGTCGGCGCGGCCGTATTGATATTGCGGCCCGCATCGCGCGTGATAGACACCACGGCGTTGGCCCGGTTCGGCTGGTCGACGGTGATACGTTGCGGCGGCATCCCCTGCCAGTGCGTGACGGCCTGCGTGAGCATCGGCTCGATGGGCGCCAGCGGCGCGCTTTCCTTCGACGGCTTGACGCGCGGCGCGCGCGTTGCAAGCTCGGCGTTGAAGGCTTTCTCGTCGCCGTGGTAGACGGCCTGGATACCCCACGGCATGTACAGAAACAGCAGCGTGACCAGCCCCGTATAGGTAATCATCAGATGGAACGGCAGCGCCAGAACCGCCACGGCGTTATGGGCATCGAGCCAGGACCGCTGGCCGCGGCGCGTGCGGAACGTAAAGAAGTCCGCGAAGATCCGCCGATGCGTGATCACGCCGCTGATGATGGCCACCAGCATGAACATCGTGCAGAAGCCGATGATCCAGCGCCCCCATAGCGCTGGCATGTAGTGCAGGTCGAAATGCAGTCGGTAAAGGAATTCGCCGCCGCGGGTCTCGCGCGCGCCGGGAATCGGCGCACCGCTGGCCGGATCGAGCGTGCGCGAGACCAGCCGCGCCCGCGCGGGCTTGCCCGCGTCTTCCGATGTGGCGGGACGCACCCAGAACAGCGAAATCGCCGGATTGCGCGCGTCGGGCAGCGTCAGGAACCAGCGCTCCGCATGGGGCGCCTCGCGTTGCAGATAGGCGTAGGCGCGCGACGCGGCTTGCGCAGGGCTGGTCTTTTCGTTGAGCGATGCATGGAGTTCCGGCCGCATCCACAACGAGATTTCATCCTTGACGTAGCTGGCCGTGCCGCTGCAAAACACGAGGAACAACACCCAGCACACCAGCAATCCGGACCATGTGTGCAGCCACGCCATCGACTGGCGCAATCCCTGGCCTTTGCGAAGCATCGTCATCACGCGCCACCCAAGGTGGCCCAGCCCAACGCCAGCACGGCGCCCGACACGATCAATCCCGACCAAGCACGCCAGGCGCTATCGGCCGCGAACACCCAGATCGCGGCCAGCGCAAACCACGCGAACGACAGCAGCGTGGCGGTCATCACGGCCTCTGCCCGTGCCATGCCGGCCCATCGCACCAACGCCAGCGAGAGGCAGCCAGTGGCCAGCGCGGCCACGCCGTAGCCGCCCAGGATAGCGGCCACCGCGCGCGAGGCGACCGCAATGCGATAACTGGCCGGGATGCCGTGCTTCATGTCTGGCTAAGTGTCGAGAACGAGTAGACGCATATGATAAGCGTTCTCATCTGCATTGTCTGCAGCGGCATTACGACACGCGTCCCCATCACGACACGGCCGGTTGCATTGCGGGCATCGCCATTTGCTGCGATGCGGCCGTCGGACCGCTGACGATATTCGCACGTTTTTCAATTTAAATTCTGCATAGCAGAATTGCGATTCTGTACTGCGGTTGACACTTACGTGAAAACGATGGGACGATCCAAGCCATCGAATACCGGCGACCCCACGCCGGAAGTTTTACCCGGAGACCTCATGCGCAGTACCGCCGCACCCGCTGGCCAGTCACGGCCCGCGTCCTCATCGCCCACCCCTTCCGCATTCCAGCCCCAATTCGAACGTCTGCACCAGACCATGGCGCCATGGGTCGCCAGCGATCCCGAACGCATCGCCATCATGGACGCGCATCGCGCGATGCGTTACGCCGAACTCGACGCCGCCGTGTGCGAGACCGCCGAAACCCTGCGCACGCTCGGTGTGCGTGGCGGCGACCGCGTGGTGCTCGTCACCGAAAACAGCGTTGGCTGCGCGGTCATCCTGCTGGCGCTCAGCGCCATCGATGCGTGGTCGGTGCCGGTCAATGCGCGACTGTCGGCGCGCGAGATCGCAAATATCGTCGAGCACGCCGGCGCGCGCGTCACGCTGTATCTGGACAACGATTTCGCCGAGGCGCGCGAGCATGGGCTGGCGCGCGGTGCGCAGTGGGCCGAATGGCCGCACGTGGGCCGGCTGCTGGTAGGCGCCGTCGATGAGGCCGCCACGCCGGAAGCGGTCGAAGCCGATCCGCGCAGACAGGTGGCCGCGCTGATCTACACCACAGGCACTACGGGCGCATCGAAGGCCGTCATGCTGACGCACGCCAACCTGATGTTCATCGGTCATTCCAACCGCCTGCAATCGCGCGTCAGGCCCGGCGATCGCGTCTATGGCGTGCTGCCGATCTCGCACGTCTATGGCTTGTCGGTCCTGCTGGTCGGTCCGGTGTCGAACGGCGCGACGGTCTATTACGAGCCGCGCTTCCGCCCGGAAAAACTCGCCCGCACGCTGCTTGACGAACAACTGACCGTGCTGCACGGCGTGCCGGCGATGTACGCGAAGGTGGTCGAATGGAGCCGCGCCAACAGTCAATCGCTGCGCACGCCGTCGCTGCGCATCGCGCAGTCTGGCGGCGCCCCGCTGACCGCGTCGCTGAAGGCGGCCTTCGAGGACGCATTCGGCATCGTGCTGCACAACGGCTACGGCATGACCGAGACCTCGCCGACCGTATGCCAGACCCGCGTGGACAATCCGCGCAGCGACTGTTCGGTCGGCCCGGCCGTACCCGACGTGGAGATCCGGCTTGGCACGCCGTTGCCGGACGGCAGCGGCGAGCTGCTGGTGCGCGGCCCGAACGTGATGAAGGGCTACTATCGGCGTCCGGACCTGACCGCGCAGACCATCGACAGCGATGGCTGGCTGCACACCGGCGACCTCGCGCGGATCGATGCCGATGGTGCGGTCAGCATCGTCGGGCGTTCCAAGGAAATCATCATCCATTCGGGTTTCAACGTGTACCCGGAGGAAGTCGAGCAGTCGCTCAATGCGTTTCCGGCGGTGCTGCAGTCGGCCGTGGTCGGCCGCGCCACCGAGGGCAACGAGGAAGTGATCGCGTTCGTGGAAGTGCGCGGCGGCATGACGCTGGACGAGGCCGCATTGCGCGCGTTCCTGCGCGAGCGTCTGTCGCCTTACAAGATCCCCGCGGAAATCCGCACCGTTGCGCAGTTGCCCGCCGCACCATCGGGCAAGATCCTCAAGGCTAAGCTGCGCGAGCAGCTTGCAGCCGGCAACATGTGAGCGCGCCATGGCAGACCATCCGATCGACCGCACCGGCATCGCCGCAAACGATATGACCGACCTTAACGATACGACGCCCGCCATCGACCCCGCGACCGCATCCGAGTCCGTGACGGCGGCTGCGAAGAAGGAAAGCAAGCGCAAGGAAGACCGTCACTTCGTCACCGCGCTGGCGCGCGGACTGGACGTGCTGGCGTGCTTCCGCGCCTTCGACAGCGAACTTGGCAATGCCGAACTGGCCCAACGCTGCGGACTTCCCAAGTCGACGATTTCCCGGCTGACGCACACGCTGACCGAACTCGGCTACCTGCAGGCGCTGACCGATCCCGTGCGCTATCGCCTGGGCAGCTCCGCGCTGGCGCTGGCACCGGCCGCCCAACAAGGGGCGGACGTGCTGGCCGTGGCGCGCCCCTTCATGCAGGAACTGGCCGATCTGTCGCAAGGCGTCGCATCACTGATCGTGCGCGACCGCGGCCGTATGCTGATCTACGAGAATTGCCAGGCCGAGAGCTATCTGACGCTGCGCGTGCCCGTTGGCAGCCGCGTATCGGGCCTGAACACGGCAGCCGGGCGCGCCTATCTGCTGGCGCTGCCGGCGTCGGAACAACGTCAGGCGCTCACCGCGTTCCGCACGGATGACAAGGTCAGCGCGGCCATGGCCGAAGGCGTGCTGTCGAACTGTCGCGACGAATCGCGGCGCCTGGGTTGCACCACGTCGTTCGGCGAATGGCTGCCGGACATCAACTCGATCGCGCTGGCATTCCGGCCCGGACCGTCGCTGCCGCCGATGACGCTGAGCTGCAGCGGCCCCAACGCCGTGGTGCCGCCCGCGCATCTGCTGGACAAAGTGCGCCCACTGCTCCAACAGCACATCCGCAAGATCGAGGCGGCGTTCGGCGTGGCGGCCTGACAGCCAGACCCAGACGCATCGCGCGCCGAAGCCCCGCCGGGCCGGCGCGCGATGACGTTTCGTGGTGCGTGGTTCGTTGTTCGTCGTTGAATCGCTGATCGATGGGCGCGGGTCAGAGCAATCCCTGGTCGTCGGGATTGTTGTGCGGCCGTTCTTCGTGCTTGCCCGCCTGGCGGGCCTCGAACCGGCCATGCAGGCTGTTTTCCAGCTTGCCGCCGAGCCGCAACAACAACAGCGCCAGCACCAGCGAGAACACCACGATGGCGTAATAGCCCGCGCCAGCCGCAGCGCCCAGAATGGCCGCCAGCCAGATGCCAGCCGCAGTGGTCAGTCCCTGCGGCTTGTCGGAATTGCCATGGCGCGCGATCACGCCCACGCCCAGAAAACCGATGCCCGTCAAAAGACCCTGCAGCACGCGCGACATCGCATCGGGCGGATGCTGGTTGAGCGCAACCACGCAGACGGCAGCGGCCGCGCCGAGCGACACGAGCCCGAGCGTGCGCATGCCGGCGGCCTTGCCGTGCAGGTTGCGGTCCAGGCCGATGATGGCGCCGGCCGCCAGGCCGCCCACCAGCCGCAGGAAAAGTTCGAGCGAAAATTGGTCCATGGCGCAAGCTTAGCGCGCCGCGCATCGACATGACAGAGGCAAACCGCTGCCGATTGCCGTACGATGCGATTTTCCCGGCTTTCACATCACCGCCCTGCCATGCCCCATCTCGTTATCGAAATTACGGAAAACACGCGCCTGACCTGTTCTCAGGAAGAATTGCTCGACGAGTGCAATGCGGCGCTGCTTTCCAGCGGACAGTTCCAGGAACCCGATATCAAGTCGCGCTGCGTGACGCTGACCACCTACCGCCAGGGCACGGAACAGGCGGAACGCGCCTTCGTGCATGCCACGCTGCAAATCCTGGACGGCCGCGAGCAAGGCGTGCGCAAGCAGCTCGGCCAGTTGGTGGTCAACGCAATTGCGGAAATGGTGCGCCCCGGTGCGGCCGACCAGACCGTCCAGATCACCGCCAACGTGGTCGAGATGGAACGCGCGACGTTTGCCAAGCAGGTGATCGGCGGCTGATTCGGCTCGGGGCCTTTTGCGGCGCTTCGAGAGCGCCGGCGGAGCCGGCCTCAGATACCCCGCGCCTCAGGTCACCGGCGCCGGGTTGAACAGCGCCAGCGAGTTGTACAGGCCATGATGTTCGGCCCATGTCTTCTTGCGGCCGCTGGCCACGTCGATCATCAGGTGGAAAAGCTCCCAGCCCACATCCTCGATGGTGGCTTCACCGGTGGCGATGCGGCCGGCGTTCACGTCCATCAGATCGTGCCAACGTCGTGCCAGATCGCTGCGCGTGGCAACCTTAATCACCGGCACTTCGGCCAGACCGTACGGCGTGCCGCGCCCCGTAGTGAAGATGTGCAGGTTCATGCCGGCCGCCAGTTGCAGCGTGCCGCAGATGAAATCGCTGGCGGGCGTGGCCGCGTAGATCAGGCCCTTGGTCTTGACGCGCTCGCCCGGCGACACCACGCCAGAGATCCGCGCGCTGCCCGACTTCACGATCGATCCCATCGCCTTTTCCACGATGTTCGACAAACCGCCCTTCTTGTTGCCCGGCGTCGTGTTGGCACTGCGGTCGGCACGGCCGCGAGCGAGGTATTTGTCGTACCAGTCCATCTCGCGGATCATTGCCTCGGCCACTTCGGGCGTGGCCGCCCGCGAGGTGAGCTGATCGATGCCGTCGCGCACTTCGGTCACTTCCGAGAACATCACCGTGGCACCGGCACGCACCAGCAGGTCCGTGGCAAAGCCGACGGCCGGATTGGCCGTCACACCGGAAAAGGCATCGCTGCCGCCGCACTGCACGCCGACCACCAGCTCCGACACCGGCACCGTCTCGCGCCGGCGCGCGTTGAGCGCCGCCAGATGCGTCTCGGCCATCGTCATGATCGACTCGATCATCGACGCAAAGCCGACGTGCTTGTCGTCCTGCAGGCAGACCACGCCTACCTGCACTTCGCCGGCACCGGTCTGGATCGGAATCGTGCCGGGCGGCAGCAGCCGTTCTGGCTGCAGTTTTTCGCAGCCCAGGCTCACCATCATCGCCGTGCCGCCGAAGTTCGGATTGAGTGCGATATTGCGCAGCGTGCGGATCGGCACGATGGCGTCGGGCGCGTCGATCGCCACGCCACAGCCGTAGGTGTGCTCCAGGCCGATCACGTCGTCGACGTTCGGGTATTTGGGCAGCAGTTCGGCCTTGATGCGGCGCACCGCAAAATCGACCACGCCGGACACGCATTGCACCGTCTCCGTGATCGCGAGGATATTGCGCGTGCCGACCGTACCATCCGGATTGCGGAAACCCTCGAAGGTATAGCCTTCCAGCGGCGGCAGCGGATCGGGCACGCGCGTGCCGATCGGCAGATCGGTCAGGCCCGGCGCCACGGGCATCTCGATCACGCGCTCGTTGACCCAGCTGCCGCGCGGCAGATCCTGCAGCGCATAGCCGATGGTCACGTTGTAGCGTGTAATGGCGTCGCCCTTCTTCAGATCCACCAGTGCCACCTTGTGGCCTTGCGGCACGCGTTCCACGAGCGTCAGGCCGCAGTCGAACACGGCGCCGGCGGGCAGGCCGCCGTCGTTGGCGACGATCGCCACGTTGTCGTTGGCGTGGATCCGGATGTAGAGCGGCGGGCGTTCGGCCGGTTGGGTCTGCGCGTTTTGTACCGACAAATCCGACATGATGGGAATTCCTTCCTTATTGGGGGTGCTTCAGTTCGACGCGGCGGATGTCCTTGACGATCACCAGATAACTGAGCACGGTGACCAGCGCGTTGACGCCGACGAAGACGAGCGCGCCGTTGAACGAACCGGTGGCGCTCAGGATATAGCCGATCACGATGGGCGTCACGATACCGGCGATATTGCCGAACGTATTGAAAATGCTGCCGGCCAGGCCGATCACTTCCTTGGGCGCGGTATCGGCCACCACGGCCCAGCCGAGCGCGCCGATGCCCTTGCCGAAGAACGCCAGCGCCATGATGCCAACCACCAGCCATTCCGCGTCGACGTAGTTGCACGCGATCATCGACACCGACAGCAGCATGCCGGCCACGATCGGCACCTTGCGCGCCAGCGTCAGCGAATGGCCGCGACGCAGCAGCGCATCGGAAATCACCCCGCCCAGTACGCCGCCCAGGAACCCGCAGATGGCGGGCAGCGACGCCACGAATCCGGCCTTGAGAATCGACATGCCGCGCGCCTGCACCAGATACACAGGAAACCACGTCAGGAAGAAGTACGTCAGCACGTTGATGCAGTACTGGCCCAGGTAGACGCCGGCCAGCATGCGATTGGTCAGCAACTGCCGCGCGTAGAACCAGCCGGCCGGATTGGCGCCCTGGCGTGCCTTGCCCTCGCCTTCGCCCATGTGGATCAGACCGCCGCCCTCGGCAATGTGATCGAGTTCGGCCTGGTTCACCCCCGGATGCGCGGCGGGGCTGCGCATCACCTTGAGCCACACCAGCGCCAGCAGCATGCCCATCACGCCCATCCACAGATAAACGTGATGCCAGCCCCAGCTATGAACGATCCAGGCCATCAGCGGCGTGAAGACCACCGCAGCAAAATACTGGGCGGCATTAAAGATCGCCGATGCGGTGCCGCGCTCCGCGGTCGGGAACCAGCTCGCCACCACCTTCGCATTGGCCGGAAAGGCCGGGGATTCTGCCAGGCCCACCGCAAAGCGCAGCGCAAACAGCACGGCGATGGCCTGCCCGATTCCGGCAAACACGCCGATCCAGCCCTGCAACAACGTGAAGAAGGACCACGCAAAAATGCTGAACGCATAGATGCGTCGCGCGCCAAAGCGGTCGAGCAGCCAGCCGCCGGGAATCTGCGCGATCACGTAGGCCCAGCTGAAGGCGGAAAAGATGTAGCCCATCTGCACCGCCGTGAAACCAAACTCCTCGCGCATCGCGGGGCCGGTGATCGACAGCGTGGCACGATCCGCATAGTTGATCGTGGTGACAATGAAAATCAGGGCAAGGATCCAGTAGCGGACGTTGGTGCGGCGGGTGTCGGCTGACACCGCTGCGCTGGGATTGGATGTTGCGGTCATCTGGGTCTCCTCACAGTCGGCGGGCCATGTTGCGAAAATGCGCAGCCACCCCTCTGTGATATGTCGTCGTACGACTAGGATTATAAAGACGCGGTTCCACGCATTGCAGCGCGCGTTTACCCTAAGTCGGTGCAAAGCGCTGCGCTTCGGTGCATACGATTTACCGGAAATCTTTCATCTTCCTTGCGATCCGGCTTGGCTGCTGGCCACAAGGGGAGATCACCGCGGCGTCGCGCAAGCGCTCCAGGCCGTAGGATCTGGATGCACCAACCCGGGGTTTTCCCTCAATTCATCACCATCCGCTTGCGTGCACGAATCGATAGTTGTACGATGACTTATCTCGAAACATCCCACACGATGGCACGAGGTACCAAGCGCCTTGTTCCACACCAACCATCATTCGCCATGTGGCGATCAGGAAGAGCGACATGACTACACCGCAAGAACTGAAGCAGATCATCTCGGAAGGACTGCTCTCGTTCCCCGTCACCGATTTCGACGCGCAGGGTAACTTCCGCGCCGACACCTATGCCAAGCGCCTGGAATGGCTGGCGCCGTACGGCGCGTCGGCCCTTTTTGCCGCCGGTGGCACGGGCGAGTTCTTCTCGCTGACGCAGCAGGATTATTCGAACGTGATCCGCACTGCGGTGGAAACCTGCCGTGGCAAGGTGCCGATCCTGGCCGGCGCCGGCGGCCCGACCCGCGTGGCGATCGAATACGCGAAGGAAGCGGAACGCCTGGGCGCGCATGGCATCCTGCTGATGCCGCATTACCTGACCGAGGCCAGCGAAGACGGCATCGCCAACCATATCGAGGAAGTCTGCCGCGCCACCAAATGCGGCGTGATCGTCTATAACCGCGCCAATTCGCGCATTGGCGCCGACCTGCTGGCCAAGGTGGTCGACAAGTGCCCTAACCTGATCGGCTTCAAGGACGGCGTGGGCGATATCGAGGCCATGGTGCGCGTACGCCGCAAGCTCGGCGATCGCCTGGCGTACCTGGGCGGGCTGCCGACTGCCGAAGTCTACGCCGCTGCCTACAAGGCGCTCGGCGTGCCCGTGTATTCGTCGGCCGTGTTCAACTTCATCCCGAAGACGGCCATGGAGTTCTACCGCGCCGTGGCCGCCGACGACCACGCCACGATTGGCCGCCTGATCGACGACTTCTTCCTGCCGTACCTCGATATCCGCAATCGCAAGCAAGGCTATGCTGTGTCGATCGTGAAGGCCGGCGCCAAGCTGATGGGCCACGATGCGGGCCCGGTGCGCGCGCCTCTGACCGACTTGACCGCCGAAGAACTGGACAAGCTCGACGCGCTGATCCGCAAGCTCGGACCGCAGTAAATGTTGCCGGTCGCCCGGTGTTGAAGATTGGGAGCCGACAATGTCGGCTCTTTTTTTGCACCATTGCCGACCACCGGTCTGCACCATGGCGCAGCAGGCGATGCGCCATGGCGGTGAAAAGCATCGTGCGGCGAGCGATTTCTGGCGGCCCGAGCGGCTGGCCCGAAACCTGCGTTATCGATACCCGAAGAGTAGAAGCGTTCAACCGCCCTTTCCTTTCCCGAAGGAAGGCGGCAGGAAATTGCTCTTGATGTCCGTGCCCGCGCCGGAACTCGAGAGCCTGAAGCGTCAAGCGTTCCCCGTCGGCCGGACCTGTTCACCTTCCTGAACCCGGAACGACATGACCAACACCTCCGTATCCCTCCACGAACTGGCCCGCGAATCGCGCATGGGCGCGCACGGACACGAGACCGACGCGCGCGAAGTACGGCGCATCGACCTGTCGGATTTTGCCCAACGCAAATCTGAAATTGCGGACCAACTCTGGAACGCCGCGGTCGATATCGGCTTTTTCCAGCTGGAGAATCACGGTATCGACCTGGCAGCCGTGCGCAATGCGTTTGCCATGACCGAACAGTTCTTTGCACTGCCGGACGCCGTCAAGGCCCAGTATCCGCTGCAGAAGGCCAACAACGCCGGCTGGGAATCGCGCGCGCAGATCAGGCCGTCCACCGGCACGCCTGACCAGAAAGAGTCGTACCAGATCACGCGTCCGCATATGGCGCCGTTGTGGCCCACCGAGGCGGAGCTGCCGCATTTCCAGGCCACCATGCTGGCCTTTGAACGGCAATGCTGGGAGGTCGGCATGAAGGTGCTTTCCTGCTTTGCCGACAAGCTCGGATTCGACGCGGACTTCTTTACGCGCGCCCATGATCCCGCCGCGCCGGACTATCAAAGCACGCTGCGGCTGCTGCACTACTACGCCATTCCGCCCGAAGCGCAGGACAAGCTCGACCTCTGGCGCGCCGGCGCGCATACCGATTTCGATTGCCTGACGCTGCTGTTCCAGCGCCAGGGGCAAGGTGGACTCCAGGTGTGCCCCGGCAAGGAAATGGAAGCGCAGGCGTGGACGCCGATCCCGCCCGACGAAGACGTGATCACCTGCAATATCGGCGACATGCTGATGCGCTGGAGCGACGACCGCCTGCCGTCGAACTTCCATCGCGTACGCAATCCTGCGCCGGGCGAGTACATGGGCCCGCGTTACAGCCTCGCGTTTTTCTGCCAGGCCAATCGTAACGCCATCATCGAAGGGCCGTCGGCACGGTATCCGGCGATCACGGCCGGCGATTTTCTGCGCCAGCGCGTAGCCGCGAACTTCAAGGCGTACTGACGTTTGCCCAGGTTGTGCGGCGGCGCGGCGCCATGCCTGCGCAACGCCGCCGCCGGGCCGCGACCCCGCCCGCGGCGCTGGGGCGAAATTTCCGATCACCGCGCCGCACCAAACAAAAAACCCCGCGCTCTTGCAAGCACGGGGTTTCAAGCCGCCCGACTCCCACCGTGTGGGTGCCGGGCTGGCGACTACCAAAGTATCGGGCGATCAGGCCGCGGCGTCCTTCAGCTTCTTCAGCGGGCGCACCTTCACCTTGACGCTGGCCGGCTTGGCCGGGAACCAACGCTCTTCACCCGTGAACGGGTCCTTGCCGAAGCGCTTCTTCTTTGCCGGCACTTGTTGTGCGGTGACCTTCAGCAGGCCCGGCAGCGTGAATTCGCCAGCGCCCTTCTTGTTCAGCGCGCTAACGATGGTGTTTTCGAGATGGGCCAGCACCGTCTTCACGGCCTTGGCTTCGAGCTGGGTTTGCGCCACGAGGTGAGCGACCAGGCTCGACTTGTTGAAGGTGTCCTTCAGCGGCTTCGGGGTCGGAGCAGCAGCGGGAGCAGCCTTCTTGGCCGGAGCGGCGGCCTTCTTTGCGGCAGCCTTCACAGGTGCCTTGGTTGCTGCGGCCTTCTTGGCGGCAGGCTTGGTTGCAGTCTTCGCGGTCGGTTTCGCTTTGGTCGCCATATCGATATACGAGAGTTGAAGATTAGAGTCCCGGCTGCTTGCAACGCCAGCGTTTGCAGCGCTGCTACTGTGCTGGCCGGCACGCACTGAATCATAGCGGAAACGGCCAGAAGTAAAGGGGTTTTCTCACGTGGCATCGGTCAAACCAAGTGAAAACCCCGGGTTTTGTCGCTGGTTTGCGTCAGCAAACACGCCAAGACGCCTGACGTCCCCCCACTTTCGCGTGTGTCAGGCACGCGCTGCCGCGAAAAATTCCCTCGCTCAATGCGCGTGCGCGACCATCGCTTCGCGTGTTTCGCGCGCCAGTCCCATTGCGAAAGCGGCTTCCGCCACGAGGAAAAGCGGGCCGACGATCAGGCCGGAAAGGTCGTCGACGAAGGCCGGCTTGCGCCCTTCGAAGTAGTGGCCCACGAACTGAATCACCCATCCAAGCAAGAACAGTCCGATGCCCGACAGCAGCCACGCAGCGGTGGAAAGCGCTGCGATGCACGCGCCCGCCCAGACGAAGAGGGCCAGGATGGCTGCCATCGCCAGGCCGAATCCGAACGACAGACGCAGATAGAACAGACACGACAGCGCGTAGACGATCATGGCGGGCGACAGATACCATGCGCCATCGCCCAGCGGCCATTGCGGCCGGCCCAGCAGCGCCGTGACGGCCAGCACGATCATCGGGATGCCGATGAAGTGCGTCAGCACGTTGCGCGGATCGCGATGATAGGCCGCGTAGTTCGACAAATGATCGATCAGGGTTTTCACGGGGCGTCTCCTTGTTTTCGGGGCCACGGCGTCATGCGTGAAACCCCGCCGCGCGTGCGGTTTTGATGTGGGCCTATATTAGTGATGCCGCGCCCGGCCGCAAAGGCCCATGACGCCCGTTCGAGCCGCCCCACTATTTCTGCCTATCCATCATGCTGCCCGCCGACGAGATTCCCGCATTGACAGATCCCCAGCGCGCCGCCTGGTTGCAGCGCATCGGCATCGACGCCACGCCAGCCCCTACCCTGGCCGCGCTCGACGCGCTGATCGCTGCGCACCTGACGCATATTCCGTTCGAAAACCTCGACGCGCTGACGGGAAGACGCGTGGACATCGACCTGCCGTCGGTCTTCCGCAATCTGGTCGACGAACACCGCGGCGGCTACTGCTTCGAGCTCAATACCCTGTTCTGCGCCGGGCTGAAATCGCTGGGATTCCACGTCACGCCACTCGCCGCGCGCGTGCGCTGGAACGTTCCCGACACCGCGCCGACCGGGCTTTCGCACATGCTGCTGCGCGTCGAAGTGGCGCACGAAAGCCATATCGCCGATGTCGGCTTCGGTGGCCCGACGCCGGATTTTGCGCTGCCGTTGTCCTTGCCGATCGACAGGAATGCCGGTTATCGGCTGCAGCCCGCGCCTGCATCGACCGCCACGGGCGGTGCGGCATTTCATACGTACGAGCTTGCGGTACGCGTCGCAGAGGACGCGCACGACGGCCAGGACCCGCCCGACCGCACGACCGCTGACGCTGCAGACAGTTGGCGCGCGATGTACCGGTTCGACCTGACGCCGCAGCCGCAGATCGATTTTGTCGCGCGCAACTGGTACGTCAGCACGCATCCGGACAGCCATTTCACACAGACGTTGATGGTGGCGCGCACCGACCACAGCGGTGCGCGGCTGTCGCTGGCGAATGGCTGTCTGGCCGAGCGCCGCACCGATGGTGCGGTGCGCAGGACGCAACTGGAATCGCCCGATGCGGTCATCGCACTGCTGTCGGAGCGTTTCGGCATCCGTCTGGACGAAGGCTTGCGCGCCGCACTGCAGGTGCGCCTTCCCGCCCTTCTGGCAGCGTCGGACTAGCGCGCTTGCACCGGGGCCGCCGGCATCGCGTCGCCCTGCGGTACGCGACATGCATCGCATGAATTGCCGGCAGAAAGTTTGCTGATACAGCTTGCCGCGCACGTCTGCGGCTGTGGACTGGACGCGAGCGCCTGCCCATAATGTCCCGGCCAATTCACGAATCAGGCAGCGGCATGTACCGCAGCCACCCACCTGGAGACACGCATGTCATTGTTCGATCTGTCGGGCAAGGTTGCCATCATCACCGGATCGTCGCGCGGCATCGGCCGCGCCATCGCCGAACAGCTTGCCGTGCAGGGCGCGAAGGTCGTCATCTCGTCGCGCAAGGCCGAAGCCTGCCAGGAAGTGGCGGACGCCATCAACGCGCAGCACGGCGCCGGCACGGCGCTCGCGGTGGCTGCCAATATCTCGTCCAAGGAAGCACTGCAGCATCTGGTCGACGAAACCAATCGCGTGTTCGGCAAGGTCGACGTGCTGGTCTGCAATGCGGCATCCAACCCGTACTACGGCCCGATGAGCGGCGTCTCCGACGATCAGTTCCGCAAGGTGCTCGACAACAATGTGATCTCGAATCACTGGCTGATCCAGATGGTTGCGCCGCAGATGATCGACCGGAAAGACGGCTCGATCATCATCGTGTCGTCGATCGGCGGACTGCGCGGCTCGCCGACGATCGGCGTCTACAACGTCTCCAAGGCCGCCGACTTCCAGTTGGCGCGTAACCTGGCAGTGGAGTTCGGGCCGCATAACGTGCGCGTGAACTGCATCGCGCCGGGACTGATCAAGACCGATTTCGCGCGTGCGCTGTGGGAAGACCCGGTGCGCTACAAGCAGTCAACCGAAAACGCGCCGCTGCGCCGCATCGGAGAGCCGGTGGAAATTGCCGGCGCCGCGTGCTTCCTGGCATCGGCGGCCAGCACGTTCATGACCGGCCAGGCGCTGGTCGTCGACGGAGGCGTCACCATCTGAGCTGTTTCTTGCGGGGAGGCCATGCATGTCGCAACAATCGCAGCATCCGCAGCATCCGCAGCAACTTCCGCAGGCCGGCGCAGGATGGCCGGCCATGTCGATCGCCGAAGCCCACGCGCGGCTGACCGCGCCCGGCGCGCCGTTCGAAACCGAGACGCGCGTCGTGCGCGGCATCCCCACCACGGTATGGAAGAACGCGCCGCCCACGCTGCGCGATCTGTTCCTGATTGCCGCGGCGTGGGGCGACAAGACGTTCGTGGTCTATGAGGACGAACGCGTCAGCTATCGCGCATTCGCACTGGCCGCCACCGCGCTGGCGCATCAGCTGGTCAAGGACGGCGTGCGCCGGGGCGACCGCGTGGCGGTGGCAATGCGCAACCTGCCCGAATGGCCGGTGGCGTTCTATGCCGGGCTGCTTACGGGCGCGATCGTCACGCCACTGAACGCCTGGTGGACCGGTCCGGAACTCGAATACGGGCTGACCGATTCAGGCAGCCGCGTCGCCATCGTCGATTACGAGCGCCTCGACCGTATCCTCGAACATCTGCCTAACTGTCCGGCGCTGGAGCGCATCTACGTGTCGCGCGCGCCCGCGGACGCGCGCTTCGACGATCCGCGCATCGTGCCGCTTGCGGGCGTGATCGGCGAATCGGACGCATGGCCGTCGCTGCCCTCGCAATCGCTGCCCGCCGTGCCGCTGGATCCGGACGACGACGCCACGATCTTCTATACCTCGGGCACCACCGGCCGCCCGAAAGGCGCAGTCGGCACCCATCGCAACGCCAGCACGGTTGCCGTATGCGCGCAGTTCAGTCCCATGCGCAACCTGCTGCGGCGCGGCGAGCCGATTCCGGAACCCGACCCCAATGCGCCGCAGAAAGGCATGCTGCTGGCCGTGCCGTTCTTTCATGTCACCGGCTGCATGTCGGTGCTGAACGGGGCGCTGGCGTCGGGCAGCAAGATCGTGCTGATGTATCGCTGGGACACGCTGCGCGCGATGGAATTGATCGAGCGCGAGCGTTGCACCGCCGCTGGCGGCGTGCCGACGATCGCCTGGCAGATCATCGAGCATCCGCAACGAGCCGAATTCGACTTATCGTCGCTGGAGAACATCAACTACGGCGGCGCGCCCGCGTCGCCGGAACTGGTGCGGCGCATCCAGGAAGCGTTTGCGCACGCCGCGCCGGGCATCGGTTGGGGCATGACCGAAACCTCCGCCACATTCACCAGCCATAGCGCCGAGGAATACGTGTTTCGCCCCGACAGCAGCGGTCCCGCGCTGCCGATCGGCGAGATGAAGATCGACGACGGCTTCGGCAACGCCCTGCCGCCCGGGGAAATCGGCGAGTTGATGGTGCGTGGCGCCAACGTGCTGCACGGCTATTGGAACAAGCCCGAGGCTACGGCCAAGACATTCGTCGATGGCTGGCTGCACACCGGCGATATTGCGCGCCTCGACGAGGAAGGATTTCTCTACATCGTCGATCGCATGAAGGACATGCTGATCCGCGGCGGCGAAAACATCTACTGCATCGAGGTGGAAAGTGCGCTGTATGCGCATCCTGCCGTGATGGATGCGGCAGTGGTCGGCATCGCGCATCGCACGCTGGGCGAAGAGCCAGGCGCGGTGGTCAGCCTGAAGCCCGGCGCGCACGCCACTGAAGCGGAATTACAGGCATTCGTGCGCGAGCGGCTGGCGGCCTTCAAGGTGCCGGTACGGATCATCGTGCGCGACGAGATGCTACCCCGCAATCCCAACGGCAAGATCCTCAAGTCGAATCTGCGCAAGCTGTTCGAGTAGGCGCGCCCGCGCCGCATGCGGCGCCCGGGTCCATCGCATGGATCCGGGCGGCGCCGTCGCTCACCGCGTTGGAATCGGCGTTGCGGCGGGCACCGGCACCGCAGTCACGGCATTCTGCGGGCTGCCGCTGACGATACGGTCGGAGTACGTCAGATACACCAGCGTGTTCCGTTTGCGATCCACGGCGCGCACTACGTGCAGCGTCTTGAACAGAATCGACATCCGCTCTGAAAACACGTCCTCCTGCGCCTTGAGCGGCCCCTTGAAGGCGATCGTGCCCACCTGCCGGCAAGCGATGGACGCCTCCGGCGGGTCCTCGGCCATGCCGAGCGAGCCCTTGATGCCACCAGTGCGCGCCCGCGATACGTAGCAGGTAATGCCTTCGACCAGCGGATCGTCGTACGCCTCGATCACGACCTTGTCGGAGCCGGTCATGCGGAAGTTGGTGGAGACGCTGGCGATTTCCTCGGCATGCGCGACGTCGGACAGCGACACCGATCCGGCCATCATGCCCAACACGCCAAAAATGCAAAACGCGCCCCTCATGCCGAATCCGCCGGGCCGCACGGCAAGCTTGCGCATCATTCTGTCGTCGCTCCCTTGATTTCGTCGTGACGCTTTTCCATTTCTTGGCGCAGCGCGCGGCGTTGCTTGGCCGCTTCGAAACGCTGGCGCTCCACCTCGTCGCGCGGCTGCAGCGGCGGCACTTCTGCCGGCGTGCCGTTGTCGTCCACCGCCACCATCGTGAAATAGCAGCTGTTGGTATGCCGCACGACCTTGCTGCGAATATTCTCGGTCACCACCTTGATGCCGATTTCCATCGAACTGCGGCCGGTGAAATTGACCGCGGCCAGGAAGGTCACGAGTTCGCCGACATGAATCGGCTGGCGAAACACCACCTGGTCCACCGACAGCGTCACCACGTAGCGGCCGGCATAACGGCTGGCGCATGCGTAGGCCACCATGTCGAGGTATTTGAGAATGGTGCCGCCGTGGACGTTGCCGGAGAAATTGGCCATGTCCGGCGTCATCAGCACGGTCATGGAAAGCTGGTGGGACAGATCGTTCATCGCAGAAAATCCAGAAATCGAGCCTGAGGCGCGGGCAGTGTAACTCGACGCGCGCGCAAATGGCGTGCCGAATGCTGCAATCGCGCGGCGGGCATCGCTAAACCGGTATTGGAACGATGAACCGACGGCGGTTCGGAATGGATCGCCCAAAAGAAAAGCGGCCCGTCAGGCCGCTCTCTTTACTGCTGGGACACGATGCGCTTACTTCTTCTTGTTCACGGCGTCCTTGAAACCCTGGCCAGCGGAGAATTTCACCGTCTTGGCGGCCGGAATCTTGATCGTTTCGCCGGTGCGCGGATTGCGACCGGTACGGGCTGCACGCTTGCCCGAGCTGAAGCTGCCAAATCCTACCAGCGTAACCGAGTCCCCCTTGGCCACTGCCTTCTTGATACTGTCCAGCGCAGCGTTCAGCGCGCGCTCGGCGGCGGCATTGCTGAGTTCTGCTTCCGCGGCGATGGCCGATACCAGTTCACCTTTATTCATGGCTGATTTCCCTTGTTGGTCGTCGTCACCGAACCTTTATGCCAGTTGGCAAAAGTCCGATCGGCGCAGTCTAATCTGCCCTTTGCGGCTTGGGCAATCCCTAGTGGCACCGAAGCAACGAAAACTGCCGGAAATCGTTCTCCGACAAGACTTAGCGGGCGTTTTACCCCTTTATTTGCCCGATCGGTTCGTCACTTTTGGCGAGGTTGACGCATCGAACGGCGCACTTCGTCAAGGCGACAGGAAAATGGCGTTTACGCCACGAATGCGCCATTTTCATGTGCTTGGACGCCCACATGAGGTGCAACGCACAAATGCCCGGATTCGGTGCGAAAGCCCATGGCGCACCGAATTGGTTCTGCCGATGACTTCGTCATGCGTCGTTTTGGCGCATCGATGCGGACGGCTATCGGCCACGGCGCCAGAACTGGCAAGCCGACACCGCAGTCCATGGTCCCCGAACACCCCATGCAGGTGCGCTGCGCACCGTCTTTGCGCGCCAATCCCCATAAATGACAATTTCTGGAACGGTATTTGCTTACTCATGCGCCCATTTTGAGCATGAGATCACAATGGACAACTTGAAGACTGGCACGGATGCCTTGTTCATCCTGCTCGGCGCAATCATGGTGCTGGCGATGCACGCAGGGTTCGCCTTTCTAGAACTGGGTACCGTGCGCAAGAAAAACCAGGTAAATGCGCTCGTGAAAATCCTGGTCGATTTTGCGGTATCGACGTTGGCGTATTTCTTTATCGGCTATACCGTGGCGTACGGTGTGCAATTCTTTGCCGGCGCCGAAACGCTGGCGCAAAAGAACGGCCATGAACTGGTCAAGTTCTTCTTTTTGGCTACGTTTGCGGCGGCCATTCCCGCCATCATTTCAGGCGGCATCGCCGAACGCTCGCGTTTCAACCCACAGCTGATTGCCACCTTTGTTCTGGTGGGCTTTATCTATCCGTTTTTCGAAGGCATCGCCTGGAACAATCGCTTCGGCATTCAGGACTGGATCAGCGCCGTGGCAGGCGCGCCGTTCCATGATTTTGCCGGTTCGGTCGTAGTGCATGCGGTCGGCGGCTGGATCGCGCTGCCAGCGGTGTTGCTGCTCGGCGCGCGGCGCGGGCGTTATCAGAAGGATGGCCGCATCAGCGCACATCCTCCGTCGAATATCCCGTTCCTCGCGCTCGGCGCCTGGGTGCTGGCGGTCGGTTGGTTCGGCTTCAACGTGATGAGCGCGCAGACCATCGACAAGATCAGCGGGTTGGTCGCGATCAATTCCCTGATGGCGATGGTCGGCGGCACGCTGGCGGCATGGGCCGTGGGGCGCAATGACCCCGGCTTTGCGTACAACGGCCCGCTGGCCGGGCTGGTGGCCGTATGTGCCGGCTCGGACCTGATGCACCCGCTCGGCGCATTGATCACGGGCGCCGTGGCCGGCGTGCTGTTCGTCTACATGTTCACGCTTGCACAAAATAAATGGCGCATCGATGACGTGCTGGGCGTGTGGCCACTGCACGGCCTGTGCGGCGCGTGGGGCGGTATCGCCGCCGGCATTTTTGGCGCGAAGGCGCTGGGCGGCATTGGCGGCGTATCGTTGCTGGCGCAATTGATCGGCACACTCATGGGCGTGGTCATTGCACTGGCGGGCGGCGCCGTGGTCTACGGGGCGCTCAAGAAGCTGGTGGGAATCCGGTTGGATCCGGAAGAGGAGTTCAACGGCGCGGACCTGACGCTGCACCGCATTTCCGCCACCGCGGAGCGCGAAACCAACTGGTAACCGCATGGCGCGCCACGCGCCAGGGACACGGTGATCGTCAAGGAAAAACGGCTGGACATGAGGTCCGGCCGTTTTGCTTTCCATTCACAAAGATTGCCTTGAAGTTTCATGGCGACGCGCCCAATAATGCCCTTGCCCGTTCCGAAACGCCGACACACGCGTGTCTCGCGATCCTGACATTATCAGCAGCGTTTGCTCTTTCGCTGTCCGTGATTCTTCCCTGCCCGTTCATCACAGGAGCGTGTCCCATGGATACCACCTCACTGCAAAGCATTCGCGATGTCATCTACGGCTACGCCACCGTATTCGGCATAAAGGTCCTGGCGGCCCTGGCGTTCTGGGTCGTGGGCCGATGGCTGATCCATTTCGTGGTCCGTCTGGTCCAGAAATCGCTGTCGAGGCAAAGCGTCGATCCCACGCTGCTGCGCTATGTCGGCTCGATCGTGACGGTCACGCTCAATGTCGTGCTGGTGATCGGCATCCTCGGATACTTCGGCATCCAGACCACCACCTTCGCCGCACTGATTGCCGCGGCGGGCGTGGCGATCGGCATGGCGTGGTCCGGCCTGATGGCCAACTTCGCGGCCGGTGCATTCCTGGTGGTGTTGCGTCCGTTCAAGGTCGGCGATTTCGTGACCATTGGCGGCATCACAGGCACGGTGCGCGAAATCGGTTTGTTTTCGACCTCGATCGACACGCCTGACAACGTCATGACCGTGATCGGCAACAACAAGATCTTCAGCGACACCATCCAGAACTTCAGCGCCAATTCGTATCGCCGCGTCGAACTGAAAGCCCAACTCGCCGGCACCACGGACGCGATGGCCGCGATTGCGCTGCTCAAGGAAAAAATCGCCGCGATCCCCAACGTGCTAAGCGATCCGCCGGTCGACGTGGAGATCCTGGAATTTACACTGGTGGGCCCGGTGCTGGCCGTGCGGCCGCATTGCCACAACGACCACTACTGGCAGGTGTATTTCGATACCAATCGCACGATTCGCGACAGCTTCGGCCAGGCCGGATTTGCCGCGCCGATGCCTGCGCAACTGGTGGTCATGCAAAGCGCGCCTGCCGTGTCGATCGCGCCTGTCGAGCCCGCCAACCAGGCCGCGTGATGGCATACGGGACGACATAACGGACGGCATAACGGACGGCATAAGCAACGAAGAACCGGCGCGGCGCAACGCATGCGACGCGCCGTGCCTGACGTGCATGCCGGCCGATGTGCCATGGAACTATGCGGCAGGACGGGGCCTGTGTACGCCGGCCCGGCCATAGAGGCGCAGCAGCACCGCGCCGCTGCCGCAGATCGCCATGACCACGGCCAGCGGCAACGCCGTGCCGTCGTGCCACAGGCTGACTGCCGCACCGGCCAGCGTGCCGAAGCCGAACTGCAACGTGCCCATCAGCGCCGAAGCCGTGCCGGCGCGATGACTCTGGTGCGCCAGCGCGAGTGCCGACGCATTGGGCGTGATGCAGCCGAGTCCGGCAAGGAATACGAAGAAGCAGAGCAGCAGCACCGGTAACGATGCCACGCCCGCCAGTGCGGTGGCCGCCAGCACCAGGCCCGCCAGGCATGGTGCAAACAACGCGTGGCGCAGCACGTCATCGAGCGCGCGCGCCCGCACCAGCCGCGCGTTGACCTGCGACATTGCGATCAGGCCAAACGCGTTGGCGCCGAAAACGAAGCCGTAGTGGGAGGGATCGATGCCATGCAGTTCGATCAGCACGAACGGCGAGCCTGCGATGTAGGCAAACATGCCGCCCTGCACGCATCCCGCCGCCAGCGAATAGCCGAGGAATTCACGATCGCGCAGCAGCTCCCAGTAGCTGCGCAGCACCGTACCCGGATGCAGGGTGCGGCGTCGCTGCGGATCGAGCGATTCTTCCATGCGTGCATGCACCAGCCACAGCAGCAGCACCGCCGCGCCGGCATGAATCCAGAAGATGGCGCGCCATCCGCTGGCCGCCAGCACCGCGCCGCCAATCAGCGGAGCGAGGATCGGCGCCAGGCCCATCACCAGCATCAGCGACGAAAACGCACGCGCGGATTCACGCGCCTCGAGCCTGTCGCGTATCACCGCGCGCGACACGACCAGCCCGGTGCACCCGCCCAGCGCCTGCAGAAAACGCCACAGCATCAGCGATTCGACGCTCGTCGCCATGGCACATCCGGCCGCTGCCAGTCCGTAGAGTGCCAGTCCGATATAGAGCGGCGCCTTGCGGCCAAAGCGATCGCTGATCGGCCCGTAAAAAGCCTGACCGATTGCCAGCCCCACCAGGAACGTGCCCAGCGTGAGCTGTACCTGGCCGATATCGGTATGCAGATCGGCAGCCAGCGCAGGAAAGCTCGGCAGGTACATGTCGATCGAAAGCGGCGCGATAGCGGTCAGCGACGCGCAGATCAGCAGCCAGAGGGGAAAGCGCGCACTGGAAGGCGAGCTTGTCGAGGACGTCATGGGGGGAATCCGCAAAAGGCAAGACGCAATTGTTGCATAGCACGCCAGCGCGTTGCGGCGCGCCCGTCAAGTCGTCCGAAGTAGCGTGGAAAATCCGCTGCACAGCGTCTGCACGCACGGCAACTTGGGTGGCGTGGCTTTCACGTGCAGCGGGGTGGAGGGTACAATGCGTGCCTGTCGGGACGGATGTCATCCAGTCCACGGAGTCAGACGCATCGCGGGCGACGGATCATCACGGGACCGTCCCCGGCACCGTTATCCCGCATGACCATACGACCCAAGCCGTTTATCGCTACGCTGAGCCTGGTTGCCCTTGCAGCCTTGCCGTCGCTGCCCGCAAGGGCCGCGCCGGGCAGGCCGCCCGCTGTGGCATCCGCACCGTCGCCCGCGCCCGTGGTGGTCGACGAAGCCGAAGCACTGGCGCGCATGCTCAAGGGCGCCGCCACCGGCCAGAACACCGGCGGCGCCGGCGTCCCCGAACTGCTGCGCAATACCAATCGGCCAGACAGCGTGCTGGCGCGCGCCTGCCGTCAGCTCAACGATGCGCTGCCCATGGAAATCGATGGCGAAACGCGTCTGCGGCGTTGCCAGTCGATCCCCGGCAAACACGTCCTGTTCCAGCTCGAACTGACCAACTATCGCGGACCGATGCTCGATCTGGCCAGCTTCGAGGTCAGCTATGCTGCGCCGCTCCAGCGCAACATCTGCGCCAATCGCGACGTCGAAATTCTCACCAAGCTTGGCGTGAGCATGATGTTCCGCTATATGACCCGCAACGACCGTGGCGAACGCCGCGTCGGCGACGTCTATATCAACGCGCCGATCTGCGTATCGGCACTGCGATAAATCGCCGAGTCGTTTAAAACTTTGCGGTTCTTATGCCAGCGGCTTCCGGATAGTCGCGCCCAATAAAAAAGGCAAGCACCCGGCTTGCCTTTTCTCTGAAAGCGCCCCTGCGCGCTTATGCCGCGCGTGGTCGCAATGGCAACACGTTGGGCGCGCGGCGCATCAGCACCCGTGTCTCCTTCCACGCCGCATCGGCCAGCGGCGAACCCCAAACCAGTTCGTGCAGCTTCGACAAGGCAAACGGATCGCCAAGCAGGATGTGCTTCTGCGCTGCGGACAGCGAGTTCGGGCCGTTGGTCAGCGCGTGCTGCACCAGCGACGCGTGCTGCATGCGCGCGGTCTGCGGCTGGATCGTGCGCGCGCTGGCAGTGGCGCACATCAGCGCATTGGCTACTGGGTCGACCACCGCATCGACAAACTTCGGCGGCTCCTGCGCGCTCTCCACATGCTGCTGCGTCTCGACGATTTCTCGCGGCACGACCGATTCTTCGGGAATCATGAACAGGCCGGCTCGGCGTGCGGCGCGTCCCAGCGACACGCGCGACAGCATCACCGAAAGCGGAATCGATAGCGCCAGCGAACCGACGATTGGCAGCAGCCACCAGATGAAACCCGGGCTGAGCCAGTACACGCCGGCGCCCCACACCAGACCCAGCACCGTGTGCCAGCCATGGCGACGGAACGCTTCGCCCCAGGTGGTCTCCGCGTCTTCGCGCGGGGGCGACTTCCACGAGATGCCCCAGCCGCTGTACGCGGCAATCACGAACTTGGTGTGGAACAGCATGCGCGTGGGCGCGAGCAACGCCGAGAACGTCATCTCGATCAACATGCTGAGGAACAGGCGGACCACACCGCCATACTGCCTGGCATCCCTGAGCAGCAGGATCACGCTGGCCAGCTTTGGCAGAAACAGCAGGGTGGCCGTGGCCGAGAACAGCGCCAGGGCCTTTTCCGGATGCCATTCCGGCCACGTCGGAAACAGCTGGTAGGGCTTGGTGAAATACTCGGGTGGCACCAGCGCGTGCTTGGCCAGCGCGGCCGTCGACAGCAGCAGGAACAGGAACCACAGCGGCGCCGACACATAGGCCATGATGCCGGTGAGGAACACCGCGCGGTGCACCGCGTGGAACCCTTGCTTCATCCACAGCCTGAAGTTCATCAGGTTGCCCTGGCACCAGCGCCGGTCGCGCTTGACTTCGTCGAGCAGGTTCGGCGGCAGTTCTTCGAACGAGCCCGGCAGGTCATAGGCGATCCACACGCCCCAGCCCGCGCGGCGCATCATGGCCGCTTCGACGAAGTCATGCGAGAGGATTTCGCCGGACAACGGCCCCTTGCCCGGCAATGGCGCCAGCCCGCAGTGCTCCATGAAAGGCTTCACGCGGATGATGGCGTTGTGGCCCCAGTAGTGCGATTCGCCCAGTTGCCAATAGTGCAGGCCCGCGGTGAACAGCGGCCCATAGACGCGCGTCGAGAACTGCTGCACACGGGCGTAAAGCGTGTCGCGCCCCACTGCCAGCGGCGCGGTCTGGATGATGCCGGCGCCGGGATTCGCTTCCATCAGCCGGGTGAGCGTGGCCAGGCACTCGCCGCTCATGACGCTGTCCGCATCGAGCACGATCATGTAGCGATACTTGCTGCCCCAGCGGCGGCAGAAGTCCGCGACGTTGCCGGTCTTGCGCTTCACGCGGTGGCGGCGCCAGCGATAGAAGATCCGGCCGAACCCGCCCACCGCGCGGCAGATCTCCATCCACGCATCGTGTTCGGCGGTGCGCAGGTCGGGATTGCCGCTATCGGACAACACGAAGAAATCGAAATGCTGCAGTTCGCCCGTGCGCTCCAGCGATTCGTACGTCGCGCGCAATCCGGCAAACACGCGCGTCACGTCCTCGTTGCAGATCGGCATGATGACCGCGGTGCGCGCGTCGGCGGGGATCGGCGCATCGCTGGCTGCGGTGCGCGATATCAGATGCCGGTCGCCGCCCTTTAGCAGCACAAGGAATCCCATCATCGCCGTCCAGAACCCCGCGGACACCCACGCGAACAGGATGGCGAACAGCGCAAGAATGGCCGCTTCAAGCGGATCGGCGCCGTGATAGGGCAGCACCTTGGCCATGAAATAAGTGGCCATGATGGTTTGGACGACTACCAGCGCCAGCAGGAACCAGCGGCGATGCGAGCCGGCCGGATGCCATTTGCCTTCGGCATCGGGGCCGTCGTGCAGCGTATCCCAGGTTTCCGGCACCGGCGGGCGGCCGAGCATGCGGCGCCACGCGTTGCGCAGACCGCCCCAGATGATGTGCGGCGGCCATTGCCGCGGCACCATCGACGCGCGCTGCGGCTCGGGACCGGTGGCGACATGCACGGTGCCGTCGTCGCGCCGTTGCAGCAACGGCTTGCCGTCGACCTGCGGATTGCCGTAGGCCATCGTGAAGCGGCGTCCGACCGATGCGTATGTGGCGCCGCCCGGCGCGTTGCCTTGGTTCAAAGCGTTCGCGTCCTTGTCCTTCGGATCGCGCCCAGCCAGGCGCGTCTGCAATTCAATCATGGCCGATGGCACCTCGATCCCTTCGGTCGGGACGCTCGACATCAGCGACTTCGGGGTATCGGCCAGCAACTCGCTACGCAGTTCGGGCGAAGCCGGCAGCCGATCGACATATCGCTCGCATGCTGCCGCCGCCTGGGCCGGGCGCTGCTTTAGCCGGGGGGTAAGATGTAGCTCCATGTCTCGGATAGCGTTGTATTGCCGTTGCGAAGATAGCCGCGCAACTCAACCGGCTTGTTCTCGTCCTTGCGCCGCATGAACATCGTCATGCGCCAGCCACCCGTGGCCTCGTTGCGCTGGACCGTTGTCTTGAGCACTTCGCCATTGGCGTCCGCCGAAACCACCGGATCCAGCCGCACCTCTTCGGGCAGCCGCTTGAACGCCGGTCCTTCGAAGTCCACCACCAGCGAAAAACTGGTGTCGTCCTGCTTGCGCGTCATGCCTTGTCCGCGGCGCGTCTGCGTGACCCACGACAGCGGCGGCAGGTTCTCGCCGTCCTTCTGCCATTTCAGCCGGTATTCGTAGTCGAACGCCTGCTTGGGCTTGGGCGGGTTGTCGGGCACCCAGAAAGCCACCACGTTGTCGTTGGTCTCATCGGGCGTCGGAATCTGCACCAGCTCCACGCGGCCCGATCCCCAATTGCCCCTGGGCTCGACCCACGCGCTCGGCCTGCGCTCGTACCACGCGCCGATTTCCTGGTAATTGTCGAAGCTGCGGTCGCGCTGCATCAGCCCGTAACCCTGCGGATTGGTGGCGCCGAAGGACGTCACCAGCAGGCGCTTCGGATTGACCAGCGGACGCCAGATCCACTCTCCGGTGCCGAGCTGCACCGACAGGCCGTCGGAGTCATGCACTTCCGGACGGAAGTCCGCCGTCTGGGACGGCTGGTTCTCGCCGAACAGATACATGCTGGTGAGCGGCGCCAGACCCAGCTTGGTCACGTTCTCGCGCAGGAACAGCCGCGACTTCACTTCCATCACGGTCTCGTTGCCAGGCTTGATGATGAAGCGATACGCGCCACTCATGCGGCGCGAGTCCATCAGCGCGTAGATCGTCAGTTGCTTGTCGTTGGGGCCGGGACGTTCGATCCAGTATTCGACGAAGCGTGGAAATTCCTCGCCCGAATTCAGCGCGGTATCGACCGCGAGACCGCGCGCCGACAGGCCATACCACTGGTCCTTGCCGACCGCGCGGAAATAGCTCGCGCCGAGGAACGACGCCAGTTCATCCTTGCGCTTGCCCTGGTTGAGCGGATACATCAACCGGAAGCCGGCAAATCCCAGCCCCTTGAGCTTGGCCGCGTCCACCTTGTGCGATCCATAGTTGAATGCCGCCGGATCGAAGCGGAATTCACGCACGCTGTTGTTGACCACCTCGTTGATCCTGACGGGCTGGTCGAACACCATGCCTTCGTGGAAAAACGAGATCTCGAACGGCAGGCGAGCGCCGCGCCAGGCAAAGCGCTCAGGCTTGTATTCGATCTCGCGATACCGCTCGTACGACAGGTCCTTCAACTCGCGCGGCAACTCCTGCGCCTTGACCGGCTTGTACGGCGACCCCGACAACTGCCGCGCACGCGCCGCCACCGTTTCGAAGTCGAACGCATGCGCGGAAAGCGCCATCACGGCCAGCACGCCACCGCTTAACCATCGTCCCAGCCCGGGCATCCTGCCGACGTATCGGCGCGCGGGCGCGGCGGTCGGACGATGGGCGGAATGGAGCGATGTCGGGTGAGCGGACATGAAAGCCGATAGCAGGGTTGGTGGGAAATCAGGCCACCGGACGGAGCGTGCCGTCCGGAGTGCGTCGGAAAATTTCAACTGATGGCCGGAGCAAAAGACGGACCAGGCAGTAACACGACGGTGACGATGTCGAAAGCGTGCTCAAACCTGGAGGAAAAACGATGCATGGAGCTTGTCGCGATTGTTGCATTGCGATTGCCGAACCTTATCAATCCGCGCCTTAAAAGTCACGTTTCGGTGCCGCAACGTTTGAAACAAAATGTCTCACCGGTGGGCTGAAAGCCGCATCCGGCGTGGGTTTGCGGGCGCAAGACAAGCATAGGCCATGTGCGCGTATGCCATGGGCGCTATCGGCACGGGCAATATTTGACGAGATCGACGCCTTGCGGACCGGTCCGCCGCACTGCGCGCCCCCGACTTTGTGCATCGCAATGCGCCTAAGCCGACATCCCGAGATTACAATCGGCGGCATCAAGGCTTTTCACCAACAAGGAACCGCCATGCCCGTTCTGCGCCAATTCCGCCCCGCCGTCGCCGCCGGCGTCGGCCTCGCACTGCTTATCGGCTCCGCCCAGCCCGCACTCGCCTATTTCGAGAACTACCTGTCCGGCAGCATCGTCGGCACGCTGACGCAGAAGGAAGCGGCGTCGCTGCAGAAAGCCGTGCGCACTGCGCTCAAGGACACTGAGGACAACAAGGTGGTGGAATGGCACTACCCCGCCGAGGGTCGGCGTCAGGCCGTGGATGGCACGATCAGCCCCGTCGCCACCAAGACCGACAACGGCCAGACCTGCCGACGTTTGAAATCGGAACTGCAGCGCGGCAGCGCCACCGAAGCGTGGTCGGGCTGGTTCTGCAAGCAGTCGGACGGCACCTGGAAAGCACGCCACGTGGCGGACTGACGGCTGACAAACGCCGCGATTGCCGGCTGCATTTCCGGCCGCGTCCGGTAAATCCGGCCCGGGACGCGGATCCGATTTACCGGCGCAACGGAGCGCCTAGCGGCACAGGCGAGCGACCAGATCGCCCGCCAGCGTGCCGGAGGCCGCCGGCTGTGGCATGCCGGACTGGGGACCGCGCATCGTATAAAGCGAATCGCCGCGCGCGTAGCGCTTGCTGTACAGCGTCTGTTCGATTACGGCGTACATCGACGTGGCACAGTTCAGCACCATCCGCTTCAAAGAGGAGCGAATTGTGTCGCCGCTGGTGGTCTTGATCACGCCAGGCGGCACGTTATGCACCAATGCCACGCCGACCTCGACACCGCGTCGGCGGATCGACGTCTGGTCCAGATAGGAAATCATGCCGTTGGTGCCCATCAGCGGCAGCCAGCGCTGGGGATCCGGGGGCGCGGGGTCGGCGGAAGCCACCATCGTGCAGCCATCGCGCGGCGACGCACGAAACACCGTGCCGCCCGCGGCGCCCTGGCATTGATACAGCGCGCTCGCCGCGGCTGGCCGCACAGGGACGTTGTTGAGAGGCGCCACACCATTCGATTCGGCCTGCGCGACAAGACTGAAACACGCGCCAACAAGCAGCGTCACGCGCGAGAAAATGCGAAAAAACATCGGGAAACCCTCATAAGGACGGGAAAAAAGGCCCCGGCATTTTCGCACAGCATGGGCGCATCGCAGCACGATAGGCGATGAACAATTGTCCTCAACGAGCATGGCCGATGCGGTTCGAAGGCGATCTGGCGCGCGGCGCGCGGCGCGCGCCCTGCCCCGTCAACCGTGGATTTCGCGCCAGGCGACCAGATCGGCAATCGTCAGCACCGGCAGTTGATACATCTGCGCAAAGGCCAGCGCTTCCGCGCGGCGCGCCATGGTGCCGTCGGGATTCATCAGTTCGCACAGCACAGCCGCCGGCGTCAGTCCCGCCATGCGGGCCAGCTCGACCGAGCCCTCGGTATGCCCGCGGCGCTGCAGCACGCCGCCGTCCACGGCCACCAGCGGGAATACATGCCCCGGACTGACCACGGCATCAATGCCGGCATCGTCGGCGATGGCGGCGCGAATCGTGGTGATGCGGTCCGCCGCGCTGACGCCGGTGCTCACGCCCTCGCGCGCCTCGATCGACACGGTAAACGCCGTGCCGTACTGACTGCGATTGTTCTCGACCATCGGGCGCAGGCCCAGCTGGCGCACCTTTTCGGCGGTCAGGCACAGGCATACGATGCCGCTGCATTCGCGGATCATCATCGCCATATTGGCCTGCGTCAGGCATTCGGCCGCAAGAATCAGGTCCGCTTCGTTTTCGCGGTCATCGTCGTCGAGCAACACAACGGGCCGCCCTTCGCGCATGGCATCGAGCGCCTGCGCGATGCGTTCGCCAAGCGGACGCGCATCGGCATCGGACGCGGCAACGCTATCGCCAGGCAGTTCCGACAGATTGGACGGGGAAGTTTGGGTAAGAGTCAGCATTGGTGAAACGCTCCGTGCAGTAATGTTTCCATGGGCGTTTCAGGGGAACGATCAGCAAAACGCGCAAGACACAACAGCACGCCGCGCGACCATGGCCGCGAGCGTACGTAAATGCATGCGAATTTCGCCCATCTTCTTTCATCCGGACTATGACCGTCGGCCCTGGCATCTCACCAGATCTGCTGACCCCGCACGGGAATGCGGGCGCTCGCGGGCTCGTGGCTACGCATCTTTCGACACCTGCCACATACCGCCGGTGGGGACTTTCACCCCGCCCTGAAGACGTAACGACGCCGCTGCGGCGTGACGGCGACAGCGGCGGGGTGATGTTAGCACGAGTGTGCTTTTCTGGCGGAAGTACGACGCTATGCCGCGGGCGCGGCGGCGGGCGCCGTTGGAGATGGCGCCTTCGCAAGCGATTCGAACACCTGCCGCGTGGCATCGTCGGCGGGAAAGAAACACTCGATGCGCATTTCCTGCAGCGTCACGTCCCGCGGATTGCCGAGCGTGGTCAGCGTGGAAAACAGCGACGCCCGAAAATCTCCGGCGTGCACCACCACTGGCAATAGCGGGCCGGGCGAACTCTCCTGCGCATCGTCGTCGGCCAGCAGCATGCCGCCCGGCCCGACCATATCGGGATGCCAGGCCGCGATGCGCCGGAATATCTCGCGCGCGGCCTGATCATGCGCCTGCACCTGCAGTTCCTGCCAGACACGCCGCAACAGGTAGCGCCCCACCTGGCGCGCGTTCTCGATCACCGGCCACAGCCCGTTGGGATCGAATACCGCCAGCATCAGGTTGATGCGCCCGTGCGCATCGTCCAGCGTGGTTGGCGCGCGCCCCGCGAGCAGCTTGTCGAGCATGCGGCGGTACGCCTGATTGGCGTCGATCAGGTTCCAGAATCGATCGAGCACGACCGCCGGATATGGCTCCTGCTTGGACAGGATCAGCGCGATCGCATGACGCACCATCTGCATCGGCGGCGATGCCAGCGTGTGCTCGCTGTATGCCGGCGCGTAGCCGCTGGCCAGCAGCAGCGCGTTGCGTTGCCGCAGCGGCACGCCAAGCCGATCGGCCAGCGCTACCACCATTTCGCGGCTCGGCCGCGCACGACCAGACTCGAGAAAACTGATATGCCGTTGCGAAACACCCGCGGCCAGCGACAGCGCCAGTTGGCTATAGCCGCGCTTGCCGCGCCAGTAGCGCAAGAGTCCAGGAAAATCGAGAGCGGTTTCAGAACCGGGCGTGAGCGTTTCCATGGCTGGCATTACAGCACGGGCTGTAGTGCTGCGCGACTACCTGCAACGTAATTGGCGCAATTCAGCGACAAGCCAGAGTTGGACGCGGCACGCGCCTTTCAGACAATTCGCATGGCGGCGGTGCGGGAGCAGCGATAAACCTTGGCGATGGATTGCTTGCCATGCCCGGCTCCGTCCAGGGGACATCGCCCGGCATTGCCGCAGTGGCCCCACGGACGGCATGAATATTGCTGTGTTTAGGTGCTTTGCACGCCACTGCGACACAGCGGTGCAAGGTGCGAATGGTATGCTCTGATTTTTCAATTCCCGCGCGCACAGGGCGCGCACCCTGATGGAAATAGCCATACTCTTGGCGCTCATTTTGCTTAACGGCCTGTTCGCCATGTCCGAAATCGCGCTCGTCACGGCCCGCAAGGCCAGATTGCAGCGCTATATCGACGAAGGCGACCGCGGCGCCATGGCGGCCGTGAAGCTTGGAGAAGATCCCACCCGATTTCTGTCCACTGTACAGATCGGCATCACATCGATCGGCGTACTGAATGGCGTGGTTGGCGAATCCACGCTCGCCACGCCGCTCGCCATCTGGCTGCAGGGCGTGGCAGGCCTGCCGGCGACCACGGCCGGCTACGCGGCCACCGCCATCGTTGTGGCGGGCCTGACCTACTTCTCGATCGTGCTGGGCGAACTCGTGCCCAAGCGCCTGGGCCAGATGGCGCCCGAGGCCATCGCACGCCTGGCGGCGCGCCCCATCTCGTTTCTTTCCGTCGCGTCCAAGCCATTCGTCAAGCTGCTGTCCGGCTCCACGCAACTGGTGCTGCGCTTAATGGGCGTCAAGACCGACCGGGGCCCCGCTGTAACCGAGGAAGAAATCCACGCGCTTCTGGTGGAGGGTTCGGAAGCTGGCGTGATCGAGCGCCACGAGCACACGATGGTGCGCAACGTATTCCGCCTGGACGACCGCCAGTTGGCGTCGCTGATGGTGCCGCGCGGTGACGTGGTCTATCTCGATGTCGAGGCGACCGAAGAAGAGAACATCCGTCGCATCGAAGAATCCGATCACTCGCGCTTTCCGGTGGTGCGCGGCGGCATGCACGACATCCTGGGCGTCGTCAGCGCACGCCAGCTGCTGGCGCGTCGCCTGCGCGGCGAAAAGGCCGACCTGACCGCTGTGCTGCAGGCCGCGGTATTTGTGCCGGAAAGCGTTACCGGCATGGAGCTGCTCGAAAACTTCCGCTCTTCGGGCGGGCAGATCGCTTTCGTAATCGACGAGTACGGCGAAGTATTGGGTCTGGTCACGCTGCAGGATTTGATCGAGGCAATTACCGGCGAATTCAAGACCGAAACGGCAGGCGAGGAATGGGCGGTGCAGCGCGACGACGGTTCGTGGCTGCTGGACGGCCTGATTCCGATCCCGGAACTCAAGGATCGCATCGGCCTGCGCTCGGTTCCCGAGGAAGACAAGGAGCGTTATCACACGCTGTCCGGCATGCTGCTGCTGTTGCTGGGACGCCTGCCGCAAACTGCCGACTCCGTGCAGTGGGCCGACTGGAAGTTCGAAATCATCGACATGGACGGCAAACGCATCGACAAGGTGCTGGCTTCGCGCATCCCTCCCGAGGACGGTCCGGAACCCGAAACGACTGGCTGATCTTGCCAACGATCGATTCCCGCATGCGGGAAACAACAACCAATGGGCGCATCGAGCGCCCATTTTTTTGCACTTCGACAGCCGTCGCAGGCGATCCCTCAAGCTGCGCTGCTTGTCGCTGAGGTATCCAAGACCTCCGACGCCGCAGTTGTCCCGCTTGTCGCATTTACAGCGTGCATTTCGCAGGCCCTATCGCCATTCGGGTCAACCGGTCAAGACGACAAGGTCAGCAATACTCGCAACATTGCGCCAAATCAAACACCTGTGCGACGCGCGCGCCACGTCGACATCGTCGTTATCCGAATTTCCCCGCTGCTGCCGTATGATCCCGGCTATGTCGCGTAGAGGTTCCGCAATACTACGTAGACGCTTAAAAAATAGGCGCGCGTAGCGCAGCCAATACGGGGTGCAGTCCGGATGTCGGGGTATCGCCGGTGGCCATTGCAGAGATGACCTCGCTGCCAGCATGAGTCTAGATGGATCGAACAAACAACGACGCGCCAGCTGACGAGGCCGGCGAAGGGTCACTTGACGATCGGCGAATCGCCGAGGTTCAGCCGGCCGCGTTCCTTGCCGCGCTGGAAGAACACCGCGCGCACTTTGGCGCAGCGCATTCGCTGGCCGTGCTGGTGGTGCGGCTGGACCGCTTTGCGCACGCCTGCGCCACCATCGGTCTACATCGCGCACATTTGCTCCGCGCGCAGGTAAAGTCGCGCGTCGCCGGCCTCGCCGCGATGCCGGTTGTCATGCAATGGCTCGGACCTGCGGACCTCGGCCTTGCTTGCGTATTGCCAGACAACGTCGAAAACCCCGATGCGCTGAGCCGGACCATTGCCGAGGCTTTGAATCGACCCTATCAGGTCGATGGCTTCGAGCTGTTTCTCTCGTGCAGCATCGGCGTCGCCATCGATCATCCCGATGCCGGCACCGAACGCCATCTACAGCAAGCATTCGACGCCATGCTGCAAGTGAACCGGCGCGGCGGCGACGGCATCGGCTCGGCCCAGCGCCCTGCCGCGCCCCGGCTGGCCGCCTTGCTGAGCGCACTGCCCGGCGCGATCGAACGCGGTGAACTGAGTCTGCAACTGCAGCCTCGGGCCACGTTTTCCACCGGCGCCATCACCGGCTACACGGTACGGCTGCGCTGGCAGCATCCCGTGCTGGGTCGCGTCGCGCCGCAGGATTTTCTGCCCGCTGCCGACGCCATCGGCCTGATGAGCGAAATTGGCCGCTGGACGTTGCAGCAGTTGTTGCAACTTGTTCGCGAAACGAAGTGCGTCCGTGGCATGACGTTCACACTCCTGGTGTCCGATTCACAACTGCAGTCGGACGAGGCCATCGCGATGTTGCGCGGCGCCATCGAGGCCCACGGCATCTCGCCGGGTCAGATCTGCATCGAGGTGCCCGTCGGCAGCGTCCCGGATTCTCCCGAAACCTCCGCGAAAGCCGCACAACTTCGTGAAGCCGGCGTGCGCATCGCGCTAAACGATTTCACCGACGACGAGGGAAGCCGTCGCGCGCTGCTACTGGTCGAACCCGATCTGGTGACACTCGACGCCCGAAACCTCGGCCATGCTCGTCAGAAACATGACATGACAAGCGCCTTGCAGGCTGCGTGCAGGCTCGCCACGGCGCACGGCGCTGCGGTCTGCGTGAAGGGCGTGGAGACGCAGGTCCAGCTGGACCTCGTACGCCAATGGGGATGTCACATTGTGCAAGGCTACCTGCTGGCCCAGCCGTTCCCGGCGCAATGGCTGGCGCAGACGCACGCCGCCATCGCGGAACGCGCGGCCCGGTTGCTCAAGCCATAACCGGCGCGCTTCGAGTACGCCTGCGCATTGGCAACGCCGACCGGACCCACCGCACCGGCCGCAAACGCCCGATTAAATCGATCTTGTCCGCCCCGCTTCGCACACGCTGTCTGTCGGTTCTTTTCGTATTTACAAATTGGCACACATCCTGCATCGACTGCGGCTGGGGCGACGTTAAAATGTGCCCACTTCTTACTATCCCGAAAGGAGCCACTCGTGAAAAAAGGATGGATCTGGTGCGTACTCGTTGCCACGCTGCTGGCAGGCTGCAATACGATGGCTGGCCTTGGCCAGGATGTCCAGAAGGGCGGTCAGAAGCTGGAAACCTCTGCTGAAAAATCGAAGTAATCGATTCGATTTGGCCGTTGCAGTAAAGAGGGGCGCCGCTGGCGCCCCTTTGTATTGGTCCACGTTCCGCAGGTCAAACCGACGCCGTCTTGTAGTTTTTACAGGCAAGGAACGCGCGTGCAGGGAAAGTCATACCAATTGCCACTTATCCCGCGGAGCACCGCGGCTCCCCAACGGTAACCGGCTCGTACCCGAAAAGCCCTACCGTGGCCGCGATCCCACTCTTCATCCCAGCCGCAGTTGCGCGGCCTCCTCGGCCAGCTTGCGGATGCGCGACCAATCCTTCGCTGCCACGGCGTCCTTCGGCACCACCCACGACCCGCCCACGCACACCACATTGGGCAACGCCAGGTAGGTGGCCGCCTTAGCCAGGTCGATGCCGCCGGTTGGGCAGAATTTCAGTTGCGACAACGGCCCGAACAGCGATTTCAGCATCGGCACGCCGCCGGCCGCCTCGGCCGGAAAGAACTTCAGGAACGAAAAGCCGCATTCGAGCGCGAACATCGCCTCGCTGGCCGTCGCGACGCCCGGCAGCAGCGAGATACCCGCGCCCTGCGCGCCCACGGCGAGCTTTTCGGTCAGGCCGGGCGACACGGCGAACTGCGCGCCGACGTCCCGCACCGCGTGCAGCTGTTCCACGCTGAGCACTGTGCCGGCGCCCACCACGGCCTGCGGCAGCGCCTTGGCCACCGCCTCCATGGCCTGCAAGGCCACCGGCGTGCGCAGCGTGATTTCGAGCATGGGCAGGCCGCCGCTCACCAGCGCTTCGCTGACATGCAGGGCTTCGTCCACCGAATGGAATTCCAGCACCGGGATCACCGGCACATTGGTCAGGCGCGCGAGCAAGGGGGAAGGTTGAATTTGCATGACTGGGTTCGAAAAGGTTGACCGGGCCGACATTGCACCAATGGCAAGTCAGGCAATCACGGAGATGTTTTGTTCCAGGCGCGCCCGCACGGTTTCGGCGTGCGGGATCGGCGCCACCGCGCCATAGCCGGTGGTCGACAACGCGGCGGCCACGTTCGCGTAGCGCGCGGCCTCGAAGGGGTCGTCGCCGGCGCACAGCCGCGCGATAAAGCTGCCGCCAAAGCAATCGCCGGCGCCGGTGGCGTCGACGGGTTTGACGGGATACGGCTGCACCAGCGTGCGCGATTCGGGCGTCGCCACATAGCTGCCCTCCTCGCCCAGCTTCAGCGCCACCACGCCCACGCCGCATTCGAGCAGGTGATCGACGATGGCGTCGCGATCGTCCAGCCCGGTCAGCACCGTGATGTCGTCCCAGCTTGGCAGGCAGATATCGGTCAGGGAAAACGCCTCGCGCATGATGCCGCGTGCGCGCGCCAGCGACCACAGGCGCAGGCGCAGGTTGGTATCGAGCGAAACCTTCACGCCGGCTTTGCGCGCGTGCTCCATCGCCGCGAGGCCCGTATCGCACGCACAGGTGCTGATGGCCAGGCTGATGCCAGACAGATGCAGATATCGCGCCTGCGCTATGGCCGCAAGCGGTAACTGTTCGTGGTGATAACGGCTCGCTGCCGACCCCGCGCGCAGGTAATCGAAGCGATGGCCATGGCTGTCGTGCGACACGAAGTACACGCCGGTGGGCGCTGCGGCATCGACGCTCACATGCCGCGTGTCAACGCGCTCCTGCGTCCACAGCGCAAGCAGCCGTTCACCAAAACTGTCCGCGCCGACCGCGCTGATGTAGCCCGCACTGGCGCCCTGGCGCGCGGCGGCAATCGCAAAGTTGGACGTGTCGCCGCCAAAGCCCTGCAGATAGCGGGTGGCGTCGCCGGGCTGCTGGTTGAATTCGACCAGCGGTTCGCCATAGGCGAGGATATCGATGCTCATGCGCGTGCCACTCCTGTATTAGAAGAACGTTTGCACGATGTCGATGACGCGCAACTGGCTGTCCAGCACGGGAATGTGCCGCCACTTGTCGAACGTCAGGCACGGATGCGAAATGTCGAAGGCAATCATATCGCCGACGCGCACGTCATCGCCAGCGGCAATTTCCAGATAGGCGTGCTGATCCATCATGCCCGTCACCTGCCAGTGCGCGGGCGTTGCGCGCGGCGCTTGCGTACCAGGGCGATAGATCTGCGCGGGGATCGGCATGCCGGCATCGAACGCGGCGTCGCGCTTGCCCATGCCGATGATCGCGCGGGTCGCCTCGGGAATCGACTGCACGTACGCCCACAGTTGCAGCGCAGGCAGCAGTCCCTCGCGCATTTTCTGCGCCACGGGATTGCTGGACAGGATGCGCTCCTGCGCCGCGCGGTAGATGCCGACGTCGTGGGTCAGATAGCAGCCCGGGCGCAGCACGATATCGATCGGCACACCAATCTCGGTGCGCGAGAACTCCTCGGCCACCACGTCGTACCAAGCTGATCCCGCCCCGGACATGACGACGGGACTGCGCGCGAACCGGCCTGCGGCGGCCAATTCGCGCGTGACGGCCACGGTGCGCTGCAGGAACGCGCGGATGTCCGACTCCTGCTGCAACACGCCTTCGTAGACTTCCACGCCGGCCAGCGACAGCGCATCGGGCCAGCGCGACAGCGCTTCGAGCACTTCGGCCTGCTGCGCGGCGTCGCGCACGCCAGTACGCCCTCCAGGCACACCGAGCTCCAGCAACACCTGCAGGGTCTGCCCGCGCGCGCGGAAAAACGCACCGAGCTGATCGACCAGTTCGGCTGAATCGACCAGCGAAAAAAACTCGAAATCAGGCGTGCGCAGCAGGTCGGCGACGATCTCCATATTGCGACGGCCCACCAGCTGGTTGGCCATCAGCACGCGCTTCACACCATGCGCGGCGGCGGCGGCAGTCTGCTGCGCAGTGGCCAGCGTGATACCCCACGCGCCCTCGGCAAGCTGACGCGCAAACAGCTTGGGCGCCATGGTCGTCTTCCCGTGCGGCGCCAGCTTCACGCCATACGCGCCCATGAAATTGCGCATCCACCGAAGGTTGTGAACGAGCCGGTCCTCGTAGAGCACGGCCGCGGGCAGGCTCAGGTCTTCCTGCAGCAGCTGCCAGTCGGGCCGGCTCGCCTCGGCCGGCGCCAGCGGTGCGTCCAGACGGCCGAGCGCCTTGTTCAGCGGATCGATCATTCCCGTCTGGTACTTTGTCTCACGCATGGCTGACATCACCCTGTAAAAATTCGATTGACGTAATCATAGCCTTGAAACTACGATATTTCATCCTTGTTATAAAGTAACACGCTGTGCCCGCGATGGCCCCGACGATGGCCGCCGCCAGCCTGGCTCCGCCCATGACCGCTCCCTTCGACATCCTGACCCGCATCGCCGAACGTGGCCCGTCGCTGCGTCTGGCCGAGCAGAAAGTGGCGCAGGTGATCCTTGAGGATCTTGCGGGCGCGGCGGCGGCAAGCATCAACGAACTGGCGCGGCGCGCCAGCGTCAGCGAGGCCAGCGTGACGCGCTTCGCCAAGGCCATCGGCTGCCGCGACGTGCGCGACCTCAAGCTGCGGCTCGCGCAGGCCACCGCGGTCGGCTCGCGCTTCCTGCAGCCGGCGCCCGCTGCCTCCGAGACCGACACCCCGGCCACGCTGGCCGAGCGCATCCACACCGACGTGCTGACCACGCTCGAAGTCAATCGCAAGCTGATCGATCCCGAGCGGATCGGCATTGCCGCGCGACTGTTGCTAGACGCACGCATGGTCTACGCTTTTGGCATGGGTGGCGGATCGACGTTCATGGCCGACGAGGCGCGCTACCGCCTGGCGCGGCTGGGCCAGCCCGTGGCGACCTATCACGATGCGCTGCTGCAAAAGATGGTGGCCGCCACGCTGACGCGCGACGATGTTGTGCTGGCGTTCTCGGCCAGCGGCAGCGTGCCGGAAATGCTGGCCAGTTGCGATATCGCACGCGAGTACGGCGCGCGTCTGATCGCCATCACCGCGCTCGGGTCGCCGCTCGCGGCACGCGCCGACGTCCTGCTGCCGGTGCGCACGCTGGAAACCGACTTCATTTTCAAGCCTTCGGCATCGCGCTACGCCATGATGCTGGTGATGGATGTGCTGGCCACGCATTGCGCGTTGCTGCAGCAGGACCAGAGCAAGGAAAAGCTGCGCCGCCTGAAATATGTGCTCGACGTCCACCGCGGCGTGAGCCACGACAGCGACGGCCCGGACAGCCGCCAGCCGCTGGGAGACTGACCATGCCACATCTGTTCGACACCCTGATCCGCTGCGTGCTGCTGATCGACGGCTCCGGCGCAGCAGCGCGCATGGCCGACGTGGCGATCCGCGATGGCCGCATCGCCCGCATCGACGATGCCGCCGCGATCGATCCCGACACCGCCTCGCACGTCGTGGAGGGTCACGGTCTGGTGCTCTCGCCCGGCTTCATTGACGTCCACACGCACGACGACACCAATGTGGTGCGCGATCCGGCCATGACGCCGAAGATCTCGCAGGGCGTGACCACGGTAGTGGTGGGCAACTGCGGCATCAGCGCCGCGCCGGTGACGTTGCCCGGCGATCCGCCCGACCCGATGAATCTGCTGGGCCGCGCCGACGCCTTTTGCTATCCCGATTTCAAGACCTACGTCGATGCGGTCAACGCCGCGCGGCCGTCCGTCAACGTTGCCGCACTGGTTGGCCATACGGCGCTGCGCAGCAATCATATGGACCGCTTCGATCGCGCCGCCACCGCCGACGAAATCGCGGCCATGCGCGCGCAGCTGGAAGAAGCGCTTGCGCATGGCGCGCTGGGCCTTTCCACGGGGCTGGCCTATGCCAATGCCTTCAGCGCACCAACCGAGGAAGTGCTGGCGCTGGCGCAGCCGCTGGCCGATGCCGGCGCGCTGTACGCCACGCACCTGCGCAGCGAATTTGCCGAGATCCTCGACGCCATGGACGAGGCGTATCGCATCGGGCGCCATGCGCGCGTGCCGGTTGTGATCTCGCACCTCAAATGCGCGGGCGTGCCGAACTGGGGACGCAGCGCCGAAGTGTTGGCGTCGCTCGAGACCGCGCAGCGCTGGCAACCGGTCGGGTGTGACTGTTATCCGTACACGGCCAGTTCGTCGACGCTCGATCTCAAACAGGTCACCAGCGATTTCGATATCCAGGTGACGTGGTCCGAGCCGCATCCCGAAATGGGCGGCCGGCTTCTGGCCGACATCGCCGCCGAATGGCAGACCGATCTGCACGACGCCGCGCGCCGCCTGCAGCCGGCCGGAGCGGTCTATCACTGCATGGAAGACGCCGACGTCGATCGCATCCTGAGCCATCCGGCCACGGTGGTGGGCTCCGATGGCCTGCCCAACGATCCGCTGCCGCATCCGCGCCTGTGGGGCGCCTTTCCGCGCGTGCTGGGCCACTACGCGCGGGACCGCGAACTGTTTCCGCTGACGGTCGCCGTCAACAAGATGACCGGGCTGTCGGCCGAGCGCTTCGGCCTGGCCGGACGCGGCTTCGTGCGCGAAGGCTACTGGGCCGACCTCGTGCTATTCGATGCCGCCACGATCCGCGACGCCGCCAGCTTTACCGACCCGATGCAGCCGGCCGAAGGGATCGGCGCGGTGTGGGTCAACGGCGAACTCACCTGGCAGCAGCGCGCCGCGACCGGCGTGCGCGCTGGCCGCTTCCTGCCGCGCGCCGCGCGGGATTCCGAACACTCAAACTGAAGACAGGAGTTTCCATGGACATCAAACGATTCGGCGTCGAAGGCGGCACGGGCCAGGGCGGCTCGCATATGCCGTTCGCGCGCGCCGTGCAGGCCGACGGCTGGCTCTATGTGTCGGGCCAGGTGCCGATGGTCAACGGCGAAGTGGTCGAAGGCAATATCGTCACGCAGAGCCACCAGGCCATCAGGAACGTGATGGCGATCCTCGCCGAGGCGGGCTACGGCCCCGAACACGTGGTGCGCTGCGGGGTGTGGCTGGACGACGCGCGCGACTTCCCGTCGTTCAACAAGATCTTCAAGGAATATTTCGGCGCCAATCCGCCCGCGCGCGCCTGCGTGCAATCGAGCATGGTGGTCGATTGCAAGGTCGAGGTGGATTGCATCGCCTACAAGAAACCGGCAGCCTGAAACCGGGCGCCGGCATCGGCGAGCCAGCCGATGTTCCGACAGTTTTATCAACCTGCCGCTACGCACCGGGCATAGCGGCTTTTTCATAGCGGAAGCGGACTGTCCTCGCGGACAGCAACCGTCAAAAGGAGACGAGACATGGGTGCCGTTACCGGAACCACGCTCTTGATATATGCGCTGATCGCCGTGATCGCGCTGGTGATCTTGATCGCCCGATTCAAACTGAACCCGTTCATCACGCTCGTGGTGGTTTCCGTGCTGCTCGGCTTTGCCGTCGGCATGCCAATGGGCGACATCATCAAGTCGTTCGAAGCTGGGGTGGGCGGCACGCTCGGCCATATCGCGCTGGTGATCGGGCTGGGCACGATGCTCGGCAAGATGATGGCCGAATCGGGCGGCGCGGAGCGCATCGCGCTGACGCTGATCGATTTCTTCGGCGAGAAGAACGTGCATTGGGCCATGATGGTCATCGCGTTCATCGTCGGCCTGCCGGTGTTCTTCGAAGTGGGCTTCGTGCTGCTGATTCCCATCGCGTTCAACGTCGCCAAGCGCACCAACACGTCGATGATCCTGGTGGGTATCCCGATGGTCTGCGGCCTGTCCGTGGTGCACGGGCTGATCCCGCCGCACCCGGCCGCGCTGCTGGCCGTGCAGGCCTACGGCGCCGATATGGGCAAGACGATCCTGTACGCGCTGATCGTCGGCATTCCCACCGCGATCATCGCCGGCCCGCTGTTCGCCAAGCTGATCGACAAGCATGTGACGCTGCCCGCCATCAACCCGCTGGCCGAACAGCTGACCGAGGAAGCCGGCGCCTCCAAGGGCAACCTGCCCGGCTTCGGCATTACGGTGCTGACGATCCTGCTGCCGGTGTTCCTGATGCTGATCGGCAGCTGGGCGGACCTGATCACCACGCCAAAGACCTTTGCCAACGACTTCCTCAAGCTGATCGGCAACTCGGTGATGGCGCTGCTGATCGCCACGCTGTTCAGCTTCTACACGTTTGGCAAGTCGCGCGGCTTCACGCGCGAGATGATTCTGAAGTGGACCAACGAGTGCGTGGCGCCCACCGCCATCATCACGCTGGTGGTTGGCGCGGGCGGCGGCTTCGGGCGCATCCTGCGCGATTCGGGCATCTCGACGGCCATCGTCGACGTTGCCACGCACGCCAACGTGTCGGTGCTGGTGCTGGGCTGGCTGGTAGCCGTGATGATCCGTATCGCCACGGGCTCGGCCACGGTCGCGATGACCACCGCCGCCGGCATCGTCGCACCGATCGCGGCCAGCGTGCCGGGCACGCGCCCGGAACTGCTGGTCCTGACCACGGGCGCCGGGTCGCTGATCCTTTCGCACGTCAACGACGGCGGCTTCTGGCTGGTCAAGGAGTACTTCAACATGACCGTGACCCAGACGCTGAAAACCTGGTCGGTCGCCGAAACCATCATCTCGGTGGTGGCGCTGCTGTTCACGCTGGCACTGGCCACGGTGGTCTGATCCACGCCCGGCCGGCTCCCGATACCGCAGCGTATCGGAGCCGGCGCGGCAGCCTGCCGGGGCGCGTCCGCACGCAAGCCGACGTCATCGCAACGCCGCTCGGCGCATGCCAGCGGCCCCGGGCATACCCCATATCGTGCGGGGATTGCTCCACCCCGCCCCGCGCCCTACACTCCCTGATCGATGCGGCCGTCCGATGCCGCACTCCCGGGAGACATCCATGATCGTCAGTCCGCTGCGCCGCGCCATGATGGCTTGTGGCGCCGTTGCCGTCCTTGCCTATTCCACGCTGTGCCATGCCGCCGATCCTGTGAAGATCGGACTGATTGCGCCGTTCTCCGGCAGTTTTGCCGACTATGGCAAGCAAATGGAGGGCGGCATCAAGGCCTGGCAATCGCTGCATGGCGACACCGTGGCGGGCCGCAAGATCCAGATCATCGTCAAGGACACTACCGGCCCGGCGCCCGACATCGCCAAGCGTCTGGCGCAGGAACTGGTGGTGCGCGACAAGGTGGACATCCTGGCGGGCTTTGGCCTGACGCCCGAAGCGCTGGCCGTGGCGCCGATCGCCGAGCAGGCAAAAAAGCCAATGGTGATCTTTAACGCCGCGTCGTCGGTGATCACCACCAAGTCGAATTACATCGCGCGCGTATCGATGACGCTGCCGCAGATTTCCGCGCCGATGGCCACCTGGGCCGTGCGCAATCGCATCAAGAAGGTAGTGACGCTGGTGGCCGACTACGCGCCCGGCATCGACGCTGAAACCGCATTCAAGACCAATTTCCTCGGCGGTGGCGGCCAGATTGTCGAATCGATCCGCGTGCCGCTGCGCAATCCCGAGTTCGCGCCGTTCATCCAGCGCATCAAGGATGCCCGACCGGAAGCGGTCTTCCTGTTTCTGCCCGCGGGCGAACAGGGCGTGGCTTTCATGAAGGGCTTCCGCGAACGCGGACTGGCCGACGCCGGCATCCGCGTGATCGCGACCGGCGACCTGACGGACGACCACGTGCTGCCGGCCATGGGCGACGCAACGCTTGGCGTGATCACCTCGTTCCACTATTCGGCCGCGCACGATTCGAAGGAAAACAAGGCCTTCCTGAAGGCGTTTGCCGCTGCCAACCCCGGCGCCGGCCGCCCCAACTTCATGGCGGTGGCGGCCTATGACGGCATGGCCGCCATCTACGAGGCGCTGAAGAGAACCAATGGCGCGCCCGACGGCGACAAGTTTCTCGCCGCGCTCAAGGGCATGACGCTGCAAAGTCCGCGCGGCCCCATCACGATCGACCCGGCCACGCGCGATGTGATCCAGACCGTGTATATCCGCAAGGTGGAAAAGGTCAACGGCGAACTCTACAACGTCGAATTCGACAAGTTCGACGGCGTCAAGGATTCGGGCAAATAAGCGCGTGCCGCACGCCCCGGCCCGCGCTCCTGTGGGCCGGGACGTGCGGTCGGCCGCCATCGTGCGCGTATTCGAAATCTTTCAGCGTGAAATCTGAGATCTGCATTTCCCTTGCGGGGAAAGCTGACCTAACCTTGTCTGGCGGTGCTGCGCTCGCCGCGCAACGACTAAAAGACAAGAAGTTTTCGGAGACATCACGATGAAGAGCTCAGCCATTGCCATGGCCGCGGCGTTGCTCGTGGGTGCCGTGCCGGCCCTTGCAGCGCCCACCGACAACCTGCAGAAGCTGCAGAGTTTCAAGCAGACCGGCGCGCCGCCGGCGGAAACCGTCCAGCAAACGGGCCAGAAGGCCGACGCGCTGCGCGAAAACCTGAAAGCCATCAAGCTGCCGCAAGGCTTCAAGATCGACCTCTATGCCGTGGTGCCGGAAGCGCGGCACATGGCCATCGAGCCTTCAACCGGCGTAGTCTTCGTCGGCACACGCAAGAACCGCGTGTGGCAGGTTACCGATCGCACCAAACGCCGCGTGGCCGACGATGTCGTGCAGTTTGCCAGCGCCGTCACTTTCAAGGTGCCCAATGGCGTATGTTTCTCGCCCGACGGCATTCTCTATGTGGTGGAGCAGAACCGCGTGCTGGCCTTCCCCGCCGCGCAGTTCTTTGGCGAAGGCGGGCCCGATGTTGCCGCTGGCGTGGTGGTGCCGCAAGGCAAGCTGGTGCCGGTCGAGTTCGAGAGCTTCAATCACGGCGCCCGCACCTGCCGCGTCGGGCCGGACAAGAAGCTCTACATCACGCTGGGCCAGCCTTGGAACGTGCCGCCCAAGGACAAGCTGGCCGCGCTGGACAAGGCCGGTCTCGCCGGCATCATCCGCATCGACCAGGACGGCAAGAACCGCGAGGTGTATGCGCATGGCGTGCGCAACTCCGTCGGGCTCGATTTCAATCCCGCCGACAAGTCGCTGTGGTTCACCGACAACCAGGTGGACGGCATGGGCGACGACCAGCCGCCCGGAGAACTGAACCACGCGACCAAGGCCGGCCAGAACTTCGGCTTCCCCTGGTACGGCGGTGGCAAGGTCCGCACCGTCGAGTACAAGGACGCACAGCCACCCAAGGACGTGGTGTTCCCGGTGGTGGAATACGCAGCCCACGCGGCCGATCTCGGCATGTCGTTCTACACCGGCAAGATGTTCCCGGCCAAATACCAGGGCGGCGTCTTTGCGGCCGAGCACGGATCTTGGAATCGCACCAAGCCGATCGGCGCGCGCATCGTCTACACCCCTGTCAAGTCCGACGGATCGGTCGGCGAGACCGAAGTGTTTGCCGAAGGCTGGCTTACGCCCAATGGCGAATACATGGGACGTCCCGTCGATGTACAGCAATTGCAGGACGGCTCGCTGCTGGTCTCGGACGACTTCGCCGGCGCGATTTATCGTATCTCGTATTCGGGTGCGAAATGATCGGCATGCGGATCGCCGTCATCGCATGGCTTTGCCTCTGCGCCAGTGCACCCGCACTGGCCGCCGACGCACAGGCGGGCCGAGCCAAGGCGACGCAGTGCCAGGCTTGCCACGGGCTGGACGGCAAGTCGAAACTGCCTGAGGCGCCGCATCTTGCCGGTCAGGTGGAGCAGTACCTGGCCAAGGCGCTCAAGGACTACAAGAGCGGCGCACGCAAGGACGAGATGATGAACATGATGGCCAAGCCATTGAGCGACGCCGACATCGCCAATCTCGCCGCGTTCTACAGCAGTCTCAAGCCTTAGGTCCTTGCCTGAGTGGTCCGTGCTGCGTAGCCGTTGCGGCATGGACTGCGACGTGAACGTTGGTCGTCGCCGCGTGGTCATCGCCGCGTGGTCACTGCTTCATGGTCATTGCCTCCGGGCACGTTGCCTCGCGTGCCAGGCGGGATCGATGCGCGAGCCTGCCCTGCATAAGACGCGGGACGCTGCCAGCGGCTTGCCTTATATCGTCATGCATCGTCATGCACCGGGCGGCGAAAGCGTCTTCGACATCTCCGAGGTCTGGCGCCAGCCGTCGCGTTCGTAGATGGGCCGCCCGGCCTGCGTGGCGTGAAGGATGGCAAAGTCCACGCCGCGGCGCGCGAATTCCGCCTCGGCCAGTGCCATCAGCCGACGCGCCGCACCGCGGCCTCGAGACTCGGGCTCGACATACAGGTTCAGCACGTAGCCGCGCGACGCTTGTGCGGGATGCGCGGGATGCGGCGGCCAGTCGATCACCATCAGCCCCACACCGGCCACGGCGCGCGGCCCATTCATGAGCAGAAATCCGCAATAGCTGCCGTCGATAAGCCGCGGTTGTAGCCATTCGCGGAAATGCACGCTCATCGTGCGCAGCGTGTCGGCCGCGAAACCGGCCTCCTGGAACATCGCCTCGCGATGTCTGCAGATCAGTTCCAGATCATCCGGGCCTACTGCCCGCGTATGCAGTTCGTCCATGTGTCGAAGAAGAAATGAAGAATCACACAGCGACACCGGCACAGTGGCCAATGCCATGTCTGCAGGGCGGCCGGGACAGTGACGCCATGACTCGCCGCCGTCCCGGCGACAGGTCATTGCGCAGTTGCCCCTGCGTCGCGCGGACCGGAGCCGGACACCAGCGCCGTGAGCGCGGCGGCGGATTCCTGCCTCAGCATGCGCAGGATCAGCGCAGCGCCCTCGTTCGAGAATTCGGGTGACGCTGCGTGCTCGAGCGCCACCGTCATCACGCCCATCGCGCCGTGAACCCGCTCCAGCTTGCGCAACGCCAGCACGCAGACGGACGAGAGCCCGGCCAACGGCGGCAACCCGGCATGACGATGGACGACCGGCCTTGCACTGTCCGACTTGCGCGGCGCGGACCCCGATGCCGGTTTAGCCATGGCCCGGCCTCCCCACGGCGAGAGGGACCGGACAGATGGGTAAGATGCGTACCTCGATGCAATGCATGGCTGACTCCTTCGGATCTTGATGGAAAGCGGGCTGGCCGCCCGCTGCGCCGCACAACGCGACGACAGGTGCATTGTGGAATCCGCGCGCCCCCGGCACCATGAGAGGAATCTGAAAGGTCGGAAGCGTCCGATCGCGACGCCGCCCGGACACGACACCTCACGCATGACCGACGCTCACCAGCCGATCGAGTAGCGCCTGGTCCGCCAGCAGGTCGGCGCTGCGGCAGCGCTGCACCACGCGGCCCCGATCCAGTACCACCGCGTGTTGCGTCATGCCCAGCGCAAGGCGCGCATGCTGCTCCACAACGATCACCGCCATACCGCTTTCGGCGATCAGGCCCGCAATCACACGCTGCAATTCCTGCACGATGATGGGCGCAAGGCCTTCCATCGGTTCGTCGAGCAGCAGCAACGCGGGATTGACCATCAGCGCCCGCGCGATCGCCAGCATCTGTTGCTCGCCGCCCGACAACTGGTTGCCCAGATGCCGCCGCCGTTCGGCCAGCCTCGGAAAGGTCCGATAGATACCAGCGATGTCCCAGGGCCCCGGACGCGCCACCGCGCTCAGGTGTTCTTCCACGCTCAGCGACGGGAACATCCAGCGTTCCTGCGGCACCCAGCCGATGCCGGCCTGCGCGCGCCGATGAGGCGGCATCCGCAGCAGGTCGCGCCCGCGCCAGTGCAGTGTGCCGGCGCGCATGCGCGTGAAGCCCATCAGCGTGGCCAGCAGCGTGGTCTTGCCGACGCCATTGCGCCCCAGCAGCGCCAGGCTTTCGCCCTCGCCCAGTGCCAGGTCGATGCGGTCCAGCACCACGGCATCGCCGTAGCCCGCGCTCACGCCGGCCATCGTCAGCAACTCACCCATGCGCGCTTTCCCCCAGATAGACCTCTTTGACGCGCCGGTCCGCGGCAATTTCGGCCGGCGTGCCTTCGGTCAGTACGGCGCCCGCCACCAGCACCGTGATGCGCTCGGCAAAGCGGAACACGAGATCCATGTCGTGTTCGATGAACAGCACCGTGATATCGCGCGGCAGCGCGGCGATGACCGCGAACAGTTCCGCACTCTCGCCAGCCGGTATGCCCGCGGCCGGTTCGTCAAGCAGCAGGATCGACGGACGCGTGGCCAGCGCCAACGCCATTTCCAGCAGGCGTTGCTTGCCGTAGGGCAGGTGCCGAGTCTCGCTATCGGCATCGCGGTCCAGCCGCAGTAACGCCAGCACGGCCATCGCCTCGTCGCGCAGCGCGGTGTGCGATGCAACCGTGCGCGTCCAGACGCGCGCCGCGCCGGTGCGCTCGGCCACCGCCAGCGCCACCGATTCGAGCACCGTCAGCCCGGGAAACAGCGTGTTGATCTGGAACGTGCGCGTCATGCCAAGCCGGACGCGCGCGTGCTGAGGCAAGGCGGTGATGTCACGATCGCCCAGCCAGATGCGGCCCGTCGATGGCGCCAGCGCGCCGGTCAGCAGATTGATGAACGTGGTTTTGCCCGCACCGTTGGGGCCAATCAGCGCGTGCCGCGCCCCAGGTGCAAAGGTCAGCGAGATATCGCTGTTGGCGGCAAACGCGCCCCACGATTTGCCCAGGCCTTCGGTGCGCAGCGTCGCCGTCATGCGTCGGCTCCGTCATGCGCCATGGCGGCCGCCCGCCGGCGCGCTGCCAGCGCGGAGACGGCGCCCATCACGCCGCCCCTGGCCGTCAACACCATCACCACCAGCAACAGCCCGATCCAGAACTGCCAGTAAACCGGATCGATCCCCGCGAGCACGTCCTGCGCGACCATGAACAGCGCCGCGCCAACCAGCGCGCCGTACAGCCTGCCCGTGCCGCCCAGCACCAGCATCACCAGCAATTCGGCCGAACGCGGGAAGCCCAGCACATCCATGCCGACGAATTGGGTGGTCTGCGCCAGCAATGCACCGGCCACGCCCGCCATGGCCGCCGACATCGTGAACACCGTACGCAAGCGCCTTGGCACATCGGCACCCAGCGCGGGCATGCGTCGCGCGCCTTCGCGTACCCCGCGCAGCGACAAGCCGAACGGCGATGCAACGATACGGCGCATCAGCACGAACATCGCGAACAGCACCGTCAGGCTGTACACGTAGGCGGTTTTGCCGGACAGATCGAATTCGAAGCGCCCCAGCAGCGGCCACATCGCCACGCCGGAAAGCCCGTCGACGCCGCCCGTCAGGAATGCCGCCTTGTTGGCCGCCTCGAACAGCATCAGGCCGATGCCGAGCGTCACCATCAGGCGCGTCAGGTCGCCGCCGCGCACCACCAGGAAACTGCACAGCCAGCCCGCCACGGCCGCCACGCCGGCTGCGGCGCACAGGCCGGAAACCGGTTCGCCCCAGCCATGCGCACCCAGCAAGCCAGCCGTGTACGCGCCCAGGCCAAAGAACGCCGCGTGCCCCAGCGAGACAATGCCCGCATAGCCGAGGATCAGATCGAGCGACAGTGCAAACAAGCCGGCGATGAGGATCTGGCTGCCGAGAATCAGGTAATCGGGCAGCAGGAAAAACACGGCGACCGGCGCCAGCCAGAAAACGATTTCCGCGGCATGCCAGCGACCGTCCGGCAGCACGCCTCGCGCAAGCGGTTTCATGCGGCGCGCCTCCCGTAGAGCCCGGCGGGAAACGCCACCAGCAACAGCACCATCATCGCGTAGATCACGAACGCGCCCACCTCGGGCACATAGTATTTGCCGGCCACATCCGCCACGCCGAGCACGATTGCCGCCACCAGCGATCCGCGGATGCTGCCCGCGCCGCCCACCGCGACCACCAGCAGGAAGTAGACCATGTACTTGAGGGGGAACGTCGGGTCCAGCCCCAACACATCTATGCCAAGCGCGCCACCCAGCCCGGCAAGCCCCGACCCGAGCGCGAATGTCAGGCTAAAGACACGCCCGACGTCGATGCCGAGCCCGCTGGCGGCCTGTTGGTTGTCCACGGCCGCGCGCACTTGTGCGCCAAATCGGGTGCGCGCCACCAGCCAGCCCAGCGACAGCGTGATGACGACGACGACGGCCAGCAGGAACAGCCGATACGCGCCCAGTTCGAGGCCGCCCACCCTGATCTGCCCCAGCAGGAACGCAGGCAGCGTCACCGGCTGCTGCCCGGGCCCGAACAACCAAGTGGCGCCGGCCATGGCCATGAAGGTCAGGCCGATCGAGAACAGCACCTGATCGAGATGGCTGGCGCGATACAGGCGCCGGTAAAGCGTGCGCTCGAACAGGCCGCCGGCCAGCGCGGCGGCGGCGAATGCCAGCGGCAGCGCGGCCAGGAACGGCACGCCGAACCGGTTCATCGCCACCACCGCCACATAGCCGCCCAGCATCGCAAACCCGCCGTGCGCCAGGTTGATGAAATTCATCAGCCCCATCGTCACCGACAGGCCCATGCCGATCAGGAACAGCAGGCTGCCGTATGTCACACCATCGAACAGCACGCCGAGCAGGCTCGCTATCACGTTCCGGTCCTTTCAGGTCGATCACTGCGGTGGAAACGGGGTTTTGCATGAAACCAAGGCGCAGATTGTTCAGTGCACGCCGCATATTTGCAATCGGGCGTGACCCGGCCCGCATGCGGGCACGGCTTTACATCGCCCGGTGGGCGCGCTAAGGTCTCTGGCACCTGACTGCCGGGACGTTGCCATGCCGATCGACCGCCGCACTTTTCTGGGTATTTCCACCGCGCTTGCCACACTGCGCGCCGCGCCCGCGCTGGCCGCCGCGCAGGCCGCCACGGTCGAAGCCCCGATGCGCCGCAAGATTCCCGGCACCAACGAGCAGTTGCCCGTGATCGGCATGGGTACCGCCGACACTTTCAACGTGGGCAGGACGTCCGAGGAGCGCGCGCCGCTCGGCGAGGTTCTGGCGATGCTGCTGCAGCGCATTCCGCATGCCGTAGTCGATACCGCGCCCAGCTATGGCAGTGCCGAAGTGGTGACCGGCGACCTGCTGCAGGCCGCCAACGCGCGGCGCAACGTCTTCGTCGCGACCAAGATTTCCTCCGGTGCGCCCAATGCGATCGAGCAGTTCACCCAGTCGCGCGCCGACCTGCGCAGCGATGTGGTCGATCTGCTGCAGGTGCACAACCTGATCGACTGGCAGAACAACCTGAAGCTGCTGCGCCAGCTGAAGGCGCAGGGCAAGACGCGCTATATCGGCATCACCCATTACCGCGAGGACGCGCACGACACGCTGGCGCAGATACTGCGGACCGAAAAAGTCGACTTCCTGCAGGTGAACTATTCGCTGGCCGAGCGCAATGCCGAAAAGACCCTGCTGCCGCTGTGTGAAGAGCGCGGTGTCGCGGTACTGATCAATCGTCCGTTCCAGGATGGTCGCCTGTTTGCCGCGGTCAGGGGCAAGCCGTTGCCGGATTGGGCGGGCGAGATCGATTGCACGTCGTGGGGCCAGCTGTTCCTGAAATTCATCGTCAGCCATCCGGCCGTGACGGCGGCCATTCCCGCCACCTCGAAGCCGAAGAACATGGCCGACAATCTCGGCGCCGCGTTCGGCCGCATGCCGGACACGCGCGAACGCGCGCGCATTGCCGCGGCACTCGCGTAACGCCGCCGTCTCCGCCCACATCGGCCACCGCTCATGAACCCGCACGACGACTCGCGTACCGGCAGACTGCTGGGCGTGCGTGATGGCGAAAAGGCAGCCGTGGTAGCGGCCTTCCTGTTCTTCTTCTGCCTGTTCGCCAGCTATTTCATGCTGCGGCCCGTGCGCGAAACAATGGGCATCGCCGGCGGCGTGAAGAATCTGCAATGGCTGTTCACCGCCACCTTCGTGGTGATGCTGGCGGCCATCCCGCTATACGGCGCGTGCTGCAAATGGCTGCCGCGCCGCCGCTTCGTGCCGTGGGTGTATGCGTTTTTCATCGTCAATCTGCTGGGCTTTGCGGGGGCCACGCGCGCGATGCCGGATAACGTTTGGCTGGCGCGCACCTTCTATGTCTGGCTGTCGGTGTTCAATCTGTTCGTGGTGTCGGTGGCATGGAGCCTGATGGCCGATGTCTTCCGCCCCGAACAAGCGCGCCGGCTGTTTGCGCTGATCGCGGCGGGCGCCAGCGCCGGCGGGCTGGCGGGACCGGTGCTGGGCGGCTGGCTGGTTGAACCGATCGGGCTGACCGGATTGATGCTGCTGTCCGCCGCATTGCTTGCCGCCACATTGCCGATCGTGGGCTTTCTGTTCGGATGGCGGCAGCGGCTTGGCGCGGGCGCGGCCGATGACGCAACCGGCAGCGCGGCGCCGGCGCCCGCAGGTCCGCCCCCGCCCGGCGCCGATGCGGTTGGGCACGATCCCGCGCTGCCCGTGGGCGGCGGCCTGTGGGCCGGCCTCGCGCTGATCGTGCGCTCGCGCTACCTGCTCGGCATCAGCCTGTTTGTGATCCTGCTGGCCACGTCGAGCACGTTCCTGTATTTCGAGCAGGCGCGGCTGGTGTCGGCCGCGTTTCCCTCGCGCGCGCAGCAGACGCAGGTCTTCAGCGCGCTGGACGCCAGCGTGCAGGCGCTGACGATCCTCGTGCAGATCTTTTTCTCCGGGCGCGTGGCGCGGCGCTATGGCGTCACCGCGCTGCTCACCGCCGTGCCGCTGGCCGTGATGTGCGGGTTCCTGCTGTTGTCGATGTGGCCGGTGTTTGGCGTGCTGGCTGCCGCGATGATCGTGCGGCGTGTGGGCGAATACGCGATGCTGCGTCCGGGGCGCGAAATGCTGTTCACCGCGGTCGATCCGCAAACCAAGTACAAGGCCAAGAACGTCATCGACACGGCGATCTATCGCGCCGGCGATGCGGTAAGCGCGTGGGTCAAGACCGCCATCGACGCGCTGTCCGGCCATCCCGCAACCGTGGCGCTGGCCGGCGCTGCGCTGGCCGTTGCATGGGCCTGGCTGGGATGGTGGCTCGGGCGGCGCCACGACGGCGAACTGCAGCAAAGCACGCCATTGCCCGCCGCGCTCGCGCGCGACCCGACAGGCAGCCGATAATCGCGCAGCCTGCTGGCCGCGCCGCGTCGATGCCCGTATAGTCATGGCCTTTCGGTGGCGCACGCGCGTGTCGCCCCACTCTCATACGTAAGGAGCTGCCTCATGAAAACCAAAGCCGCCATCGCCTGGAAAGCCGGCGCCCCGCTCACCGTGGAAGAGGTGGACCTCGATGGCCCGCGCGCCGGTGAAGTGCTTGTCGAGATCAAGGCGACTGGCATCTGCCATACCGACTACTACACGCTGTCCGGCGCCGATCCAGAGGGCATCTTCCCGGCGATCCTGGGCCACGAGGGCGCGGGCATTGTCACCGACGTCGGCCCCGGCGTGACGTCGTTGAAGCCGGGCGATCATGTGATTCCGCTCTACACGCCGGAATGCCGCCAGTGCAAGTTTTGCCTGTCGCGCAAGACCAACCTGTGCCAGGCCATCCGCGCCACGCAAGGCAAGGGATTGATGCCCGATGGCACGTCGCGCTTTTCGATCGATGGCAAACCGATTTTCCACTACATGGGCACGTCGACCTTCGCCAACCACATCGTGGTGCCGGAGATCGCGTTGGCCAAGATCCGTCCCGATGCACCGTTCGACAAGGTCTGCTACATCGGCTGCGGCGTCACCACGGGCGTGGGCGCGGTGCTGTTCACGGCCAAGGTGGAAGCCGGGGCCAACGTGGTGGTGTTCGGCCTGGGCGGCATCGGCCTGAACGTGATCCAGGCCGCGAAGATGGTGGGCGCCGACAAGATCATCGGCGTCGACCTCAACCCGGGCCGCGAGGCAATGGCGCGCAAGTTCGGCATGACGCATTTCGTCAATCCGAAGCAGGTGGACAACGTGGTGGACCACATCGTGCAGCTGACCGATGGCGGCGCCGACTATTCGTTCGAATGCATCGGCAATACCCAGGTCATGCGCCAGGCGCTGGAATGCTGCCACAAGGGCTGGGGCAAATCGATCATCATCGGCGTGGCCGAGGCTGGCGCAGAAATCTCCACGCGTCCGTTCCAGCTCGTCACGGGCCGCGAATGGAAGGGCTCGGCGTTTGGTGGCGCGCGTGGCCGTACCGATGTGCCGAAGATCGTCGACTGGTACATGGAAGGCAAGCTCAACATCGACGACCTGATCACACATACGCTGCCGCTCGATCGCATCAACGAAGGCTTTGACCTGATGAAGCGCGGCGAGTCGATCCGCTCGGTCGTGCTGTACTGAGAACGCGCGCCATGGAACTGCTCTCCGAACACGGCTGTCACGGCGGCGTGCAGCGCTTCTACCAGCACCAGTCGTCCGCCATCGGGCTGCCGATGCGGTTCTCGGTCTTCCTGCCGCCGCAGGCGCTGGGTGCCAACGCCGCGCGCGTGCCGGCGCTGTTCTACCTCGCGGGCCTGACCTGCACCGAGGAAACCTTCGCGATCAAGGCTGGCGCGCAGCAGCACGCCGCGCGCCTCGGGCTGATCCTGGTGGCGCCCGACACCAGCCCGCGCGGTGCGCATGTGCCGGGCGAGGCCGATGCATGGGATTTCGGCGTGGGCGCGGGGTTTTACGTCGACGCGATCGAAGCGCCCTGGCGCATGCACTGGCGTATGGAAAGCTACGTGGCCGACGAACTGTTTCACCTTGTCGCGCGTGAACTGCCGGTTGATGCGGGCCGCGTCGGCATCTTCGGCCATTCGATGGGCGGCCACGGCGCACTGGTGCTGGCGCAACGTTACCCGCAGCGCTTCCGCTCGGTCTCGGCCTTCGCGCCAATTGCCGCGCCATCGCAATGCCCGTGGGGCGTAAAGGCGTTCACCGGCTATCTCGGCGAGGACCGCAGCCGCTGGGCGCAACACGATGCCAGCGCCTTGATGGCGGCGCAGGCGTCGGCGCCATTTCCGTCCGGGATCCTCGTCGATCAGGGGCTGTCGGACAAATTCCTGGCCGAGCAACTGCACCCGGAGGCCTTCGAGACGGCCTGTGCCAGCGTGGGCCAGCCGCTTACGCTGCGCCGGCACGACGGCTACGACCATGGCTACTACTTCATCACGACGTTTATCGCCGATCATCTGCGGCACCACGCCGAACGACTCTGATCGACGCCGAGGGCTGGCAACCGCTGCCACCGATTGCCAGCGCCCCGCTATTGCCCCAATGACTGCAAAACGTGCCCTGCCATGAGCACCTATCGACCCGACCCGATCGTGATGCTGCCCGCGCGGCAGCTATCGCACGCCATCCATGCCAGGGAGGTCTCGTGCCGCGAGGTCATGGCGGCCTATCTCGCGCATATCGACACGCTCAATCCCGGCGTCAACGCCATCGTTGCGCGACAGGATGCCGCGCTGTTGATGCGCGAAGCCGACGCGGCCGATCAGTCGCTGGCGGCCGGCAAATCGGCCGGCTGGATGCATGGCATGCCGCAAGCGCCGAAGGATCTGGCCATGACGCGCGGCATTCGCACCACCTACGGGTCGCCGATCTTCAAGGACAACGTACCGGCCAGCGATTCGGTCATTGTCGAACGCATGCGCAATGCCGGCGCAATCCTTATCGGCAAGACCAACACGCCTGAATTTGGCCTGGGATCGCACACGTTCAATCCCGTGTACGGTGCAACGCGCAATCCTTACGATCGCACGCGTTCGGCCGGCGGCAGCAGTGGCGGCGCGGCAGCCGCGCTGGCGCTGCGCATGCTGCCGGTGGCCGATGGCAGCGACTTTGGCGGATCGCTGCGTAATCCGGCCGCGTTCTGCAATGTTTATGGATTCCGCCCATCGGCAGGCCGCGTGCCGTATGGCCCCGCGCCGGAACTGTTCCTGCCGCAGCTCGGCTGCGAGGGGCCGATGGCGCGCAACGTTGCGGACCTGGCGCTGCTGCTGGCAACGCAAGCCGGTCCCGATGCGCGCACGCCGCAGGCACTGCCGCACGATCCCGTACTGGCCTCGCTGACGCCCCGCAACGTGCGCGACGTGCTGGACGCCGATCTGTCGGGTAAGCGCGTAGCGTGGCTGGGTAACTGGGGCGGCGATTTGCCGATGGAAGACGGCATCCTCGCGCTGTGCGAACAGGCGCTGCGTTTCTTCCCGGATTTCGGCGTCAGCGTCGATGCCATCGCACCGCCCTATCCTGCCGAGAAGATCTGGCAGATGTGGCTGGTGCACCGGCACTTCCTGACGGGCAATGCGCGCCTGGCGCTGTACACCAACCCGGCCACGCGCGCGCAGCTCAAGCCCGAGGCGATCTGGGAAATCGAAGGCTCGCTCGATCTCAAGGCCAGCGACCTGTATGCGGCCAGCGTCCAGCGCAGCGCGTGGCATCAGGCGCTGCAGCGCATCTTTGCCGACTTCGACTACATCGCGGTGCCCACTGCGCAGGTGTTCCCATTCGATGTGGACCAGCACTGGCCCACATCGATTGCCGGCCGCGACATGGACACCTATCACCGCTGGATGGAGGTGGTGGTGGCGTGGACGCTGTCGGGTTGCCCGGTGATCAGCGTCCCGGTGGGATTCAATGCGGAAGGCTTGCCGATGGGCATGCAACTGATCGGCCGGCCGCGCGACGACCTGAGCGTGCTGCAACTGGCCGCCGCGTATGAAGCGGTGCGCGACTGGGTCAATGACCGACTGCCTCCGGCGCTGGAAAGCTGAGGGCGCGCGGCTGCTCGCCCGTCAAATCACTCGCTTCAGGCCACTCGCCGCAGCTGGCGCGCCGAGGCCGCAAACAACGGCGTGGCGCGCTCGGCGGCCAGCGCGATGCGCGTGGCCAGCGCCTGGCTGCCGACCTGATAGCCATCGAAATCCGCCGTGCTCGCGTACACGCCAACCGGCAGCGTCAGTGCCTGCAGGAAGCTGAACAGCGGGCGAAGCTGATGCTCGAGCACCAGCGCGTGCCGGTCGCTGCCGCCGGTGGCGGCCAGCAGCACGGGCTTGTCGATCAACGCATCCATGCCCACCAGATCGAACAGATGCTTGAAGTGTCCCGGGAACGATCCGCGGTACACGGGCGCGGCGGCAATCAGCAGATCGGCCGATTCAATCGCGGCAACCTGTGCCTCGATATCGGCAGGCAGTTCCTGGCGTGTCAGCGCCGCGCCGAGCGGACGTGCAATCTCGCTCAGGTCGACAATCTGCGTATCGAGCACGAGCCGCTGGTCCAGTTCTGCCAGCAGCGCCTGGATCAGCACCAGCGTGCGCGACGGTTGATGAGCGCTGCCATTCACGGCGACGACTTTCAGCGGTGTGGACACAATGTAACTCCGGGGCGGGATTCGATTCCGTACCTTAGCGCTGCGCTCGCAGCATGCGAACGAAGCATTTCGACTATGGATAGATGCAAAAACGGCGACCCGTGGCCGCCGTTCCGCTGTGCACAACGATGCGCGTTCCGGATCAGAACGACGGCACCATCGCGCCCTTGAACTGCGCCTTCATGAACTGGCGCACCTCTTCCGACTGGTAAGCGGCCACGAGCTTCTTCACCCATGGCTTGTCCTTGTCCTGCGTGCGCACCACGATGATGTTGGCGTACGGGCTGTGGATGTCTTCCAGCGCGATCGCATTGGTCGTCGGCTGCAGGCCGGCGGCCAGCGCGTAGTTGGTGTTGATCACAGCAGCGGCCACGTCGGGCAGCGCGCGCGCCAGTTGCGCGGCGTCGAGCTCCACCAGCTTGATCTTCTTCGGATTGTCGGCCACATCCAGCGGCGTGGCGTTCACACCGTTCGTGCCAACACCGGGCTTCAGCTTGATCACGCCCTGCGCGGCCAGCAACAGCAGCGCGCGATTCTCGTTGGACGGATCGTTTGGCACCGCCACCTTGGCGCCTTGCGGCAGGTCCTTCGGCGACTTGAGGGTCTTCGAATAGATGCCCAGCGGCGAAATATAGGTGTAGCCGACGCTGACCATCTTGTAGCCGCGCTGCTTGATCTGACTATCGAGATACGGCTGGTGCTGGAAGCTGTTGGCGTCGAGGTCGCCCGCATCCAGCGCGGCATTGGGCTGCACGTAGTCGTTGAACTCCACCACCTTCACGTTCAGCCCGTTCTTCTTCGCCACCTTCTGCACCACCTGCCAGACTTCGGCGTCGGGCCCGCTCACCGTGCCAACGCGAATCGTCTGTTCCTGCGCCGCGGCGTTGCCGGCGGCAACCACACCCAGCGCCACGGTTGCGGCGGCCAGGGTCTTCGTGATCGAGAGCATCTTCATAGGTCTTGTTTTCCTGGGAATCGAGAAGCCGCCATCGCGTTGTGCGCAATGATGGCGGTCGAACCGCGCCGAGTGGGACGCGGCCGAGGCCAGAACTTTACCTCAATGCGCTTCGGGCTGAAGCGTGACTGGCTCGCCGGCCGCCTTGCCCACGGGATGGCTGGCAATTGTGGCAATACAACAAAGATTGAGAAATTCGTACAACATAGATGGAGAATTCAAAAATACTCTGTGGATCAGCAACTTAGCGCACGATTGCTGCCCTCACCCACCGGATGTGCGTCGCATGTCGCTTTGGGCCCGATGACAATAATGTTTGAGAAAATGTCTAACATAGCCCTCAATCGTCGTCTGCGAGGTAGTCCTTAAGCGAACGACCCTTCGTCCGCCAAGTATTCTGTTCGGCGGGCACCGTCAACAGGGGCGAAGTGTCTGGAACGCCTGCGGCTGCGCTAGCGGCCTCATGGCGTCTTTGCTTCTCGTCCTGTTGCAAGGCCTTCCGGGCATCTCTATCGACCGGCGCCGGCCCGTGCCATGCCGCGAGCTGCGCATCCCTGATCTTCTCGAGCTCGTCCACCATCTCTGCGGGCAACTTTTTTGCCGGCTTCGGCTTCTGGCTGATTAGCTCTTTCAGTGCCTTCAGCCTGGCCGCCTCCTCGTCCCGGTTCCAGCCAGACTCGAATGCCTGAATCTCAATCCAATCTCGATTCGGGTTGCAGTGCTCGGCCGACTCCACAGTCGGCGCGAGACGCAACCAGTCCCCTTCGCCCCGCCGCCACCAGACTACATTCTTGTAGGGCTTGACATAGACCTCGATCTTGGCCGTTTTCGCGTCGATGCCGCGAGCGGCGAGGGACCCACCGTATTGCAGCAAGGCGCGGGCCCCTTCGTCCCCTTCTGGCACGCTGGAAGGACTCCCATAGGACAATTTTCCAACCGTAATCTTGCCGCCTTCCACGGTGCAATACCGGGGCTCGATGATCGACGCGAGCAGGTCGACGGGCCGTCGGACCAGCGCCGCATTGCCCCGACGCAGCATTTGATGTTCCGCCAGCAAGCGCGCCGGGATCGGCTCGACATGGGCCAAAAACATCCGCTCGTCCAGAACTGTCGGCTTCCGGCTCCGCTTCAGGTTCAACTTGTTGATCACCTCGATCACGACAATCTCAAGCGCTTTCGGCGTAATCAGGAGTATTTCTTTCGAGTCGCGCTTGCGCTGTTTGCGTTGTGCCGCCTGTTGGATGGACTTCACCGTGGCCACCCCGGGAGGCAGCGCCTTCAGTCGCTCCAGAATTTTGGCACGCAACAGCTCTCCCATGGGCCCGGCGGCACGCAAGGTTCCGTCGCTGCGCATCGCCTGCTTCACTCGCCCGATGCCCCCTTCGATGCCGCCCTTGTCCTGCGGGGCTCCAGCCCGGGTCAGACGTACATCGATCTTGATACCATCGACGGTCCAGTCCAGCATCTTGTGCGAAGCGCCAGGACCGCGGTCCATCACGATCTGGTCGAACTGCCCGTTGACAATGCCAGGATAGTCGGCGGGATCCAGCCCGAGCTGTCGCAGCCGCTCGTCATGCGGAGTCAGGATGTTGTACATCAAATATTGATAGTGCTCCCTGCTCTCCTCCCCGGCAGTGACTAGCCACCCCGCGTAAGCATTGCTCTTGCGGCAGATGCCAAGCATGATGGTCGCCGGCCCACAGTACCGGCAGTTTTCGGGCGTGACATCGTGTCTGTCATCATCGGCCACGACAAGACACGCCTCGGGGAGCAGCGTACCATCCAGATCCGCGGTGTCCAACACTCCAAAGGTGAGGGCTTTGCCGCTGCCGCCTCGGGCACCGTTCAGCGCACCAACGAGCGGCTTTAGGGTGGGATACTCGAGGAGGAGCAAGTCCCGGTGATAGATAAGCGCGCGTGGGCTGGGAATGGTCGCCTCATCAACGGGAATGCGGGTCCCATCTTCTAATTCTGTCAAATAGCAACAGTTCACATAGAAGTAATTCAGAAAGAAGCCCCGGTCGCGAACCCGTTTAGCTGCTTCGGCGTCGTACTCCTTGACGATCCCGTCAATCGCCTCCCGCAAACGCTTGATCCAGAAGGCATCGGCACGATTGGTGCGAGGACAGTTCGCGCGTCCCCGAAGAATCGGATCTTTATAAGGTCGTCCGGACTTCATTGCCTCCGCAAGCTGCCATTTTGGAAAGCCTCGCTTGCCACAGGCTTGTGTCCTCGGTCGCAACGCGTCGTAGGTTCCCCCGAAGCGGAGGTAGATCCCCAACACGCGTTCGACCTCATAGCGCTTCGTCTCTGAGTCCGCGATAAGCAGGTCAATCAGCTCATGTCGCCACAGGGGGTCGACATATAGGTCACCAAACCCGTGATCGCCAAGCAGCGACCAGTCAATATGTTCGCGCGACACCAGGCCCTTTATCTTTTTCCAGCGGGTCACCCAGTCGCCCTCCCTTTTCGGCGCCTTCTTTTTTTTCTGGCGAATCGCCGCCTGCGTCTTGGCGTCGTCGGTCAGCTCAATCGTTATCGGGGGAAATGGATCCGGTACGATTGCCACAGCCTCGTCGGGCAACCGTTGTAGCTCTTCATAGGTCTTGACCAGGAGTTGTTTGCCTAGGGAAAAACCCTTGTCGTCGAGGTCGAAAAATGCCATGATTTTTTTGTCCGGATCGGCGTGCACGAAGCGATAGCAGCGTGCCCCCGCGCCGGTCAGATCGCAGCGCACGGTGGACTTGAACGACTCGAAGGGAAAGGGTTCAAGCTTCATGATGCGGCACCTCCAGAATCAGGGATCGATACGGGTGCAGTTCATGCGCCGGATCGACACGCAGGTAGCCATACGCATGGGCCGTGCAAAACAGATTGGCAGCGTCGATAGCTGTGCAGCGAGCCACCTTTTCCATTTTTTCCAGGCACTGGTCCAGGGTCAGTTCTTCCTCCTGCCACGACGCGTAGTTCTCCAGCAGCAAGCCGGCGAACGCCTGGGCGGCCGCACGCAACGCCCGGATGTCGAGCCCGAGCAGCGTCTGGTAGCAGCGTGCGGCATTTTTCAGCGCGAGCGCCGATACCGATCGGTCCGCCACCAGTTCCACCGTGACGCCGCGCGACAGAAGCTGTGTCTGAACCCTTGTCATACGCGTTTCGTTGACAAAAACCGCATGCAGATGCGGCTGGCCCCGATTGGCGAGCAATTCGACCGTCAGCATGCAGTCCACCAACGGCGGGAGCGCACGCCCCAACTTTGCGAACGGGTTGACAACCGCGTAGTTGCCACGCGCCTCGACAAGATAGGGGTTGAGCTTCAGAAGCTGGTCAAGGGCCGTCAGCGAGACACCGGGCGACACATGTCGCTGCGTACCTGTCAGACTATTCGTGATCGCGACCGTCGAGAATCGACGCTTCCGGATATTGACGAACCGCCCGGGTACATATCGTGATCCCGTCAGATTGCCCAGCGCGTCGCGCTCGGGCATGATCAACTGCGGATCGGGCACGCAGTACTGCGGAAACAGTTCAAGACATAGACCTTCCACTTTGTCGACTCCGAGGGCGACTACACGATCATGCGTCTCCTTCGAGCGCGCGCTTGATGGCGGTGGCGATCAGAGGCGACGCCGAGCGCCAGCGCTCGAGCAAGTAAGGCGTGACCCCAAGCGCGCGGCACAGCCCCGCTTTCGAGCAGCGTCCCGTCCGAGAAGCCGCCGACAGCGTCCGGCCAGCCTGGCGCACCTGCTCGGCGATGGTTGCTGCGCTGCCGGCTGTAGGCAGAAGCGCCCGCCGCCACCCTTTTGCCGCCTCGGTCTTCTGGTGTTGCTGCAGCAGCCACGCCTTGTCGTTGGTGACAAGCCACCCATAGGCGCGCGGCTCGAGCTTGCGGATGGCACGTTGGGAGCCGCCGGGATGGCGCTGGCAAGCGCTCTGCCAGGCACGACGCGCTGCGGCGCGTCGCTCGGCGAAACGCGTCGCTACCGCGAGCGGCCGCAGTCCTGCATCAGCAATAAACTGGTGCACGGCCCGCGGCCTCATCCGGCAGAGCGTCGCGATTTGCAGATAGGTGCAGTGAGCGCGTAGCAGGCGTTCGATATCCGCCTTGCCATAGTGTTTGCGGCCGTCCACAGACAATGGCGTCACGCTGTAGCGCCCGGCCCACCCGCTTGTCTCTCGTTTAATGATCCGACCACGTCGCGGGTGTGCCGGCGCAGGCAACGGGCTGACCGCAGTCGAGCGCGCCGCCAGACGCAGCCAGCCCAGCAGCAGCACGAGCAGCAACGGCGCAATATAGCGTTCCCCGCTGCAGCGGACCCAGTGGAGGACGTTCTGTCCGAACAACGGGCGGTCGAACACGCCCTGCAGTGCCGGGGCATCGAGCGCGTGTTTGCAGAACGTGCGGAAGCTGCGACAGAACTGAGCCGTGGCATAGGTGCCGTTTTCCCGCAGGACGCCAGCCGCGGCGAGTTGTGCCTCGAACCCTATCGCCGCTTGTCCGCAATCCGCCCCGAGCTGGCACAGCATTACCGTGTCCCGCGCGAATTGCGATTGCGCCGGGCCGGCCTCGCGCACGCACTCGGCCGGATAGTTGGGTTCGGGGCCAGAGGCCATCGGGACGAGTTGAACGCCATGACGCCAGCAGGCCCGCACCATCGGTGCACGATGCGGCCAGAAGATGGCGCGCGTGCCATACTCATGCCATGCTGCGGGCTCGCACACGGGGCAAACCAGATTGCCCGGATAGGTCGCGATCATCCACGGCGCGCGACCCGATGGTCGGATAACGCCCTGTCCCGTCTTAACGCGCTGCCGGAACGCCTCGCGCATTGGCGGCATCATTTGGAACGTGCAATAGTTGGTGAGCGTACGCTGCGCCAAAATGTCGTCGGCAGTCCCGAAGAATCCGGACGCGAAGGCGGCCAATTGTGCCAACGCAACGGTGACGGTGCCATAGGCGAGATCGGCATCTCGTTCGAATCCTCCATATCGGATATACGGCAGGCTGCCTATTACATGCGTGGCGAGGCTCGATGCGGCTTCGAAGGGATCATGGGGCAAAGCAACACCAATACTGTCCAATAGCACGGCAGTTCTCCTTCGCGTCCGGCGCTTAGCCCTCGGCCCTTATAGCGACAAGAACCGAGCCTCCAACGAGGGCGGCACGAGGATGTTATTCGCATGGAACAAAGGACGGACCGCCCTTGCAAATTCTGGACTAGAGAGAATCCAAAAACGACAAAAAGCATTCGACATTCCCGCTTCGTCGAGGACCGCTTGATACCGGAGCGGTAAGACTTGACCTGCACCGGCCAGCACCTCCACGGCGCGTTTTAGACGGGCGACAACGCGGCGTTGTTGTTCAGGCAGGCGGTAGACGCCGCGCAGTCTAGTCTTTCTCGGGGCATAGAAAGAGTTCGACAACAGCCAGTCTCGGTCATGCGCCATGAGCCAGACATACGCGCGCGGTTCCGCCGATGCCACAATGCCCACCGCCACTCTGCCATGCTTCAGGTAAGCACTTTTCCATGCCGCGCGTGCAGTACGCCGCAAGAACAGAACTCTAGCCCGACGCACCTCCGCTTGGCGCCCAGACTGGTAGACGCGCTGATTGACGGTACTGAGTTTCATCCCCTTGATCGCCCCCACCGCAGTTCCGCTATATCCCTTTAAGCGGAGTGCAACAGCATCAAGACACTCAGGTTGCTTCAGCGTCGGTTCGTCAAATGCACTCCAGGCGTGCGCCGGCGAGGATGGGCTTCTCGCGTAACTCGGATTCGGCAGGGACGCAACCGCCATCGGGCTTACTTGGCGCAGGAATCGGAGAAAGATCGCCAGCAAGACAGGTTGTATATAACCGTAGCACTGCGTCAGAAATCGTACGATGCGATGTATGGTATAAGGCCCCATACCGATTTGGTGCAGCATCGGGCTACGAACGTTCTTCCGCACATGGGCTTGAAAGCTTTCTATCAATTTCGCTCTGCAAAAACTACCATTTCCGTACTTGAAACCCGCATTGCGAACACGCTCGTTGATGTTGGCTATGGCGCATTCGATGTCCTGGCCCCATTCGCACAGTGCGACGATGTCGCACGCGAATTCGACCTCTTCTTTTGAAGCTATTTTCACGTTGCGCACTGCCATGCCGTAGTCAGTCGCACCATGAAACTCAGCGAGTAGCACCCCATGCTTCCAACAGGCGTCAACCAAGGCCGCTTGGTGTGGCCAAAGAAGTGCCACGGTGCCGAAGTCTTGCAGCGCTTCTTGTTCGCACAAGGGGCAAACCATCGGCGGACGATAGTCGCTAATAACCGTTCCGTCGCCTGTATGGCAACTGACAGTGCCATCGATAGCGCGACGCCTCAGGCGCTCGAACCGAACTGGCGCCATGGAAAATCGGCAATAGTTTAGAAGAGTACGCGTATTTACGAGTTCCCCGACATCACCATAGAAGCCATCGCCTAAGGCTGCGAGCTTGTTCAGCGGCCACGATATCGTTCCGTGCGCGAGCCTTGCACGGCGCTCGTTGTTTGCCAAAGGCGGAAGCATGCCGAACATCTCATTGGCAAGGCTGCTCGCCATCTCGAATGGATGGCGCGGCAGTAGTGGGGCAATCAATTCCAACATGATCGGCTCCTGGTCAAAAGTGAAATCGGCGCGTCGCAAGGGCGCGCGGCATCGGAAGACCTATCGGTTCCGGGTCAGCCGGCGGGCAGCCGCCGCAGCGACAACTGCCCATGACCGACATCCTCAACCGTCAGCGACCTGAGGCCGCCTGCTTCGGCACCCCCTGGGCCTGTCGCTCCGCCTTGGGCTTGACCGGTACGCGGTACGACAGCCAGTCCGCATAGCGCACGGACTCATGGAACTCCACTTCCGCTTTCGCATACAACCTGACGTACTTCAGCAACGCCGGGCATGCCTCCTCGAGCAGGTCGTCCAGGAGTTTTTCCGGGTTATAGCTGCGCTGCCGATGCAGGCGCCGGTTGATTTCGCAGAACATCAGCGGATAAGCCATGCGGTGCCCTCCGACCTGCTGCATAAGCGGGAGCAATGCATCGGGCATCGGCGCGCTGGTCGGAAGCTTGCCCCAGTAATACTGGGATAGCTCGACGTCGCTGTCGGCATGGGGGACGATCTCGTGCACCCTGCCCACCGACAGCAAGTCGAGCGCGTCGCGGGCGGTCCCCGGTCTCGCGAGTCCCGACGCCAGGAACACGACGACGCCGAAGCCGGCATCGGCAACGTTGCCAAGCGTCTGCACGAAATCGGCAAACTCCTGCACGCGTGCGGCATGCCGCGAGTCCAGACCAACGATCGCGATGGCACCCACATGCAGCGCGGACAAGGTGCGGATGATGACCTCCAGCGCCGGCATGTTCGACCTTCGGTAGGCCTGGGCGAGACCTTGGTGCAAGTAGGCATCCAAGCTGCGCAAGAGCGCCGGGACGAAGGCAGTCTCATTGAGCCGAATACTCACCCGGACGACCAGGAACGGCCAGTGGTACAGACGACCGGGCGTGACAATGGACTGGCCACGTTCGTCGAACTCGTCGACCCGGTCATATTGGCGACAGACACCGAAATGGGCCTGCACGGCATAAGCGAGCTTGGCGGCGTCCAGCGACAGGGGCGCCGCTACCATCAGCACGCGGCGCGCGCGCTCCGATGCCTCGCGCGAACACAGCTCCTGCATCCCGTAGCGGGCGTGGTAGATCGCCCGCGTGGTGTCCTGCCGGATCTGGACCAGGCTATCGCCCTTGGCCTGCGTCCGCGTCTCGACCATTTCGATGATGAGCTCCGCGATATCGAGCTCTTCTGAGGTCGGAAGAATGCCGCCCTCAATATCAAGTCGTCCCCGTGCCAGACGGGAACGGGCCTTGCCCCGCAGGGACGAATCCTCCAGGACATCGGCGTGACTGAGCGCCTCTAGCAGATCACTCTTCCTCAGTGGCGCTGGCAGGGCTTCCACCAGAAAACCGCGGCGGATCGCCAGGTGCACGCGCCGCGTCTGGCTGGCTCGAGCAGGTGTACGCATGGTTGTCTCCTTCGAAAACAGCGCCTCTGCGTCGGCAGAACGCTTGGGGGCGCGGACCGCGCCATGGCGGTCCCGCACCGCGTCTATTGCAAACAGGAGTGCAAACAGGAAGTCAGCCGCGCGGGCCGACGCGGGCAAAGACCATGTCGAGCACCTTCGCGATTCGGTCGAAGCTATCCGGCCCCGGGTGCGACGGGCTTGGCGCGGCGGGAATGCGCCAGCTCCGCACGACTTCGCGCCGCTCCAACGAGCCATTCGGGGTAGGCGTCAGGTGGATGCTGATCAGATGCAGCAGCAGCGTGCCGCTCGCCGGGTCATGGCTCGCGACGCAGTGGCCCACGCTCGCCACGGGTGCACCGCGTACCGCTTCGGTCGTGTCGCGGCGCGCCTCGCCGTTGCGGGAAGCGACGTCGACCGGCGCCCGCTCAAGCGTGCGGTCCCGGGGCGCAGTTCGGCCCTCTACCCAGCCCTTATGGCCGGCGCGGTTCGCGACCAGGACGACGTTCACCGGCGATGTGTCCCAGGGCACGTTGGCCGACTGGAGTTGTCGCTGGAGCCGCCGCATGCTTTTTTCGACCTCGGCCTTGCTGACCGGTGCATAGGACTCGCCCTCATCGGTCCGCGCATGCGCTGCGGGCTGGCGGGCATGCAGAGTCCGGCGACGGCGTGGCGCGTCATCCGCCGGCGGCTCTGCCGTCGGGGAAGTCGACGGCCGTTCGCCCGTGGCGGCCGGCCGCAGACCCGATCTGACACATAAGGCGTCCCAATACACCGCAGCGATTTGGCGTTCGACCTCGTCAGTCGAAAGTTCCGGCGCGGTCGGCCGCGAGGACGTCACATCGACCGCTTGTCCGGCTTGGCCCTGGCCATCCACAGGACGCAGCCAGTCATGCAGGATGGGCAGATCCTGCCGGGGTGTCGCTGACAGCCCGGACGCGACGATCTGGCGGCCGCGCAACGTCTCGACCCCGGACAGGTGGGCAAGATCTCCCAGCCTGCGCGCCATCCGCTCCCTATGGCGGCGCGAGGGGCGCGGGGAATGCGCATCGTCGGACGGCAGTGGCAGGTCGAGTCGCGGGTCAAATTGCCGGTCGCCAACGATGCGGGGGCGCCGATCGGTCACGACCTCGCCGTCCCCGATGCCCGGAAAGTCCTCGCTGCCGCGCGTCGGCGCCGGCGGCAGCGGATGCCCGGGCGCATTGGCCGGGGGCAGCGCGGCCGGGGCGAGACTGGGATCGAGCTTGTGGTCGGGATCGAGGTCCACGCGATCCCGATCCATGCAGTCGCGGTCTTTCCCGGTGCGAGTGCGGGTGCGGGCAGGCCGCGTGGTGTCGCGGGCCGTCGTGTGCGGTTCCGGCGATCCGGTCGCCGGCAATGCTTTGGTGCGTGTGGCCATGATGTGCTCCGAAATTCATTTTTCAGATTCCGGAGGCACAGGCGCGCAGCGTCCTTGATCTTTTGCGGGCTTTCGATCAATACTTTGGGCACCACACCGCCTGTATCGACCTTGAGACCGCGCGAGATCACTGGATGCGTCCTTGGCATTCCGGATCCTACGTGGGGGATGGGTTTCAGTTCTTCCTGGATTTCCTTTTCGATTACCCGCCAGCCGGGCGTAGAAAGGATATAGGAGAGAAACGGCCGCCTCGCAAGGGCGGCCGTTTTTTTATGGCCCACGATTTTCCATCACCCCTCGCTCCTGACGAGTCGGCTCCCCGCAGCAATTCCGCGCTGCGCATCGTCCTTCCCTGGCCTTCCATTTGCCATATTCATAGTAAAATCACCACGCTTTTTTCCTTTACAATCAGAGAATTACCACCGCTACTCTCCGAATATTTTTAAAGACGCTTTAAAATCGCCGCCCACACCCATCAAAGTGATTCATGTGCCTCACGAAATCGCGCCAAATACCCCCTTCACGCGATTCGCATAATCCTTCCTGGCGATTTTCCGGTATTTTTGTGGCGATTTTTGGTGCAGGATTTTTCCCGCCATCCCTTGATTGGACGGGGCGGGCGGGGGATTACCGCGTACCGATTATGTTGGCCGGCGTGCCGCACCGCATTACGCGGATGCGGGAGGCGATTGCCACAGCTTGTGCATCGCGGCAAGCCGCCGCGCGTCCTCCGTCCGCACATACGCCGTCGTGGTGTCCAGCGACGCGTGGCCCACATTCTGCTGGACGAGCTCCACGGGTAGCCCGCCGTCGAGGCTGTGATTGATACAGGTGTGCCGCAGCCAGTGCGCACTGGCCTGGCGCAGCCGGGCCGCCAGCGCCGGTTCCGACGCATCGAGACGCTGCGCCACGCCGGCGAAGAAGCGCTTCAGTTGGCCGTGTAGCGCGCTGCCCGTCACCCCGATATCGGCGGCGACGACGCCGCGCACCACGCCCAGGATCGGCACCTGCGCGGCCAGGCGCGGATCGCCGGGCAGGCCCCGCGCGACCAGGTAGCGCCCGAGCCGATCGATCCAGGCGTCCGGCACGGGCACCAGGCGCACCTTCTGCCCTTTGCCCACCGTGCGCAAGAGCCAGCCGGTAACCGGCGTGCCGTCGGCCTGTCGCAGGGTGACGTGCTCCAGATCGTCGGTGCGCGCCGCGACCAGCTCGGCCAGGCGCAACCCGCCGCCATACAGCAGGTGCAGGGCCACCTGCAGGCGCTGGCTCGCCAGGCCCGCCGGCAGCCGGTCGAGCGCGGCGGCCACGTGCGCCCAGAGTTCATGGCTTAAGCCTCGGCCGGGATCGGGGCCGCGCGGGATCCGCACCGGCACGCGCACCGCCCGGAACGGGTTGCCCACCAGGTAATTCTGGGTGACGAGGAAGGCAAACAGGTTCCCGAGCACGGAGGCCGCGTACCCCACGCTGCGCGCCGAAAGCGCGCCTTCAAGCGGCCGCCATCCAACGGCCCAACGGGGCACATTGCGCGGTCCACACCACGCGGGCGGCGGCGCCTGCAGGAAGGCGAGATAGGCCGCGCCATCCTCAGGGGTGAGCGAGGACAACGCGCGCCGGCGCTCGATCACGCACCAGAGCAAGAGCCGCTCCGCCTCCTTGCGGTAGGCCTCATAGGTATGGGAACGACGCGCCGGCGCACCCGGTGAACTGGCTTCCGGCGAACTGGGTTGCAGCGACGGCGCCCGGACCGCGAGCCAGCTCGCGATGGCCGCGCGATCGTCCGGCGCGTCGATCAAGCACAGTTCGCGCGGTGCCCGGAAGCGCCCTGTCCGCCCGTCCAACTCAGCAGGCAGCACCAGCCGCGTCATCGGCATCAGCGGCGACGGTGCGGGTAATTCAAATGCTGTCGCCGTGCCATCCGGCCGACCTGTTACCCCGCTTGCCGTTCCGCTGTCCGCCGCGGGCGGTGCCTGGCGCCCGGCCGGGGCCGACGCTGGCGCGCGCCCTGGCGCCGCTTCCGGCAAGCCCCCCAGGGTGGCCGTGTGCGCCGACAGGAACTGCCGGATCGCCCGCGCCTTGCCCGCGCCGATCCCGGCGACAGCACGCCACCAGCGCGGGTCCGCCGCCACGCGCGCGTGCAGCTCGGCCAGCGTGCGCAGGCCGTGGGCGGTCAGGCGGGCGGCGATCGCATCGGTGAACCACGCTTGCACGCCGTCGTCGAGCCCGACCGGTGCCGCCATGGTGGCTTCCAATTGGTGGATGGCGAGCAGTTGCCGGCGCAGCAGCGCGGTGCGACGTCGCTGCTGGTCGAGTGCCGTCCCGAATGCCATCTGGTATGCGGCGAGCTGTTCGCCTTCGCTGAACTCCTCGAGGCCCTGCGCTGCGGCGAACGCGGCCAGCGTCGGCAGCGCCGTCGCCCCGGGCGCCAGATCGAGGCGCAGCAGGGTCGCGCGGGCGAAGTTGCCACCGCGCGCGGCCGCCGCGCACAGCTCGGCGCGGATCCAGCCGGTCAGGCGGTGCACGGGCTGCAGGTCCGCCTCGTCACGGGCAGCAGCGGCACCGGCACCGGCACCGGCAGCGGCCGTGGCGTCGGCGGCCGAGGCCGCGTCGGGGTCTGCGGCTTCGGGGACGTACAGCGGGGCCGCGATGCGTGGGGCGACGCCCTGGAGCACGGCCCGGAGGTAGGCGAAGTGACCGCGGTGCAGCCGGCGTCGCGTGACCACGGGCAGGCGATGCAGCAGGCGGTCCAGCAGGGCCGATGGCTTGGGGGCGTCGCGACGTAGGGCCGGCGGCACAGCCGTTCCGACGGCGTCCGAAGGCGCTGGGTCCGGCCTGGCTTCGGCGGCAGGGTCTACAGGGACGGGAGGCATGCGCCCTCCTCGCATTGGGACACACACGGTGTCGGGCCGCTGGCTCGCCATGCCGGCGCGGGTGGGCCGAGGGAATGACGCACCTCGGCACACCGGGCGGCGCCAACGCCACGGGCGAGCCTCAAAAGCGTCCCGCGTGCCACCCACCGCCCGCGCGGCCGTCGCCGTGGATGGCGCAGAGCCCGTGGTGTCGGTCGTTTTAGGATAGCAAAATAAGGCGGGTTATTTTGCTATCCAGTTCCGCAAAACCGGCGACGGCATCACCCGTCTGCGCCGTCCTGCAACCTCCCGCGCAGCCATACGCGCCGCGCGCGGCGACCGCCCCGGTCCGGCTGTTGCCCGGCGCATACGCCCCCCTCGGCAGGGTCTTCGCCAGGTGTGACCTGTGCAATACTCTTGGTCCGAACCAATCCTCAGGAATCCATTGCCTCCCCGCGTCGTGCCCACGCCGATGGCCCGGCGGCAGGCGCATCCGGGAAGGCCATGCCAATGCAGACCGAACTAGCCGAACCATGGGAGGCCGAAGACCTCGCCCTCGACGACGAGGTGTCTTCCATCATCCCGGCGTCGAGCGTGCTATCGCGGCGCTCCCGCGATGACGCACGACTGCCGTCGCGGGAAGCCCCCACGACGTTCGGTCAGCCGAGTCCGTTTCCCACCACGCGGTACTACGGCAGCAAACGGCGGCAAATGGATTGGTTGCGCGAGGAGTTTGGGCGACTCGAGGGATGCACCGCGCTCGACGCCTTTGGCGGGACGGGCGCCGTCTCGCACCTGCTGTCCCAACTGGGCTGGGACGTCACCTACAACGACGTCTTCCAGTTCAATACGATTTCGGCGCGCGCCCTGTTCTCCTCGGCCACGGTGCAGCTCTCGGCCGCCGGCGTAGCGTCCATCCTGCGTGCGGTCCGACCGCGCCCCGGCTTCATCGCCGCCAACTTCGCCGGCCTCTACTTTACCGACGAGGAGAATGCCTGGCTCGACGGCTTCATGGCCACGCTCGCCCATGTCGAGCCGGCCTGCAAGGATCTGCTGCTCCATTGCCTGTTCCAGGCCTGCCTCAAGAAGCGTCCCTATAACCTGTTTCATCGCGCCAACCTCAAGTTGCGCCAGTCACGGGTCGCGGTGCAGTTCGGGAACCGCACCACCTGGGAGAAAAGCTTCGCCGAGCATATCCTGAGCACCTTCGAGGAAGTGCGGCGGATGCAGCGGGGGCTGGGCGGAAAGGTCAAAGTCTCCCCCGGCCAGTCTGCCGAAGCGATCCCCCCGGGCTACGACTTCGTCTACGTCGACCCCCCCTACTTCAAGCGCGCGCGAGCCGCCGACTCCTACCTGTCGCGCTATCACTTTCTCGAGGGCCTGGCCCGGTATGAGGAATGGCCCCGCCTGCTCGACGACGCTGACCGTCTGCGGCGGATCGACGCGTCGACGGTCAGTGAATGGACGGACAAGGCGGCCCTCACGCGCAATATCGCGGCACTGATCCAGACGCATCGCCAGGCCAAGTTCGCGCTGTCCTACGTCTCGGGCGAACATCCCTCCGAGGCGGAGTTGTTTGCCTTGTTCCGCGACAGCTTCAGCCGCGTGCGCCTGTCCCGTCGCGCCTATGGCCGCGCGTTGTCCAAGCAAAAATTCTTCGAACTGTTGCTGATCGGTGAGCCATGAGCCTCTACAACAAGAAGCTTTCCATCTCGATGCCCTGGGCCATCGTGGTCGTCACGGGCCTGCTGCTGGCGATTCTCGGCTGGCTAACCATCATTCTGGCCGACAAGCCCTTTCTGGCGAAAGAGGGGCCGTTGTGGGTCTTTGCGTCCGGTATGGCCTCAGGCCTGGTCGTCACGCTCGCCCAATTCTGTCTCAGTTGGGCCGATGCCCGCGCCATCGATCGCTTTCGGCGCATGGGCGTTGAAAACGTCCTGTCGAACCGCGACGAGGAAGCCTACTATGGCCGGCTCATTCAGTCCGCGCGAGCCAACATCGATGTTCTGGGCTCGACCGCGACACGCCTGATGCAGGACTTCGCCGATGCCGGCTCACCGAAGCCCGAGAAGCAGTCCCTGATCGAGGCCCTGAAACGCGGTGTGGCGGTCCGCATCCTCGTGGCCGCCCCCGCGCGCCTCGATGACCGTGAGCGTAACGAGAAATGTCCCATCGCCCGCAGACTCTTCGAGGCCATCGCGGAAAAATATCCGAGCCACTTCGAAGTCCGCTACTTCGATGCCACACCTCTCGCCTCGTTCGTACGTGCGGACAACGAGCTCGTGGTGGGCCCGCTGCTGCCGGGGGTGGAGAGCAAGCACACGCCAGCACTGCATGTGTTCAACCACAGTCCCTACGCGGCATCGTATTTGAACTACTTCGAAAAGACCTGGGCGACCGCCGCGCCGTTGGGCCCGATGCCGCCAGCGGGGCCCACGCCGTGATCGTTCGCGTGAGCGTCCCGTCACGCGTACACCTCACGCTGATCGACCTCGGGCGCGCAGGCTATCGCCGCAATGGCGGCGTGGGCTTCGGCATCGCCGCGCCGCGCTCGACCCTCGCCTTTGCGCCCCACCCCGGCGTCGATCTGCGCGCCCTGGCATCATGCAGCTATCTCCCCGCCGAAATCGCGTCGCTCACCGAACGCCTGGAACACCTCATGGGCCAGCGGCAGTTGACGCAGGGGCTGCGTCTCGTGGAAGTCCAGCTACCGGCACGACACGCCGGGTTCGGCACCGGCACCGCGGTGGCACTGGCCAGCCTGGAATCCCTCTTTCTGCTCAACGACGTGAGCGTGAGTCCGGCGTACCTGCGCGCCCACTGTGGGCGTGGCGGCGCGTCGGGCATCGGGCTGAGCAGCTACTTCCAGGGCGGCTTCATCTTCGATGCCGGGCGACGGTTCAATCCCGCGCCCATCGTCGGGTCAGACGCCACCGACGAGGTGCGTGAACCGCCCCTCGAGATGGCGCGCCTTGCCATGCCGGACTGGCCCATGGGGGTCCTGGTTCCGCCCGGCGCCTCGGCGATTTCTCTGGCGCAAGAGCAGGCGTTCTTTGCCCAGCGGCTACCGCTGCCGGACGCAGACGTCTTCGAGATTACGTATCACGCGCTGTTCGGCACGCTGGCGGCCATCCACGCCTGCGACTACGCGGCCTTCTGTGCCTCGATCAACGCCCTGCAACGCTGCGCATGGAAACGCGCGGAGATCGATCTCCACGGGCCGACTGTTCGCGCATGCGCCGCCCATCTCGCGTCGATCGGATGCGACGCCGTGGCGATGAGCAGTATCGGTCCGGCCCTGATATTCTGGGCGCGCGACTTTGACGCCGCGTTCGCCGCAGCCACACGCCAGTATGGACCGTCCGCGGTGTTCCGGACCCGCCCGGACAACACGGGCCGCATTCTCTCCCATGATTGAGATCGTCTTCTTTTCCACCAATCGATCGAAGCTCGCGCATTTCCGGTACCTGGGTGATAAGGCCGGCGTTCGCGTCAAGGGATTTCACGAGACCACCTATTACGCCAGCTACGACGAGCCGGAGATTGACGATCGAGAGGAGTTGCTCCGGCGCAGCTATGAAAGCGCGCTGGAGCAGTGGATGAAGCGCCAGGGCGCGAAGGATGATGGTCACAGCACGTTCTTCTTCGAAGACACGTCGGTCGTGGTCGAAGCCCTCAGCAAGCACGCGGAGGTACCCGGGGTCAACGTCAAGTATTGGATGCGCGAGATGACGTTCTCCAAGCTGGACGCCTTGCTGAAGCGCGCCGGTAACAACCGCAAGGTGGTGGTGCGTTCGGATATCGTGATGCACTTGCCGCAAAGTTGGCGGGCCTCGCTGGGCGAGAGCGCGCCGTATCTCTGGGTCTCGGGCGAAACCCACGGCGTGATTGCCAATCGCGAGCGCAAGATTCAGCCGAATCTGGTGTATCCCTGGCTCGACGACAAGACGTTCAATAAATGGTTCGTACCGACCGGGGCGAATGGCCCGATCAGTACGCTGGATATCGAACAGGCCAATCTCGCCGATTTCCGGGCCCGGGCCTTCGAGAAGATTGCGGAGAAACTGCGCAAACTGAGCCTTCTGTCTCCCCGTCAAGAGCACGGAGCGGACCAGTTGCAGCTTCCCAGTATCGCGACCTACCCGTCGATTTTCATCATCTGTGGACCAAGTTGTGCCGGCAAGACCACCACGGCAACCTGGATGCGTGAGGAATACAACCTCCTGCATATTGAAGCCAGTGACTTCATGCACAAGGCCTTCTGGGAACGTCACGGCCTTGGGACCACCGTACGCATCGGCGATTTTGCGGAGGCGGCCCTCCAGACCCAGCCCGGCATCGTGGCACAGCCAATTGCGCAGTTTCTCCAGGCCTCCAGCTCCCCCGCTGCGGTCGTGACAGGCTTCCGGTCGCCGCGGGAAATTGAAGTCTTCCTACGTACCGTGGGATCCCATACCGAGACCGCCGTCATGTACCTGACGGCGTCAGAATCGATCCGGCTCGCGCGCGCGATCGCGCGTGGCCGGGATGGCGTGACGCGCGACAAATTCAAGCAGCGCGAAGCGCAAGAGATCCGCATGGGCGTCGCCGATATCGCCCGGCTGCCCGAGGTCGCGCAACAGGCCAATGAGGGCAGTCTCGAAGACCTCCACGGGGCCCTCCACGACCGGTATCGCGATGCCCTGCAGGTCTACGCCTCTGGCAAGGCGCGCAACCCAAGCCGTCAGGACCAATCCAATCGCGATCAGCTCGAAGGCCTGATTCTTCGCACGCTACTGGCGGAGCAATGCACGGAGAAGTGGTTAACCACGACAGAAATCGCGGCGGCCTTGAACCAGCGCTTCAACGAGAAGAAAAACAAGAACAATGTCAGCCGCTATTTCAACCAGGGATTCCACCCTTACTACGAAGTGCGCTTCCGCGAACGCGATGGCAGAGGCCGGTCTTTGGAGTATCGGTTGTCGGCCACGGGGACCAGCCAGGCACAACAACTGGATGGCATCCCGGAGGTGCGACGCTCCCACAAACGGGGCCACGATCGCGTCGACGATGGCCAGTTGACGCTTCCATTGCGCCACCTGGAACCGTGACCCACTGACGACACGCCGCGACACCCCGCAGCGCCCCCGTCGGCCCGCATCCACCGCACATCAGCGAAGTTCGTCGAGGTCGTGCTGGGGCGGTCGCGTGGCTCTTACGCCGGCGCGGTACCAGCAAGCCTCCCGCGGGTCCGTCGGCACGGCCAGCGAGTCCCACGGTCGATGCGCACAAAGCGTTGGCTGCGTACGCCGCAGGTCGTACTCGCACGCATCATAAAAGGGGCATCGCTTGCGCTCCCCCCCGGCCGTCATCTGGTCGGTGGCGACAAATCCCTCGTCGTTGAGGTGCAGCGACAGGTAGTGGAGCGCGCCGTGTAGCATCTGCGCTCCAAACAAGGACGCCTCCGACATCGACGGCCAGCCGAAGCCGTAGATCCGATCCTTGCCGATGGTGTCCTCGGCGCGCTCTCGCTCGGCGAGTATGCGCGGACAGGAGTATTCGGCGAGCATCATTTCGAGCAAGTCGGCCCGATGGTCTTCGCAGGCAGCCGCCTTGAGTTCCTTGAGTGCCGTGAGCTCAAAGAATGGCACGTGCCGACGCAAAACCATTTTGCTGGAAATGAGGTCCAGCAGTTCCTTCACGGCAATCCCCATCGGCTCCTCGACGGGAAACAGCACCGCGGTCTTTTGAATCACGTCGGCGATCAACGGTTCGTAGTCGCACAACGAGGCCTTCGCCGAGGCCTCCAGCCACGCCATCCTGGCCGCCGGCGGCATGGATGGCATCTCACGCAGCATGCGCATCAACGCCAGCGCCGGATCGGCGGTCTGCAAGGCGGTGATGCCGGCCGCGACGACCAACTCGTCCGGGATATCGTCAACCATGTGACGAGCCACCAATTGAAGCAGTTTGTAAGGGGCGGTTCGCACGTTCTGCGCGAGCAGGCCCTGCGTCATCAGCAGCTTCTCCTCCAGCAGAAATGCCACGCCCTCGATGATCTCCACCGTGCCCACTTCAAACGAAACGGCCAACTGATCCGGCAGCGTCTGCGCCGCACCGACGATGACCGTCACCGGTTCGGGCTCATGGCCGGGCAACGCTGCCGGCAAGACTTCCGTCTGCTCGGCAACGGAAACGACGGTAACCCGTGCATCCGGATTCCGCAGTACGCTGCCCATATTGCGTTCGCGTCGCGCCGCATCCCTGCGATAGAGGTGGGTACGTTTGACCGACGCCGCGGCATAGTCCGTCAGCACATTGCCGACCACCGATTGCCCCCGGTGGTCCAGCTTGTGCCTGAAATTGGCCCACATGCTGATCATGCTGGCAAACGCGTACAGCCCGTTCAGCGTCGAGGTATTGTGAACGTAGTGAAGCCACTCGTGGAACAGATAGCCGTTGAGCCGCCAATGCGACAGATCGAGCGACACGTTACCGTCGGCGTCTTCAGGCAACAGGTCCTTCGCGATGAGCGCCGGCAGTTTGATGAAGAGCAGATCGGGCAGGTAAGACGGACTGTCTTTCGTCTTCATAGTGTTGCCGCAATCGCCTGCAATCGCTCGATGTAGATCACGACCCGGCGTTTCCCATTGACGGAGGACTTCAGGTACGCACCGATGTTATCGATCTTGTGGTTGCCTCGCGCCAAGGGGGCGTTGGGGCATCTTGGTCCCGTCGAAACGCTCGCGAGCAGAACATTCATCGCGGTCTTGGCGTTGACGCTGCCGTGGGCAATGAAATTCCGAATGGCGCGCGTCGTGTCGATGAGTCTGGCATCCGGATTGGACAGGGCCGCGACGCCCGTGCCGTTTGCCGCCGATACCCAGGCCACAAAGCGGGACTTCAGGTCCGCGGCCGACTTGAAGGTGAGGTTATACCCCGTGGGGTCGATCAGTTCCTCCAGCTCCTGAAGGTTGATGTGCTTGGCCACCTGGAACTGGGTCCTGGCAGCCGCGCCGGCCCCAAATTTGCTCGTCACCAGCCGCTCGATGTCGCCCTTTAGCGTCCCCTGGTATGCAGAGAAATCCCGGTTGATGTAGGCCAGCATCAGGTCGGAGAGAAAGACCTCGAACGCGACGTAGGTCGAATGCAAGGTCGTTTCGGCCAGGATACTGAGATCCCGCTTCTCGTGGGGCGACCCGGTCAGGGCCGCCTCAAGGCGGGCCAAATGGGTGAGACGTTCGGCAGCGAACGTCTGAAAGTCGGATCTGACGCCGGCGGGATCGGCTTTCCTCATGGGATATCAAGCTCATGGTCAATGCGCTGGGGGCGGTGGCTGGCGTGCCGGCCCGCGCCAGGGCGATGGTCCAACCTTCGCCCGGGATGCGGGCAGACTGTCGAACGCCAGGCCTGCCGACGTTGCCGACCGAGTCAGCCACCCATGCTATTTTGTGATTATAAATGCACAGACGGCGATCGTCATGGGGCCGGCTTCTTGCTGGGTGGACGCCCCGTGCGCGCCTTTTGTGGTCGGCTGCGCCCGCGATGCTGAGCCGCCTCGTCCTCGGCCTGACGTAGCACGTCAGAAGCCCGGACGCCCAAGGCATCGCACAGGTCGAAGAACGTCGAGATGCGCAGACCCTTGCGGTGGGTCTCGATGTTGCCAACGGATGCGGCCGACATCTTGGCAAGACCGGCGACGACGAGCTGCGTGAGCTCCTTGTCCTCTCTGATCCTTTTCAGCACGTGGCTGAGTGCCTCGGTCCGGTCCATGCATTCGCTCAAGTGATTTGGAGCGAATTTTCACGCCGCTGTTGCACTGAAACTCTGACTAAAGTTAGAGTTTCCCAACTTTATTTTTACGGCCTACGTGTGGTCTCGGCGCGTCTTAGCCATCATAAATGTCGCTTTTTGAGCAATTTGTGAGCTTCGTGCTGGTGGAGTACCACGTGGCAAGGCCGGAGCTTTCCGTCGTCCACCATGAGCGTCTTCCCCTGGCCCGTTTCCGACACGGTGCATTTGCAGCCCGGCAAATATCTATCAGTCGACCTGCGCCGACTCAGCCACAGCTTGGGGATCCATGTCCGCGTGTCCATATTGGGAGAAACGTATGCCGTCTCGCCCGCGCCAGTCGAAGGCGAGACGGGCTTGCGTGCGGATTACCTGCGCTACCACACCGACCGCATGCTGGCGCTGATGCGTGCCGTGGCCGGTGACGAAAGGCCGGCGCTGTTGGCCCACCAGCGGCGCCAACTCGAGGAAACGGATCTCACAGACGACGAAGTCGGCTTGATCTGCCATCTCGTCGAAACGCAGCTCCCGCAGTTGACGCCCACGCCGATGGACGACGATGACGGTCACGCCATCGCGGATCATCTGGATGTGCGCGGCGCGGTCCTACGCCGCCGGGTCCGCGACTTCTTTCGCGGTGCGGTCGTGCTCGGGGCACTTGAACCGTGCCACGTGGGGCCATAGATGGCCGCCCTCACCGCTTCCTTGCACTGTAATGGTATGACCGACTGGATTGAGCTCAATGATCAGGCGTCGCGCCAGTATGCCGATGCCACGATCGTGTTCGCGGAATGGGAGAAGGCCCGGGCACGCGTCCAGGAATGCAGCGGCGGGATGATCTGGCGCACCAGCAAGGGGCGCGAGTATCTGATCCAGACAGGCAAGGACAACCGCCAGCGCAGTCTCGGACCGCGATCTCCCCACACCGAGGCCATCTACACCGCGTTCATTTCGCGCAAGCGCCAGGCGCAGGAAACGCTGGGCCGGCTGCGTCACGAGATGGCGCTCGCCGACCGGCAGAACCGCGCCTTGCAGGTCGGCGATGCGCCAGCGTTGCTGGTGCGGATTCTCACGAACATGGAACGGATTGGGCTAAGAGACAGCACCTTAATCGCGGGCGACTGCGCGCTCCTCGCCTATGCGGCCCAGGCCAGGGTCAAATCGTGGCTTGCTGCTGGCCAGGTCCATGACTGCGAACCCATCCACGTGCAAATCCTGGCGGCCGATGCGCGGGCGAAAGATATGGCGCTTGCCGCCCTGCTCGCTGCGGACAAGACGTTCATCGCCTCGCAGGCCACAGAGGGTCGACTGAATCTGAAGAATGCGCAGGGCGCGACTGCGGAGATTCTCTATGACGGCCTGATCCAGATCCTGTTCAAGCCTGACATGCCCATGGCCGTCCGACCCTTCTCGGTACCGCTGGTGGCAACTTCCGGTCGGATGGCACGTATGACGGCGATTCCGCCGTCCATGTATGTCTTGCGTGCTCACGGACTAGCCGGTCGGACCGACATCTCCCCGGCGGAAGCGCTTCAGCACGCACAGCGCGCACTTGCCGTACGACGCTTGATCAAAAGCCACTTGCCAGACTGGAATGACGGATGGGCTATGCCGACGAAGTTTGGGAAAACCGGACCCGCAACCCAGGGGGCCGTCGATGATTGAGATCCCCGAGGACTTCCCACGGGACCCGTTTCCTACGGTTGTCGGCGGCACGCAACCGAAGCTGGCGGGACGACTCATCGATGGCCGGTTGGTCATCGGCTTGACTGCCGACGAGCGTGCACAGCGCTATGCCATGTGCCACGACCTGGTCGTCCAGCTTGTTGCCTACTGTCATCGCAAGCAGCCGCAATACCCAAAGTGGAGCGCAGACCGCCTGTTGACCTGGGTGGGTAACGGGGTCCGGGCAAAGCGAACCCAATGGGCCCTAGGCGAGGCCGAGGTGAACTGGATTCTGGACCAGGTCCGATCGCACTATGCCGCGCGCTCCTGACGCCTCGCGCCAGCGCGCCACGGCATGGATCGGGACGCATGGCGCGCCCACCCCGACGATCCGGCTCAACGCCACCGAAACGCAGCGCTTTTTGGCGCGGCTCGATGCGCCCGCAGGGCCGAACCACGCCTTAACACGGGCGATGGCGCGTTTCAGGATCGCGCGGATCGGCCCCTCGGATGCCGCCTTTGATGGCGTGCCGAGATCGACGAGGGGCTGAGGGATGCCAACGCAATACTTTTTTGAATGCCTTGCATCGGGCACGCGTGCTGACCCAGCGGCAGCGCAGTCCGCCTCGTACGTATGGCGCGCGACGCAACGACGGGTGCCGTGCCCGATTTTGCCCAGCGGGACGAGGCATTGGCAACCCGGCCAGCCAAATTCACAGCAAACTGACAAGACCTCTATGAGAGACGAGCGCCCTTCCACAAACGAACAAGACGTGTGGCTTAACACGGCAGCACCGTCGCTGACGTCCTTCGCATCCGATGAGCACACTGGAAAGTGGTGCATTTTCCGCGCTGAGCATGAGATCGACGAGTCCTGGACAACGATCAAAGCGCTTGCCGCTCAGGAGAAAATCCTCATTGCGAAAGTCTCGACGGCGATTGGCCGCCGTTACCACGACGGCCATGTCATTTGCATCTACACACGAAACTGGAACGACCGTGCGGACCTCATGACCGTACGTGACGTTCTGCGCGCGGCGGGCTTTACGGAGGAACTTGGCTACAAGCGGGATATCGACACCATGCGGCGCGTGTATGGGCCAGACGAATGGTATGTGCGGGCCTGAACATAGCGGCGCGCGCGCGAGTCCTGCGCCCTCTCTGTTATGAGTGACGTCGGCCCTAGCAACGAGTCTTGTTCCCCATGCCTACTATCCGAAACGCATGCACCGGCATCTCGATAACCGAAGTGGCGTTTTTTGCCGGCGTCACCGTCGAAGAAGCGATCCGCGCCGTGGAAGCACAGGTGCGGTCCCCAGGTCTCTTGAATCTTGATGAGGGCGAGCGATTTGCGCCGATCGTATGCGTCTTCGCCAGCTTTTACGAATCGACCAAGGACGAACTGAGCAAGACGGCGCGTCTCTGGATTATTGCCTCTGTATTGGACAGGGTGCTCCGCCGGCGGGACGCCGCCGACATCCTCTCGCTGCGTTTGGACCGCAGCCGACAAGACCACTTCGATTGGAAGGCTCCGGCGCCATTCAGTCATGTGCGCTTGCGGGAGATCGTTCAGGGTGTTGTGGAACGCATGGCCCGCCTGGCGCGCGCCACCGAATGCGTCTCTGTGAACCCGGAAGTCATGGGTGGCACGCCGGTCTTCGTGGGGACGCGTCTGCCTGTCGACACCGTGGCGGCCTCACGAGCCGCCGGTGCGACCAATGAAGAAATCATCCGCACGTATGCCTTTCTCACGCCAGAGCTGATTGAACACGCAGAGATCTATCAGAAAGCACATCCGCGCCACGGGCCGCCCCAAAGCCTGGGCGAACTGAATCCGACGTGGAAATTGCGCCGTTCACAGGCCGCCCCACCCACGCGGTCTGACTGACCCTCAAAATGAAGGCCGAGAGGAAGGCGACACGAAAACGCGCTTTCCCATATCGATGCCGCTCGTGAATTGGCCCGGCGACGACTTTGCCACCTGCCAGCAAGACGCAAGCCGATGGCGCGACGCCCTCCGCCCGGCTTGCTAGATCGTGGACATCATTGTCAAGCCCGGACGATATGGGGGTTCCACGCCTGTTCCGCCTTTCCCGGAAGCGAGTACCAGCCGTCGGGGCGCTCCGCGCTTAACCCGGTCAATTCGCCGCGACAACCGTATGGCACCCATCTCGCTGTCATGTTATGGAGTGCGGGGGAGCGGAAATACGTCGCCGAAATGGAAGATGAACGGAATGGCCGGAACCTCAAGATCCGTCGAAGTGGAACCAATTGCCTCAATGTCCGGCGACCAAGGAAGGGTAATCCCGGTACCTAGCGAAGTCGTTGTGGGCGGCGTTGCACGCTAGAATCTGCTCCGCGCGCAACGCGCTCTCCCTGGTCGCCCCGAGCGCCCCGTTCCATCTCTGCGATCCTACCCTGCCTTCGTCCTGCATGCGCCCTCCTCTTACTCCGGCATCCAATACCCAGTTATTGCGGGATCGCGCCGAGACGATCCTCTGGATCAAGACCCAGATGGCAAAGTTTGGCCTCCATGTTGTCGACTTGGAGAATGCAGGTTGTTTCACCACCCGCCCTGTCGCCGAAGCGCCCGGGCCGGTGCGCTTCCGGGACGCTCAAGGCCACGTCTGGGACGGGCGCGGGGCTCTGCCGGACTGGCTGCAGCGGGCCGTGCATGCCGGCCAGACGGTGGAGCATTTTCGGGTTGATGGATAGGCCACCCAACAGGTCGCATCGTTTCGCTATCCAAGCACCCTGACCATGGTTATCTCGCACCGTAGGCCCGCTCAGCGCTCGCCGTCCTGTTTCGCCGAGCCCCCAACACCAGTGCCGTCGAACTGATCAGAGCAGCGGCCATCACGTAGTAGCCGATAATCAGCTTGTTTCCGGTAAATCCGATCAGCGTCGCAACAATGGCCGGCGTAAATCCGCCAAAGAAGGTCACGCCAATGGAATAGGCCAGCCCAGTGCCCGTTGCCCGGAAATCCTCGGGAAAGATGCTAGCCAAGGCCAGGCCGGTACAGGCTCCATACAGGCTACTCATGATCGCAATGGCTACTCTCACCCCGATCAACGCATGCACTGTCGGGTTGGCATTCAAATATGCAATCAACGGATAAATGAACATCGCTGTGGCAACCGCCCCGATCAGCATGATCCGTCGATAACCGAATCGGTCAGCAATGATCCCCGAAATTGGGGTTGCAATCATCACCGTCAAACTGAATGCAATTTGACCAACGTACCCTTTAGCGAGGGGCATATGGAGTTCGTGGGTGGCATAGGTCGTGAAATAGTTCGCCACATATGCCGAAACCGTGGCGAAGATTTCAACCAACACACCATAGGCAACCAGCCCCTTGAACTTTCCAAGCTGTGAAAGCAAGCCCGTTTCGCGCCCGCGTGTGCCTGCATGGAACGTTTCCGGCAGCGATCTTCGGATGTAAAGACCGACTGGGACAATCAGCAATCCGACCACGAACACCAGGCGCCATGCCCAAGCATTGATCTGTGCATCGGTAAAGATCGACGACAGCGACAAGCCGACGAGCGCCGTCAACAGAACCCCTGCGCCTTGCGCCGCCTTCTGGATCGAGGATGCGAACGCCCTGCGATGCTTTGGGACACTTTCGATGGCAAATGTGATGGCACTTCCAATTTCACCACCCGCCGAAAAACCCTGTAGCAGACGGCCCATGAGAATAATGCACGGCGCAGCGAAGCCGATTGCCGCGTAGGAGGGGGTTGCCACCATGACGAGGGTCCCCAGTCCCATCATGTTGAGGGTGAGAGACAGTGCTTTCTTCCGCCCCACCCGATCCGCATAGCGGCCAATGACGAGCGCTCCGATCGGACGCGCGAGAAATCCGACGGCAAACGTCACCAGGGTGAGAATCAATGCAAAGAGATCGTTGCCGGCCGGGAAAAATGTCTTCGAAATGGGCACCGCGAAAATCCCGTATGCCACAAAGTCATAAATCTCCAATATGTTACCGAACATCGTGGCGAACATCGCTCGCCACTGCCCGTTTGTCGGCCGACTTTCAGACAATTCCACTCTACCCCCTTTAGATTGAAATCTAACAATCCTTTTTCATGCTATAGAATCACGTCGCCCCTTCCAAACCAGGGGTCGCCACCGCTGGTATTTTTATAATCAAAAACACCAAAGGATCAATTTCATCACAGCGCGATGACATCTAGTTTGTAGTTATACGAAAGCTAGCTTGCACTTTATTTCACAAGTGGATATGGCAGAATTTCAACCACTCTCCCAAATGCCACCGTCCAGTGCTTTCGGTCGCGTGGCCCTACCATCTCGACGCCATGACGAATCCCGCATCGACCTACATCGGCGATCCGCCCTCTCACGCAGAGCTCTCGGAATTGAAAGCGATTCGGCATCACCTCCACCAGCATCCGGAGCTTGGGTTCAAGGAAGTTTCCACGGCAGCAAAGGTCGCGGAACTGCTCGAATTGTGGGGTTATACGGTTACCAGAGAGGTGGGCTGCACAGGAATTGTCGGGACTCTCCGCAAGGGAACCAGTCAGCGCGCCATCATGTTGCGCGCCGACATGGACGCACTTCCAATGCAAGAGAACACCGGCCTGCCTTATGAAAGCGTGAACGCAGGAACCATGCATGCCTGCGGCCACGATGGGCATACCGCCATGCTGCTAGGCGGCGCCAGAGAAATAGCGCAAAAGGGCCAGTTTGATGGGACCGTACACGTGCTCTTCCAGCCCGCCGAGGAAGTTGGCGTCAATAGCGGGGCACAGCGGATGATCGCCGATGGCTTGTTCGATCGTTTCCCCTGCGATGCAATCTTCGGCATTCATAACCATCCGGGAATTCCGGTGGGTACGTTTGGCGTCCGCCCAGGGCCGTTCATGGCGTCCAGCGACGCATTCTTCGTCACCGTCCGGGGAAAGGGTGCACACGCCGCACGTCCAAATCAGTCGATTGACCCCGTCCTAACCGGATGCAGCATGGTGGTTGCTCTCCAAAGCATCGTCTCCCGGAATGTCGCCCCGACAGAATCTGCCGTCCTCACCGTCGGCGCCTTTCACGCCGGATCGGCGCCCAACATCATTCCGGAGACCAGCGAATTCAAGATCAGTGTCCGAACATTCTCGGAAGATGTCCGAAACCTGATGGTCCAACGGGTTAGAACGGTTCTGGAATCCCAGGCAGCCTGCTATGGCGCGGAAGTGGAGATCGTTCATCGCCCCGGGTATCCGGTACTGATCAACAGCCAATGCGAATCCGAACTGGTACTGGACGTGGCGGCGGAGACCATGGGCGCGGATCACATTATTCAGGATTTTCCGCAGGTAACCGGAAGCGAAGATTTTGCGTTCTATCTGAAGGAGCGCCCGGGTTGCTTCATTAGGCTGGGCAACGGCACCGAGAGCGCACCGCTTCACAATAACAAATACGATTTCAACGATGAGAATCTTTGGGTTGGCGCACTGTTCTGGACAAACTTGGTAAGACGCTTCCTGCCAACCTGAGCGTATCGGGGAGCACGTGCCGCACAAAGCCGCTCTACATCGGTGTCGCGCGGACAAACAAACAGTGCGCGCGTACAGTAGTGTTTCACAACAGGAGACGAAAATGGCAAAGCTGATGGCGCTGTACAAGAAACCTGCGGACAAGCAGGCCTTCGATTCCTATTACCTTGCTCATCACGTCCCGATCGCCAAGAAAATTCCGGGCTTGCGCAGCTATGAAATCAGCAGTGGGCCGGTAGCGAGTCCAACGGGTGAATCCCCCTTCCATTTGGTGGCCCTGTTAAGCTTTGATTCCCTGGCTGCCATCCAACAGGGGATGTCGTCGCCGGAAGGCGCTGCCGCTGCCGCAGATCTCGCAAATTTTGCCCAGGCCGGCGCCGACCTACTCATATTCGACACCAAGGAGGTCTAGAAGACGACTTCGGTGTGTGAAAGAAGTCGCCCGTGATCGAATGATGCGGGCACCCCCGGATGCGCTAAGCTACGCCGCCAGACCACGCGATGGCGCAACCCGGCGCAAGCGCGCAAAGAAGCGGACCCCCAACCGTCGTTCCAAGGCGAACAGTCCCCCGCTCCCCGGTCCCGCATCGACAACGATCTGCTTCGTCTTCAGATCGCCGAGGTCATCGTGGCGGATGTAGAACGCCGCGCCAGCAATTTCGGCGATCTTCAGTTCGTTCGCACCCGGTAGAAACTCCCGGATCGGAAAGCACGCCAGCCCCGTCCGACCAACACACCCTTTCGGTTGATACAGGACCAACGGGCCGTATTCATCCTGAAGCTTCTTAAGAAGGGCGGCGGCTGACTTCGTGGCAACGACCCGCTCTGATGCTGGAGCATTCATGGCTTTGTCTGTCGAAAAAAGGATGCGTCCGGCGGGACGGAGTTGCCGGACGCATCGACACACCGCAGAGGAGGCGGGCAAACTTTCCGGGGCAGGTCAGACGACGGCCAGTGCAGCGCGAATGCGCCGCAGCTCGTCTCCCATCCGCGTGAAGCGCGCATCGGTCATCTCCACCGCCGGGAAATCGGTGCCGAGCTTGGGTACTTCGGATTCGACCGCGAGTTCAATAAACGCCGGCGCCGGGCCGGCAAGAATGCCGGGAAGCTGCTGTGTCAGTTCGTCGACACTAGCGAAGCGCCAAGTCGAACGATATCCGGCGGCTTTGGCCATGGCCGGGAAATCGGCGACCGCGCTCCCAGGAGTCTCGAGATTGCCCAACCCGCTGAACTGAATGCTGTTGTTGAACACCACATGCAAAAAGTTCTCGGGAGCCGCCTGCGCGACGGTAACCAGACCTCCCAATTCCATTAACAGACTGGCGTCACCGTCGAGCACGAGCACCGTCTTGTCCGGCCTGGCCAATGCGATGCCGAGACCCAGGGACGCGGCACCGCCCATCAGCGGCACACAGGCTACGCTGAGCACATCAACCTCGAGCTTGTCCATGCCGTTCATGGCACCCATCGTCGTGACATAGATGGCGTCCGGCGCGGTCTGTTGGATGACCTCACAGGCCTCGATTGTCTTCATGTTCATCTTGATTCCCCTTCGCCCTTACGCCGACGCAATTTCACTGGGTTGCGACCATCCGACAAAATGCCCCGCGATGGCCACGGCGGGACCGCTGCGCGCCTGGGCGGCATCCCATGCTTTCGATACGCCACCAACATCCGCCGGGCCTTCCAACCGCCAGTAAGGAATGTCCAGCGTCTCCAGAAGTGGCTCCAGAATTCTTACCATGCGCCGTTTTGATTTCCTGGGGTCGTCGCCGAGATTCGAAAACTCCCGGCCGAACTGACCGACCAGCATCAGCAGCGGAATCTTCGAGTCCAGACCCAATGCGCGAATGCTGTTGATCGAGGCGAACAGGCCCTGGTTCTGCATCAGAACCACCGCCCGCTTGCCGCCCGCATAGAGACCCGAGGCGACTTCGATGGCCTGGTCCTCCGTCGTGGTTGGAATGACCGTAATGCCGCACGCCGGATCTTCCAGCAGCTTATGCAGCGCGATCTGCAGCATATCCGGCACCGTGACCACATGCGTGATACCACAGCGCTTGAATTCACCGAGAATCGATGCGGCCGTGACCGAGTATCGAGAATGTTGGATGTCCATTTGAATTCACCAATTCGTTACATGCTGATGGATTTTTTGAGCGCCGGACGTCCACTGCGGGCCCGTTCCTGCTCGAAGGTGTCGTGCGCCTTCTTCATGCGCCGGCCGATGGCGAACGCGCACAGCGAAGAGAGCAGTCCCGAGATCACGACATAGGCGCAGACGTACCACGGATCGCCGCCATTGATCGTGACTAGATAGGTGGCGATGATTGGCGTCATACCGCCTGCCGTAATGCTTGAAACTTGATAGACAAACGAGATCCCGGTGTAACGCACCCGTGCATCGAACAGATCGCACAGGAATACCGCTACCGTCCCATACACCGCGGCGTACAAGATGCCGTACGGCAGCGCAATGGCGGCCCACACCAGCGTGCGATCACCATTCGAATGGGTGAACGCCCAGAATGCGGGATATACCGACAGCGCCGTCAGAATGGCCGCGACCGCATACAGGCGCTGGCGTCCCAGTCGGTCCGACAGATAGCCGAAGATCGGGATGAAGATCGTCAGCACGAAGGCCCCGATGCCGACGCCGGTCAGCGCATCCTCGCGGGTCATGCCGATCTTGGACGTCAGGTAGCTGATCGTGAAGACGCTGAAGATGTTGAAGAACACCCCATCAATGTGCCGGGCGCCGAGGCCCAGTACCACGTTGCCAGGGAAACGCTTGAGCATGTCGACAAACGGCACGCGGGCCTCGCCGTGACTCTGCTTCATCTCGGCGAACTCCGGCGATTCCATCACGTTCAGCCGCACCCACATGCCGAACAGCACGAACAAGAATGAAATGCCGAATGCAACGCGCCAGCCCCAGGCCATGAACTGCGCGTCGGTCAGCGCGACCGACAGCGCGCCGATGATGCCGGCGGACAACAGCACCCCAATAGACAGACCAATCTGCGGCAGGCTGGCATAAAAGCCACGCTTCTCTTCCGGTGCACACTCGTACGCCATCAGCACGGCACCGCCCCACTCCCCGCCCAGTCCAATCCCCTGGAGCACACGCAGGAACAGCAGGATCCCTGGAGCCCAGTACCCGATCTGCGCATAGGTCGGCACCAGGCCGATGGCCACCGTGGACAGCCCCATGATCATAAGCGTGATGACCAGTACGCTCTTCCGGCCGACCTTGTCGCCAAAGTGGCCGAAGATGATGCCACCGAGCGGACGGGCCACGAAACCAACCGCGAAGGTCGCGTAGGCGAGCATGGTGGCCGTGGCCGGGTCGCTGTTGGGAAAGTACAGCTTGTTGAGCACAAGGCTCGCGACGACACCATAGAGAAAGAAGTCGTACCACTCGATGATGGCGCCGATGACGCTAGCAGTCGCGACACGGCGAAGTGCCTTGGGGTTGGTTTTCATGTTTGTCTCCTCGTCTGAAGGACGCGTGGTGTGTCCCACGCTATTCCTTCGGAATGAACTTGATCCTAACTACCTGACATTTACGAGCGAATGCTGGCGATGACCTCCTCCTTCACCGCATGCGCGGCCGACGATGTCTTCGCAAGCGTCTCAAGCGTGATGGCCCGATCGGCGTTCGCGGCCGCATCCAGGATGATGTCGGCGGCCTTCTCAGCGATCATGACCGTCGGGATGTTGGTGTTGCCAGAGATGAGGGTCGGCATGATGGAGCAGTCGATGACGCGCAGGCCGGACATCCCATGCACTTCCAGTCGATTGTTCACCACGGCACCTGGATCCTCCGCCAGGCCCATTTTGGCCGTCCCGGACGGATGGAAAATGGTGGTGGCGTACTCACGGCAGAACTGCAGGATCTCATCGTTGGTCACCACATCGGGACCCGGCCGATACTCCCGCTTCATATATGGCGCCATGGCGCTCGCGGCTGCGACCCGCCGCGCAAACTTCACGCCGGCAATCGTGGTGCGGCGGTCTGTCTCGGTGGTCAGGTAGTTCGCGACAATACTGGGGGCCTGGAAGGGATCCCGAGAATTGATGCGCACGTGCCCACGCGATTCCGGCCGGAGCTGGCAGATCGAGTAGGTGCAGCCGGGGAAGTCATGTACAGCGCCCGCGGTGCTGTCGGCCGAGAGATTGGCGAAGTGAAACTGGATGTCCGGCGTCGCATTCTCTTCCGGCAGCGCGCGACAGAACATCCCGCCCATGTTGATCCCGACAGCAAGCGGACCACTCCGGGTCAACAGCCACTGCAACCCCATCTTCGCCTTGCCCCATGGCGAACGCATCAGATCGTTCGTCGTAATCGGCTTGGTCACCTCGTACATCAAGCGCACCTGCAAATGATCCTGCAGGTTCTCCCCGACGCCTTCGAGGTAGTGGACCGGCTGGATGCCGAACTGCTCGAGCAACCCGCGGGGACCCACGCCGGAAAGCTGCAGAAGCTGGGGCGACTGAATGGCACCGGCGCACAGCAACACTTCCCGCCGAGCGCGTACCTCCTTGAACTGCCCCGCCTGGCGATACTTCACGCCAACCGCCCGCTTGTCCGCAAACAGGATCTGGGCGGCCTGCGCTTCGGTCTCGACATGCAGGTTGCTTCGCGGCATGGCCGGCTTGAGATAGCCCACCGCCGTCGAACAACGGAAGCCCTTGCGCGTGCTGAGCTGGAAGTAACCGACGCCCTCCTGGTCACCGGTATTGAAGTCATTCACGCGCCTGACGCCAAGCTGTTGCGACGCAGCGATGAAGGCGTCGACCAGTTCATTGCCAGGCGGCACGCTCGTCGCATGCATCGGCCCCGCATCCCCCCGCGTCTGCGAACCACCGAGGTCGTTGGTCTCGAGCTTGCGGAAGTACGGCAGACAGTCCGCCCACGACCAACCCGCGTTGCCGAGCGAGGCCCACTCGTCGTAGTCGCGCTGCTGACCCCGGATGTAGATCAGGCCGTTGATGGAACTGGAGCCGCCAAGCGTGCGGCCGCGCGGCTGATAAATCTGCCGGTTCCCGAGTTCCGGCTCGGGGTCGGTATAGAAACGCCAGTTGTACTCGTCGTGCTGCATCGTCTTGGCGTAGCCGATGGGTACATGGATCCACGGGTAGCTGTCTTTGGGACCGGCCTCGAGCAGGCACACTGTGTACCGACCGTTGGCGGTCAGGCGATTGGCAAGGACGCATCCGGCAGAACCGGCGCCGACGATGACGTAGTCGAATGTCCGCATGGCTGTTGTCTCCGTTATGATTTGCTTGCCTCTGAGACGCGTTGCGATGCAGAGGTGCTTGTCTTAGTATCTTTATCTTCCGCGGCGGCCGTCTCAAGAAGAACCACCCAAACTCGCAGAAACTGAGCCGAAAATCGCAATCACGGCTCGTATTCGCTTATCGCCCCCGAAAGCCAAGTCATGGACGACGACCAACAGATCTCCCCCGAACACAAGATGCTGCGGATCCTGCGCATGCTGGAATGTGTCGCCAGCGCGTCTGAGTCGGTAACCATCGGGCAAATAGCCATGCGACTGGACATCCCGAAGGCATCTGCCGGCCGCTTGGTGGATGTCCTTGTGGCCAACCGATTCCTGGTGCGGATGCCCGGCGAACGAGGCCTGATCCCTGGCCCCCGCAGTACGCAGTTGTCCACGGCTGTCCTGGGCAACAGCGCGTTCCGCAGGCTGTCTCGCAGCGTGCTGCGCGGCCTCGTGGATCGACTGGGCGAAACGTGTAACCTGTCCGCCTTCGACGGAGATCGGGTGCTGTATCTGGACCGTGTCGAAACCAGCCAGCCCCTGCGCATGCATCTGGAGCTCGGTTCCCGACATCCGTTGCACTGCACCGCCGGCGGCAAGCTGTTTCTGTCCCAGCTTCCGAAGCTCGAACGAGAAGCGCTGCTCGATCGCATTACGTTGAATCGCATGACACCGCAGACCTTTGTGAGTCGCCCCACCTTGACGGCCGAGCTCGACAAGCTGGCGGCGCAGCGTATCGGACTGGACGAGGAAGAGTTCGTTACGGGCATGGTGGGACTGGCCGTGCCGATCGCGCTTCCCGGCCAACGCTGCAATGTCGCACTGGTCTGCCACGCGGCGACCGCACGGACCACCCTCACGCAACTGCGGACGCAGTTGCCCCTGCTGCAGGAGGCCGCGCAGCGTCTCTACCCGCTTTTCTATGCGGAGGACGCCTCCCCCGTCTGACGCGTTTCACGCGGGGCCGGCGCCCCGCTGCATTCCTTGAAGACTCGTGCCTTGCACGTCGCACATATGTCGGGATTCAGCCGCGGCACAATATGCTGCAGTGCATCGTGCTTGGTTGCGAAGACGTTCTGCCTGCCCAGTCTGGCAAGGAAGCCACTGCGCATCCACGTCTCCATGACTTGCCGTCTGGGGCGGTGAAAATACAGGTCGCCGCCGGCAGCGCGCAGGTCTGTCAGTTCCTTGTCCCACATCTCAGCGGCCGCCAAGTCAACAAAGTTCATGCTCTTCACCATGGCGAGAACATGTCGACGCTGAGGCGCCTCATCCTTCTGCAACTTCTGCTTCACATGGGGCACGGCGCCAAAGAACAACGCACCCTCGATGCGTACAAGGCGAAGCTGGGGACATTGCAGCGCGGTATCGGGCAACTCATCGGTCGGCCGGAAATGTCGCGCCCCGCTCTCAGCGTCCGGGAGCAGATCGCGGACGGCCGGTCGGGATGTCTGGTACAGATAGGCGCCCAGCGACAGCGCCGTGCCCAGCAACACCGCCACCTCCAGGCGCAGTAGCAACGTGGCCAGCAGCGTGGCGATGGCAATACCGAACTCGATCCGGCTCAGACGCGAAATCTGCCGCAGTCTTGCGACATCGAAAAGGCTCCACGCGACGAGCAGCAGCATGGCCCCGATCGCGGCCAGTGGAATCTGCTCGAGCACTGCCGCGCTGACGGACACCAGCGCCACGAGCAAAATCGCGGCAAACACGCACGCCAAGGGCGTCTTCGCGCCCGCTTCATAGTTGGGCATCGAGCGATTGAGCGATCCGCACGACACGTAGGAGGAGAAGAACCCGCCGACGATGTTCGACAAGCCCTGACCAATGATCTCCCGGTTGCTGTCGATCTGCTGCCCGGACCGCAGCGCGACGGCCTTGGCAATGGAGATCGACTGCCCGATCGCCACGATGGTCAGGGCCGATGCCAACCCCAGCAGATCAGGCAGGGCTTGCCAGGAAAGCTGGGGAACCCGGAACGGCGGAATCGCCGAGGGAATCGGGCCGACAACGCCGACGTGCTGACTCCAGGACGCCGGCGAATGATTGAGCAGAAAGGCCACGCCAAATCCGGTCATCAGCCCGAGCAGCATGAACGGCATCCGCGGCATCAGCCGCTTGACCAGCAACGTCGCCAGCAATGTCCCCCCGGCGACGATGCTGGCACTCCAGTTGATGGTATCGACATGGGTCGCCAGGAATCGCAGCACCCCAAATGCGGAGGTGCCTGGCGGAAGCTGCAACCCGAAAATGTCCTTCAGTGCAAAGAGCGCAATCAGCATTGCCGCGCCGCATGTAAATCCGAGCAGCACCGAGGGCGAAATGAAGTTTGCGAGCGATCCCAGACGGAACAGGCCAATGCCAAGCTGAAGCGCACCGACCAGCACCGTGACGCCCAGTGCAAGCCCGACATATTCGGGACTGCCGGCCACCGCCAGCGGACTGATCATGGCGAAAAGTGCCAGCGAGTTGGCATTGGTTGGTCCGGATACGACATGCCGGCTCGATCCAAACAGCGCGGCCACCACACAGGGCACCACGGCGCTGTAGATGCCGTACTGCGGCGGCAATCCGGCCAGGGTGGCGAACGCCACCCCTTGGGGCAGTGCGAGCACGGCGCCAAGCAGCCCCGCAAGCAAATCGGCCCGGGCCGTCCCCACCGTCACGCCCTGCACCCATGCCGGCACCCATCGCCCCAGATTGGCGATCAATGAAGTGGTGTTTTGACTACTTATGACGCGCATGGGGGACCTATCTTGTATTAATACGATATAGGTCATGTTAGGCAACGCCGGCGTGCAAGGTCAAATCTCCAGGGCGGCAAAAATGAGCCAATTCTCCTTATTTCGTCTCATTTTTCTTGGTTGGCGATGACTTTTTGATAGTAAAAAGGCTAAATCACATCAAGAACCGGTGGACAGCGATGACTGCCGCACATTTCAGTTCTTGCTGTTTCGAGCATCTTGTATAGGATGTTATAGAACAACTCAATACAAGTTAGCCTCTACACGATCATGACCCTCAATACAGGTGACTTTCCGCACACGCCCTTGGAGCCCGACAGCTCGGAACCGCTGTACGTGCAGCTCGGCGGTCGGCTGGCCGCAGAGATTTCCAATGGGACGCTGGTTCCAGGCCAGCAGCTACCCACCGAAGCCGAGCTGATGTCGGCCTACGGCGTGAGCCGCGTGACCGTCCGGCAGGCGATCCAGATGCTTGCACGCACCGGTCAGGTCGTAGCCCGGCGCGGCAAAGGCACGTTTGTCGCCCGCGTAGGCGTGCAGCACGACCTCAATACCCTGCAAGGCTTTCAGGATGCGTTGCGCAGTCAGGGGATCGAGCCGGAGACAGAATTACTGGAATTCTCCGCCTCTGCCGGCCGGCTCGATCCCAATCTTCCCGCTGGGCTCGATCTTCCGGTGCGCCTGCGTCGCCGATACATCGTCGGCAGCGAACCCTTCGCACTGGTGGAGGCCTATCTGCCCGCGCAGGTCGGCGCACTCGGTGAAGAGCGCGTCCGTCAGCTCTCCGTCTACGACATCGTGCAGCACTATCTTGGGCTCCGGATCGGACGGGCCGACGTGGCCATCGAATGCCGGCAGCCGAGTCACCAGATCGCCAACGAGCTGGGCCTGCCCAAGCGCACCAATGTCCTGGTCATGCACCGCACGTCCTTCAGCGGCACGGGCCAGCCATGCGAGCACATGCGCATCCACATCATTCCTGACCGCTATTCATTCAAGTTGAGCCTGCCGGGGCCGCTCGAAATTGCCAGGGCCCTGCAGCCAACCACCGCCTAGCATTCCCCGCCAGACCACTGGCGGTCATAGAAAAGAACAACCACACAACCCACAGGAGACAGGCGTATGCACTCGCAGCAGCGGCGCCGCCAGATGGTTCTGTTCCCGATCGCCGCAGGGCTATCGGCGCTCGGAACCTCACTGGCAAGAGGCGCAGAGCGTTACCCTTCCAAGCCAATTCGGATGGTGGTGCCGTTTCCCGCGGGGGGCCCCACCGATATCGTGGCCCGCCCGTTCGGGTTGCTACTTGGCAATGCGCTCAAACAGTCCGTTGTGATCGACAATCGCGGCGGCGCGGGCGGCTCGATCGGTGCCGCAGCGGTTGCATCGGCAGCGCCGGATGGATACACCCTTTTGGTCGGCACCGTGGGGACGCAATCGATCAATCCCTATCTGTACAAGAAGCTCAGCTACAACCCGCAGAAGGACCTCACGCCCCTGGCGACGATCGCCAGTGCCCCGGTCGCGATCGTCGTCAATGCCGCGACCGGCATCGGATCCCTCGCCGACCTCGTCAGCCAGGCCAAGGCGAAGCCGGGCGCGATGAACTACGGTTCCGCAGGCAATGGCACACCCGGCCACCTGACGGCCGCCATGTTCTGTACCGCGGCGGGGATTCGCCTCGCCCATGTTCCCTACAAGGGTAGCGCCCCGGCGGTCACCGAGGTGATTGGCGGGCAGATTCCCGTGATGTTCGACCCGCTGCAATCGGTACTGCCCCACATCCAGTCGGGCAAGCTCAAGGCGCTTGCGGTCACCAGCCTGCAGCGCTCACCGGTCCTGCCCGATACACCCACCGTTGCAGAACTTGGCTACCCCGACTTCGAAGCCATCGCATGGTGGGCGCTGTATGGGCCCGCCGGCCTCCCCGACGCCGTGTCGAAGCAACTGGTCACGCAGACGCAGCGGATCGTCCAGTCCGCCGAGTTCAACAGCAAGATCAGTAGTCAGGGCCTGCATCCCTTGAGCGTCCCGCTCGCAAGTTTCCAGCAGTCTGAATCAACCAAATGGGGCACAGCCGTACGTGCCACCGGCATTACCATCGAGTGAAATCATGAGACTAAATGAGGAAGAGAAAGCCATGTTGGCCGGTGAAGCCGGCACCGTGGCAAAACTGGCCATCGAACACCAGATCAAGGTCGGCGAATTCTTTGGTGCCGAGGACTTTGTCCCTGTGACGCAAGCCCACATCATGGCGGATACCGAGAGCCTCGGGCAGGCGGGCGTCATGTGGCTAGAGCGCCTGGCGGATGCCAACGAGGGTGGCGTACGGATTCCGACCATTACCGATCCGCGCGGCACCGATTTCTCCAAGGCTTCCGATCTCGGTCAGGCCGAATGGATGGTCGAACTCGAGCGCCGTGCCATCGAAGCCTTTTCGCGGCTCGGCGTCAGCATGACGGACACCTGCATCAACTATCAGACGGTCCTCGCCGCAACACGAGGCGAGCATGTGGCGTTTGGTGATACGGGCGTCGTCATCTACTCGAACTCGGTCGGTGGCGCGCGTTCCAACTTCGAAGGCGGCCCGTCGGCGCTCTCTGCCGGGCTCACCGGTCGCACGCCGCGCTACGGCTATCACCTGGATGCCCAACGTCAGGCTACCCTCCGACTGCGCGCGGACTGGACGCCCCGTGACCTCAGCGAGTGGGGCGCGCTGGGCGGCGTCGTGGGCAAGCTGTCCGGCAATTACTGGCAGGTGCCGGTCATCGAAGGGCTGGACCGCGCGCCCACGTCCGATGAACTCAAACACTTCGGCGCGGCGATGGCAAGCTTCGGCTCCTCCGCCCTGTTTCATCTGATCGGCATCACACCCGAGGCCTCTCGTCTGGAAGATGTCGGCGGCGACAAGCTGCCGGTCGCTCAGCGTATCGGGCAGGCGGATCTGCGCGGCCTGCGTGACAGCTATGCCGTGGAGAAAGGGATCGATGTGGTGGTCTTCTCCGCTCCACAATTGAGCCTGTTCGAACTGCGTGAAATCGCCCGCCTGTGCAAAGGGCGCCGTCTGAAGAAGCCGCTCCTCGCCGTGACGAGCCCCCAGGTCAAACCGGACTGCGATCGTTTCGGATATACGAAAACCATTGAGGAAGCCGGCGGCACCGTACTGTCCGGCATGTGCTTCTACCAGTCCTACGCCCGCGAAATGAAGGAAGCCAAAGGCTGGACGCGCCTCGCCACCAACAGCGCCAAGCTCGTCAACATCCTCGGCGGTTACGGCTACGTGCCGATGCTCGCCACCATGGAGGAATGTGTCACTGCAGCCGAAACCGGAGAACTGAATTGAAAACCGATCCCTACATCGCGCGCCATGCCATGGGCAAGAAGGTCGTCGGCCAGGCCCTGGTTGCCCACGACGGGTTCTCGGCCCGCTATGACCTGAATCGACTGCAAGGGGTCTTCTCCCGTCCCGCGCATAAGCTCGCCGGACAGTCGTACGTCGATCGCATCCTGATCCTGGATACGGCCAAGGGTGGGGTCGCCACGGCTTGGATGCTGCACGAAATGCAATCGCGCAACATGGTACCCAAAGCCATTGTGTTCAACACCGTGAACACGATCCTGGTTCAGGGCGCTGCCCTCGGAGATGTCTCGATGATGGCCGGATTCGACGTCGACATCACGGCCGTGATCCCGCACGGCAGCTTTGTCGAAGTGGACCCCGCCACCAAGTCCATCCGGGTTCTGGATCCTTCCGAGGTGCCGGCCGCAACCGAGCTGGCACCCGGACAAGATCGCATCCATTTCCCCAAATAGCCGACAACACGCTCGGCAGCCATACTGGGCGGCGCACGATCGCGCCGCCCTTTCCATGCCCGCATCCCGGAGACCGGCCATTGGCTTGCCGCGAGGCAGCTTATTGTCTCCGGGAAACGCTCCTGGATTGACTGGCTGAGCGATTCGCCCCCACCTCATGGCGTTAGACCACCCCGCATCAACGATGACAACGACCCCCCATCAGACATCGCGTGAAGGCCTGCCTCCGTACCGCGAACTCTCCCTGTACATCGACGGCACATTTATCAGTGCTCAGGACCGGCAGACAATTGACGTCTTGAATCCGGCATCCTCCGAAGTCCTAGGCAAACTGCCGGTTGCGACCACAGCGGATCTGGACCATGCCCTCGCTTCCGCTGAGCGGGCATTTCAGAGCTGGCGCAAAAGTTCACCGCTGGACCGCTCAGCGATCCTGCGCAGAGTCGCCACGCTAGCAAGAGAACGGGCGCACGACATTGCCAGAGATCTCACGCGCGACCAGGGCAAGCCGCTAGAGGAGGCTCTGTCCGAGATCCTGCGTTGCGCCGAGCACGCGGAATGGCACGCGGAAGAATGTCGTCGCATCTACGGGCGCGTCATTCCCCCAAGAGAACCCGGCATTCGACAAATGGTGGTACGAGAGCCGGTCGGCGTCTGCGCGGCGTTCACACCATGGAATTTCCCCTTCAACCAGGCCATCCGAAAGATCTCTGCCGCCGTGGGCGCGGGTTGTGCGATGGTCCTGAAGGGGCCGGAAGATGCCCCCAGCGCCGTCGTTGCGCTCGCCCACCTGTTTCACGACGCCGGTCTTCCGCCCGGCGTGCTCAATGTGGTCTGGGGCGACCCGCCCACCATTTCCGCACATCTCATCGCGTCGCCTGTGGTGCGCAAAGTCTCCTTCACCGGTTCCGTGCCCGTGGGCAAGCAGCTCGCGGCGATGGCTGGAACGTACATGAAGCGGGTCTCCATGGAACTGGGCGGTCATTCGCCGGTCATCGTGTTTGACGACGCCGATGTTGCGCAGGCGGCCCAGACGCTGGCGAGGTTCAAGCTCCGCAATGCTGGCCAGGTCTGCATTGCACCGACACGCTTCTACGTGCATGCCAAAGTCTATGACCGCTTCGTGGCGCAGTTCACGGAGACGATGGCGTCCGTGCGCGTCGGCGATGGACTCGACCCCACCACGGAAATGGGGCCGCTTGCGCACGGCCGCCGTGTCGAAGCCATGGCGGACTTTCTCGACGACGCCCGCAAGCTGGGTGGCGAGGTCACGTTCGGTGGCAATCGCATCGGAACGGATGGTTTTTTCTTCGAACCGACGGTAGTCGCCGGATTGCCGGATACTGCACGCCTGATGGTCGAAGAGCCTTTTGGCCCGGTTGCCCCCATCGTTCGGTTCCACGCGACCGACGACGTCATCCAGCGTGCGAACAGCCTGCCCTACGGGTTGGCCGCCTATGTCTTCACCAATTCGCTTCAGACCGCCACAACGGTGGCGGATGCGCTGGAAGCCGGTATGGTGGCGATCAACCAGTTCGGGATCTCGCTTGCCGAAACGCCGTTCGGCGGGGTCAAGGACTCCGGGATGGGCAGTGAGGGTGGCGCTGAGACCTTCGATGGTTATCTGGTGACCAAGTTCATCACACAGCGTTAAATCCGCAGGGGCAAGCGGCTAGCTCCGGGGCGCGGTCCGCAGATGAACCCGTCGCGCCCCCCTTGCCCCGCATTGCTCCGCCCCCGAGAGCCGCTTCCGCGCATTGCGTCGCCACGACGGCGGCTTGCCAACGCGGCCCGGCCGTCGCGAGGCCTGCCGGTCAGATCCCACGGAACGCGCCGCCGGCGGACGGGATTGGCGACCTCCCCTCACGGTAACACGGGCCCGAATCCTCATCTTTGAACGACAGTCACAGGTCTTTGTAGGAAGTTGCGCTTCTGCTGCGCGGCGGACGTGCCCAAGATTGAAGCCAGTTCATCTTGAGCATCGCTTATGTACAACTTCGACCAGATTATTGACCGGACCAGCACGAATTCGATGAAATGGGACGGTATGAGGCACCGGCTGACACCGGCACAGCAAGCGAGCGATCCGCTCCCAATGTGGGTTGCGGACATGGATTTTCGTGTTGCACAACCTATTCTCGACGCGATACACCGCGAAGCGGAATTCGGTGTGTTCGGGTATGGTCAAACGTCGGAGAGCTATATTGAGGCGGCCGTTGACTGGCAACGCCGGCGCTTCAACTGGGCAGTGCGTTCCGAGTGGCTGGTCCCCTCTTCCGGCGTCGTCAATGCGCTGAACATGGCAATCCAGGCCTTCTCGCACCCCGGTGACTACGTCATGGTGCAACCCCCGGTGTACATCCACTTCCATCATGACATCGTCATCAACGGCCGACGGTTGCTGGAAGTCCCCCTCACGCGCACGGCCGACGGCTACCGATTTGATCCCGAGGCGTTTGAAGCCGCAATTCGGCCCGGCACGAAGCTCTTTATCCTGTGCAATCCCCATAATCCGACCGGGAACGTGTGGTCACGCGAAGACCTGATGGCAATGGCCGCGATCTGCCAGCGGCACGGCATCCTCGTCGTCTCCGATGAAATCCATGCGGATCTGATCTTTGACCGCAACCTGCAACATATACCGTTCGCCTCGCTGGATCCCGAGATTGCCAACCACTGCATCGTTTGCACGTCTCCCGGCAAGACGTTCAATACAGCAGGCCTGCAGTGCGCCAACATCTTTATCCCCAACCCACGACTCCGGGAAGCCTTCCGTTCGCAATGTGAACGCGGCGGCCTGAACCTGGTGAACACAGTGGGTGCCGCTGCCTGTGAGGCAGCCTATCGATTTGGCGAGTCGTGGGTGGACGCGATGATCGACTACGTTGGCGAAAACCAACGCCATTTCGCGGCTAGTGTTCGCGATCATGCGCTGCCAATTCACGTGGTACCGACTGGTGCACTTTACCTCGCCTGGATGGACTGTCGGGCACTCGGTCTCGCGCCCGCCGAGCTTCACGACTACATGCTTCGGCACGTAGGTCTCTGGCTCGACCCTGGCTCCAAATTCGGCGCCACGGCAGACGGCTACATGCGCATCAATCTCGCCTGCCCACGCAGCACCGTGGACGAAGCGATCCGACGACTGGCGACCGGTCTGCAGGTCGCCGCCTCAACCCCTGCACCCCAACGCTGACGATGCGCTCTCGCGGACTGAATGCCAGTGTCTTGCGCCTGGCCGCTGCCCAGGCACTCGCCGGTGCAAATTCCACGGTCGTGTACGCCACCGGCGCGATCATCGGCCATACATTGGCCCCGCGTCCCGAATTGGCTACGTTACCCATTTCAGTCTTTGTGACCGGCATGGCCCTGGCCACGCTTCCGGTCGGTGCCACCGCGAGGCGTTATGGTCGACCGACTGCCTTCCTTGTCGGCAATGCGTGCGGTGTCTTCACGGGCTTGCTAGCCGCACTGGCCATTGTCATCGGCTCCTTTGCGTTGTTTTGCTTGGCGATGTTGTTCGGCGGCGCATATGCGGCAGTGGTCCTGAGCTTCCGCTTTGCCGCCGCGGAATGTGTCACGCCCGAACTGCGATCTAAGGCCCTCTCAACGGTGCTGGCGGGTGGCGTTGCTGCGGGAGTCTTTGGGCCCCAGCTAGCCACGGCCACCATGACCCTTTGGGCACCGCATACATACGCCGCCACGTATTTGGCAGCCGCCGTGGCGGCGGCCCTCTCCGCCATCGTCCTTCGCGGCGTTCGCTTCGAGCACGCGATCGCAGAAGCGGCCACTGGCGGACGGCCATTGCGCATCATCCTGCGGCAGTCCCCCTTGTTCATCGCGGTGCTTTGCGGCGTCGTCAGCTACATGATGATGAACTTCGTGATGACATCAGCGCCCTTGGCAATGGACATATGCGGCATCCCTCGCGAGGCCGCCAACCTGGGCATTGAATGGCACGTGATCGCGATGTACGCTCCCAGCTTCTTCACCGGCCGGTTGATTGCAAGGTTTGGCACATCCCGCATCATTCTCACAGGCCTCGCCCTGCTTTGCTTGGCGGCGCTGACCGGCATGAGTGGGCTGACGATCAACCATTTCTGGCTATCGCTGGTTCTGCTCGGCATTGGCTGGAACTTCGGATTTCTCGGGGCCTCCGCGTTGGTACTCACCTGCCATTCAGCGGCAGAGCGAACACGTGTGCAGTCGCTGAATGACTTCGTCATTTTCGCCGCGATGGTCGTCGGGTCGTTTACCTCCGGCTCCTTGGTCACTACCCGAAGCTGGGCCACCGTGTGTCTGTATGTGTTGCCGCCCGTGGTGGTGGCCGCCATTGCCGTGGTGCTCCTGCATGCACGCCGGGAGCAGCAGGTGATTGAAGGATAGCCCCCCTCATTGGCATGCTGGCAAATCCAGCGCCGGGGATCGCGGCGGCATGGCGCGACATGCCGCCTCGGCACGTCATCCACCGAACCGCCGCTTTCCCGTCACCGCCTTGATCTTTGAATGCGATTCATAGGTGCTTGGACGAACTTGCGCTTTCGCTACCACGTGCTTGTGGCTAAGAATTGGGGGGCATTCCCGTACACGCACGCAGAAGCGCATGCATGACACGGCTTGTCGTCACCCAATGGAGATATATCAATGATCAAGGACTGGATCGAGCAACTCAAGAAGAACCGTGCCGCAGGCGCAGTATTCGCAAAGGCCTCGCCGAAGCTGATGGAAGGCTTCGTGGCGCTGAACACCAATCAGAATGGCAACGGTGCGCTCGACGCACGCACGCGCGAGTTGATCGCACTGGCCGTCGCGGTGACGACCCGCTGCGAGGGCTGCATCGCCTCCCATGCCAGCGCCGCGCGTCAGGCCGGTGTCACCGAAGCTGAATTGGCCGATGCGCTTGGCACGGCAATGGCCCTCAACGCCGGCGCTGCGTATGTCTATTCCGTACGCGCCTTTGAGGCATTCCAGCAATTCGAAGCAAAGTAAAGCAGCGCCCGGACTCGCCGTCAGGCTTGCTCGCTAGCACCTTCACGACCCGCTCCATGCGGGTCGCGCCGCCTGACACGGATGTTCGCGTGTTGCCGCCCCCCTGTAGCCCCCCTCCCCCTGACTGCCCGTACCGCCGCACGCGTGGGTTGCAGGCGACGTCCTGAGTACCCGCACCGGCTTGCCGACATCTTGGACCCCACGCGGCACCCAGCAATACTCCCCCATTTGCGTACGCGCCCTCGACTTCGGCGCACAGCGACATCGAGCCGTATCGCACTCCCTGCACGGTCGATCGGGCTGGCCATGTGACCTCCGAATCATTGCCCATTTCCCGGCATGGGATTTACCCGAATGGAACAAATAGTTCCATTTGCATACTATGTATTAGCGTCTCACGAGACGCAGAGCTGCCAGCCGCCCCTGCGCCATCCAGGCGACGGCTTTGCCTGCATTCGGGGCATGCGTGACGACGAGACGCTTTTTCGGTGCAGTTCGCCGTGGCGGAAGGTTCCGGGAAGGTCTTTAGCTTGGTCCGGGAATTGCTCTGAATCCGGATGCCAGCCAGACGATGGCCGCGATGAGATAGGGTATGAGATGAAGAGCTTTGCCACACTTACCCAAATGACGGTATTCGCAAGAATCGCCGAATCAGGAAGCCTGTCAGCCGCCGCGCGGGACCTCCACCTGTCTCCCTCTGCCGTGAGCAAAAGCCTGGCTCAGCTCGAAGAGCGCTTGGGCGTGCTGCTTGTCAAACGCACGACACGCAGCCTCACCCTTACCGAGGGAGGACGGCTATTCCTTGAGCGGGCAACATCGATCCTCTCCGATGTGGAGAACACCCTCGATACCGCGCGCCAGTTTGGGCACCCGCATGGAAATCTCAAGCTCAGCAGCTCTATCGCGTTCGGCACCAAGCAACTGACAAATATCGTCGGTAGATATCTCGAAGCGTACCCCGAGGTCAACGCCAACATCATTCTGGACGATCGCTACGTCAATCTCTCTGAGGAGAATTTCGACGTCGCGCTTCGTATCACCGCGGACACGCACTGGGGCTATGCCGCAAGAAAGCTGGCCTGCATCCGCTGGTTGTACTGCGCCTCACCCGAATATCTGGCCAATCACGCCGACATCGATCATCCCCAGGATCTCACGCGTCACGCTTGCTTGGTCTATCCTGCCATGACGCTCGACGGGGCTTGGACATTCCGGCGAGACGAACATACGCAACACATCAAAGTCACGCCGCGCATGACCTCCAACTCGAGTCTGGCACTACGAGAAGCCGCACTCGAGCATCGGGGCATTGCTTGCCTGCCAACCTATCTGGTGGCGGCCGACATCAGCAAAGGCCATCTCCGCGTCGTGGTGCCTCAATACCGGGCAGCGATTGTCCATACGCTGTACGCCATGTACTACCGCTCCAAATACGAAAATCCACTCATTAGAAGCTTTATCGATTTTCTGGCAAATGAATTTGGCGACACGCCACCTTGGGAGCGTGATGCCCTTGCAGCATCCGGTATGCCCTACGCCAAGGAATATCCTCGGGAACTCTATTCACTTGCAAGTGCTTAAGTTCCTCATATCAAACATCGCGTAGCCTCCATCGGCAATCCACAGGAGGATGGCCACGACATTTTGTCGTGGCTTTTGTCGTTGTATTTTGGAATTACCATATTGATTTTAGACAAGAACTCAAAAGTCTCATGAACATAATGCGCTTCTCGGTAAATTTCCAATTTGCTTTAATGAATCCAACAACGACCATGCACCGACCTCACCAGGAAGCCTACGACCATGAAATCCGCGCACCTTCTTATCGCTACGCTGACGCTCATCGCGTGCAACGCTTATGCATCTGATGCCGATACGCTCAGTCGTATCAAGAGCTCCGGTGCGATCACGCTCGGCTACCAGGAAACGGCCGTTCCTTTCTCGTATCTCGGGGACAATGCAGCGCCCACGGGCTTCACCTGGGAGATCTGCCAGAAGATCGTCGGGTCCGTAAAGAAGACCGTCGGGCGCAATGACATTGCCATCAAAAGCCAGCCAGTGACTGGCCAAAACCGAATCCCCCTGCTTGTAAACGGCACCATCGACCTGCAGTGCGGCTCCACTACCAACAATAAGGAACGCGCCAAGCAAGTCGCATTTGCCACGAACACCTTCTACACGGGAACCCGATTCCTTGTGAAGTCGGGCGCCGGCATCGGCTCCATCGCCGATCTGAAGGGGAAAACGGTCGTCTCGACCGTTGGCTCGTCGAATCTCCTGGTACTCCGTCGTGTCAATAAGGAGCGAAATCTGGGGATGGAGATCATCGCCGCCAAAGACAATGCCGAGGCGATGCTGCTCGTACAGTCCGGCCAGGCGGCTGCCTTCGGCATGGACGACATTCTCCTCTATGGCCAACGCGCCGGATCGCGCAACCCGGGCGATTACGCAATCATCGGCGATGCCATTCAGGTCGAACCCTTTGCCATCATGCTCCGCCGCGACGATCCTGAATTCAAGAAGCTCGTGGACGACACGATCTCCGGCCTCATGAAAAGCGGCGAGTTTGATGCGATGTATAAGAAGTGGTTCGAAACGCCGATCCCGCCCAAGGGCATTACGCTTAATGTCCCGATGAGTCAGCCGCTGCGCGACAACATGAAGACGCTCTCGGACAAGCCTGCGCTGTAGATTCTTCTCACCTCAGCGGAATAGGGGGACGACTCGAAACAGTCCCCCTTCTCTCAGTTTTTTCAAGAATGTTCTGCGAACCATGAATGAGCTTTCATCATTCAGCAATAGGTGTGGGGATTTGTTGTGAATCTATGGGACTGGCAGGTTTTCTGCACGGACACGATCAGTGGCGAGATCTCGCCACGATGCTTCGGTGAGAATGGCAGTATTACGTACCTGGATTGGATGCTTTCCGCCTGGGGGTGGACCCTCTCCGTTGCTGCTTGCGCCCTCGCGGTCGGCGTGATTATGGGAACGATCATCGGCGTGATTCGCACGTTCGATAACAAGCTCATCCTACGGGCAAGCAGCATCTGGATCGATCTGTTCCGGAACATCCCCTTGCTACTGCAGGTCTTTCTTTGGTATCACGTTGCGCCGCAGTTGATTCCCGGCTTGTCAGGCACGCCCCGATTCGTGCTTGTCGTCACCGCATTGGGACTGTTCACTTCCGCGCGGATAGCGGAGCAAGTTCGTACCGGCATTCAGGCGATCCCCAAAGGCCAGCGGGCTGCCGGCCAGGCGCTCGGTCTCACCCGGTGGCAAACGTATCGATTCATTCTGCTGCCCGTGGCGTTTCGCATCATCGCACCGCCGCTCACCAGCGAGGCAATGACGATAGTCAAGAACTCTTCCGTCGCCTTTGCGGTCAGCGTTTCCGAACTGACCATGTTCGCCATGCAGGCGCAGGAAGAGACGTCTCGGGGGATTGAAATCTATCTCGCGGTCACCCTTCTCTATTTCGCATCGACGTTCACGGTTAACCTGACCGCAAGACGCATCGAGAATCGATTCTGCATACCTGGCATGCTCGGATTCAAGAAATGAACACTCTCGATTTCTCTTTCTTCAACTGGGATACGTTCCTCGTTTTCATAAAGAAGGGACTTTTCTTCTCGGTCAAACTCACCTTGATCGCCATGTTGTGCGGTATTGCTCTGGGCACGGTATTGGCACTGATGCGGCTGTCGGGTCGACGCTGGTTGGAGCGCTCAGCCTCGGCGTACGTCAACACGCTGCGATCGATTCCCTTGGTGATGATCATTCTCTGGTTCTATCTGCTGATCCCACTCTTCGTTGGGCACCCGATCGGCGCCGAGCTATCGGCGATCATCACTTACATTGCATTTGAGGCGGCCTACTATTCCGAAATTATGCGCGCCGGCATACAAAGCGTCACCCGCGGGCAGATCAACGCCGGCTACGCCATGGGCATGACATATGGGCAATGCATGCGACTCGTCGTGCTTCCCCAAGCCTTCCGCGCAATGTTGCCACTGCTGTTGACGCAGACGATCGTCCTGTTTCAGGAAACGTCGCTGGTCTACGCCATCGGCGCCTATGACCTACTGAAGGGTTTCTCAATTGTTGGCGTCAACTTCAATCGGCCGGTTGAAACCTACCTGATCGCCAGCGTCACATATTTCTGCATTTGTTATTCACTCAGCTTGATGGTTAAGCGACTCCAGTTCCGCCTGGCCGTCGTTAGATAATAAGGTTGCGCCATGATCAGTATCGATAATGTTTCAAAGTGGTATGGTGACTTTCGGGTACTCACCGACTGTTCAACGCGTATCGCCAAGGGGGACGTCGTCGTTGTCTGCGGTCCCTCGGGATCTGGCAAGAGCACGCTCATCAAGACGGTCAACGCCCTGGAGCCAATCCAGAAGGGCGAGATTCATGTCGCGGAGACATCCGTCACCAACGCGCGCACGAATCTGTCCAAGTTGCGCAGCCGCGTCGGCATGGTCTTTCAGCACTTTGAACTCTTCCCGCATCTCTCCGTGACGGAAAACCTGACGCTTGCACAAATCAAGGTGCTGGGCCGGAGCAAGTCGGAGGCACACGCCCGAGGGCTCAAGATGCTCGACCGCGTTGGGCTGCTTGCGCACAAGGACAAATATCCTGGGCAACTTTCCGGTGGCCAGCAGCAGCGCGTGGCGATCGCCCGAGCCCTCAGCATGGACCCCATCGTCATGCTTTTTGACGAACCCACCTCGGCACTCGATCCGGAGATGGTCGGCGAAGTACTGGATGTCATGAGTCAATTGGCCAGCGAAGGGATGACCATGATGTGCGTGACCCATGAGATGGGATTCGCTCGTCGTGTCAGTAACCGCGTCGTGTTCATGGACGCCGGCCAAATTGTCGAGGATTGCGCGACGCACGAATTCTTCGACGGCGCGTCCGCGCGCTCCAGCCGTGCTGCAGACTTCCTGTCGAAGATTCTTACCCACTAGCCGAGGTCGCCCTGCCATGCATCATCTTGATCTGCAGCGATACCCGCGAATGTTCTTGGGGGGAACGCATACACCATTGGAGTACTTGCCCCGACTCACAAAGTTGCTCGGGGGACCCTCCTTGTTCATCAAGCGCGAGGACTGCTCCCGACTTGCCACGGGCGGAAACAAGACCCGAAAGCTTGAGTTTCTTCTCGGCGACGCGCAGCGGCAAGGCGCTGACACCATTGTCACAAGTGGTGCGACGCAATCCAATCACGCCAGGCAGACAGCGGCCGCCGCCGCAAAGATGGGATTCCAATGTACGGTCGTACTCGAAGCGCGTGTACCGTCCATGGACCCGCAATACAGTGCGTCGGGCAACGCGCTGCTGGATAAAGTGCTGGGCGCCTCGATTGTTTCTGTGCCGTCGGGCGCCGACATGCCCGCTTTGGTGGCAGACGTTGCGCAGCGCCTGCGCGATGCCGGCCGCTCGCCCTATGTGATTCCGGTTGGTGGATCAAACGTGATCGGGACACTGGGTTTCGTGGAGTGCGCGGCGGAGATTCTGGCCCAGACCGCCGAACTACAGGTTCCCGCGGATCACCTCGTCGTGGCCTCGGGCAGCGCAGGCACCCATGCGGGGCTCATCGTGGGCCTTGATGCCCTGGGGAGTTCCTGTACGGTGTCCGGTATCAGCGTGGGCGCACCGTCATCCGTCCAGGCGGAAAAGGTTGGACATCTGGCCGCTGCCGTCTGCCGCGAGCTCGAACTGCCCGCGGGGGACATTCCTGCCCGGGTACGGGTCGATGACGAATTCATTGGGCCGGGATACGGCCTGCCGACGCCCGCGGTCAGAGAGGCGATTGATCTCGTGGCACGCCATGAAGGCATTCTGCTGGACCCGGTCTACACGGGGAAGAGCATGGCCGCCCTGATTCACTACGTTCGATCGGGTCGCTATGCCAAGCATGAGAACGTCATCTTCGTCCATACGGGAGGCAGTGCCGCACTGTTTGGCTACGAGCTATTTTTAGGTCAGCCCCAATAGACAGGCGAGCAAGAAAACGGGCCGGTCGCTGGCTGCCTTCGCCACTTGGCGGGTCCGCGCCGTACCGGCGACTTCTCGAAAGACCGACCGATAGCCGCCCGTCCCTGGCAGTGCCGGCCGCGACCTTGCGCAGAACACTGCTTCGCGCCATGGCCGGCCGTGCGATCCTGGCCGTCATTGCTCGAAGATGCTCATGAGCGTGTCCTCGGGCACCCCGATCTGCTTTCTCAACTCACCGTGCTGGTCGATCCAGACGAGCGCAGGTAGCTGATTGAATCCGAACTGCCTCAGCACGCGCATGTTGCCATCCATCTGGTGCTGGACGACTTCGGTAGCGGAGGCTGTCGGCATCTCGCAACGGAACGCCCAGGGCAGATGCGGGTGGGCCGCCTTCATCGCGCATTCGTCCACTCGCTTGAGAAAGACGGAGGAAGGGTCAGCGGCGGTCAGGACTTCCGCGGCACGACCGGCACTTTCCGGCCCGCGCAACCCGACAAGGATATGCCGGAGTCGCACCTTACCGCTGTCGACCCAAGGTCGGGCGTCGAGCCAGAACTTGAAACACGATTCGCAATTCAGATCGGTAAATACGTAGACGATGCGTGGCGCATCGGCCCTGCCCTCGCCAATCCAGGTCGTGCTCGCCAACTGCTCCATCACGGCATTGGACAGGCTGACACGTACTGCCGCGACCACGTCCGATTTGCCAGCCTCCCGCCCGGCCATATCGAGCATCGTCCCGATCACAACGTGCTTCCTGTCTGGGGCCTGATAAATGGCGATCGGTCGCCCGTCGCTTTCCGCCGCCCAGGCGTTCAACCCGCCTTGCGCCGCAATGGGCCCCAGTACGGCCACGCCCTGCTTGCGAAGAACGTCGAAAAGTCGGGATTCCTCGGGCGTGGCGGCTGTAGCGGTCATCAGGGCGGAAAGGAGGATGGTGGGAAGGAACCCTTTGCGGGGCATGCTGTCGATGTCAGGTCCGTAATGAGGATGCCGCGCCTATGATGTATCCGAGCCCGGCGAAAGGCACCCGGGAGGTCTGCGGCGCGCGTCGAGATTGCATGACAAGCGTTAACAGACCGTTAACATCGAGACGGAAGAATCTGTCGCAGTTGAATTGGAAGTGAAGAAAAATGCATGTCTTGCTTGTCGAAGATGATCCGCTGGTATGCGACGGGGTCGCGACCGGCCTGCGCATGCATGGATTCGAGGTGACGCCCGTGGGTAACGCCAGCAGTGCCCAGAGCGTACGACGATCCACTCATTTTGATCTCTGCGTGCTCGACCTCGGATTGCCCGACACCGATGGGGTCCATCTCCTGCGGCAATGGCGCGCGGACGGTGTCAGTTTTCCGGTGATCGCGCTGACGGCGCGCGATTCCGTCAGGCACAAGATCACGGGTCTACAGGCCGGCGCCGATGATTACCTGACAAAGCCCTTTGACCTCAACGAGCTGGTCGCCAGGATGCAGAGCGTTCTCAGACGCTCGACGGGGACAATCGTCAATCGCTATCGTTGGGGGGCGATCACGCTTGCGCCCGACAGCGGGGAGGTACACCGCGATGGTATCTTGATCGAACTCACGCGCCGCGAGTTCAGACTCCTCCAGGCGTTTCTCCAGTACCCGCAGCAGATTCTGACGACCTCTCAGCTCCAGGACAGCATTTATGGGCTGGACACGAATGTGGAGAGCAACGCCGTCAACGTTCACATCCACCACCTGAGGCGAAAGCTCGGGCCAAGGACAATTGAAACCGTTCGCGGACTCGGCTTTCGGCTGGGACCAGTGGAAGCGTTCGCATGAGCCTTAGGATCCGATTGCTGATCATCATCGGCACCTCGCTTTCGCTGGTGTGGACTGCCGTTGGCTTATGGATGTACCGGGATTTCAACCGCGAGGTCCGATCGGTGCTGGACGCCCGATTGCAGGCATCGGCAAGGATGGTCTCCAGCCTGATGGACAGGCTTCCGACAGCCCATCCCGACGCGCCTTTTGCCCCGACGTTCCCCCTCGACAAAGACGCGTCTGGCGGCTTGGTCTGCGAGATCAGCCTTGCCCGAGCTACCGTGGTACCGACCTTGCTGGCGCGCACTACGGGAAGTCCCGGTCTGATGCATGCCCAGCCGGGGTATGGAACCTACGAGATCGGCGGGATGGCCTGGCGCGTCTACGTGCTGCAACGTGATGGGATACGGATCGCGACGGCCGAGCCGGAAAACGTCAGGCGTGGATTGCTGCGGGACTTTGCGATGTCCGGGGGCGTGCCATTTCTCGCCGCGGTGATGGGCAGTCTCGCGATCCTGTGGCTGGCCATTCACCGGGGACTTGCTCCACTCGAAGGCATACGACTGCTCCTCGCACAGCGCGTTCCGGGCGACACCAGCCCGCTTCCCGCCATCGCAGCACCTAGCGAACTCCGCCCGCTGATCAGCACGGTGCAGCATCTCTTAATTCGCGTTCAGGATGCGCTGCAGCGTGAGAGGCAGTTCTCGGACGATGCCGCGCATGAGTTGCGCACACCTCTGACGGCCATCAAGACTAACATCCAGGTGGCGTTGCTTGGTCTGCGCAATCACGCACCGCTTCCGCTAGTAGAGCGCTCGATGGCCAACGCCGAAGCGGGCGCGTCGCGCCTGCAAGCCACCCTGGAAAGCCTGTTGCTTCTCGCAAGGGTCGAGGCCGGGGACGACGATTCGGCCACACATATGACGGACGTTCTGGACACGCTTCGCCAGTCAGTGCGGGAACTGGGTTCGTCAATGGGCGCCATGGACCGCGTCGTCGTGACTCCACCGTCCGACTCCAGCTCAGCCAGTGTCAACGTCCCCCCAGCACTCCTCGCGTCGGCAATACGGAACCTGCTGGAAAATGCCTTGCGACATGCACCGTTCGATACCGTCGTAGATACGGGCATCGAGCTGACCGGCAGCCGAGGGGTCCGCCTATTCGTGGTGGACCGTGGACCAGGTCTCTCGCCCGATCAGATTAAGCACGCGACAGAGCGCTTCTGGCGCTGCAATCCGTCCGTCGAGGGAAGCGGACTCGGACTCGCCATCGTCCAGGCCATCGCGTCCGAGTACGGAGGAAAACTCACGCTGCAAAGCCCGTCGACCGGCTTGACCGTCTGGCTCGAATTCCCGATCGCCACTGACGGCTGATCAAGCGAGGAGCACTCGGACTTGGGGGCATCCCTCACAGCGTCGTCCGGGCTCCAGGCACGCACGTGGCGAGGCAGTCCATGCCTTAACTACGCCTTAATTATTGAATCCTAGCATCCGCCAGATCCGTGCAAGCCCACGGACTGTCTCTCATCGTGAACACCAGGCGCTTCTGTGCGACCTGCTGCGGCGATCCGAGTTCTGCCAATGAAACCTTTCCATTGCGGATGTCCAATCCAATCTTCCGAAAGCCAAAAATTGCCGTCCTCAGCGCCGCGTGTGCGGGCACACTGCTGACGTTCCTCTGCATCGCCGAACCCTCGATGGCAGGCGGCGCATCCGAATACCCTGGCGTCATCCAAGACGCCGTGAAAAACGGGATCATAATCGTAAAGAGCTTCCCTGCGGCCTCGGGCCTCACGGGCTGGGTACTCGAGCGAGACGGTGAGCACTCCATCGTTTACACGACCGGCGACCGTAAAACGATGCTCATTGGCAATCTTGTGACGGATAACGGGAAGATCCTCTCGGCCGAGTACGAAGATCGGTACATCCCGAAAGCCGATTTCTCCGGCCTGTATGCAGAACTGGAAAAGACGCCGCAAGTCGTAGAGGGAACGCAAGCCAATCCGAAGCGGGTGCTCTACATCTTTACCGACCCGGAATGTCCATACTGCCACCTCGCGTGGAAGGCGCTGCAACCCTATGAGGCGGCTGGCCTGCAGGTCAGATGGGTAATGGTTGCCGTCATCAAGCCATCTAGCCTGCCCAAGGCCGTCGAGATCTTGGGCTCGGCAGACAAAACTGCCACCTTCCGCTCGATGGAGTCGAATCACGGCAAGCCGTGGACCGCGACGCTGAAGATGGAACCTGGCAAGGCTGCCTCGATTCAGAAGGGGCTGGAAAGCAACGCCATCCTGATGGAGCGCTTCAAGTTTGGTGGAACACCCGGGTTCGTCTGGAAAGACGAAAAGGGGGAGGTGCATCTGCAAGCCGGCATGCCAAAGTTGAGCGAGCTCACGCGGATCACGGGGCTGCCGCGACAGAAAATCTCGGACCCCGAACTCGCGAGGTTTCAGTGATGACGCCGGCCATTGAGGTTGCAAGCAGGGTCGCTGCGCTGTCTCGGTCTGCACAGCTCTGGGCAAGCTGGATCGTTCGCCTGATGGGTCGCCTGCCCCTCCCCGGCACACGTCCGGGTCTGATTTGGGCATTGCTGTGCTTGGCCCCGCGGTTCGCCCTTGGCGCGGATTTCCTGCCGCCCGACCAGGCATTCCGATTCACAGCAGATCGCGTCGACGCTCACACTGTCGCTGTCCATTTCGATGTCGAAGACGGCTACTACATGTATCGCGAGCGCTTTGCCTTCTCCGCAAGCCCGGACAACGTCCGGCTGCTCGCGCCAGCGTATCCCGCTGCGGAACGGAAATTTGATGAGACGTTCGGCAAGGACGTCGACATCTATCGCAAGGGCGTCACTATTGAACTCCCCTTCGATGAAGGATCCGCGCCTGGTGCCTGGGTGCTGCAAGTCACGTCTCAGGGGTGTGCCGACGCCGGGATCTGCTATCCGCCGCAGCAGCATACCGTGCCGATGTCCGCGCTAACGGGTGAGCATGCTGCCCCTGTCATCAATCGCGGCGCTACAACGGTCGCGGAGCATACGCCGCAGATGGAAGATTCCGAACTGGCGTCTTCATCGCCGCCGGACGTCTCCGCGCGAATCGACCAGGCACTCTCCAGCCGCAGTCTGATGCTGGTCGTCTCGCTGTTTTTCGGATTGGGGGTCCTGCTGGCCCTAACGCCTTGCGTACTTCCAATGGTCCCGATTCTATCGGCCATCGTCGTAGGTGCCGAAGCGAGACGGTGGCGGTCGTTGGGATTGTCGGCCGCGTACGTGCTGGGCATGTCGGTCATCTATACCGGCGTGGGCGTCACGGCAGGCATCATCGGCGAGAGCCTGACCGCGTTTCTCCAGGCGCCATGGGTCCTCGCCAGCTTCGCCATGCTGCTGTCCGTCTTGGCACTCGCCATGTTCGGCGTCTATGAACTGCAACTTCCCCAGTCCTGGCTGTCTCGCCTGCAGGCTTCCTCTGGCAAGCTCCACGGTGGACAGTTCATCGGTGCAGCGCTCATGGGCGCAATGTCCGCCCTGATCGTTGGTCCTTGCGTGACCGCACCACTTGCTGGTGCCCTTGCCTACATCGCCCGGAGCGGGGATGCCATGATTGGCGGCAGCGCACTCTTTTCGATGGCTCTGGGAATGGGCACGCCGTTGCTTCTCGTCGGCGCGGGCGCCGGCGCATTGCTGCCTCGCACTGGCGGATGGATGGTACATACGAAGACGGCCTCTGGGTACATGCTCCTGGCGCTGGCGCTCTGGATGGCAAATCCAATTATGCCGTCTTGGATATTCATGCTCGCCGTGGCAACCCTGCTCCTGGCAGTAGGCGTCGCACTAGGAGCACTGGCTCCCATCCCGGTGTCCGCACCGCTCGCGCAGGTGAGGAAGGCGATTGGCCTTCTCGCCGTGACGCTCAGCGTGGTGCTGATCCTGGGGGTTAGCTCGGGCGGCCGGGACGTACTGCAACCCCTTAGTCAGTTCACCATCGTCTCAAGCGCCGCTGGGGATTCGGGTGCGATTGATCCGCATCGGGCTGATCTGCACTTCGAATCGGTTAGGAATGTTGACGAGCTGGATGCAAGGCTCGCGCAGGCTGCGCGCGACCAGCGTCCGGTCATGCTGGATTTCTACGCCGATTGGTGTACGAGTTGCAAGGAGATGGAACGTTTCACGTTCGCGGATGCCAGCGTGAAAGATAAACTGCAACGATTCGTACTGTTGCGAGCAGATGTAACGGCGAACTCGCAGGAGGATCGGGCACTGCTCCGACGGTTCGGAATTTTCGGCCCGCCGTCGACGATCTTCTATGGGGCGGATGGCAAGCTCAAGACGGAACGCGTCGTGGGCTACAAGCCCGCGCCAGCTTTCCTCTCCACCCTCCAACGTACCTACCCTTCCTGAACGCGGTCTCGAAATCTCCAAGCGTTGACAAAGAGCGGCGGCCCCTGAGGGGCCGCCGCTCACAGACAAGAAACTGACCGCCTATCCTATTCGATCGTAATGCCTGCGTCCTTGATCAACTTTGCGAAATAAGGAATCTCGGCCTGAATCTTCTGCTTCATCTCGTCAGGTGTGGACAGTACAAGTTCGGCGCCCTGCTTCCGGAATGATTCCTCCATCGCCGGTGACCGAAGGCCCGCCAGTGCACGATTGATCTTTGCGATGATCTCCGGCGGCGTCCCCGCCGGGGCCATCAGCCCATACCATGCGCCCGCTTCGTAGCCCGCCACACCGGACTCAGCGACTGTCGGTACATTTGGCATCGATGGCCAGCGTGTTGCCCCGCCGGTGGCCAGAACTCGGACCCTGCCGGCGTCGACTGCGCCGCGGACGGCGGCGTAGTTGGTGAACATCACAGGCACGTGACCTGCCATGACATCGGTGATGGCGGGCGAGGCTCCCTTGTACGCGATATTGCGTAGCTTGACCCCCGCCATGCGATTGAACTGCTCTGCGGCGAGGTGAGCGGGGCTACCGGGACCGGCCGATGCATACGCCACCTCCCCCGGCTTTTGCTTTGCGTAGGCAATCAGTTCGGAAACGTTCTTCGCGGGAAAATTGGTGTTCACTACCAGCCAGTTCGGCACGTTCGCAAGAATCGACACCGGCGCCAAGTCCTTCAGCGTGTCATACGTCATCTTGGGGAACAGCGTCATGTTGACGGAGTTGGTGGTACTGGCCAGCAGGAGCGTGTAGCCGTCCGGCGCAGCCTTCGCCACGTTCTCTGAACCAATATTGGTGCCGGCTCCAGGCTTGTTTTCCACGACGACGGGCTGACCAAGCTCCTGCGACATCACGTTAGCGGCCTGGCGGCCGAGGAAGTCGGAGACCGCCCCCGCAGGATAGGGAACGATCAGTTTGATCGGCTTCTGCGGCCATGCCTTTTCAGCGCAGACGGAAAAGCTGACCGGCAATGCACATGCTGCGGCCAGTACAGCAACCAGTTGACGTCGTGACATCGTTGTCTCCGTGTTCTGTAGGCGATCGCAAGCCGCCTATCGATGAACTCAAATTTAGTTGTAGTCCTTCCTCGCTCGCCCGGTGCCGCGCTTAACGCTCCTCGGCAGATCGGTAAATAACGTCCATATTTGCGACGTTAGACACATCATAGTTGAGACCAAACGTTCCGTTACTAGTGTTAACCGCAGTATTCCCAGGGGCACCGCGGTTGGAAATTGCGCCTAGTAACCGTCTTTCTGAACAATATGTCTCATTATTGAACTGCTTAATTTAGATTTCGAGCCGAAGGACTGCAATTTCTCGACATCGAGTGTTGACTTCTCGCAAGTTTCGTCCTAACTTTGCACAAACGGCTTTTTCGGAACGTGGTGTTCCGTTTTTCGAGACAGGAGACAAACGATGCGAGACTCAGAAAACACGATTGCCGCTGGCGACAAAGGTGGTGCCGCGGCTTCGACGGATACGGGCCCGCAGGCCATGACGCCGTCGGAAGCCTTCGTTGAGACCATGGCCGCGAACGGCGTCACCGACATGTTCGGCATCATGGGTTCCGCGTTCATGGATGCGATGGATATCTTCGCGCCGGCCGGCATTAGGCTCATCCCGGTGGTTCACGAACAGGGCGCTGGGCATATGGCCGACGGGTACTCCCGTGTCTCCGGTCGACATGGCGTCGTCATCGGCCAGAACGGCCCGGGCATCAGTAATTGTGTGACGGCGATTGCGGCGGCTTATTGGGCCCACAGCCCGGTGGTGATCGTGACACCCGAAGCCGGCACCATGGGCATCGGCCTCGGCGGGTTCCAGGAGGCCAAGCAGCTTCCGATGTTCCAGGAATTCACCAAGTATCAAGGCCACGTCACGCATCCGGCGCGCATGGCCGAGTTCACTGGACGCTGTTTCGATCGCGCCATGGCCGAAATGGGCCCCACCCAACTGAATATTCCGCGCGACTACTTCTACGGGCAGATCAAGGCGGAGATCCCCAAGCCGCAACGACTCGATCGCGGCCCCGGTGGAGAGCAAAGTCTGAATGAAGCGGCCGAACTGCTGGCCAATGCGAAGTTCCCGGTCATCATTTCGGGCGGTGGCGTAGTCATGGCGGATGGCGTCGAGGAATGCAAGGCCTTGGCGGAGCGTCTGGGCGCCCCGGTCGTCAACAGCTATCTGCACAACGATTCGTTCCCGGCGAGCCATCCGCTCTGGTGCGGCCCGCTTGGATACCAGGGCTCGAAGGCCGCCATGAAGCTGATCTCGCGCGCCGATGTGGTGGTCGCGCTTGGCTCCCGCCTGGGCCCCTTCGGCACCCTTCCGCAGCACGGTATGGACTACTGGCCGAAGACCGCAAAGATCATCCAGATCGACGCGGACCACAAGATGCTCGGCCTCGTCAAGAAAATCTCGGTCGGCATCTGCGGCGACGCCAAGGCCGCCGCCGTGGCGCTCACCCAGCGACTGGCGAATCGTGCGCTCGCCTGTGACAGTAGTCGCGATAGCCGGGCGGCCGAGATCGCTGCCGAAAAGGCTGCGTGGGAGAAGGAGCTCGATGAGTGGACGCACGAACGCGATCCCTACAGCCTCGACATGATCGAGGAGCAGCAACACGAGCGTACGCCGACAGGCGGCACTTACCTCCACCCGCGTCAGGTGCTGCGCGAGCTCGAACGCGCCATGCCGGCGGACGTGATGTTGTCCACTGACATCGGGAACATCAACTCGGTGGCAAACAGCTATCTGCGTTTCGAAAAGCCGAGAAGCTTCTTCGCAGCCATGAGCTGGGGCAACTGCGGCTACGCCTTCCCCACCATTATTGGCGCGAAGGTTGCGGCGCCGCATCGTCCGGCGATCTCCTACGCGGGCGACGGCGCATGGGGCATGAGCCTGATGGAGACCATGACATGCGTGCGCCACAACATTCCGGTGACCGCAGTGGTATTCCACAACCGCCAATGGGGCGCCGAGAAGAAGAATCAGGTGGACTTCTATAACCGCCGCTTCGTGGCCGGTGAATTGGACAACCAGAGCTTTGCCGGCATTGCCAAGGCAATGGGCGCCGAGGGCATTGTTGTCGATCGACTCGAAGATGTCGGCCCTGCGCTGAAGCGAGCAGTCGATCTGCAGATGAATCATGGCAAGACCACGATCATCGAGATCATGTGTACGCGCGAACTTGGCGATCCGTTCCGTCGGGATGCCCTGTCGAAGCCAGTGCGCCTGCTCGACAAGTACAAGGACTTCGTCTGATTCGGTTTTGGGGATTCCATCATGAAAGCGATTCACCGGATTATCGATCGTGCCCGTGCGGATCCCCAACGCATCGCGCTCTGCGAAGCGGAAGATCCCAGGGTTCTTCTTGCCGCGCAGCGCGCGATAGCCGAAGGCGTCGCCCATCCCATTCTGGTGGGCGATCGCCACAGGATTACCGCAAGCGCCGACGACGCCAGCGTCGACCTCCGCGGCATCACGCTCTTCGACCCGGAGGGCGCCGAGTTTGCCGAACCCTTCGCGGAGGAACTTTTCCGCCTGCGTGAGGCAAAAGGGATGTCGCGCGGCACCGCCGCGACGGAGGTCCGCAAGCCTCTATGCTTTGCCAACATGCTGGTGCGGATGGGGCATGCGGATGGCTCTGTTTCTGGTGCCGAGCACACCACGGCAGACGTCGTTCGCAGCGCCATTCAGTTGATCGGCCTCGACCCCGCGTGCAAGCTGGTTTCCAGCTTTTTCATCATGATGCTCTGCGAACCGTTTCATACGGTCAAAGGCGGCGTCATCTTTACCGATTGCGGTCTGGTGATCGACCCCGATGATTGTCAGCTCGCCGAAATCGCGATGGCTGGCGCAGATAGTGCGTCAACCCTGTTGCTGGAGGAGCCACGCGTGGCGATGCTCTCCTTCTCAACCAGCGGCAGCGCACATCACCCTGCCGTCGACAAGGTGGTCCGGGCGACCGAGATGGTCCGCCAACGGCGGCCAGCGCTGGCCATCGACGGCGACGTGCAGCTCGATGCAGCCATCGTCGCGGAGATCGCGGCGAAGAAGATTGCCCACTCCCAAGTTCAAGGCCATGCCAATGTCCTGGTCTTTCCCAGCCTCGAGGCCGGCAACATCGGCTACAAGCTCGCGGAACGCGTGGGCGGCGCGAAGGCCATCGGACCGCTACTCCAAGGCCTTCGCAAGCCAGCCAACGATCTGTCGCGCGGATGCAGTGCGGACGACGTGTTTCACGTCATTGCGGTGACCGTCGTCCAAGCACAGGCCGCAAAGCGCCTGGCATCCATCGAAGTGTCCCTTTGATCTTTCCGGCTGGCTTCTCCACAGGAAGAGGCCAGCTTTTCCAACCCGATCATTACCCGGATCACCCATGCTGCTTCTCAACCCCGGTCCCGTCACACTGTCCCAGCGTGTTCGCCGTAGTCTCCTGCAGCCGGATCTTTGCCACCGCGAGAGCGAGTTTTTCGACCTCCAGGATGAGGCCAGGCAGCGTATCGGCGGCGTGTACGGACTCCACAGCGATGAATGGGCCTCGGTGCTGCTGACGGGATCCGGCACGGCCGCCGTAGAAAGCATGATCGCCGGCCTTGTGCCGGCGGGCGGCAAGCTGTTGATCGTACAGAACGGTGTATACGGCGAACGCATCGCGCAGATTGCCGCGCAATACCAGATCCCGCACATTATTGTGAAACACGCCTGGATGGACGCGCCGGACATCGGACGCATTGAGGCTGCGCTCCATTCAGACAAGGGCATCACGCACGTGGCCGTGATCCATCACGAAACCACCACGGGCCGCCTGAACGACCTCCTGGCCATCGACAGCCTGTGTCAGGCGCATGGCGTGCGGCTTCTTGTCGATGCCGTCAGCAGCTTCGGCGCGGAGGCGATCGATTTCAGTGGCAGCATCGACGCCGTCGCCGCCACCGCCAATAAGTGCCTGCACGGCGTCCCGGGGATTGCCTTCGTCATTGCACGCCGAACGGCCCTCGCGAGCGCGACAAGCCGCACCTACTACCTCGACGTGTTGCGTCATGCCAAATTACAGGACCAGCGCAACACCCCTTTCACGCCGGCCGTGCACGCCCTTTACGCGCTGGTGGAAGCCCTCCGCGAGCACAGTGACGAAGGTGGATGGACGGCACGGCATCACCGTTATGGTGCGTTGGCGGGCCAGGTGCGCCGCGGCCTGACTGCCCTGGGCGTCCGAGAGCTGCTGCCACAGTCCATGAGCTCGGTGGTTCTACGTGCCTATGCACTTCCAATCGGTCTGGAATATGTCCACCTCCATCATGCACTGAAAGCGCGCGGTTTTGTGATCTATGCAGGCCAGGGCGATCTATCCAAGACGCTGTTCAGGATCTCAACCATGGGGGCCCTCGAAACCGGGGACGCCGATAGGCTAATCGCAGCATTCGAATCCACTTTGCTCAAATAGACCAGAAGCGCGCTATGACGGCGATAAATCTCCCCGAACCATCGCATCGACCGGGCAAGCAGGACCTGGCGTTCACCCCTCCTTCCCCGGAGCTTTCCTTTGAAAGGGAAACGCCAACATTGCGCGCGCTGTCACTGCTCGAATTTCTCGTAGCAGCCGATCGGCCGCTCAGTCCCGCGGAGATCCTCCAGGGTTTCGATGCCCCCAAGGCCTCCCTGCACCGGATGCTCTCTGCGTTGGTGGCAGGCGGTCTCGTGGTGCGCGAGCCCGGCCCGCGCAATATCTATACGGTCGGGCCGCGGCTGGCGCGACTCGGATTGGCGATCGTCACGCGATCAGGCCCCAAACAACTCCGCCACGCGGTGTTGACAAAGTTGGTCGAGGATATCGGGGAGACCGTCAACGTCACCGTGCTCCACGAGAGCTCGATCCTGTATCTTGACAGGATCGAGGCACCCTGGCCGTTGCGCCTGGACCTGCAACCGGGTTCCCGTGTGCCCTTGCATTGTTCGGCCAGCGGGAAATTACTGCTATCGGCGCTCCCCCGGAATCAACGCACCGCGCTCATGCAACAGTTGCGACTGGACCGCTTCACGGCCAATACCATCACGGACATGGGCCGCCTGGAGGCTGAACTCGAGCGCTGCGTCGAGCAGCAAATCGGCGTCGATGACGAAGAGTTCATCGCAGGCATATCCTGTGTCGCCGTCCCGATCTACGATGCAGATGGCCAAGTCCTTGCCGCCCTTGCCGTCCATGCCCCCGCCGTGCGATCTCCGCTATCACGATCCTTGTCGCTCGTGCCCCGATTGCAGCGTGCGGCCGCCGAGTTGGCGAATACGTTCTAGGACGATGACTTTAGAGGCAGCACTTCCCATCTTGGCGGTGATGGCGGCGGCGAGCTACTTCCAGACCATCACCGGATTCGGTTTGGGCATGATCGCTGTGGGCGCCGCCAGCGGTCTTCATCTTGCGCCGGTGGCCACCATCGCGATGCTGGCGAGCCTTGTGACACTCGCAAACAGCGCAATGGCTCTGCCCGGCAAACTGCACCACATTGATTGGCGCGCCGTGGCGTTTGCTACTATCGGCATCCTTCCATCCGTAGTCATAGGCGTGCTGGCACTGGAGTACTTGAGCCGTGCTGCCTCCGGAATGCTTCACTTTGTTCTGGGCGCCGTGGTCATGTATGGTGGAATAACGGCAGCGTTTCGTCCCGCGCCATTGCAAGAGAGATCAAGCAATGGAAGCTTCCTGATGAGCGGGGTCTTCGGCGGTGTACTGAGCGGAATGTTTGGTGTTTCGGGTCCGCCGCTGATCTTCCAGTTCTATCGCCAGCCGTTTCCGCTCGTCGGGATCCGCTGCGCGTTGATTTTCATCTTCACTGTCACCTCGTCGACCCGGACCGCGTTCAATGCATGGCAAGGTCAAATTTCCCGGGAGACTCTGACACTAGCATTGGTGGCGGTCCCCGTCGTCGCGCTCGCCACGCTGATTGCCCGCGCCTGGCCACCACCCTTGTCACTGAAGGCGTCGCGACGGCTCGCCTATGGCGTACTCATGCTCATTGGGGCCGACCTCATGCTTCCAACCGTCCTTTCGGTGTTCAACTGAACTTTCGATCGGCGTCCGAACGCGGCCGTGCGCGCAGGAACTCCATTCCTTGCCCTCCACAGGGGTAGCTTTTCCCCAAGCCAACGTGGCCGAACGCCGGCCGGCACCTTAGCCCAGCGCTCGTCCCATCCATTGCACAATCTCCTGCAACAGCTTCATGCCAGGCACCTCGGTCAGATCTACAGGAAGGTTATGTCGATAGTACGGGCCTAAATCCAGACCAACGCCAAGGGCCATGATGCGCACATCGCGCTTCTGTTCGTGCGCACTCACCACCGCCCTCAGATGATTGTCGAGGTAGTAGGCGTCATTCGCCTGCCCTGTGGCGCAATCCATCGGACTGCCGTCTGAGATGACCATTAGGAAACGCCTCGTTTCAGGCCGAGCCAGGAGCCGGCCGCACGCCCACTCCACCGCTTCCCCGTCCACGCCCTCCCGAAAAAGATCCGCCTTCATTAATGCCGCAATATCGCTTCGCGACCGCCTCCAGCCACTAGCCGCATCCTTGAAAACCAAGTGGCAAGTTTCGTTGAGTCGGCCAGGGTGCGACTGCCGGCCGGCCGCCATCCAGTCGCGACGCGCCTTACCTCCATTCCAGTCACCGGTTGTAAATCCTAGGACCTCATTGGTCACGCCCAATTGATCAAGTGTTCTGGAGAAGACATCAACCATGACGGCAACGTTCGCGCCATGCTGCTTCATCGAACCGGAGCAATCGACGAGGAAAGTCATTGCGCAATCTGGGCGCGGCACGTCCAGATCGCGCCGAAATACCCGGCGCTCCCCAGGAGAACAGACGATCTGGGGCAATCGACGTCCATCTATGCGCCCCGACTCTTCCCCATCTGACCATCCGTCCCGTCTCGGCGTCGAAAACAGGTGGAGCATCAGCCGCGACAGCTTGCCGACGTTGATGTGCTGGGATGCGATCTGATGATCGAGCCGCGCCCGCAACTCGGCTAGTAGTGGACGCCGTACCAGGGAGCCAGCGTTGACCTCCCGATCGTAAGCCCGGGTATAGATGCGATAGCCGTCGGCGGACGCATCGAATACCTTACTCAATCCAGTGTCCACGGTTTCGATCGGATTCAGGTTCTCGACGTCACTATCCGACTCGACGGCAAGAATGGCCCTCGCCGCAGCGTAGCTAGTAGTCTGATCGCTACCATCACGGTTTGCACTGCCACGAAACTCCTCCTCCATCATCCCAGCTACCGCCTCGGCGTACTGCTTGGCATGGATCGCAAACTGGGCCTGCGAAGCGCGGTGGCGCCGCATTGCAGCGAGCGAGCCACCAATGCGATGAGAGATGCCGGCGCGCGTTGCTTCGATCAGATCTTCCGATTCACAAGTAAGGGGATAGCCGAGAAGTCGTGACCAGGCGATCTGAACCGCCGTGTACACCAGGATCCCGAACTGACTGTCTGCAAGGTTCGACCTCACGACCTCGTTGGACCAGCACTCGAAGCGGAGTTGCAGATTCTGCCGGACCCCACGCAAGCTCATTGGGACGAGAGATTCGCATCGAATCTGTTCCAGGACTTCAAACAGCATTCTGGCGGTCGGATCAACGGGGCGAACTCTTCGGTGAAGGATTCTGTCCGAGGATTTTTCCCGAAGTGCAAGCGCATCCGCGTCGCCCCGTAGCACCGCGCGTTTCGCAGACGATGCGTCCTGGACCGTCAACGCATGCGCTGGCAACGCCGCATGCCCGCGAAAAAGGCGTCCGGAACGGTAATGCAATCTGCCGTCGCCGGTCAAAGCACGTACCGCTGCAGCACACAGTAATGTGCGTTGCTGCTCGATGCGAGTCGACTGCCGTTCTGACATCATATCGGTAGCCCGGGTCAGTCAACGACACCCGTATCCTCGAGCTCCACGCCAAAGCAACGCTGGTAATACTCGGCCACAATTGGCCGTTCGGCAGGATCGCATTTATTGAGAAAGCTCAAGCGGAAGGCCATCAGCGGGTCACGGAAGATCTCGCAGTTCTCAGCCCACGTAATGACAGTGCGAGGCGACATCAGCACCGCAATGTCTCCCGAGGCAAATCCCTTCCGGGTCAGCTCTGCCAACGCGACCATGGATTCGACAAGTTCGCGACCAGACTCTGTGGCGAACTGCGGCACGCGCGCCACAACAATATCGATCTCTTGTTGGCGCTCCAGGTAATCGAGCGTGGCGACAACACTCCATCGATCGAGCTGGGCATGGTTCAGTAGCTGCGTGCCCTGATACATGCCATTGAGGTTGCCGAGCCCGACTGTGTTACTCGTCGCAAACATCCGGAACAGCGGATGCGGCTGGATGACGCGGTTCTGATCCAGCAGCGTGAACTTCCCTTCTCGCTCAAGGATGCGCTGGATCACAAACATAACGTCCGGCCGGCCAGCATCGTACTCGTCGAAGATCAACGCCACCGGGCGCTGAAGCGCCCACGGAACTATGCCTTCCTGGAATTCGCTGACTTGCAGGCCGTCCCGCAACACGATCGTGTCTTTGCCGACCAGATCCAGTCGGCTGATGTGGCCGTCAAGGTTGACCCGCACGCAGGGCCAGTTCAACCGGGCTGCCACCTGCTCGATGTGCGTCGACTTGCCGGTACCGTGCAAGCCCTGGACCATGACTCGACGATTATTCGAAAATCCCGCCAGAATTGCGAGAGTGACCTCCGGATCGAAGCGATAGACCGGATCGATCTCCGGCACGTGATCGTCTCGCTCGCTAAAGGCCGGTACCGTAAGGCTCGATTCAATCCCGAACGTATCGCGCACTGAAAGCTTCAGATCCGGCCTTTCCATCAGTTTCTCCTTCGAGCGTACGACGCCCGAGCTCTACAAGGCGACCCGCGGCAGATGACTCACATATAGGGCAACGAATGCCGAGAGTAGCGTCAGCCACGCACTGATCCAGATCATGACCAACGGTCGTGGCCGAGCCCGCATACCCTTCGCTTTCAGTTCTCTTCCTCTGAATCCGCAAGCCAGCGCAACGGCAAGGCTTGCAACTCCGACCAGGATCGCCAGCGCCCGGAAGGTGCTCTGCCCACTTACAGCCGCCCGTGCACAGCCCACGGCTATGACGGCGCTCGCCCAGCCTGTTCGCCCCCAAGCGAGCGATGTCCGCTCTGGCTGCACTCCTGGATCCCTCATATGCTCAACAGCACCGTGACTGTCACGCTGACGCAAAAAATTGCCGTGCCGAGCAGCGACTGGAGAATGCTGGAAGGAAGACTTCGGGCATGGCGCATGGCAACTTCATTTGCCTTCCAACGGAAGTAACAGGCCCCACCGGCAATGCATGCAGTCAGTGACAACGCAACGCACAGCATCTTAAGGGGAGCCGGATTAACGGCGTGTGTGGCGATCTGCTCGATCACCACGACGGTAGCGAGAAGCGCCAGCACCGTGCGTACCCACGCCAGGAACGTACGTTCATTGGCAAGGGAGAACCGATAGTCTGGGTCTTGCCCCTCCCGATACCACGGCACGTTTTGATCATTGCGCTGCATTGATTTCCTACTAATGTAGTTCGCTTCGATAAGAGGAAGAGATCAACAGAGATTCACGAAAACGCGGCAATGAAGCCCGTCATGGCAACCTGGATACCCATGACAAGACCTATCGCCGCCCCTCAATCACTGCGCGGAAAATTGCTGATACGCCTCGAAAGCACGGACGGAGTAGACGTAAGCCGCGCCAGTGTTCAGCGCCATCGCCGTACCCAGTGCGTCTGCAATCTCCGCTTCGGTGACGCCGGCGTTCTTGGCGGCGTTGGCATGCGCGGCGATACACGCATCGCAACGCGTCGTCACAGCAACCGCGAGCGCGATCAATTCCCGCGTTTTCGGATCCAGAGCGCCGTTGCCGTTTTGGCTAGCGTTGAATCCTTGATACGCAGCCATCAGCTTCGGCGCGGCCTTGGCAAGGGCTGCGCCCGCCTGCTTGTTCTTCTTGAACGATTCGATCCAGTCTTGCAGCATTTGTCTACCTTCTATGGTTGGGGTAAAAACTCCACGATCGCACGTTGGAAACCGATGGAGGGGGTGCTCCGAGGAGCGTGTCGCGTTACTCGGCAGAGATTCCAGCCTGTCGGATAACCTTGCCGTAGTTGGCCACATCGGCCTTGAGGATCGCGCGCATTTGGTCGGGCGTGGAAACCGCCGGTTCCGCGCCCTGTTTTCGCGCGAACTCCAGGACGGCTGGTGCCTGCATGCCAGCGAGGGCCTGCTGAATACGCTCGATCACCTGTGGCGGCGTGCCGGCGGGCGCCATAAGCCCCATCCACGACGTGGATTCAAAACCCGTAACCCCTGACTCGGCCAACGTCGGCACATTCGGCAGCGACGGTACCCGCTTGGCGCTGCCTACCGCCAATACCCGAACCTTGCCCGACTCCACGGCAGGCTGGATGGCCGTCAGGTTCATGAATGCGACCGGCACGTGTCCCGCCATCACATCCGACATTGCAGGGGTGCCGCCCTGATAACCGACATGCCGCATCTTTATGCCGGTCATCCGTCCGAACTGCTCCCCGGCCAAGTGTGCCGGGCTACCCGGGCCAGGCGTTGCATAGGCAATGCCATCCGCTTGGGACTTGGCGTAACTAATGAACTCCGTCACGGTCTTAGCCGGGAATGCGTTGTTGACCACCAACGCATTGGGCACTGAAAACAGCACCGCCACCGGCGCCAAGTCCTTTTGAACGTCGTATGATATTTTGGGGAACAGCGTCATGTTGATGGCATTCGTGCTGCTCGCAAAGAGCAGCGTGTAGCCGTCCGGCTTGGACTTCGCGACCAAGTCCGCACCAATGTTCGATCCCGCGCCGGGCTTGTTCTCCACCACCACCGGCTGCCCGACGCTGGCCGAAATCACACGCGCCGCCTGCCTCCCGAGCACGTCCGCCACGCCACCAGGGGCCCACGGAACAATCATTCGGATTGGCTTTTCCGGCCATTTTGTTTGTGCCATGGCACCCGTACAGACGGCTGCCCCGCAGAACATCACTGCGGCAAGGGCGATTTTCTTGAGCATGTCTTGTCTCCGGTAAAGGCGCCTCTGTGGGCGCTCTTTCACATTCACGCTGGATGTCTACATAAGTCGATTCTGATGCGGCGCGAGTTCGCTGTCGGCGCGCCGAGCAATGACGTTTCGCTCACCAACCCGATGAAATAGGTTGGCAGGACTAGCGATAGTTGATGCACGTATCTAGCGAGGCGATGTCCCGATGAATCATCGCCTCGCGATGGACTACGACTGGGCGAGGCGGCTGTCGAAGTCTTGTTGGTTTGCCAGCCAGGCGAGGGTCCGTTGTGCATCCGAGCGTCTGGCTGCTTCGTTGGCATATTGCACAACGATGTCGCGCTGGGCGTGGCTTGCCCCCACCTCCTGCAGCAGCGGACGAAGCTTATGGATCAGGGAGAGGCACTTATCGAACTCCCCTTCCTCAAAAGCAAGAATGCCTTCGCATGCGTCCAAGCCTACACGTCGAATCGCTTGGGCAACATGCATATCGCTGTCGCTTGCATAGTCTTTCATCGACTGAATGTGGGCTCTGGCCGCGCCGAATCGCCGCTCCCGGGCAAGCGACATCACGGAATGCAGATCGGTGAAGACCAATGCATGGTCATCGCGATGCGCTTCTGCATAGTCTGCGAGGAGCTTCCAACGCGCGCCGACTTTGGCGCCCTTGAATTCGACGCGCGCCAGGAAAGACGCGGCATTCTGAATGTCCAGGTAGAAGTCCGAGTCGCCGGTGTAGATGGCCTTGTCGTAGAGCGCCAAGGCCGACTCGATATCGCCCGCCTCCAGCGTGAAGAGACCGAGATGCCACCAGAGATGACCGCGAAACGGATTGCGGTCGTCCCACTTGTCGAGGGGTACCGCGAACCATTCGCGCCCTTCCGCATGGCGGCCCTGCATCTCGAACACGTGCGCGACTGCATGCACGGCCCACAGGTCGTCCGGACAGCGCGCCACGGCATCTCGCCCGTATTCCTCCGCCATGGTGAAGTGACCGTTCTCCTGCAAACCGAAGGCCAACATGCCCAGGACGTTGCCGTAGTTGGGCATTTCCGGCGTCCATGCCGGAAGCGCTGCAGCCGGCACCGATTGAAGGACTTCGGTTCGCCCCATCCAAAAGCTCACGAAGTGGTGCAAACGCAGCGCGAGAATGTCATGCGGATGGTCGATCAGGATCTGCTGCCACTGCGCGCAGGCGGAATGCAGGTCTCCCAGCCGCCAGAATTCAAGCGCCCGGACGTGTCGCTGCTCCCGTAGCGACGCATTCTGAGCGCATCGCTTTGCATTCTCCAGCGCGACACTGGCGTTGTCGTACACGTTGAAGCTGCTGTACATCATCAGCATGTAGCCACGCAGACAATGGGCCATACAGAATGATGGTTCGATCTCCAACGCATGCTTGACGCTGGGCATGGCCGTCAGCCGATACTCCAGAAGGTCTGACATCGCCTGGTTGTAAGCGGCCAGGGCGGTGGAGTTCTCTACGGTGATTGCGAGGTCTTGATTGTCGAACATGGAAGTCACACTAATCTGTACCGAACTGTCGGCCGCGCCCGGCGCGGCCGACGCCCATCTGACGTCTATCGCCTAGCGCTTGGCATTAGGAATCAGGCTCGCCTCCTCGTCGGTGAGCGGCTTGGGCTCAGCCTGAACGACCGGCTCGTAGTAGGGGAAACGCGCGCGCCCCTTGACGGCGTTGGTTCCTTCCGCATCGCCACCACCCCGCACGTAGCGCGACTTGTCACCGTGGCGGAACTCGAACGACCAGTTGTCGCGCTTCTCGTTCTTCACCAGCGACCACAGCAGTTGTCGCGAGGCTTGACTGCGCAGCACGCGCTCGTTGAGGGCATCGGGACACCATCCTTCGAGCACCGTGTCATGCATACGGCGCTCGATTTCGGAAAATTCCGGATCGCCGCACAGGTTCTTCTGCTCGTTCGGATCCGATTCCAGATCGAAAAGCATGGATTCGTGCCCGTGCGTGTAGGTGTACTTGAAGCTCCCTTCGCGCACCATACGGCAAGGGGCGCAGACGCCCATGTCGCTGTACTCCGAGAAAGCCCGGTCGCTCCAGCCGGTTCCCGTGCCGGTCATCAGGCCAGTCATATCGCGGCCATCGATCTCGGTGACGGTGTCGACCTTTCCGTCGTCGGCAACCGACATCAGGGTCGGCATCAAGTCCACGAGCGAGACGTTCTTCTCGACTACCTTGGCCTTGGGCAGGCCGGGGCCGCCGATAATGAGAGGAATCCGGGTGGCGTTCTCAAAGAACGTCTGCTTGAACCACATGCCGCGCTCACCCATCATGTCGCCGTGATCGGCCGTGAACACGATGATGGTGTCTTCCAGAAGCTTCGTCTGCTTCAGAATCTTCATCATCTCGCCAAGCTTGTCGTCCACATAGCTGATCATGGCGTAGTACGCGTGACGAGCATTCTTCGTATGTTCATCCGTGACCTTGAGGCGATCGCGGCCATGCGAGTAGTAGAGCCACTTGCTATGCGTATCAAGCTGGTCGAGCGGAATGGGGCCGACTTTCGGCATATCGATCTCATCGTGATCGTAGCGGTCCCAGTGTTCCTGCGATGCGGTGAACGGCGAGTGGGGGTGTGTCAGAGACACCGTGAGGAAGAACGGCTTGTCACGGGATTGGCGCGCCAGATCATAGATCTTCTGATTCGCCATGAAGGTGGTTTCTTCATCGTAGTCGAGCTGCAGGCTGCGGAAGCAAGGTCCCGCCTCGACTACGGCACGCATGTTGATGCCGGTCGGTGCATTGCGGGGGCCGGCTTTCCAGTCCGGCACCCATGCAAAGTCAGCAGGATAGATATCCGTGACCAGCCGCTCCTGGTACCCATGGAGCTGATCCGGCCCGACGAAGTGCATCTTGCCGGAGAGGGTCGTCGCATAGCCGAGACGACGCAGGTAATGCAGCAGCGTCGGCGTGGACGCCGTCAACTCCGCAGCATTGTCGAATGCATCGATGCTCCACGGCAGACAACCGCTAAGCATGGCGTAACGCGACGGTGCGCAGATCGGCGAGTTGGTATACGCGTTCTTGAACGTGACACCCTGCTCGCTCAGCGCAGCAATATTCGGTGCCTTGACCACGTCGTTGCCATACGCCGTCAGCGCGTTGGCGGTCAATTGGTCGGCCATGAACAGAATAATATTCGGGCGGCGCATTCCAGTGTCTCCTTTCGTGGATAGCATGTTTTGGGTTTCGGATGTAGCAGGTTAATTCTGGACCTAATGGGGAGGGAACAACTACGAGACAATCTCCATGGTTTTCCCTGTATTGATGCTTCGGGACCGGCCCGTTCCCTTACCGCTATAGTCTTCGCGAATGATGTCGGCGGCCTTCTCCGCCACCATGATGGCTGGGGCATTCGTATTGCCGGACACAAGTGTCGGCATCACCGAACAGTCGACTACGCGCAGGCCCTGGACGCCGTGCACCCTCAGGCGTGAATCGACCACCGACATGTCGTCGGTTCCCATCTTTGCCGTGCCAATCGGATGAAAGATGGTCGCGCCGTGGTTCCTGCAGAACTCCAGCAGTTCCTCGTCAGAGTTGGTCTCCGGGCCAGGCTTGAACTCGCGCTTTACATACGGACGCATTGCCGCCGAATTGGCGATTTCCCGAGCGGCCCGGACGCCAGCAATGGTCGTCCGTTGATCGAGCTCCGTCGCAAGGTAGTACCCCTGCATTTCTGGCGCGGCCAACGGGTCCGGCGAAGAGATCCGCACGTAGCCCTTCGATTCGGGGCGCAGTTGGCAGATCGACAGTGTGAAGCCAGAGAACGGATGAACTTTCCCGCCGGCCATGTCAGCAGACAGTGTGGAGACGTGAAACTGGATGTCGGGTGTGGCAGCCACCGGCCGACCGTGCTCATCCTTGAGAGCACGCATAAAGCAACCGCCTTGGTTGATACCCACTGCCAGCGGACCGCTGCGATATAGCAGCCACTGCAGACCAATCTTGGCCTTGCCGATCCAGGAATTGAGTTCGTCGTTCGTGGTGATCGGCTTGGTGCATTCGTAGTAGAGCCGTACCTGCAGGTGATCCTGCAAGTTTTCGCCAACGCCCTTCAGATCCTGCACGACGGGAATCCCGAACTTTGCGAGCAGATCCTTCGGGCCAATACCCGACAATTGCAACAGTTGCGGTGACTGAATGGCACCCGCTGCCAGCAGCACCTCGGCGCGGCAGCGAGCCGAGCGCCTGACCCCGGCCTGCATATAGTTCACGCCAACGACCCGGCGTCCCTCATAGATCAGTCCAGTCGCCTGAGCTTCCGTTTCGACGCAAAGGTTCGGGCGGTTCCGTGCCGGCGTCAGAAAGGCGCGCGCCGTGCTGCAGCGGCGGCCACGATCGGTTGTGAGCTGATAGTACCCAGCGCCCTCTTGGGTCGCGCCGTTGAAGTCGTCGTTGCGCGGAACACCCGTCTGTTCTGCCCCCGCAATGAATGCCTCGATCAGTTCGTGCTTCTTGCCCACATCCGAAATCTTGAGCGGGCCTTCGCCACCGTGATACATGCTCGCGCCACGCTGGTTGCCTTCCGACTTCCGGAAGTACGGCAGAACTTCGTCGAAAGACCATCCCTCATTGCCGAGCGCCGACCACAGGTCGTAATCCTCGCGTTGCCCCCGGATATAGATCAGACCATTGATCGAGCTTGAACCACCGAGCGTCTTTCCGCGCGGCCAGTAGATCCGTCGGTTATTCATGCCCGGATCCGGCTCCGTTTCGAAGCGCCAGTTGACACGCGAATCCCACATCGTCTTGCCGTAACCGATCGGGAGATGAATCCACATCGACTTGTCTGGCGGACCCGCTTCCAGCAGAAGCACGCGCGTATTGGGGTTTTCAGTCAAACGCGCTGCGAGCGTGGCTCCCGCGGAGCCGGCTCCCACAATGATGAAATCGAATTCTTCAGACATGTCTCACTCGCCTGTCGTGTTGTGATCGTAGTGAAAGCATCTTAGACAATGTTTATTTGGAACGCAACGTTCCATTTCTAAATATCTACCCTCATGAAGCCGGAACAGTACAGGGGTTAACCCTCGAAGCCAGCATGCATCGGGCGGGAGAGTTCCAAAACGCACATCGTTGGGTGCCAAATGCGGACCACTCACCGCTCCCGGGATGTCGCTGCAATGCGCGCCGGCATTCAGTGGATCGCCGAACTGGCGGCACGGCGCGGATGAACTCAACCCTTTCCCAGGATCGCGCAACCCGGAGTGCCTAGCGCCTCCGCGGCGGGCAGGTATTGGTGCCGCGCACCGAAGCATTGACGACCCGTCGGAGCGTCGGCACTACCAACTCGTCCGGGTCAGCGCAAATGTGCGAGGCACAGTGGAATAAATCGGTTCGTGAAAAGGTTTACCGCTTTGCAGTCCATCGCAAACCTCTCATGGAGACCCATATGTTCAAGAGAATTTTCGTCGCATCGGCAATGGCATTCACGGCATTGAGCGCAGTCGCTGCGCCCGCGGCTTCCGACGCCCAGACCCACTTTCAAGCTATCGCTGCAGGAGATGTCGCAGCGGTGATGCACGGCTACGCAGACGCAGCGCACTTCGTCTGGGTCGGTGGGCCTTTGGACGGGACCTATACAGGCGTCGACGCCATTCGCCAAGTCTGGGAAAAATTCACCAAGTCTCAGGGCACCATGAAGGTCGCGGTGGACAAGGTCGAGGAAGCCTCGAATCCGAAGGGTTCTAGCGTGACGGCCAATGTCACGTTTCAGGGCAAGCAGCCTATTAAAGTCCGCTACGTGCTGACGTATCGCGACAACAAGATCGTCAGCGAAACGTGGCAAATCGACCCGAAGCTGGGTCCGGCCACGTACTGAAGATTCGGATGTAGCGAGGTGGCAGCGTTCTGCCACCTGCTCTCGGCGAGGCCGAGGCAAAGGGCTCGACGGCCTTGGGCGAGCCCTTTGCGTCTCGCCGACCGCCGCGTTCGAGGCGAACATGGCGCGCAATGCTGAGCGCCCCACGAAGCGTGGGGCGCTACACGAGACTGCATATCGTGAAGTGCGATGCCGGCTATCCCGCTGCCCAGTAGTCGTCTACTCCTTCAGGCAGGTTCAGACGAGGAGCATGCCGAGCGCCGCACCGGCCACCATAAGAAAGACGAACAGCAGACCCGCGAGTACCAATGGCGCTCGTCCCGCGCGGAGGAGATCACCAATGCGTGTTTGCAGCCCAATGGCCAGCATCGCACAGGCGAGCATCCAGTTGTCCAGCGCTGTCAGCCCGGGTTTCCAGGCCGACGGTACCAACTCAGCGGAATTCACACCCATCACGGCGACGAATGCGATCGCGAACCAGGGGACCGACTTAAGCAGGCCCCGCAGATTTCGCGAGTCGCTGGATTCCTGCGACCAACTGGTCTTCGGCCAGAGCGCCATGACTAGCAGCAGCGGCGCCAATGCCAGCACCCGGACCATCTTGGTGACGACAGCCGCATCGGCCGTGGCGTCGCTCACCATCTTGCCTGCCGCGATCACCTGGGCAACTTCATGCAGCGTTGCACCAGTAAAAATGCCGAAGCTCTTCTCGCTAATGGCCAGGTGCCAGTGCTGGGTCAGCAGTTCATACATCCAAGGGTAAAGGAACATTCCCGCAGTACCAAACAGCACGACCGTCGCGACCGCCACTGCGGTTTGCCGGTCATTGGTCCTCACGACGGACGACACCGCAATTGCTGCCGCTGCACCACACACCGCGCTCCCGGCGCTCACCAGTATGGCTTCACGCCGACTCAGACCCAACACGCTGGATCCTAGCCAGGTTCCGACAATCAGGGTTCCAACAAGCATCGCCAGTGGCAGGACCACACCACCGACCCCAAGGGCCGCAATCGCGCCAAACGTCAGGCGAAGCCCATAGAGGGCAACACCCCAGCGCAGCAGGTAGTGCCGGGCAAATTGCATCCCCGGCGCCAGTGGCATAAGCCACTCCTTGGGCATGGTGTTAGCTGCCACCATGCCCGCGCCAATGGCAAGCGTCAACGCCGAGAGACCGTATCCCGAAATGGTCGGATGGTTCGCCAACGATTGCGCGAGCCACGCGATTGCGGCCAACGGAATCAGCGTCAGGATGCGCTGCCGCCATAGGGTCAATCCCGACGGAGGGGCGATGGATGAAGCAGTGGAAGGGGCCGGCGCAGTCGACATAGGAGAGCTCAGAGAATGACAGTTGTGTTGTCAGCCTAAGCGCCGCCACTTGACCAGTAAAACTGGATATATCGCTAAGTCTTACCCAAAATCCCGATTTGACGTCATCGCACCACCATGTTATGGAACATATTGTACCTATTACTGGCTATGTTCATTTCTTTTTGGTCCTTTTCGTTCCACTTCATCCGAGATATGATCCTGTCCACGGACGAGCATTTGCCGGTACTCGCCCGCACAAACAAAAATGGAGACAAGGCATCATGAATCGACGACGCGCCATGCTGGCGATCGCAGGCAGCACCACGTGCGCACTTTTCCCCGAACTCGGAAACGCCCAGGCAGCTTGGCCCTCGAAGCCCATCAAGCTAGTTGTGCCCTACCCTGCGGGAGCCATTTCTGACTATTTGGGTCGCTACATTGGTCGCGTTCTGTCCACGGAGCTGGGCACACCCGTTGTCGTGGAAAACAAGCCGGGAGCTGGGACCAATATCGGGTCGGACTCTGTCGCCAAAGCAGCCCCGGACGGCTACACCTTGCTCTTGGCGAGTAGCACGAACGCCGTGAACGTCACGCTCTTTCCCAAGCTGACCTATAGCCCGACCCGCGATCTGACGCCAATCTCGATCATTGCCGACGTGCCGAACTGCCTGGTGGTCAATCGTGATTTCAAGGCGAATACCGTCGCCGATCTGATCAAAGCGGCCAAAAGCGATCCGGGCGGCTTGGCTTACGCCTCCGCAGGTCCAGGCAGCCCTGCGCACCTTGCCGCGGAAATGTTCAATCGCATGGCGGGTGTGCAGATCCGGAACATCTCCTATAAAGGCGCCAGTCCTGCGATGGCAGATGTGATCGCCGGACATGTTCCCATTGTGTTTTCCCACCTCGCCGCAGTGCGCGGTGCGTATGACGCCGGGAAGGTGAAAATCCTGGCCGTTGCAAGCAAGTCGCGGTGGCCGGTACTGCCCAACATTCCCACGATTGCGGAATCGGGCGTTGCCGGCTACGAAGCAGGGGCATGGTACGGACTCATGGCACCGGCTGGCACGCCGAAGCCCATCCTGGACCGACTGCAAGCCGCGTTGAGCAAGATGCGAACACCGGCTACCGCCGAAGCGATACGCCAACAGGGAGCAGATCTGCGGATTAGTGGCGCAGAAGATCTGAAGACGCGCCTTGACAGTGACATCAAGACTTACGCCGCGCTGATCAAGACAGCAGGCATCGTGGTCGAGTAGCGACAACCACGCATCGTGAAGACCGGTACCATTTGTGTGGTACCGGCGTCCTGGAATCTACAGAAGGCCTCGCATTCTTGCCGCGGCTTCGCGCAAGGCGGGCAGCTTACCAATTGCGGATTCGACGTTCATGCGTGCCGATGGCGCATGAACGGAGATTGCGGCCCTCGCGATCCCTTGTCCGTCAAGCACAGGTACGGCAATAGCCACCAAGCCAGGAATGAATTCCTCCTGATCCAATGCATACCCATTGACGGCGATCTTCTCGCACTCTGTGCGCAAAGCTTGCGTAGACGTGATGCTAGTCGGCGTAAGCGGTTCCAATGGCAACTGGGCCAACAGTGCCTCTCGCTGAGCCGGCGCCATCAACCCCAGGAACAACTTGCCGCTGGCGGTGCAGTGGAGAGGTACATGAGCTCCCGCATCAAGCGTCAGGCGCCAAGGCCACGGGGCTTCCACGCGATCCAGATACATCACGCTGGCGCCATCCAGCGTGGTGAAATTGCATGTCTCACCGACCTCTTGTACCAGAGAGGCGAGAACCTCGTGGCGAAGTCCTCGCAATCCGTCGTGGTTCAGGGTATCGAGTGCAAGCCGACGGAGCGTTGGGCCCACCACATAGAATCGCTCATCAACATCCCGCGCAAGGTATCCACTCGCGAGGAGCTGCGCACACAATCGATGGGTGGTCGCCTTCGGCAGGCCCAGCTCTGCGACAAGATCCGCCAAGGTCATCGCACGGCTGGCCCCCGCTACAGCATGCAGCAGCCTCAGCGTTCGGTCGGCCATGGCACCGCCAAGCGACGGTGCGCCCGATACGGCAGCGTCAGCCGCGGGCGTGTTCTTGGCGGGCGCCGAAACCCTCCCATTCAATTTCTTAGGTTTCGTGTTCCGACCGATTCGTTGAGTTTCCATGGCTTGGTCTTGGTGAACTGAGGGGGCAGGCCCATCCCGCCCGTCGAGTACCGTCCACTGGACCCGTGCGATGAAATCGTTCCATTTCAACGGGTCAGGACGCTCCAATGTTGAATAAATGGTATCACGGGCGGATTCGCTATCAACTATTACGCAGGGTTCACAGCAGATCCGCCATCTGTTTCGCGGCACGATGGAGCGCCGGCAATTTGGCCACAGCATCCGTGGCGGTCATGCGGACCGCGGGACCATGAACGGATATGGCCCCCCAGACCTTTCCTGCCGCGTCTAGGACTGGAACAGCAATCGCAACCAGGCCGGGGACAAACTCCTCACGATCCAGCGCATATCCGTATCCGGCGATCTCCGCACACTCACGTCGCAGTGCCTCGAGCGAGACGATGGTGGCCGGCGTGAGCGCGTCCATGCAGCTTTGCGCCATCAGTTGTTCACGCCGTCCATGCGGCATCAGGGCCAAAAAAAGCTTGCCGCTTGCCGTGCAATGCAATGGGACCTTTGCACCTGGCTCAAGAGTCAGGCGCCAAGGCCACGGCGCCTCCACGCGATCCAGGTAAAGCACACTTGCGCCGTCCAAGGTAGTGAAATTGCTGCTCTCCCCTACCTCAGCGACGAGTTCCATCAGAACGCTTTGTCGTTTGGCCCGGAGTTCCCGTCGATTGAGTGCATTCAGCGCCAGACGCCGAAGCGCCGGGCCCCGAACATAGTGGCCGTCCGCCAAGTCTCGCGCAAGGTAGCCCTGTGTCACGAGGCCACTACAGATTCGTTCAATGGTGGACTTCGACAGCGCGAGGTGGCTGGAAAGCTCTACGGCAGTGGCGCCGCGACTAGCACCTGCGACGAGACCCAGGATGCGCAGGGTGTAATCGGCGGAAGTCGCGTTTGGCACAAGACTTCCGTCTTGGGACGAGTTGCCATTCTCAGTTTGTTCGCAATAAGCCATAAAGATCCTGCGGGTTCGCGCGTTGCTAGGTCCCCCACCAGGGCGACCTCCGAGACGGTTCGTCGTGCGCCGCGGAATGCGAATCGTCGATAACCCACTGGATCGCGCAGGTTGCAGACGCGTGATAGATGAGCATTAACCAGTGCCGGGACGCCACCCTGAAGGCACCAAGCCGCCGCAGTACTTCCCGCCACCGACTGAAATGTCGAAGCATCGCTGGACCTCGCTTTTGGGGACAGAGTTTGCGCTTACGCGCCCACACACTCAAGCATAGTGGAACATTTCGTTCCATTCATTACCGTTTACCCGAACTTTCGCCACTAAAGCGGCGCAGAGTCCTCGTCAGGACACTCTGTGGTTGCCGTGAGCTCATTTATAAAGGGTAAACCCTAGAAATGAAACGTTGCGTTCCATTGTTTTGGCTTATAACATTCACAAAAAAGACCAATGGTCCCATTCACAAAGATGAACGGGCGACAGGACAGCACTGGAGACAACTCGTGGCAACTGGCAAGGCATCAGTCCCGGAATCACTCGAACAACGCCCCCCTCGGCAAGCATGGGTCGTCGTAGCCCTGCTTTCCGTTTTCATGATGATCAACTTCGCTGACAAGGCGATCATTGGCCTAGCCGCGGTGCCGATCATCAAGGAGCTCAATCTCACCCACGAGGAGTTTGGCCGCGTAGGCAGCTCTTTCTTTTTGCTCTTCTCCATTTCCGCCATCCTTGGTGGATTCATCGCCAATCGCGTGTCGAGCAAGGTGGTTATCGCCTCAATGGCCTTGCTTTGGGCCATTGTCCAGCTCCCGATGATCGGCGCGGTGACCCTGCCGATGCTTATCGCCAATCGGGTCATCCTCGGCGCGGGCGAAGGTCCAGCCTACCCAGTCGCGCTACACGCCGTATACAAGTGGTTCTCCGACAAGCAGCGGACTTTTCCTTCCGCACTAGTCGGTATCGGATCAGTCCTCGGCACAGGCATCTCGGCGCCGCTCCTGACGTGGATCATCGTCAGCTACGACTGGCACGCCGCCTTCGGTTTTCTCGGCGTGGTCGGCCTGGTCTGGCTCGTTTTCTGGCTGGTGTTCGGCAAGGAAGGCACAGGTTGTGGGACCCGCGCAGGTGGAGTGGGATGCAATGAACTTCCGCGAATCCCCTATCGCAAGCTCCTGACCTGTCGCACCGCTGTCGGCTCAATGCTGGGTTCGTTCTCTGCGTACTGGGCGCTCACACTGGCGGTGATTTGGCTACCGGTGTTTCTGGTAAAGGGCGTTGGATATTCGGCCACGCAGGCAGGCTGGATTGTGGCCCTGCCCTCCGTGGCGCAGATCTTCCTGGCGCCGTCTATAGGCTTTGCTTCACAGCGTCTCCTGGCACGTGGATGGAGCAGTCGGGCCGCCAGAGGCTTGCTCGGCGGTAGCTGCGTCATGGTCTCAGGCCTTTCCATGATTGGGCTTTCCCGTATCGATGGTGGCCTCTTGCAGATCCTGCTGATCATCGGGAGCTTCGCTACCGGCAGCGTCATGATCAACCTTGGCGCAGCGCTCATTGCAGAAATCAGCCCTTCCACGCAACGGGGTGCAATGCTCGGCATCAACAACGCCGTCTATACGTTGGCTGGCATCGGCGCACCGTGGGTCATGGGACACGCAGTGGATATTGGCGTGGACACGTATGCGGGTTTTCGCTCCGGCTTCGCCTTTGCCGGCACATTGATTCTCTTGGGCGGCCTCACAGCCATCTTCTTGATTCGCCCCAAGCAGGATATCGACAGGTTTCAGCAAGGTGCCCAGCGGTCCGACGTCATCGATCAAGGGCAACGATCGGCAGTTCGAATGGGGTAACCGCCAATCGTCTCCCGTCGGGCCGTCCAGCACCCGGTCCATTTTCCCCAGCAATTCATAGCCAGTTTTAGAACCAACCACACGAGGAATGAAAGTGAACTCTCAAGCCATCCGTATTCAGAACCATATCAATGGCGAGTGGGAAGACGAGGTCGGTGGACAGTATGTCCCGCTCCGTAACCCTTCCACCGGCCAGGTCATCGGTGAGGTGCCGATTTCCTCGCCCGAGACGTCCCGTCGCGCGGTTGCCGCGGCCGCGGCTGCGTTCCCCGCCTGGAAAGCCATGCCTCTGCCGAAGCGCATGAACTACATCCACCTCATGCATCAGGCCCTGAAGGACAATCTGGAAGCCCTTGCCCAGGCCGTTGCCGTCGACCAAGGTAAGCACATCGCTGAGGCGCGAGGTGAGGTCGGCCGTGTCATCGAGATCGTTCAGATGGCGTGCGCGATTCCTGCGCTGATTCAAGGTGAGACGATCCAGGGCATCGCAAACAACATCAATGGCCGCGTGATTAAGGCCCCGATCGGGGTTTTCTGTGGCGTTGCCCCGTTCAACTTCCCGGCGCTGGTCTTTGGCTGGTTTATCCCCTTCGCAATCGGCACCGGAAACACCTTCGTCTACAAGCCGTCCACGGAATCGCCGCTGTTCATGCAGAAGATGATGCAACTTCTCGTGGATATCGGCCTTCCGAAGGGTGTGGTCAACGTGGTGCACGGCGAGCGCGAGACCGTCGAAGCCTGGTATGACGACGACAATGTCTCCGGCGTTTGCCTGGTGGGCTCCACGCCAACCGCCCAAGCCATTGCCGCAGGCTGCGGCCGTAACGGCAAGAAGACCATGCTGCTCGGCGGCGCCAAGAACTTCCTGCTCGCAATGGAAGACGCGCCGATGGACCTTCTCATCGAGAACGTGCTGATGTCGGGCTACGGCTCGGCCGGCCAGCGCTGCCTGGCGGTGTCGAACATTGCCGTCGTTCCAGAAATCTACGACGAATTCGTTGAACGTCTTGTGGCCGCATCGAAGGGCGTCCGCGTAGGCGATGCGACCGATCCCGAGGTCTTTATGGGTCCGGTAATCTCCGCAAAGGCCAAGGAACGCATCGAACGGTACGTTGACATTGGCGTAGCCGAGGGCGCCACGCTGGCACTCGACGGCCGGAATCCGTCGGTTTCCGAAGGCAACAAGGAAGGCTATTTCGTTGGCCCCACGATCTTCACGAATGTTACGCCGTGCATGCAGATCGCTCGTGAAGAGATCTTCGGGCCGGTACTGAGCGTCATCAAGATCGGTTGCATCGATTCAGCTCTCGACGCCATCCGCAAGCATAAGCTGGGCAATGGCGCCTGCATCTTCACGCAGAACACCTATTACACCGAAAAGTTCATCTCCGAAGCTGACGTCGGCATGGTTGGCGTGAATGTTGGGATCTGTGCTCCGCACCCGTACTTGCCGTTCGGTGGCATCAAGGGTTCCCTGGTCGGCAACAACAAGGTTCAGGGCAAGGATGCGATCGACTTTTTCACGCAGAACAAGGTCGCAACTGTACGCATCGTCGAACCCGGAGCCAAGCCTGCCGCAGCGGGTAACGCAGGTAACGGTGCGGTTCGTAGCTGCGTTGCGAGCTAACTAGTCTCGTAAGCAGTAAGGAGGGGCGCTGCTTCTGCACCGCCCCTCTTTTTCCATACGCTGTCCTCTTGTGCGTCAGCGTACTTGACCGCACCGCCCTCACTCGCTGGCCCAGCACCGCGACGGAATCAGGTGTCGCGAAAGAGCTGCAATCAGCAACCGTAGGTCCAACTCTAAGCCATGACAACAATCGACGTAACTGTCCCAAACAACGGCGACCTCGACCAGGGCGCAACCCTGCTTAGCTGGAGAGTCAACGTCGGCGAGGAAGTCGCCCGTGATCAGATTCTCGTCGAAGTGGAGACTGAGAAGACCGTCATCGAGATCCTTTCCCCAACCGACGGCGTTTTGCTGAGCATCGATCGGGCAGCCGGTGATCTTGTTAGGCCCAACGAAGTGCTCGGCACCATGGCGTCGGCTGCGAACTCTATCGCCGCCGCCGATTCAATTTCTGAACGTGATTTCTCCAACGTTTCGTTGTTCCCAGTGAACATCGAAGAAGCCAGCGAAGGGAGATTTGATGTAATGGTGATCGGCGCCGGCCCCGGCGGCTACATCGCGGCTATTCGTGCCGCCCAACTGGGTCTAAACGTGGCCTGCCTGGAAGGCAACGCCTATGACGATCCCAAGGGCGAAGCCCGCCTGGGCGGCACCTGCCTGAACGTGGGCTGCATCCCGTCCAAGGCGCTGCTGGCTTCGTCCGAAGAGTTCGAAAACGCCTCGCACCACCTGGCCGACCACGGCATCACCGTGGGTGACGTCAAGGTCGACGTGGCCAAGATGCTCAAGCGCAAGGACGACATCGTCGGCAAGATGACGAAGGGCATCGAGTTCCTGTTCCGCAAGAACAAGGTGACCCTGTTCAAGGGCTACGGCAAGTTCGCCGGCAAGGCAGCCGAAGGCTTCCAGGTCGAAGTGAACGGCGAAACGCTGACCGCCAAGCAGGTCATCATCGCCACGGGCTCGAAGGCCCGCCACCTGCCGGGCATCGCCGTCGACAACAAGCTGATCAGCGACAACGAAGGCGCGCTGAAGTTTGAGACGGTGCCGAAGAAGCTGGGCGTGATCGGCGCCGGCGTGATCGGCCTGGAGCTCGGTTCGGTGTGGCGCCGCCTGGGCGCCGACGTGACCGTGCTCGAAGCGCTGCCCGCATTCCTGGGCGCCGCCGACGAAGGCGTGGCCAACGAAGCCCAGAAGCTGCTGACCAAGCAGGGCCTGAAGTTCAACCTGAGCGTCAAGGTCAACGAAGTCAAGACCGGCAAGGACAACGTCACCGTTGCCTACACCGACAAGGACGGCAAGGACCAGACGCTGGAAGTCGATCGGCTGATCGTGTCAGTCGGCCGCGTGCCGAACACCGACAACCTGGGCCTGGAAGCGGTTGGCCTGGGCGTGGATCAGCGCGGCGTCATCGAAGTCGACGACCACTGCCAGACCAAGGTGCCTGGCATCTGGGCAATCGGCGACGTGGTGCGTGGCCCGATGCTGGCCCACAAGGCCGAAGCCGAGGGTACCGCCGTTGCGGAGCGTATTGCAGGGAAGAAGCGCCTCGTCGATCTGAACGCAATCCCCTCAGTAATCTATACCAGCCCCGAGATTGCGTGGGTCGGCAAGACAGAGGCAGAGCTCATCGATCAAAAGCGCGACTATACAACCGGCTCAGTGCTGTTGAAGACGAACGGCCGCGCGCAGGGCATCGGCTCTACCGATGGTTTCGTGAGTGTTTATGCCGACGCGAGGACTGGGGAGATCCTGGGTGTACACATCGTGGCACCAAATGCGTCTGATCTGATTGCAGAAGCAGCGCTCGCCATGGAACTGCAGGCCACTGCCGAAGAATTGGCGCACGCCGTCCATCCTCACCCGTCTCTGTCCGAATGCCTCAAGGAAGCGGCAACCTTGGCGCTCGATGGAGTAAAGGGTGCAAACGCCTCCACACCCATACCGATCGATGATCGCAAAATTGTGAGTTAGCGCGTCAATAGCTCACGCCGGTGCATACTGGCTATGCACCGGCGTGGCAACCGGGAACTCGCCAATCAACGTGAGTTTCTGTCAGCCAGCGGCCCTGAAGGCTCCGGAAGCACTGCAGCCCGTGCAGCGACTTCTGGATTGCCACACACGGTCGCTCCTCGTTCGTCTTGTCGCGGAATCGCACGTCACACTGTTCCTCCGTGCTGTCCGTTGGAATGGACAGTCTTGTCCACGCCGCATTGTCGCACCAGCGCGACGTCCGTCACACGGCAAGGCCCGCCCCTTCCGGAGCGGACCTTGTGTCGGCATTCAAGCTATTTGCTTTTCTTGCCACCTAAGCGCTTTAATATCTTTTCCCACCACATGAGTTTCTCGTAGGGGGGATCGTACTCATCCTTGTCTATCCAGTGACGGTGCACCTCGGTGGGCGTAATTTCGCCAGTGTTGGCATTCACATGCAGCCCAATTCTGCCGGTAGGGAACCATGACGACACTTTTGGGCAGGGAAGCCGGAAGCCACAGCGCCATAGCTGAAGGTAGATGGAAGCTTTCGTTGGCCACCAGGCAGGGAAAAACCAGCCGGCCACGTTCGAGTGAACTTGAATCCTCATCTTCCTGAGGTCCACACCATCCGCGACTAGCTTGGTTGCGATGTCCTTCAAACTGGACTCTGGCATATCACAGTGCCAGAGGAAGCCTGCCCCGCCACCGTCAACCGTTCCTGCCACGCCTGTGCAGGGACCAATGTTCTCGGTAAAAGCTCTCGCTCTTCGTCGCGAGCCAGTAATACCTTAGAGTCCCGCTGTTGTACTTTTTTGACCATTCAACTCCTTTTTATGCTTTGTTGTTCCCAACAACACGTACGGTTTCGCGGACAGCGCTGTGAGGTTGAATTACGGCTTCCGTTCGCAAAACTGAACCGTGGACAGTTAGGGGCATAAAGGGAGGTCCCGAGATTTGCCACTCGCTTTTGGAGCGAATCGACATGCTTCCCCATGCATGGTCCAGACACCTTTTACGGACATCTTTCGGTGGGTCGTCTAAAACGTTCCATAGGCATGTGCTTCCGCCCCTCGACAGGGGGGGGCGACACTCGACCAGCTAAGCTAACATAGCGCGGTCATCCGTAAATCAGAGCTTCGCCCCATTTCCACCATTGGCGGCCTGGCAATGCCAGTCGCTGAGAGCTGGTGTTCAATATAAAATAATTGCGAGTGAATTATGGCTTTATTGAGAGTCGTCTCTGTAAAATTTACTCATTACAAAGCATTTAAAAATTTTTCCATAAATCTTCAAGAATTCAATGTTTTGGCCGGACCTAACAATTCCGGGAAATCTACAATTGTCGGAGCCTTCCGGATTCTGCATGAAGGCTTACGGAAGGCTCGCGCCAAGAATCCAGAACGAGTCACTGTCGATGGCATCGCCATGCAGGGCTACAAGATTAATATTGATGGATTGCCGGTCGCATCGGAGAACATATTCCATGACTATGACGACAGTCGCACTGCGACAATAGTCTTCCGTCTATCCAATGAAAATATTTTGTATTTGCATTTTCCCGAGCGTGGTCTTTGTGTTTTGGTGGCCGAGCCAAAAAATGGCGCTATTCGAAGTCCCAGTCAATTTCGAAATGCTTACGACATTGATATTGGATTTGTCCCGATTCTCGGCCCTGTGGAGCAGCACGAACCTCGGTATCAAAAAGAAGCCGCACGAAAGGCCTTACTCGCAAGCGGGGCGTCTCGTAATTTTCGAAATATTTGGTATTACTACCCAGAAGACTTTTCCCGATTTCGTGAATTAGTGCAATCAACTTGGCCAGGGATGGACATCGAACGGCCGGAATTGAGCGATGACGGTAAATTTCTGTTAATGTTTTGCCCCGAGGAACGATTTCCTCGCGAAATCTGCTGGTCTGGCTACGGCTTCCAAGTTTGGTGCCAAATGTTGACTTTTATCGTCAAATCATCCTCGGCCAGCCTCTTGGTCATTGATGAACCGGACATCTACCTCCACTCAGATCTTCAAAGACAGTTGGTCTCCTTGTTGCGGGAACTGGGCCCAGATATTGTCTTAGCAACTCACTCTACAGAGATTATCGCAGAATGCGAACCAACTAGTCTCTTAAACATCAACAAGCGAAAGAGTTCGGCTAGCCGAGTTCGAGATGTTTCTCAATTAAAGCGGGTTTTTTCAGCCCTAGGGTCGAACCTCAACCCGACCTTAACGCAGCTTGCAAAAACTCGGCGTGCCGTTTTCGTGGAAGGATTGGATTTTCAGATTCTTGCGCCATTAGCTCGAACGCTGGGAATGCAAAAACTCGCAAACCGCAGTGATTTTGCGGTGATCCAGACAGAAGGTTTCAATCCTCGAAGGGCAATTGATCTCGCTGCTGGCATCGAGAAGACAGTCGGAGGGAAGATTCTGCGGTCGGTAATTCTCGATCGCGACTATCGGTGCGACGAAGAAATATCCGAAATCGAGAGAGAGCTTAAAGAGAACGGATTTTACGTACACATACACAAGCGCAAAGAAATCGAAAACTACTTACTCACAGTCAAACCACTTACTCTAGCCCTTCAAGCTCGCCTGCGAGAGAGGGAGCGAAGAACGGGTAAATTTGTTGGCATGCTTCCGAATATTGAAGCTCTACTTAATGCGAATATGGAAGATGTACGCCACGAGGTTTTTGCGCAACTACTTGCTCGCTATTCTGACTTCAAGAAACGTACCGCAGGCAATCTAGATTCAGCGACCGTTAACGCAAAGCTATCTAGGGAATTTGAAGCTAGGTGGTCGCAGGTCGAGGGGCGCGAAGCCATGGTGCCTGGAAAGGAGATTCTTGCCAATCTTAACCGCCAATTGCAAGAATCCTGTGGGGTGACACTGAGCGATGGAGTTATCGCCAATCAATTCTCGCGAGAGACGATTCCCGAAGATTTGCTGCATTTACTCGATTTTCTAAATCAGTTCGGTCAAATGACGGCCCCAGATTAATAAGGATTTCATTGTCGGCTACCGCTCTGCCCTGCCAGGAGCGGACGACTGTCGAAATAGTCCGAGCCGTAGCGGATCTTATACTCGTCCCAAATATTTCCAGACGCGCGAATGATGTGATCCAAGTCCTCGCGCTTCATCGCGCCCCCTCAGCCGATAGGGCTTCGGCAACATCCCCAAGAACGCCCCCCTTTTTAAGCGCTCTAACCTGAAAGATGACGCGTTGCCGCACATCGTCCGGTAGCACCGTCGGTAGCGGCGACGCCTGCCTCAGCTCCTGAGCCCGCTTGGTACGCCCAAGCGCCTTCCGCCACATGTTATGGGCAATGATGTTCTCCCATTCCCTCCACAAGCTTTCGGAGCGACTCGGTCCATTGGCCAGCCACTTAGCCAGCGTCGCCCTTACCCGATCTACAAGCTCTGGGTTGGTGCGTAGCAACCGCACCGCTTCCTCATGTAGTGCCAGGCTTTGCAGATCTTGAGCTTGATGCCGATCCGGATCAGAGCGAACGAAGACCTGAACCTGCGGGGTAGCGCGCCGAGTGTTCGCGCTGGCTGAGCCCGGCGGTGCGGGCTGAAACGTATCCGACACCAACATCGCGAGATCCCCAGCGACGCCCAGTACCGACATCACGCGCAGGTAGGTTCCGATCGATGGAGTCGGATCTCCAGCTTCGACTGAAGTGAGCGTCGTCCGCGACACCCCCACTCGTCGAGCCATCTCGATGGTCGTCAGGCCTTTCGCCTTGCGCAGGCGTTTGATTCGATCACCCAACTGCAGAAGCAATTGGCGCTCGAGAACGGGGGTTGTGCTGCGTAACGTCTCCATATGTCCAGTATCCTAGGCACATTCCAACATTTTGCCCAGTTTGCTGAACAGATGAGGCTAAAGACGTGGTCCCTCGCACGTCACACGGACTATAGAAAGCTTCGAGAGGGCGGGTTGCTTGGCAGGTTTTCTCCGGTGCAGTGATTGCCGCACTTTGCTTTTCGACTTCCGAAAAACTGGGCCCAGTTGCCGATGCCCTCGCCGGCGAGAATTACTCGCATCAACTCCCCTCGAACGAAGCCAGCACGTCGTCCGGCAACGCCGCATCGAAATCGTCCGCGATCTTGATCTCTCCCCTCAGGTCTCCAAACCGTTGCACCTTTACAGCAGCCTTAGTTGGTACCAGCGCCGCCGCCGGCTTACCCGCCTTGGCGATAACTATTTCTTCCCCACCGGCAGCGGCGTCGACGAGTCGAGAGAAGTTCATCTTCTAAAAATGAATAGTTTTCATTCCCACCCCTTATCGACTTAGTCCAGTCTAGCCAAATCGCACAGTGAGTCGATTGCGGTCGAGGTGGTCATGGTATGCCGGAGGGAGAGTGGAGAGTGTCTTGACTGCCTAGTCTTGCTCTCTGGGTCACAGAGACGGAAGCGGTTCAGGTGAGCGCTGCACCGAAAAGACGGCCAATAGGCATGAGAAGCGGACAGCACGCAGAAGACAGTCACGATTGGCCGTGATGTGTCGATTGCGCCGACAAAAAAACCGTAGAGCCTGTAACGATGCGGCTTTCCCACCGATTGCTTTACCGGATTCTCAAACTTTATTGGCAAGATTTCTCAATCTTTATTGTCCCCCTACAGCAATCGCCGGCGCATCCTGCCAGCCGCCGCCCAGCGCCAGGAACAGGTTGATCTGGTCCATCGCCACTTGGGCGTCCGAAGCGGCCAGCGCGGCATCGGTGTTGGCCAGCGTGCGATCCGCGTCGAGGCTTTGCAGATACGGCGAACGTCCCGCCTGCCATAGCAGACGATTCTGGCGCGCGGCTTCGTCCGCCTTGTCGCGCGCGGCGCGCAGCGACCGGTTGCGATCGAGTTCGTGCGTGTAGGTCGACAGCGCGCTCTGCGTTTCGCGCAGCGCCTTGAGCACCACGCCGTCGAAATGCGCCAGTGCACCTTCCGCGCCGAACTCCATGTTGTGGATGCGCGCACGCGTGCCGCTGGTGGGAATGGTCCACGAGATCGCCGGTCCCCAGCCCCAGTGCGCGGTCGGCGCCTGGCCCAGGTGATCGAGAATCCCGGTGAAGCCGGCGGAAGCGCCAATGCGGATCTGCGGGAACAGGTCTGCCGTCGCCACACCGATCTTGGCCGTCGCGGCGGCCAGTTCGCGCTCGGCCTGACGCACGTCGGGTCGACGCTTGAGCAGTGCCGTGCCATCGCCAACCGGCAACGGCTGCTTGAGCGCGGGCACGTGCTCGCACGCCACGCTGCGCACATCGAGCGCGGCAGGCGGCTTGCCCAGCATCACCGCGAGGCGATAGGCGGCGCCTTCCTGCTCGGCGCGATAGCGCGGCAGCGCCGAGCGCAGCGTTTCGGCCTGCGCCTGCGCGCGCAGCAGATCGGTAGGCTGGCCGCGCCCCGCATCCACCAGCTTCTGCGCCAGTTGCACGCCGCGCTCCTGCAGATCGAGCTGATGCTGCGCCACGTGCAGCTCATGCGTGGCCGTGCAGCCCTGTACATAGGCGCGCACGGTCTCCGCCACCACGCCCACGCGGGCCTGGTCCAGCGCCGCATGGCTGGCCTGCGCGGCAGCCAGCGCCGCCTCGTCGGCACGCTTGAGCTTGCCCCAGAAGTCGATCAGGTACGACACCTCGAAGCCGATGTCGCCAAAGTTCATCGCCGGAATCTTTTCTTCATGCAGCAACGGTTCGCCGGCAATCTGCCCACGTTCCGCACTGGCCTTGAATTTCGCTTCGGGCAGGTTTTCGGCTTCCACCTCGTGATAAACGGCGATGGCGCGTTTGAGATTGGCGGCGGCCACGCGCAGATCGGTGTTGGCCACCAGCGCCTGCTTGACCAGATCGTCGATATGCGGATCGTCATACAGGCGCCACCAGTCGTTGGGCACATCGCCAATCGACACGGCATCGTTCTCGGTGCCGGCGAACGGACCGTTGGCGGCCGACGCCTTGACTACGGCGTCATCGGGCACCTTGTGGTCGGGACCGACCGTCATGCATGCAGCCAGCGCAAGCGGCAACATGGCCGCAAGCGTGGCGCGGGCAAAGCGTTTCACTGCAGGGCTCCGGTTGCGGACGCGCTCTTGCCGGCCAGCGCGACCTTGTCTTGCGAGGCACTCTTGTCAGCCGCCGCTGCCGGCGCGGCGGGCTGATCGGCCGTCTTGCCATCGGCCTTGACCGACACCGTGGCAGTACGGCCGGCGACCAGACGCACGTCATCGGGCATCTGGTCGAACTGGATGCGCACCGGCACGCGCTGCGCCAGTCGCACCCAGTTGAAGGTCGGGTTCACATTGGGCAGCAGGTTCGACCCGTTGGTGCGGTCGCGATCCTCGATGCCGGCCGCGATGCTTTGCACATGGCCTGGCAGCACGCGCTTTTCGCCCATGATGCGGATGTCGACGGGGCTGCCGATATGGATGCCCTGCAGCTTGGTTTCCTCGAAATAGCCTTCCACGTGGAACGACTTCGAATCGACCATCGACAGCACCGGCTTGCCGGTCACGACGTAGTCGCCCAGGCGCGGCAGCCGGTCGTTGACATAGCCTTCCACCGGGCTCACCACGCGCGTGCGTTCGAGGTTCAGCCGTGCCACGCCGATCGCTGCTTCGGCCTGCGCCAGCTGGGCCTCGCCCTGCTGCACCTTGGCCAGGCCCTCTTCGATGATTTCCTTGGACACCACGTCGGACAGCTTCTGGCTGCGCGATGCTTCGCGGCGCGCCTGCGCCAGGGTCGCACGCACCGCGGCTGCGGTGGCCTCCGCCTGACGCAGCGCCAGCGCGTAGCGTTCGTGGTCGATCTCGAACAGCACATCGCCCGCCTTGACATGCTGGTTGTCCTTCACGGCGATGCGCGTGACCAGACCCGATACGTCGGGCGCCACCTGCACCACGTCGGCGCGGATATGCCCGTCGCGCGTCCACGGCGCCACGGTGTAGTAGTCCCACAGATGTTTGACAACGACCGCGCCAACCGCGGTGACGGCCAACGTCAACACGATCGGCCCGAGCGAGGAGAGTCTGAGTTTCATGATTGCAGCCACGGCGCCATCGCTACCACTCCACCAAGGATGATGGCGTACAGCGCCAGATTGAAAAGGGATCGGTGCCACACGAGCTTGTAGAAGCCCACGCGGGTCAGCACGGCGCGCGCCGCACTGGTGACAAGAAAGGCCGCGAGCATCCACACCAGCAGGCTGGGGATGAACACGCCGTAGATACTGAATTCACCGGGCATCATGCATTTGCGGAAACGGGTGCCGGCAACGCCGGCGGAAACAGGGCCACCTGCATATCGACCAATGCGGCCAGCGCCACGCGCGAGCGCACCTTGCGCTGAGCATGGGCCAGGCGCGTTTGCAGCGCGGCCGGCGGCGCATCCGCCGAGCCATCGAGGCGCGCCTTGTAGTAGGTGGAAATACTGCGCAGCACGCGGCGCACCGCATGCTGTTCGTCGCCGGACATGTCGGCCATTTCGCGCTGCAGCGCCAGCGCAGTCAGTTCCACGCGCACTTCGCTGAAGCCGTCGGTCGATACTTCGCTGTCGCTGGCGGCCAGTCGCGGCACCAGTTGCGCCAGGCGATCGAGCATGCGGGCGCGCAAGCGCGTATGCGAATCGGGATGCCGGCCCAGCGCGTTCTCGGCAATGTCGCTCCAGCCCGCGCGCACCAGCCGGCGCGTGGCAGCTTTGGTGCCGAACGGCCTGACCACCAGCGTCCACGCCAGCGCAAAGGCGATGCCTGCAATGCCCGCCACGTTACTGTTGAAGAACGCCTGGAAGTTGGCGCTGTATGCGCCCTGGATGCCGATGTCGTTGGCAGTCACCACGGCCAGCGGCATGCCGATCATGGCCAGCCGGGGCTGCGCCACCAGCAGGCCGATGATCAGGTACGGCACGGCAAACATCAGCACCAGCATTTCAAAGTCGTGCGCCACCGGCAGCACGGCAAACAGCATGACCAGCGAGATCAGCAGGCAGACCACGTTCCAGTTGAAGAACGACTGGATCATCGGCGCTGGTTCGTCCAGCGCGGCAAAGAAGCAGCACGAGATCGCCCCCAGCGCGACAGCGCCCGCGCCGTCGGCCCAGCCCATCTGGATCCACAGCATTCCCATGGCGAAGATCGCCAGCGCCACCGTCACGGTGGAAAACAGCAGCATGCCGTGGTCGTAGTGACGCGCGCGGCCCACTTCCCAGCGCAGGAATTCGGGCACCCAGTTGCCTTCGATATGTTTTTCGCCAAGGCGGCGGCACAGCGACACGCAGTCATGCCAGAGCACCACCATCTGCTGCAGCCGGTCTTCGGCGGCGGTCACCAGCGCGGCGTCCCAGCCCGCCTGCGCGGGCGTGGCGGTCAGCGCAGGCCGCGCGTCGCCGGGCGCGCCGGCTTCGATCCATGCCTTGACCGCGCGCATCTGCGCGGCCAGTGCCGCGGGCAGGCCGCCCGCGGCCTGGAGAGATTCGACGATGGTGGCCAGCGACGAGAGCACTGGCAGCAGCATGGTCATGCGCCCGCGCAATTCGCGTGCGGCGCGCACGCGTTCGGCGCTTTCGGCATCGTAGGAGAGCTGGCTGATCAGTTGATCGAGCGCCAGGATATCGGCGGCCAGCCGATGGCGGCTATGGTGCTGCGAAACCTTGGCGCCCGGCGATGCCGACAGCATGTCGCCGGCCCACAGCGCCGCGTCGGCCATCCATTGCCGCGACTTGTCGCGCAGCACGTTGGCCACGCTCGCCGGCAGCACGATGGCGCCGACCACGCTGGCGCACAGGATGCCGAGGCAGATTTCCTCGGAACGCGCGACGGCCAGATCGAACACCGCCACGGGGTTATCCACGGCCGGCAGCGCGATCAATGGCAGCGTGTACGCGGACAGCATGAACAGATAGCTGCGCGGCGTGCGATGCAGCAGCGCCACATACAACAGGCAAGCCACCCAGATCGCCACGGCGCCCATCAGCAACGGCGGAGAATTGACCAGCGGCGGCACCATGGCAACGGCAGCTGCTGCGCCCAGCAGCGTGCCCAGCACGCGGTACAGCGCCTTCGAACGTGTGGCGCCGGTCAGCGGATGCGCGACGATGTAGACCGAACCCATGGCCCAGTACGGACGCGGCAGGCCAAGGTACATCGCGATCCACAAGGCCAGCATCGCAGCGATAAAAGCCTTGAAGGAAAAGATCCAGTCTCGTGAAGACGGCCAGCTCATCATGCTGCTCAGGACTCCTGCCTGGCCGATGAGGAAGCCGCCGCAGCAGCGCGCGACAGTGCTTCGAGCACGCGCAGCGTGGCGGCCATATCGGCCTCGCTGACGTCGGCAAAGACCTCGGCGCGCAACTGCTTCAATTCCACTTCGATCTGCTCGGCCATGCGCTCGCCCGCCTCGGTCAGCGACAGCACATTGGCGCGCCGGTCGCTGGGATCCACCTCGCGGCGCACCAGCTCGGCGGCGCTGAGCTGATCGACCAGGCGCACCAGCGTGGCGCCCTCCACACCGACATAGTCGGCCAGCGTGACCTGACGCACCCCGCCGCCCAGGCGCCGGATAAACAGCAGCGGCGCGGCCGCCGCCGCGGAAATGCCATGGGCGGTCACGGCGGCTTGACTGATCTGTCGCCATTGACGACCGGCCAGCATCAGCTGGCCGGTGAAGGCGAATCGGAGGGCATCAATTTGTGACATAGGTCAAATGATAGACCTGAACTAATTAGGATGCAAATGATTTCCTTCCGAATGGTTTCTGTAAGCGTGATCCGGCCGTCATTTAACGAGTGAATTTCAGTCGGAAGGCGCAGTGCCGCCCACGGCGCTCAGATTGGCCAGCATGTCGTCGACCATCTCCTGCAGCCCATAGGCCGGTTGCCAGCCCCAGTCGCGACGCGCCGCACTGTCGTCGATCGAATCGGGCCAGCCCTGCGCGATGGCCTGGCGATAGTCGGGCTGGTAGCGGATCTCGAATTCGGGAAGACGACGACGGATGGCCGCGGCGATCTCCTCCGGCGTGAAGCTCATGCCGGCGAGGTTGTAGCTGCCGCGCTCGCGCACGGCGTCGCGCGGCGCGTCCATCAGGTCGAGCGTCGCGCGGATCGCGTCCGGCATATACATCATCGGCAAGCGCTCGCCGGCGTCGAGAAAGCACGTATAGGCTTCGCCACGCACCGCGTGGTGGAAGATGTCCACGGCGTAGTCCGTGGTGCCGCCGCCGGGCGGCGTCTTGTGCGAGATGAGACCCGGGTAGCGCACGCTGCGCACATCGACGCCATGGCTCTCGAAGTACCAGCGGCACCAGCCTTCACCGGCCAGCTTCGAAATGCCATACACGGTGGTGGGTTCCATGACGGTCTTCTGCGGTGTATCGACGCGCGGCGTGGTGGGCCCGAACGCGGCGATCGAGCTGGGCCAGAACACGCGCTCGATGCCGTGATGACGCGCGGCTTCCAGCACATTGAGCAGGCCCGTCATGTTCAGGTTCCAGGCCCATTGCGGGGCCTTTTCGCCGGTGGCGGACAGCGCCGCGGCCAGCAGATAGATCTGCGTAATGCCATGTCGCTCGATCACGGTGGTCAGCGCGCCGCGGTCGGTGATATTGAGCATTTCGTGGGACAACTGCATGTGCCGGCCGGTCGGCACCACGTCCGACGTCACGACCTGCGCGCGGCCATGGCGCTCGGCCAGCGCCAATGCCAGCTCCGAGCCGAGTTGTCCGTTCGCGCCCACGATCAGGATTTTCGGCGCGATAGTGGCAGTACTGGTGTGACCCCGATCGCTCATCGAATCAGCCCCAGTTCGCGGCCCGCCTGCGCGAACGCATCGAGCGCCGCCTGCAACGCGGCCGTATCGTGTACCGCGCTCATCTGCACGCGAATGCGCGCCTGGCCCTTGGGCACCACCGGAAAGAAGAATCCGACCACGTACACGCCCAGTTCCAGCAGGCGATCGGCCAGCTTCTGCGCCTTGTCGGCGTCATAGACCATGATCGGCACGATTGGATGGTCGCCCGGCTTGATGTCGAAGCCTAGCTGCGCGATGCCCGCGCGGAAAAATGCCGTGTTCTGCGCGAGCTTGTCGCGCAATTCGGTGCTGCCTTCGAGAATATCGAGCACCGCGATGCTGCCGCCGACGATCGCTGGCGCTACGGTGTTCGAAAAGAGATAGGGACGCGAGCGTTGCCGCAGCAGGTCGATCACTTCCCTGCGCCCCGATGTGAAGCCGCCCGACGCGCCGCCCAGCGCCTTGCCAAGCGTGCCGGTGATGATGTCGATCTTGCCGAACACGCCGCGCGCCTCGTGCGTGCCGCGTCCGCGCGCGCCCATGAAGCCGGTGGCATGGCATTCGTCGATACCTAGCAGTGCTCCGAATTCATCGCATAGTGCGCGCATGGCGTCGAGCCGCGCTACGGTGCCGTCCATCGAGAACACGCCGTCGGTGAACACGAGCTTGTAGCGCACCCCATCGGCATCGGCCTGGCGCAACTGCGCCCGCAGATCTTCCAGGTCGTTATGCTTGTAGCGATAACGGCGCGCCTTCGACAGCCGGATGCCGTCGATGATCGATGCATGGTTCAGTTCGTCGCTGATCACGGCGTCGTCGGGTCCCAGCAGCGTTTCGAACAGGCCGCCGTTGGCGTCGAACGCAGAGCCGTACAGGATCGTATCTTCGGTGCCGAGAAAGCGCGCCAGACGCTGCTCCAGCGTCTTGTGCAGATCCTGCGTGCCGCAGATAAAGCGCACCGAAGACAGACCATAGCCGTGCGTGCGCAAGGCGTCGTGGGCGGCATCGATCACGCTTGGATGCGACGACAGTCCAAGATAGTTGTTGGCGCACAGGTTGATCACATCGCGCCCATCCGCCGTGCGGATGCGTGCGCCCTGCGGCGTGGCGATGATGCGCTCGCGCTTGTACAGGCCCGCATCGCGGATCGCATCGAGCTCGGCGCGGATCGATGCGTAAAAGGCCTCGGTACTCGACATGGCCAGACTCCCGGTGGTAGTGTCTCGGATCGTTCGATCGATAAATCGAACGCGTTCTGTATAAAGAACGATTCGTGCACTATAACGAACGACTATCGATGACGCAAGCATCCTCCGCCAAAACGCCCGCCACCGCAGACGGGCCGCCCGCAGTAGGCAGCGCGCTCCAGGCCCTGCGGCAGAGCCAGCACCTGTCGCTGGACGACCTGTCGCGCCGCGCAGGTGTCTCCAAGTCTATGCTTTCGCAGATCGAGCGGAATCTGGCCAATCCCACCGTGGCGGTGTTGTGGCGGCTGGCCAACGCGCTGGGCGTGAGCCTGACGGATTTCCTGGCGCACGGCTCGTCCGCGGCCGCGGCGCCGGCCATCGCCGTGGTGCCAGCGCATGCGGTGCCCGCGCTGAAGAGCCCGGACGCGCGCTGCGAGCTGCGCATTCTCGGGCCGATCGATCTGGCGGGACGCTTTGAATGGTACGAACTGTCGATCCAGCCCGGCGGCGTGCTGGCATCGGAGCCGCATGACACGGGCACGCAGGAGCATCTTTCCGTGCTGACGGGATCGATGACGGTGCGCTCCGGGAGCGAAGAGAAAAAGCTGAAGCACGGGGAAACCGCGCGATACGGTGCGGATGTCGCCCATGCCATCGGCAATCCCGGCAAAAGCGCGGCAACGGCCTTGCTGGTGGTAGTGCATCCGGGCTGAGAAAACCGCCGCGGTCCCGCGATCTGCGGAAACTGGTCGGCAAAACCGGCCGGCCGTGGGACTAGCGGCCGGCGGTGTGGGAACGCAGCATCGCGCCCACCCCCTTGAACTGGCGCATCAGTCCTCGGCCTTCATGCGCTCGCTGGCCAGCAGGTTGCGCTTGGTCTCGAGAATGTGTTCCTCCAGCAGCGCGGCAACCTGTTGCGCATCGCGCGCCTTGCACGCTTCAAGAATGCGGTAGTGGTCAGCCTGCGGCCCATCCTTGCCCGTGGCCAGCGACATCTGCTCGTGCGTGTAGCGGTCCGTATTCAGGCAGAACTCTTCGATCAGGCGACGCAGCCGCTTGTTGTTAGCCGGCGCGCACAGCGCCAGGTGAAAGCGCCGGTTGTATTCGGCCCATTCCACCAGCGATTCCGACTTGGAATACGCATCCAGAATCTCCTGCATCTGCTGGAAATCCTGCTGGACCATGTTCGGCACGCCTAGTCGCGCCGCATGACATTCCAGCGCCACGCGGATATCGAGCAATTCGCAGATCTGCGTGACGTCCATCCCTGAAACCACCGCGCCACGGTTGCGCTGGTAGGTCACCAAGCCCTCGGTTTCCAGCTGACGCAATGCTTCGCGCACCGGAATGCGGCTGGCATTGAAGCGTTCGGCCAGCGCGTCCTGGCGCAGTTGCGCCCCCGACGGCAGCGTGCCTTTCAGGATTTCGTAGCGAAGCTGATCGCGAATGATCTGGGGTAAACCCTTGGTTGGAGCGCTTGCGCGGCCCGTTTGCGTGGACATGGAGTGCTGGAGATCGGTGTGCGATTCGAATGAGGCCCCTATTGTGCCTGAATATTTGCGCTGCTATATTGGATCCAATTTACAAACTTACATATCCAATAGGCTTTGCAACGTATATGTCTGCACACAATCTTCATCCAAAATTCACTAATGAAACGGTACTGTCGTACGCACCGGACAGCGCCGAACGCCAGGCGCTAATTGCAGAACTGGACGCGCAGCAGGCACGCGTGCTGGAAATCCCGGCGATCGTCGGCGGCGAACGCATCGCCAGCGGCAACTTCACGGACGTGCGCGCGCCGCACGCGCACCACCAGCAGTTGGGCCGCATCCACAACGCGGATGCCGGCACCATCCACGCAGCCATCGACGCAGCCGTGGCTGCCCAGCGCGACTGGAGCCAGGCAACGCTGGCCGAGCGCGCCGCCGTCTTTTTGAAAGCGGCCGACCTGCTCGCAGGCCCGTGGCGCGCGCGGCTGAACGCAGCCACCATGCTTGGCCAGAGCAAGACCGCCTACCAGGCCGAAATCGACTCGGCGTGCGAACTGATCGACTTCCTGCGCTTCAACGTGCAGTTCGCCCATGAGCTGGCCAACGGCCAGCCGATCTCGTCGCCCGGCATGCGCAACCATCTCGAATACCGCCCGCTGGAAGGCTTCGTCTATGCGGTCACGCCATTCAACTTCACGGCGATCGGCGGAAATCTTGCGATCGCTCCGGCGCTGATGGGCAACACCGTTGTGTGGAAACCGGCGGCAACCGCATCGCTGTCGAACTTCCTGTTTATGGAGCTGCTCGAAGCCGCCGGCCTGCCCAAGGGCGTGATCAACTTCCTGCCGGGCGATCCGGTCGCCGTCAGCGGCGCGGTGCTGGCGCGCCCGGAACTGGCCGGCATCCACTTCACCGGCTCGACGGCGGTTTTCGACACGCTGTGGGGCGAAGTCGGCCGCAACGTCGCGCGCTATCGCAGCTATCCGCGCCTGGTAGGTGAAACGGGCGGCAAGGATTTTGTGCTGGCGCATGCCTCCGCCGACGTGGAAGCGCTTGCCGTAGCCCTGCTGCGTGGAGCGTTCGAATACCAGGGCCAGAAGTGCAGCGCGGCCTCGCGCGCCTATGTGCCGGCATCGCTGTGGCCGCAAGTGCGCGCACGATTGGTGGCGCTGGTCGAGACCATTCGCATGGGCGACGTGACCGACTTCACCAACTTCATGGGCGCGGTGATCGACCGCCGTGCCTTCGACCGCATCGACGGCCATCTGCAGCGCGCCGCGGCGGATAGCGGCGTCAAGGTGGTGGCCGGCGGCAAGACCGATGCCAGCGTCGGCTATTTCATCGCGCCGACCGTGCTCGAAGTCGACAATCCGCGCCATACGCTGATGGAAACCGAACTGTTCGGCCCGGTGCTGAGCGTCTACGTCTACGCCGACAAGCAGTGGCCCGAAGTACTGGCGCTGGTCGACAGCACCAGCCCCTACGCGCTGACCGGCGCGGTATTTGCCACCGAGCGCGCCGCCATCGCGCAGGCCGCCGATGCGCTGCGCTTTGCCGCCGGCAACTTCTATATCAACGACAAGCCAACTGGCGCCGTGGTCGGCCAGCAGCCCTTCGGCGGCGCGCGCCGCAGCGGCACCAACGACAAGGCGGGCTCCGCGTTGAACCTGCTGCGCTGGGTGTCGCCGCGCACCGTCAAGGAAACGTTCGTGCCGCCCAGCGATTACCGCTATGCGCACATGGCGGCCTGAAGCGCGGATCGACAAACCGCGAACCCGCTGAAGCCAACGGACGGCATATGGAGACGTATGGCGCGGACGGCGACGTCGCCCGCGCAACAGATTTCTAGCCACACCACCACGGAGAAGAAAAAATGAAGCGAGCCACCCTGTTGTCCACTGCCCTGGCGTTGAGCCTGACGGCATTTGCCGGCGCGGCCGGCGCAGCCATCTCGGGCGATGTTGTGAAGATCGGCGTCATGACCGATCTGTCCGGCGTGTATCTCGACTATGCCGGCAAGGGCTCCGTCGAAGCCGCCAAGATGGCCATCGAGGATTTCGGCAATGGCCTGCCCGGCAAGAAGATCGAACTGGTCACCGCCGATCACCAGAACAAGGCCGATATCGGCAGCGCCCGTGCACGCGAATGGATCGACCGCGACGGCGTCGATGCCATCGTCGACCTGCCCAATTCCTCGGTCGCATTGGCGGTCTCGCGCATCGCGTCCGAAAAGAAGCGCATCTCGCTGATCACCGGCGGCGCCAATCTGCGTCACACCAACGAAGAGTGCTCGCCGTACATCGTGCACTACGTGTACGACACCTACGCGCTGGCCAACGTGGCTGGCAAGGCGATGGTCAAGCAGGGCCTGAAAAGCTGGTATTTCCTGACGGCCGATTACGCGTTCGGCGCCTCGCTGGAAACTGCCACCGCCGACGTCGTCAAGGCGTCGGGCGGCTCCGTAGTCGGCCAGGTCAAGCATCCGCTGAACGCTTCGGACTTCTCGTCGTTCGTGCTGCAGGCGCAGGCCTCCAAGGCGCAGGTGGTGGCGCTGGCCAATGGCGGCGGCGACACCATCAATGCCATCAAGGCCGCCAACGACTTCGGCCTGCCAAAGAACCAGACGCTGGTCGGCCTGCTGATGACGATCAGCGATGTGCACAGCCTGGGGCTCAAGCTCACGCAGGGCATGAAGATGACAGACGCCTGGTACTGGGACCTGAACCCGCAGACGCGCGAATTCGGCAGCCGCTTTTTTGCACGCATGAAGCGCATGCCGAACATGGTTCATGCCGGCACCTACTCGGCCGTTCTGCAGTACCTCAAGGCGGTGCAGGCCACCGGCAGCGACGATTCGGACACCGTGATGGCCGCGCTCAAAAAGGCAAAGATCAACGATGCGTTTGCCAAGAACGGCTACATCCGCGCCGATGGTCGCATGATGCATGACATGTACCTGATGGAAGTGAAGAAGCCCGCCGATTCCAAGTCGCCGTGGGACTACCTCAAGCTCGTCGCCACGGTGCCGGCCGAAGAGGCGTTCCAGCCGCTGTCGCAGTCGCGCTGCACGCTGGTCAAGAAGTAAGCCACGCCGGGCGGCCTGCCGGCGGCGCCGCCGTCGGCTTTCCATCTCGTCTTCCAATCGTTGCCGCGCTGCATGCGCGGCAATTCCTTGCGTATCAGATGACAACCAACGTACTGGAAGTCCGTAACCTGACGAAGTCGTTCAAGGGGTTCACCGCAGTGAGCGACGTGAATCTGTGCGTGCGTCGCGGCTCGATCCATGCATTGATCGGACCGAA